>JAZLKR010000001.1:0-148530 GCA_045597705.1 Acetatifactor sp.
CGGAATTCTTGACAAGTGAACTTGTTCACTTGTAGGCAGACGCGAGATTGCGAAGCAATCGGTCTGACGATTCCGTGTAGATATCAAATATGTTATAAGCGGATATGGCGGAATTGGCAGACGCGCCAGATTTAGGTTCTGGTGTCCATGACGTGCAGGTTCAAGTCCTGTTATCCGCATTGAAAAAGACAAGACAGGAGCAAATCCTTTCTTGTCTTTTTTTGAATCGTTCACTTTCTGCACGATAGAGCCTCCTAACAGACCAATTTTGCGCTTTATAAGCAAAAGGATATCGGCGTATACTAGTGTAATAGGTCTTTCTTTTTGCACGGATTTATGGTAGTGTATTTTGAGATTGATTTAATACTTTGCTTATCAGGAGGATAATATGGTAAAGGCAATTCTGTTGTTTATTGTTGGCCTGCTCTGCTTGATTAAGGGCGGCGATTTCTTCGTTGACGGTGCGGTTGGTGTGGCACGCCGATTCAAACTTCCCGAGCTGTTGATTGGTGCGACGGTTGTTTCCATCGGAACAACGCTTCCTGAGGTAATGGTTTCCGCAACCAGTGCACTTTCCGGTGTATCCGAGATGGCGTACGGTAATGCAATCGGTTCCATCATCTGTAACACTGCATTGATTTCCGCAATCACTATCGCAGTAAAGCCCGGTCTGGTAGATAAGAAGAGCCTGAAGCTTTCCGTTCTGTTCTTCTTCGGCGCTGCATTTTTCTTCGCGGCAATTGCTTATACAACCGGCTTCTTCAGCAGAACGGTAGGTATCATTTTTCTGGCAATCTTTGTTGTATATATTGTGATGGCAGTTCGTTCCATGAAGAAAAATCCTCCCGCTCCTTCTGAGGAAGAGGAAGCGCAGGAAGATATGCCTATGGTAAAGGCTTTTGTTCTTCTGATTGCAGGTGCAGCCCTGATTGCTGTCGGCGCAAACCTGCTGGTAAACAACGGTACTTACATTGCTGAGGCACTGGGTGTTCCCAAGACCGTTATCGCACTTACCTTTGTGGCTCTCGGAACTTCACTTCCCGAACTGGTAACTGCAATTACTTCCCTGGCAAAGGGCCACGGCGCTTTGTCCCTGGGTAATGTAATCGGTGCAAACCTGTTCAATCTGGTCCTGGTTTGCGGTGCCAGCGTAACACTTTCTCCTTTCGCTGTACCCAGTGAGTCAAAGCTGTTCGGCATCAATGCTTCTCTGGTATTGGATTTGCCTTTGATGCTTGGCGTTATGTTAATCATGACAGTGCCTGCATTGATTAAAGGTAAGCTGTATCGTTGGCAAGGTATTGCATTGCTTGCAATCTACGCAGCATTCTGTACCTTACAATTTATCATGTAGAGTGAATAAAAAAACGCGTCCGAAATGGACGCGTTTTTGTTTTGTCATATTTAGTTGGAAGAACCGGATTCTGAGCGGGAGTGTAACTCTGCCTGCAGGATAGAAGGAGCAGGGTTCATCGCCATGTAGGAATTGTGGAATTCCTTGCAGTAGGTAACATCTTCGTTGAACCAATCCGGGGGAACAAATGCTTCTGCAGCTTCCTTGCTGCCGAACTCTACCTCTGCCATAATCAGAGGAGCAAAGGGAGCGTCGAAAACATCCAGCTCGATGGTTAGAGAGTAGTCATCGGGAGGAGTGGGAAAGCCTTCGCGGAAGGAAGGGTTGTTCAAGGGAATCAGGTATCTTTTCTTGGAGATAATATTGCCGTCGGCCTTGCTCAGAAGATGATAGTAAGCCTCCTCATTCAGCGCGAGATTGTGCTCCTCACGGGCCATCATGCCGCTGCCCTTGTAGGTCAGGATAAAATCATTATCTTCACGTCTTACACGCACAACGGGGGTAACACAGAGGTAACCCTGCTCAATGTGGCGGAAAGGGTACTGATCCAGATCGGCGGGAAGGGTTTTAATCGTAAATTTTCGTTCAATTTCCATAACATCATTCTCATTTCTATTCTAGTCGTTCCAAAGATGGAGACGAAGGCAGGCAGCCCTCGTTTATGCTTCCATTATATCATGGATTTTATCAATTTACTATGAAAAATTACCAAGTTCTGCGGAAATTGTATTAATTTTTTATGAATTATGATAATAAAGAGGCGGGCAGAGGTACTTTTTACGATTGAAATGGGCGCAGGAAATGTGTATACTTGATTTAATGTGTGACATATGAGTATTTTGGAAAGGTTTGGTGAATAAATGAGTAAATTAGCAATCTTTTTTGCTCCCGGCTACGAGGAGATTGAGGCATTGACAGTTGTGGATTTGTGCAGACGTGCAGGTCTGGAAATCAATATGGTTTCCGTGGATGGCGCTGACAGAGTGACCGGTTCCCACGGTATTGAAGTGACCATGGATACCACAATTGATGCGTTGGATTTTGATGCACAGGATTGTCTGGTGCTGCCCGGCGGTATGCCCGGAACGAAAAACCTGGAGGCCTGTGAAAAACTGATGGCACAGATTGATGCTTTTGCGGCAGCAGGAAAGTATATTGCCGCAATCTGCGCGGCTCCCAGTATTTTCGGACACAGAGGGTTACTGGCAGGCAAGAAGGCATGCAGCTATCCCAATTTTGAAGGTCATCTGGAAGGTGCCGAGGTGACCGCAGGTCCTGTTTCCATTGATGGAAATATCATCACCTCGAGAGGTATGGGTACCGCCATCGACTTTGGCCTTGCCCTGGTGGGTCTGTTCTGCGGACAGCAGAAGGCGGAGGAATTATCTGCAGGAATTATTTATCGTTAGGAGTTTGAAATGAAAGAATACAGCAAAGTAGCAAAGGAAATGCTGGCGTTTGTGGAGAAGAGCCCCAGCTGTTTCCAGGCGATTGACAATCTGAAGGCGATGTTTGCGGCAGCAGGCTTTGAGGAGAGAAAAGAGACGGAAAGCTGGAGCCTTGAATCCGGCAAAGGCTATTTCGTTACCAGAAATGATTCCTCCGTGATTGCGTTCAGACTGCCGGAAGGAGAAGCAAAGGGCTTCCATATGGTGGCTTCCCACAGTGATTCACCTACCTTCAAAATCAAGGAATCTCCCGAATGTGTGGCTGAAGGTCGTTTCGTGCGGCTGAACACGGAAGGCTACGGCGGCATGATTTATTCCAGCTGGCTGGATCGTCCTCTTTCCGTAGCGGGCAGAATTGTTGTGCAGGATGAAAACGGACTGAACAGCAAAAATGTGAATGTAGATAAGGATTTGCTGTTGATTCCCAATGTGGCAATTCACATGAATCGTGAGATCAACAAGGGCTTTCAGTATAATCCCCAGGTGGACCTGCTTCCTTTGTTCGGCGAATGTGAAAAGGACGGCAAAAAACCTTCCCTGATGCAGGTGGTAGCTAAGGCAGCAGGCGTGAAGGCAGAAGCGATTCTGGGACATGACCTGTTCCTGTACACCAGGGAGAAGGGCAGATTCTTCGGCGCGAACGACGAATTCATTCTTTCCCCCAGACTGGATGATTTGCAGTGTGCCTTTTCTTCCGCAAAGGCTTTTGCAGAGAGCACACCGGAGAATTATATCAACATTTGTGCCGTATTTGACAATGAAGAAGTGGGCAGCGGCACCAAGCAGGGCGCAGATTCCACCTTCCTGGAGGATACTCTGGTTCGCATCAGCGAGGCGCTTTCCATGGAGAGAAGCGATTATCTGAAGCTGGTGGCAGGAAGCTTCCTGATTTCTGCGGACAATGCGCATTCAGTGCATCCTGCGCATCCCGAGAAGGCTGATCCCACCAACCGCCCTTACATGAACGGCGGCGTTGTAATCAAGTATCATGGCAGCCAGAAATATACTACGGACGCAGTTTCCGCAGCCAAGATGAAGTCTTTGTGCCAGGCGGCAGGCGCTCCCTTCCAGACCTTCGCAAATCGCGCGGACCTGGTAGGCGGCTCTACACTGGGCAATATATCAACCTCTCATGTATCGGTTTCCAGCATGGACATCGGATTGCCGCAGCTGGCAATGCATTCCGCTGTGGAGACAGCAGGAGCAAAGGATACCAAGTATCTGGTGGATACGCTGAAGGTGTTCTATGCAGAGTAACGCCTGCATAGGTTTTGGAAAGAAATGCTGAAAGTGCGGTTTTATGAACCAGAAACTGGAGACGGTTCTGCAGATGGCAATTGAGACACCTGAGGAAATCAGAGAACAGACCAATGATCTGAATGTGGGGTTTCGCAGGCAGAGCAGAACCTGGGAACTGATTGTGAAATATCATGGTGATTTGTCAATGCTTGCAGGTGACGGAATCCCGGTGGAGCCATTGATTGCAGGCTATGCCATTGTGACGGTTCCGGAAAATCTGGTGGAGACAATTGCCGGATTGGAACAAATTGAATATGTGGAAAAGCCTAAAAGCTTTTTCTATGAAAGAATGCCTGATCCCGGGCGGGACTCCTGTGCTGAACAGTTGTCCCGCCGGGATCTTTTTTTGTCAGGACAAGGGGTGTTGGTGGCAATCATTGACAGCGGTATCGCGTATCAATTGCCTGCGTTTCGGACACCGGAAGGGAAAACCAGAATAAGGGCTTTATGGGACCAGTCGCTGGCTCCGCTGCCCGGAGAACGGCCTCCGGAGGACTTTGCCGATGGTGTGGAATATGGTGCATGGGAGATTGATGAGGCACTGGAGTCGGAGCAAAACGGAAAGAGCGGTCTGCGCACGGCAGATATAAGCGGGCACGGCACAGCAGTGGCCGGCATTGCGGTGGGGAGCAGCCGAACATACGCAGGAATGGCTCCAAAAGCAGGAATTCTGGCGGTGAAATTGGGACAGACTGGGGAGAGAAGTGCTCCGCGAACAACACAGATTATGCGTGCGGTTACCTGGTGCCTGAGAAAGGCGGAAAAGCTTGGGATGCCGTTAGTCATCAATCTGAGTCTTGGGAACAATTATGGCGCACATGACGGCAGTTCCCTGCTGGAACGGTTTCTGGATAATGCGGCGGAAACAGGCAGAACGGTTATCTGCGTGGGCAGTGGAAATGAGGGAAATGCAGGGGGACATTTCAAGGGACAATTCAGGCCGGGACAGACAGAGACGGCAGAACTGCTGATTGGAGAGTATGAAAGAACGGTGAGTGTGCAGCTGTGGAGCCATTACAGTGACAGCTTTCGGGTGAAATTGCGGTCTCCCGGCGGTATGGAAGTGCAGCTTTCCCCTGCGGTTTCGGAAGGGAAGTATTCCTTCCGGTTGGAGCAGACGGAAGGGCTGGTCTATACGGGGGAGCCAACTCCCTATTCGGCGGCCAGGGAGCTTTATCTGGAATTGTACCCTGCTGTCGGGAACTATATCAACAGCGGCAGCTGGTCCATTCTTTTGGAGCCTGCGGAGATCAAAACGGGAGGATATCATCTATATCTGCCCGCTGCGGCTTCACGCAGCTTACGCACGGCTTTTTCAAAACCTTCTGCGGAGCGCACATTGACGATACCTTCCACGGCTGCAAAAGTAATAACGGTAGGTGCCTATGACAGCACATATGAGGCCTACGCAGACTTTTCGGGCAGGGGCAGTCTGCAGGAGCCGGCAGATTTTGGCAGCAGCAAACCAACCTTGACGGCACCGGGAGTAAATGTGCCGGTCATTCTTCCGGAAGGCGGTGATTCAACGGCATCCGGGACCTCCTTTGCCACCCCTGCAGTCAGCGGCGCGGCAGCACTTCTGATGGAGTGGGGTATTGTGCGCGGTAATGATTCCTTTTTATATGGAGAGAAAATGAAAGCCTACCTGCAGCGTGGAGCAAAGCCTCTTCGCGGAGAGGCTTCGTATCCAAACGCCAAGGTAGGCTATGGGAGTCTGTGTGTGGCTGACAGCATTCCCGATTGATTTCGACTAGCTGCCGGAGGTCTCCCAGGTTGTTCGATAGTTTACATCCCGATATTTCTTGGGTGTCATACCATATTGTTTTTAAAACTGTTTACGAAATGACTCTGGGAAGAGAAGGCCAGATAATTGGCAATTTCGATATAACTGTATTCGGAGTACCGCAGCAGATTCTGGGCACGGACTAATTTTTTCTCGCGAATACCAGCTCTTCGACGGTAATCCGCCCATGAATATGGGAGTAGATATATTCCCTTATATACAACACCCCGGCTGTGGTTTTCTATCACGAGCCGGAGTATTGTGTTTTTATTGTGTTTTAGCGGATTGACGGAAGACTCCGGGGGTACAGCCGTTCCATTTGCGGAACTGACGGCAGAAGTGCTCGACATTTTTGTAACCGCAGAATTCCGCGATTTCACGGATGCTTTTCTCAGTATAAGTCAATTGCTCACGGGCCAGACGAAGACGGCCCTCGATGACATCCTCCATACAGGAGGTGCCGAAGGTCTGCTTGTACAAAAGCTGCAGGTAACCGGGGCTTAAGTGGAGCTGCTCGGACATGCCGGCAACAGTCCAATCCAATTGGGGAGAATTTGCAATCTGTTTGCGAAGGCGCATCAGGTTGGCGGCATGGGGCGTGTCGGGGGTGTTGATGGTATCGTCCGACAGCTTCTGAAACAGAACACGAAGCAGATCTGCGATAATCATATCGCTGTGGCCGGAACCGAGATTTGCCTCCCAGGTCAGCAGACGGAAGAGATTGTGGCAATATTCCGGATCGGAAACCGAAAAGGGAATGCCTTTTAAAGGGAAACCGGAGACGAAAACCTCGTCGCTGGCAAAACGAATCCAGTCATTTTCGTATTCCGCGCCGTTGGCCTTGTAGAAAATCCGCTGGCCGGGGGCGTACAGAACGGCGGTATTGGGCGGGTAATCCCGAAATTCTCCGTCCACCCAGAAACTGGCGGGGGAGGTGACCAACAACAGCAGGTAGGAGTCCTGATTGTCCGGATAACCGTAAATGAATTCCTTGGAATGCGTGGCACTGTAGCCGTAGAATAAAAGATTGTTCATAATCTGAATTTGCTCCAATATGAGAATAAATCAATTTTACATCAGTATATATCATTGAAAAGTTTCAGTCAATCGCGGTACTATAGGAATAGTGGATATTAGAATCTATCAAACCGGAGGTGCGATATGAAGTTATTATACGGATATACCAGAGCTCCTATCGATAATGTACATTATGATCCAAGACTGGCCTACAGTCTTCACCTGGCAATGGATGGTGAAAAGGGCGCGGTACAGAGCCTGAACCACAATTCCGGCGTTCTGTTTGCGCTTGCTACGGAGAATGAGGATGGCTCCTTGAATCCGATGAGCCTGAAGCATCCCAGACTGTTTGCGGTGAACGAGGATACCTTTGGCGTGCTGGCCATTCGTACCGGCAGCGAGGGTGACCCGGATGAGAGCAGCAAGGGCTGCCTCTTATATTGGACCACAAAGGATTTCCTGTACTACAAGGAAGTGGGTCTGGTAAAACTGGATGAGGAATATATTGCAGAGTTCGCTGTTGCAGGCGAGGGCAGTGAAGTGGTTTTGCAGTGGAAGAATGAGGCCGGCGAATGCAGGCAGGCTGCTGTTTCTGTCGGAGACCTGAAGGCCGGGGAGAAACTTGCGGCAGGCAAGATTATCGCTGAGATTGCAGGAACTGTAATCGATGGAGGAAGCTATGCGGAAACTGCCTGCAAGGAGGCGCAGAAGCTTGCGGATAAGGAACTGCTTGATATGGAAGGCGCACATCTGGAGACCGCTGTAGTCATTCCCGATTGTCTGGCAGAGTATCTGCAGAAGAAACTGATGCCGCCGGTACATTGCGGTAATACGGTACCTGAGAGCGTGACCGTATCAAATGCGGAGGAACTGGCAGCTGTAAAGGTACAATCTCTCTATACGGACGGACAGGCTGTGGAGAAGAGAGTGGACTGGGACATAACCGGTGTGGACTTCACAAAACCCGGTGAATATATGGCAAAGGGCCGTATTCATCAGGAGCATTTCGGCTTCCCGGTTGCATTTAATCGTGCGGATCCCTGCATCTGCTATTGGGAGGGCGTTTACTATTTCATCGCTACCAACGATGCGGATAATAATCACACCCTTTATGTGAGAGAATCTGACACCATGGAAGGCCTGGTGACTGCAGAGGAGCACCTGATTCTGGATTCCTCCACCTATGAGGGAATCGGTGGACTGCTCTGGGCACCTGAATTTCATGAGATTAACGGCAGATTGTATATTTTCCATGCGGCGACTCCCGGAGAATTCTTCTGCGAGGAGAGCCATATCATGGAGCTGCGCGAGGGCGGAAGACCCTCCTGCAGGGAAGACTGGTCGGCACCCAAGCGTGTTGTGAAGGCAGACGGCAGCGATATCTGTGAGATGGGCAAGGAGATTACCCTGGATATGACCTGCTATGAGTGGGAAGGAAGCTTCTATGTCATCTGGTCTCAGAGACAGTTCTTGCCTAAGGACCTGGGCGCCTGGCTGTATATTGCAAAGCTGAATCCCGAGAAGCCATGGATGCTTCTGAGCGAGCCGGTAGTGCTTTCCAAACCTGATTACGGCTGGGGCAACAATCACACCTTTGTAGAGGAGGGACCGTTTGCTCTGTTTGGCAAGGACAAGCTGTTCATCACCTTCTCGGCAGCAGCCGTTGACAGTTCTTATGTGGTGAGCTATCTGGAGATTCCTGCGGGCAAGGATTTGCTGGTGAGAGAGAACTGGAAGAAGAATAATTATCCCATCCTGACCTCCAGAAGTGTAAAGGGTGAATTCGGAACCGGTCATAACGCTTATGTGACCGATGAATTCGGCACCATCTGGAATACCTATCACGCAAGACCCGGTGAGGAAGGGGTGCGAAGCAGCGGTGTGAGAAGAGTCTTCTTTGATGTGGACGGCTGCCCTATCCTGGATGTGACAGAGGATATGGATGTTGCTGCTGCATATGCAAATGTAGAAATAAAGGTAATTGTAAAATAAATTGTAAAGGGGAAAAACAATGGAAAAGAGAAAAATCAGCCTGGACCTGAATGCAAACGTGAAGTTCCATAATGCGGTTGACTTCTGCGTAGGTACAGGAAGAATGGGGCTTGCATTACATAAGGAGTATTACGATCAGCTGAAGCTGGTTCAGGATTACATCGGCTTTCAGCATATCCGCGGCCATGGCCTGTTCTGCGACGATATCGCAATTTATCAGCAGAGACCGGACGGCACCGTGGAATATAACTTCACCTATGTGGACAGAGTGATGGACAGCTACAGGGAGCTTGGCTTAAAGCCTTTCCTGGAGCTCGGCTTCATGCCCGAGAAGATGGCAAGCGGCACTCAGACCGTATTCTACTGGAAGGGAAATACCACACCTCCTGCGGATTATGACAACTGGAACCGCATGGTACAGGCATTGCTTCGCCACTTTATCGAGAGATATGGTGAGGCTGAAGTACTGACCTGGCCCATCGAGGTATGGAATGAGCCCAATCTGCCCGGCTTCTGGGAGCACGCGGACATGCAGGAGTACTTCAAGCTGTTCCGCAACACCTTCTATGCAATCAAGGAAGTGAATCCCGCATTCCGCGTAGGCGGACCTGCAGTCTGTGGCGGCAGCGATGAAATCTGGATTAAGGGCTTTATGACCTTCTGCCATGAGAATAAGATTCCCGTGGATTTTGTGACCAGACATCACTATACCTCCGAGCTTCCCGATGATATCGGCCATTACGGCTACATCGAGCTGATGCAGGCGGAGGAAGGCTTCGCAAACCTGCATACCACCAGAGATATTATCGACAGCTTTGAGGAGTACAAGGGACTGGAGATTCATATTACCGAGTACAATACCTCCTATATTCCCAATGCGCCCATTCATGATACAAACCAGAATGCGGCATTCCTGGCACAGCAGCTCTCCAGACTGGGCGAGGACAACGAGTCCTACTCCTACTGGACTTTTGGTGATGTGTTTGAGGAGAGAGGTGTTCCCTTTACCCCCTTCCACGGCGGTTTCGGCCTTGTGGCAAACGGCTGCATCCCCAAGCCTACCTTCTGGAGCTTTGCTTTCTTCAAGAATCTGAAGGAAAAGCAGGGAACCTGCATCTATCGTGACAACAACACTGTTGTAATGAAGCTGAACGACGGTACCCTTCGCGGTGTGGCATGGAACATGACTAACCACCGCAGAGGCATTGATATGGAAGTAACACTGGAGATTCCCGGTGCAATGGACGGTTATCTGCTGACCAAGACCGTGGATGAGGATACCTGTAATCCCCTGAAGGTATGGCATGATCTGGGAGAGCCCGCAAATCCTTCTCTGGAGCAGACTGAGTTGATTAAGAGCGCTGCATGCCCCAAGGTTGGCAGTGCGAGACTGAAGAGTGCGGAGGATAAGACCGTTGTGACTCTTCCCGTACAGGAGAATGGCGTAGTTTACTTCGAAATCAAGCAGGCGAAGATTAAGTCAGACACAGGATATAATTATGACAGAGTCATGCAGCATCCGAACATCAATCCCCTGACCGGAATGGATTATCCCGATCCCGATGTCATTCGCGTGGAAGATACCTATTATATGGTAAGCACTACCATGCATTTCTTCCCCGGCTGCGAAATCTTACGTTCCTACGACCTGAGAAACTGGGAGCATGCGGCTTATGTGTATGATACTCTGGACAGCACACCCGCTCAGAAGCTTGAGGGCGAGGCAAATGTATACGGTAAGGGCATGTGGGCGGCAAGCCTGCGCTACCACAAGGGCACCTTCTATGTGGCATTTGTGGCAAATGACACGCAGAAGACTTATCTCTACACTGCTTCAGACATTCAGGGACCCTGGAAGAAGAGCACAATCGAGGGCTTCTATCATGATTGCTCCCTGTTATTTGACGATGATGACAGAGTTTATATCGCATACGGCAACAGAAATATCTATATCACAGAGCTGAAGGCAGACCTGACCGGACCTTTGGAGGGCGGCTTCCATAAGCTGGTAGTCAGCGACGAGGGAAATCCGATGCTTGGCTATGAGGGAACTCATTTCTACAAGCTGAACGGAAAATACTATCTGTTCTTCATTCACTCCCTGAGAGATCGCTGGAGAAGAACCGAAGCCTGCTTCGTGGCAGATTCCCTGGATGGCGAGTTTGTGGGCGGCGATGTGCTCAACGATGACAGAGAATACTGCGGCCAGGGCGTGGCGCAGGGAGGTATCGTGGATACTCCCGACGGAAAGTGGTATGCGATTCTCTTCCAGGACAGCGGCGCAGTGGGAAGAATGCCTGTGCTTGTACCCGTTCATTGGGAGAATGACTATCCCGTATTCGGCGAGAACGGCAAGGTTCCCGAAAAAATGGAACTGACAAGCACCAGACCTGAGCATAAGTATATGCCTTTGGTGGGAAGTGATGATTTTAAGGGTGAATTAAAGAATTTCTGGCAGTTTAACCATGAGCCTGACTGCTCACTGATTGCCCAGGATAAGGGAAAGGGAACCTGGACTGTTACCACCGACAAGATTTGTAAGAATCTGACTCAGGCGAAGAACACCATCACCCAGAGAATGACCTTCCCCGGCTGTGTGGCTGAGGTTACCATCGATGGAAGCAACCTGAAGGATGGCGACTATGCAGGTCTTTGTGCACTGCAGGGACAGTACGGATTTATCGGACTGACCAGAAGAGAGGGCAAGCTTTACCTCACGGTCCGCAGCGTGGAAATCGACAACGGAGAGGCACCTGAAGAGGTACTGATTCCCATGGATAAAGAGGAAGTCAGCGTGAAACTGGCTGCCGAATTCGATCAGATGAAGGATGTTTCTTCCTATTATTATAGAGCGGGTTGGAGATGGACCAAACTGGAAGCTGAACAGAAGCTTTCCTTCCGATTGGACCACTTCTGCGGATGCCGTTTCGGGCTCTGCGTATACAGCACGCAGGAAGCCGGCGGAAGCGCTTCCTTCAAGGGCTTCAATTATACCGCAAGATAAATAAGCAAGATTTGAGAAGAGGAGATGACCGCAAAATCTCCTCTTTTTCTTGTTTTTGGACAAAATGAGAGCGGGGCAGGCCGTAAATTGTCAAAATATTGCGTAAAATATGTGCAAATGGCATATTTGTCCTAATCTTTTGATAAAAATGACGAAAAGACCTTCGTCATTATGAACATATCGTACAAGAAAGAAGCAAATCGTAATAG
This sequence comes from Acetatifactor sp., assembly GCA_045597705.1. GTDB lineage: Bacteria > Bacillota > Clostridia > Lachnospirales > Lachnospiraceae > Acetatifactor. Next base: position 12,107 of record JAZLKR010000001.1, read on the forward strand.
AATTTTAGCAAGGAATGAAGAGACATCTTGACTGCCTTTTGTGTAATATGCTATTATACATGTGGGTAACTCATGCCCAAAGTGTGTGTTTTTTTGCAATTATTACTAGTTTGTGGAGGAAAGTATGAAGAGCTCTGGAAAAAAAGTAATTGTAACAGTAGCTGTGATAGCGGTAATCGCCTTAGTGTTTATACTGCTATCTATGCGAGGCGTGGAAGATTTCCACGAAAAGTATGCAGGTGTTGACCTGTCAGCCGATGTAGACGGCTTGAACAGAGAGGGCACCTACACAGGCTATCTGAATGAGCATTCAGGAGCCAAAAATTCTGTGCAGAGTGTAGAGGTAGATTTGACAAAATATACCTCCACAGGCAGTGGCGAAGTTAAGGTTTATGATAACTACGAGGGCGGTGGTCTTGCGCTTATGACAGATACCGGTTCCAATGTTACCTGGATCGTAAACGTACCCGCTTCCGGTTTTTACAATCTTTACGCTGAATATCTGATTCCCTCATCAAGAGGTGTAGCAGCTGAGCGTTCTGTATTGATTAATGGTGAGCTTCCTTTCGAGGATGCAAAGAATGTAACCTTCACCAGAATCTGGACAGACGACGGACTGAAGAAGGTCGATAATCAGGGTAATGAAATCCGTCCCACTCAGAAGGAAGTATTCTATTGGCAGAACGGCTACTTCAGAGATGACAGAGGATATGTGGCTGAACCTTACAAGTTCTATCTTGAGCAGGGCCAGAATACAATCACTCTCGGTGCCGAGAATGAGCCTATGGTATTCAGAAAGCTCGAGATCAGTGCAGTACAGGATATTCAGTCTTATGCGGAGTATACTGCTAAGCAGCCTGCAGCTAATGCATCCGAAGAGGGACGTAAGTACCTGTTAAAGGTACAGGGCGAAGACTCTACACTTCGTTCAGAATCATCTCTCTATGCAAAATATGACAGATCTTCACCTACCACCCAGCCCAACAGCGTTTCAAACACCGTTTTGAACTATGTCGGCGGTGAAACTTGGAGAAGCTCAGGTCAGTGGATCGAATGGGACTTCGAAGTTCCTGAAGACGGCTATTACAACATCATGATCAAAGGTAGACAGAACTACTCACGTGGTTCCGTTTCAAACCGTACAGTCTACATCGACGGCGAGATTCCTTTCTCTGAATTGAAGGAAGTTGCTTTCGCATACTCTAACGACTGGGAGTGCAAGACACTTTCTGACGAAGAGGGCAATGCTTTCAACTTCTACCTGAAAAAGGGAACACACACAATCAGATTGGAAGCTTCACTTGGCGGCCTTGGACCTATCCTTCGTGATCTGGAGGATTCCACCTACAGACTGAACCAGATTTACAGAAAGATTCTGGTTTACACCGGTGCTTCACCTGACCTTTATCGTGACTATAAGATCGACAAGAACTACCCTGAAGTAATGCAGGCTATGGATCTTGAGTCCAAGAGACTTTACAAGATTGTAGACGATACCGTTGCTTACAGCGGACAGAAGGCTGACAACATCGCAACCGCACAGACCGTAGCACAGCAGCTGGAGCGTTTCGGTGAGAAGCCCAACAAGATTACAGTTGAATTTACATCCTTTAAGGATAACATCACTTCCCTTGGTACCGCTTCCCTTAACATGAGCGATACAAAGCTGGATATTGACTACCTGGTAATCAGTGGTACTGAAGCCAAGGTAAAGAAAGACAAGGCTTACTTCATTACAAAGCTTTGGCATGAACTTAAGTCCTTCGTTGTTTCCTTCTTTGTTGACTACAACTCAGTTGGTGATGTATACGACGCTAAGGACGCAGGCCTCGTTAAGGTTTGGGTTATGACCGGTCGTGACCAGGGTACTATTCTTAAGTCCATGGTTGATGACGGATTCACACCTAAGACCGGCATCAAGGTTAACGTAGAAATCGTTGATCCCGGCGCACTTCTGAATGCAGTACTTGCAGGAAGAGGACCTAACGTAGCATTGTCAGTTGGTGCTGACCAGCCTGTAAACTACGCACTCCGTAAGGCTTCTGAGGATCTGACTCAGTTTGCCGGCTACAAGGAAGTTCTTTCTCATTACACTCCCAGCTCTTATGAGCAGTACAAGCTGTGGGACGAGAACGGTGTTGAACATCTTTACGGTATGCCCGAAACCCAGACCTTCAATGTAATGTTCTATCGTAAGGACGTTCTTGAAGAGCTTGGCCTTGAAATTCCTCAGACATGGCAGGATCTCATCGAGATGCTTCCTACCATTCAGGGACATAACCTTTCTGTTGGTATTCCTACCGCAGCAGGTAGCTCAGGTGCAGCAGCAGCCAGCACCTCAATCGCTTCCAACAACCCTGACCTTTCAATGTACTTCTCATTGCTGTTCCAGTACGGCGGTGACATGTACAATGCAGACGGTACAAAGACAAGAGTTGATGACGAAGCAGGTATTAAGGCATTCGATGATTATGTAAGATACTTCAACGACTACGGTCTTCCTCAGGTTTATGACTTTGTAAGCCGTTTCCGTTCAGGTGAAATGCCTATCGGTATCGCAGCATACTCTACATACAACACTTTGATGGTATCCGCACCCGAGATCAGAGGCCTTTGGGACTTCACATTGATCCCCGGTACAGAGAAGACCAATGCAGCAGGCGAGACCTACATCGACCGTCAGGCATTCATCACCGGTTCTGCAACCATGATGATCGCATCTGATGACGAGCTCGTTAAGCAGAACTCATGGGAGTTCATGAAGTGGTGGGCAGATGCAGATACTCAGGTTCGTTTCGGACGTGAAATCGAAGCATTGCTCGGTTCTTCCGCTAGATATGCAACCGCTAACCAGGATGCGTTCAAGCAGTTGTCTTGGAGCTACGATGATATCCAGGTATTGGAACAGCAGTGGAACAACACCGTAGGTATCAGAGAGGTTCCCGGTGGTTACTACACCGGACGTCACATCTCCAATGCAATCAGAAAGGTTCTGATTGATAAGGACGATACTCGTGAGACAATTATTGACTACTCCATCAAGATTGACGAAGAAATTACCAAGAAGCGAATCGAGTTCGGTTTGCCGGTAGAATAGGGGAGTGAACAATGAAAGAATTTTTTAGCAAATACGTTGCCCTGCGTAAACACAATGCGCAGGTAGCAATCAAAAAGGCAAAGAGAAGCAAGATGTGTTATCTGTTCCTTGCTCCCTTCGCAGTTTTGTTCTTTATGTTTTATATCATGCCCGTTATTACTTCAATCTATTACAGCTTTACTTACTATAATATTTTGGAGAGCCCCAGATTTATTTTCCTGCAGAACTACATCAACCTGATTCTGCAGGATGACATCTTCCTCGTAGGTGTTAAGAACACATTCATGATTGCAGTTATTACCGGTCCTCTCGGATATATCATGTCATTCCTTTTCGCTTGGCTGATCAACGAGTTGCCCAGATGGATTCGTTCCGTAGCGGTTATCGTCTTCTACGCACCTTCCATCGCAGGTACCTGTTACATGATTTTCTCCATCTTCTTCAGAGGAGATGCTTACGGTATCGTTAATAACTTCCTGATGGAAGTTGGTATCATTGATACCCCCATCCTTTGGTTCATCAATCCTACATGGATGCTTCCTATTTGTATGATTGTTATCCTGTGGATGAGCTTGGGTACCGGATTCCTTTCCTTCGTAGCAGGTCTTCAGGGTGTTGACAGATCTCAGTTCGAGGCAGGTTACATGGATGGTATCAAGAACAGATGGCAGGAGCTTTGGTTCATCACTCTTCCTAACATGAAGCCCATGCTGATGTTCGGTGCGGTTATGTCAATTACCGGTGCATTCGGTGTATGTGACGTTACCATGGCACTTTGCGGATATCCCAGTACAAACTACGCAGCACGTACTATCGTAACTCACTTGTTCGACTACGGTTATACAAGATTTGAAATGGGTTATGCATGTGCAATTGCAACCATCCTGTTCTTAATGATGATCTTATGTAACAAAGCAATTCAGAGTCTGTTGAGGAGAGTAGGTACCTGATATGAGCAAGAAGATAAAAGAAGTAAAAGCCGAAAAGCCTTACAAGAAAAAGTTAATCAAGAGAAGAAAGCCCAATCGTTCCATCTTTGGCGACGTTCTCCTCTTTGTATTCCTTGCATTCGTTGCCTGGGTAATGGCTATTCCCATTATTTACGCAGTCAGCAATGCATTAAAGCCTTTGGATGAATTGTTCAGATTCCCTCCTAGGTTCTTTGCACAGAATCCCACGTTGGACAACTTCGCGGATCTGTTTGTAACAATGGGTAAGTCTTGGGTATCCTTCTCAAGATACTTATTCAACACTGTATTCATTACTTTCGTAGGTACCGCAGGTCACTTGATCGTTGCATCCATGGGTGCATTCGTTCTTGCGAAGTATGAATTCCCCGGCGCAGCAGCATTCTTCAAACTGGTAACAGTTGCGATGATGTTCACCGGTTATGTAACAGCTATTCCTAACTACCTGATTCTGAACAAATTGGGTTGGATTGATACCTACTGGGCAATCATTATTCCTGCATTTGCTTCACCCATGGGACTTTTCCTGATGAAGCAGTTCATGGAAGGTCTTCCTACCTCTCTGATTGAGGCAGCAAAGATTGACGGTGCAAACGAGTGGAGAGTATTCTTCGGTATCGTAATGCCTAACGTTAAGCCCGCTTGGATGACTCTGATCATCTTCTCTGTACAGAGACTTTGGAACGACAGAGCAGCAACATTCATTTACTCAGAGGAAAAGAAGACTCTGGTATATGCAATGCAGCAGATCCAGGGTGGTGGTATTGCAAGAACCGGTCAGGGTGCTGCCGTAATGGTTGTACTGATGGTTGTTCCCATTGCAATCTTTGTATTCTCAGAGAGCCAGATCTTGGAAACAATGGCAAGCTCCGGCTTGAAGGATTAATGTGAGCGAGGTGACTTATGAAAAGAATATTTAAAGGAATCGCTGCATTGTCATTAGCGGCCGTCGTGTTCGCAGGAACTGCGATGCCTGCAAGTGCAATGGAGAATAGTTACACCTACAATTACGATTACTGGGGAGATGTTCAGGATTGTCCCGACTTCTACACAGTTCGTAAGGTTTACACCACTGCTGATATGGGACTTGATGAGAAGTTAAAGAATCCTCAGGGCCTGTTCGCAATCGACAACTTCCTTTACATCGTTGATACCGGTAACAACCGTATCATCCAGTTGGAAAAGGATGCTCAGGATAATTTTACAGTAGTAAGATACATCACTGAGTTCAATGGTCAGGAAAACAACACCTTCAACGGACCTACAGATATTGCAGTATCTGAAGAGGGATGTCTGTTCATCGCAGATAAGGGTAATGCAAGAATCCTGAAGCTGGATGCAGACCTGAACTACTTAATGCAGTTTGATAAGCCTGTGGATTCCACTTTGGATCCCGAGCAGACTTTCCAGCCCAACAAGCTGGTAATTGATACAGCAGACCGTGTTTACTGTATCGCAACCGGTATCAACAAAGGTCTGATTAAGTATGAATCAGACGGTGTGTTCTCCGGTTTCGTCGGAGCAGCAGAAGTTGCATTCGACTGGACAGATTACATCTGGAAGAAGTTCGCTACTCAGGAGCAGAGAGAAAAGCTTTTCGCTTTCGTTCCTACCGAGTATGAGAACATCTACATTGACTACGAAGGTTTCATCTATGCTACCAACGGTAACGCTACAGCAGAAGATCTGAAGGCTAAGAAGTCAAAGGCAGTTAAGAAGCTGAACCTGATGGGTAGCGATATCCTGGTTCAGAACGGTGAGTATCCTGTATACGGTGACCTTTACATGGGTAACGGTGGCGGACATGAAGGTCCTTCCCACTTCACAGATATCACCTGTATGGACAACGATGTTTACGTTGCACTTGACAGAAACCGTGGACGTCTCTTCGGTTATGATGATCAGGGTAAGCTGATGTTCGCATTCGGCGGCAACGGTAACATGGACGGTTACTTCAGACAGCCTACCGCAATCGAGCATATGGGTCAGGACCTCTTCGTTCTGGATGCACTTGATTGTAGTATTACAATGTTCGTAACCACTGAGTTCGGTAAGACCGTATACAAGGCTATCGACGAGTTCGACCTTGGTAACTACGAAGTTTCCGGTCAGATGTGGCAGAAGGCAATGGACCTCAACGGTAACTACGACCTGGCTTACATCGGTGTAGGTCGTGCACTTCTTCGTCAGGAGAAGTACCATGAGGCAATGGAGTACTTCGAACTGAAGTATGACGATGAGAACTACTCAAAGGCATACAGACAGTATCGTAAGGAATGGGTTCAGGAAAATATCGGTATCATCGTAACCGTTCTGGTTCTTCTGTTCCTGATTCCTATGGCAATCGGTAAAGTCAGATCCATCAAGCATGAGATCGAAGTTGCTGATATTTTCAAAGTAGAGTAAGGAGGAAAGGGTATGTTCGCTTTATTTAGTAGAGAAGGACTCCAGAGATACTGGAAATCCTTAAAGTTCGCGTTGTACTGCATGACCCATCCTCTGGATGGCTTCTGGGATCTCACTCATGAGAAGAGAGGTACCTACGCAGCTGCAAACACTATTTTGTTCCTGGTATTGCTTGCCAGAGTTTTGAAACTTCGTTTCACAAGTTTCATTTTCGTAAATGTTTACTGGGAAGACATCAACATCTTCCTGTACATGGGTTCCGTTCTGTTCCCCCTTGCCCTTTGGGTAGTCGGTAACTGGGCGCTGACCACATTGTTTGATGGTAAAGGAAAATTGGGACAGGTTTACATGGCAACATGTTATGCACTTACTCCCTATGCGCTGATTCAGTATCCTTTGATGCCTTTCAGTAACCTTGTTACAGTAGATGAAAAAGAGTTCTACAGCGTTATCAGTGCTGCTTCGCTTGTGTTCTGTGCATTGCTCGTAATCGCAGCTATGGGTCAGATTCATGAGTACTCAGCCGGCAAGAACATTCTTTTCACAATTGCTACATTGTTCGCTATGCTGGTAATGATCTTCATTTTGATGTTGTTCTTCAGCATGATTTCACAGGGTGTTGCTTACTTTATCTCATTAGCCAAGGAAATGTTATATCGAATATAGTTTAGAGATATAAATGACAGGTTAAATGAAAAGGAGAAACAATGAAAAAAGAAAGAACATATAAATCGGAGCTTAGAAGAATCGCAATAAAAAATGCGATTAAGACATTGGCATTCCCGGTGATATTGACAGCAATCATCTTGGTCGGTGTATATGTAGTTATGAACTATAAAGCACCCGAAGACCCTGAAGAACTGACCCGTATCGATTCCTACGAAGGTTCTACCGAGCCTATCGTAGTGGAGAATGACCAGTTGAAGTTAACCATGGATCCTACTACCACACAGTTCACTCTGTTGGTAAAGTCCACAGGTAAAGAGTGGAAGTCAAACCCCGATGGCGCAGCCACCGATACTTCCATTCAGTTGTCAGAGAGACAGAAGCTTTCTTCTACCTTACTTATGAAGTATGCGATTCAGTCCGGTCTGGAAACAGAGTTTGACAACTATTCTAAATCAGTAACAAATGCTTTGTATAACATTGAGACAGATGCAGCAAAGAACCAGATCAGAATCGACTACTCACTGGGTGATATCGAGAAGGAATACATCATTCCTCCCGTAATTACTGTAGATGAGTTCGAGGAGTGGCGTTCAAAGATGTCTGCCGAGGATGCAGAGCTTGTTAAGAACTACTACAAGAAACTCGATATCAACAAACTCAGCAAGAAGGATGCAGCTGATAAGGATACATTGCTTGAGAGCTATCCTATCCTGGCAGAGCAGCCCATCTGGATTGTCAGAGAAACTGCTAAGAAGCAGATTCGTGTCAAGATGGAAACCATCTTCGAAGAAGCTGGTTACACCCTTGAGGATTACTCAAGACATCAGGAACTTTCCAATGCTGAAAAGACTTCAGACAAGCCTATCTTCAAGGTAAGCATGATTTATCGTCTGGAGGGCGATCAGCTGGTAGTTGAGGTTCCCCTCGACAGCCTGTACTACAAGAAAGATTATCCTATTTACACTCTGACCCTTCTCCCTTACTTCGGAGCAGGCGGAGCAGAAGATGAAGGTTACATCATGGTTCCCGAAGGCGGCGGTTCCATTATTAAGTTCAATAATGGCAAGACTGCACAGAATGAGTACTACGCAAATGTATACGGTTGGGACTACGGTCTTTCCCGTAAGGATGTGGTACATGATACCAGAGCTTACTTCAATGCATTCGGTATTGCAAACGGCGAGGATTCCTTCCTTTGTACTTTGGAAGAGGGCGTAGCTTACGCAGGTATCCGTGCCGATATCGCCGGTAAGAACCACGGTTACAACTTCGCAAATGCAACCTACAGCATCTGTGTTCGTGAGCAGTACGATGTAGGTAGTATCGCAAACTCAGATATCTATGTATATCTGGAAGAGCTTCCCGATGAGACACTGACTCAGAGATACACCTTCTTAGATTCCAATGACTATGTTGACATGGCTAAGAGCTATCAGAAGTATCTGATGGACAAGTATCCCGGACAGTTCACCAAGAATACCGATACAACCGCTCCTGTAGCACTTGATGTTGTAGGCGCAGTTGACAAGGTTAAGCAGATTGTCGGTGTTCCCGTATCAAGACCTTTGCCTCTTACTACTTTTGCAGAAGCAGAGCAACTGATCACAGACCTCTACAACGAGGGTATGACCAACATGTCTGTAAAGCTTACCGGTTGGGCAAACGGCGGTGTAAATCAGAAGATTATGAAGAAGGCAAGCGTTGTTTCTTCCCTTGGCGGCAAGTCAGGACTGACCAAGCTTTCCAATACCGCTTCCGGTTTGGGAGTTGACCTTTACCTTGACGGTGTTACTATGTACGAGTACAACAGTAACCTCTTCGACGGATTCTTCTCTTACACAGACGCTGCAAAGAGAATCTCAAGAGACAGATCTGAGCAGTACAAGTACAGTGCAATCACTTACGCAGCAAGAGAGAACTGGAAGAGCTATTATCTGCTTCATCCTTCTGTACAGGCTACTGCAGTAGATACACTTGCAGCAGCAGCTGACAAGTACAATGCAAATGTTTCCTTCAGAGAAATCGGTATGGAACTTGCAGCAGACTACTATCGTAAGAATGTACGCAGCAGACAGAGCATGTTGGATGAGCAGGTTGAGCAGCTGAAGAATATTGCAGCTTCCGGCAAGAAGAACATGATTAACATGGGTAACGATTTCGCAGTTCCTTATGCTTCCATGGTAACCAATATGGATCTTCGCGGAAGCGAATACACCATCATTGATGAGTGTGTTCCTTTCTACCAGATCGCACTTCACGGCTATGTAGATTACACAGGTAATCCTATCAATATCTGTGGTGATGAAGAGAGTGAAATCCTTTACTCCGCAGAATACGGCGCAGGCTTGATGTTCACTCTGATGAAGGAGTCAGCATTCTCCCTTCAGAAGACACTTTACACCGAGTACTACGGTGCAGACGTAGATGCATGGCATGACAGAATGATGTCAATCTACAACAGATACAACAAAGAACTGGGTCACACCTTTAATCAGGAGATCGTTGATCACAAGAACCTGACAGAAGAGGTATCCTGCACAACTTACGCTGATGGCACAAAAGTTTACGTAAACTATGGTTTCGAGACAGCAACAACAGAAGATGGAACTACTGTTAGTGCTAGAGACTATAAGGTTGTACGTTAATGATTGAAATAAGATTTCATAGAAAGGGCTATTAATATGAAGAAGCAAAAGAATAAATTAGCCGGTCTTCAAAAGCGTAAAGCAATTTCAGGATATATTTTCATCTCACCGTTTATCATTGGTTTCCTTGTATTCATGGTGAATCCTTTTTTCCAGTCATTGCGAATGAGCTTTAGTACCGTTGAACTGGGTGCCGGAACCTTTAATCCCATCTGGGCAGGCCTGGCAAACTACAAAAATGCATTCCTGGTTGACCCCGATTTCAACAGATTGTTGACAGAAGAGTTATCCAAGATGATCCTGTACTCAATCTCCATTATGGTCTTCAGTTTCTTTGTATCATTGATTCTGAACCAGGAGTTCCACGGACGTGCACTTGTCCGTGCAGTATTCTTCCTTCCCGTTATCCTTTCCTCAGGTGTTATCCTTGGACTGGAAGCAAATAACTCCCTGATGGCACAGCTTGCTGCAACAGTAGAGGCTACTGCTGAGGGCGTTAGCGTAACCGATGTTCTGGAGAACCTGCTCCGTACCGCCGGTGTCGGTGTTAAGGCATATGAGAAGGTATTCGAAGTAATCGATAACATTTATGACATTGCAATTGCATCCGGTATTCAGATTATTATCTTCCTTTCCGGTCTGCAGACAATTTCTTCCAGCATGTACGAAGCTGCAAGTATTGAGGGTTGTACAAAGTGGGAGAGCCTTTGGAAGATTACCTTCCCTATGGTAAGTTCCCTGTTCCTTGTAAACTGGATTTACACCATCGTTGACTTCTGTATGAGAACCGATAACGAAATCATCAAGAAGATCACCGTAGTAATGGTAGACCAGTTGAACTATGGTTATGCATCCGCAATGTCTTGGGTGTACTTCCTGATTGTTATGGTATTCGTTGCAATTTCATCCTTACTGATTTCTAGGGGGGTATATTACTATGACTAAATCAAAAGTAAAAGTTCACAAATATGCTAATTTCTGGGAGAGAAACAGAAAATCCCAGGGCTACCTCCTTCAGAAAACCATCATGGAATATTTTGTAAGTATTACAAGATTCATCCTGCTGTTTGGTATGTGTTTCCTGATTTTGCAGCCTATTTTCAACAAAATTTCCGTTAGCTTCATGACTGAGGCAGACCTGTATAACCCTATTGTAATCAACATTCCTGTTCACTTTACAACCGGTAACTATACATTGGCTGCTGAGCTGATGACCTACGGAACCGCATTTAAGAACTCAGTTATCGTTTCCATTACCATCGCACTTTTACAGGTTGCTGTATGTACCCTGGTTGGTTACGGATTCTCAAGATTTGAGTTCCCTCTGAAGAATTTCTGGTTTGCATGTGTATTCCTTGTAATCCTGATTCCTCCTCAGACAATTTCCTCATCCCTGCATCTGCACTTCAGATTCTTCGATATCCTCGGTATCTTCAAACTGATTACCGGTGAGACATTGAATCTGAGAGGTTCTAAGATTCCTTACTACCTGATGAGTGCTTGTTGTATGGGTCTGAAGAATGGTCTTTACATCTTCATGATTCGTCAGTTCTTCCGTACCATTCCTATGGATCTGGAAGAAGCAGCATACGTAGATGGCTGCGGTACCCTGAAGACATTCGTAAGAATTATGCTTCCTCAGGCAAAGCCCATCCTTACTTCCTGCTTCCTGTTCGCATTCGTATGGCAGTGGACAGACGGTTTCTACTCAAAGCTGTTCCTTGGTAACTTGAGACTTGTTTCTACAGGCCTTTCAAGAATCGTAGATAGCTTGGGTGCTTATATGCAGCGTATCCTTGGTGTTAAGACAACTATTTCAGTTGCTTACTCCAACTGTATCCTTGCAACCGGTACACTGATGATTATCCTGCCTCTGATCGTTATCTATCTGTTCGCTCAGAAAGCATTCGTTGAATCAATTGCCAGCACCGGTATTAAGATGTAATGAATAATTAAAACAGAATGCAATTGTGAAATGTGCACAACAATTTCACAATTGCATTTTTATTTTAGGTATGTTATAATGAACGAGATGTAGAACATAGGCTCCTGTTTAGAACCCGGAAAGAACTTTGTGGGAGTCACGTTTTAACATTTTAAGGAGGATGGAAAATGAAAAGAGAAATGTTTAGAAAACTGATGGCAGCTTCTTTAGCTACTGTTATGACCATGAGCCTTGCAGCTTGTGGCGCTACTGATGCTGACACCCCTGCTAGCTCAGAGTCTAAGGAGACACCCGCTTCTTCTGAGACCAAGACTGAGTCTTCTGAAGTTGTTGAGTCTTCTGAGGAAGAGCTTGGCGCTTACACCGTTCTGAAGGACGCTAACGGCAATGTATACGACCTTGGTGGTATGCATGTTGTAGTTCGTAACTGGTGGTCAGATGCTGAAGGTAACAGACCTGAAGCACAGTCTGAGATGGACGAGGCTAGATGGGAGTATGTTGAGTGGTGTGAGCAGACCTACAACTTCACAATCACTGAGCAGGCTATTTCTGACTGGGCTTCAGCACCCGCAGATTTCGTTGACTATGTAACAACCGGCGGCGATGACAACAACTATGTATTCGTACTTCGTGATGACCCCGCTACTACTTCTGCTATGGGCCAGGGTCTTATGTATGACCTTAGCACTCTTGATTGCCTTGACTTCTCTGACGCTAAGTTCCAGAGAAACAAGCTTCATGAGCAGTATGCAAAGGGTGGCAAGACTCTTTGTATGTACGCTGGATACTCTGAGCCTCGTACCGGTTTGTATTTCAATAAGAGACTTCTTACCGAAGCTGGCGTAGATCCTGAATCAATCTACGACATGCAGAAGGCTGGCACATGGACTTGGGACGCTTGGACCGAGATCATGGAGAAGGTACAGAAGGATGCTGATAACGATGGTGTTATCGATGTAGCTGGTTTCGATGCTAACTACGGTGTTCCTGTATCTGCAGCTGTTTACTCTAACAATTCTGAGTACGTTGGTCTTGAGAACGGTGCTTACACCTACAAGTTCGAAGATCCCGCTACTGTAGAAGCACTTGAGTGGATCGTTGACTGCTTCAAGAAGTACGCTCTTGTAAGACCTGCTGATGCTCAGTGGGATTACTACAAGGAAGCATTCCTGAATGGTCAGTGTGCATTCTGTCCTGAAGACGCTTACGCTGCAACCGGCGGAAACTTCCTCTTCGAGATGGAAGATGAAATCGGCTTCGTAATGTTCCCTAAGGGACCTCAGGCTTCTGATTACACCAACTGCTGGACAAACAACCCTGCAGCTATCCCTGCTTGCTACGATGCAGACAAGGCTTGGAAGATTGCATTCGCTTACAACCTCTTCACCGAGGATACCCCTGGATACGAGGATACCAACACTGTTCTTAACCAGTACAGAGATGGTAACTTCGATGACAGAGCTGTTTCTGAGACCACTGCTATGATGTGCCAGAAGGGTATGGTTACTTACCACGGTCTGATTCCTAACCTTGATATGGGAGCTCCTTTCCTTTGGGCTATGGGACCTTTCACCGAGTCTGTTAACGCTATCCTTGAAGGAAACAGAGATACTTACAAGGCTTACATCGACGAGGCTAACAAGTAAGATATTGCTGTAAAGCTAACTGAATAGTGAATCAAAGGGTGGTGTTTCCGGGACGCCACCCTTTTATTTTTCTGTTTCGCATTAGCGCAAAATCTGTTATAATATTTGCAGCATCACAAAAATTGAAGCATTTTGCGCTGCCTGGGAAATAGAAATCAGAAGCAAAATGGAAAGGAAATAAATCAATGGAAGTTAATTTTCACTTGCCGGGTATTCGCCAGAACTTACCCTTAAATATGTTGATTGTAGATTTGCTGAAGAAAAAGCCAGAGATGTTCCGAGAGGGCATCAAGATTGCATCCTTCTTCGGCGAGTTTCCCACCTCTCTGTGGGCAGGCGGTAGACCTTCAAACTATGACCAGTGTGATAACAACTATATCAAAGGTGTAGTAAAGGCAGTTAATAACCTCGGTATTCCCGTTCGTTATACCTACACGAATATGCTGTTAAATGAGCATGATTGCCTGGATCCTTACTGCAACTACTGCATGAAGGTCGGCGATAACGGCATGAATGAGGTTATGATTTTCTCGCCCATTCTGGAGGAATATATCAGAAAGACTTACCCCAGTTATAAGCTGAACAGCTCTACCTGTAAGGAACTTCGTACCATTGAACTGGTAAATGAAGAACTGAAGAAGCCTTACTATCTGGTAGTTCTGGATTACAACTTCAACAATAAATTTGAGGAGCTGGAGAAGATCGAGGACAAGGGCCGCTGCGAGATTCTTGTAAATACCCTCTGTACCCCCAATTGTCCCAGACGTGGTACTCATTATGAGAATATTGCGAAGAATCAGCGCATCATGCTGAAGAACAGAACCCTTCCTCAGGACAAGCAGATTCCTTTGGAGCATTGGTACTGCGAGTACGGTGAGTTTAACTGTATTCATACCATTCAGGGGTACAGCACCTACATTTCACCCGAAGCAATCTGGGAGAAGTATGTTCCTATGGGCTTCCATCACTTCAAGATTGAAGGCAGAACCGCAAACCTGTTCTCCATCGTGGAGACTTATGTGCACTACCTGATTAAGCCTGAAAGACAGGGAGAGGCAAGAATTCTGCTGTTAAACAACCTGAAGTCCAGTAAGGTGATTACCGTGAACCATCCCAGACCTGCAAGATGGATTCCTGAGAACTTAGATTAATTTTTGGGAGATTATTTATGGCTGCGAAAACAGTGTATTGGCATTTGCCGGGATTTTGTGCATTCAGATTGCTGAATCAATTTATTATTAATATGATGCATGACCATCCGGAGAAGTTCAAGGAAGGATATAAAATCGGTTCCGCTTATGGTTCCTTCCCCGGAGCCATCTGGAACGGCGGAAGAGCGGTAATGGGCTTCTCCGGTAAGGATGAGATTGCCAGAACCATCAAAACCTATAATGACAAGGGCGTGCCTGTTCGTTTCACCTGGACCAACGGCCTGATTGAAGAGAAGCATACCTATGACACCTACTGCAACCTGATTATGAAGCTGGCAGACAACGGACTCAATCAGGTGTTGGTGAATGCACCGGTACTGGAGGAATATATCAAGAAGGAATATCCGAATTTCCCCCGCATTTCTTCCACCACGAAGCGTATCGTGGATGCAGACGGTTTGCTTGGTGAAATTCAGAAGGATTATCATCTGGTTGTTCTGGACTATGATATGAACCACAATGAGGAGGCGCTGAAGAAGCTGGAGCCTTACGCCGACAAGGTGGAAATTCTGGTGAATGAGATTTGCTACCCCGGTTGTCCTCTTCGCACACAGCATTATCTGCAGCAGTCTCAGATGCAGCTGGAGTTCGATGTAAACACCAACTTCCCCTGTCCTAACAAGACCCAGGAGCGTAAGTTCTCCGAGTGTATGGATAGACCTTCCTTTATCTCCGATGAGGAAATTGCGGAATATGCAGAGCGTGGTTTTGTAAATTTCAAGATTGTGGGAAGAGGTCTTCCCATGGAATTTGTGAAGGAAAGCTACCTTTACTATCTGGTAAAGCCGGAAGCAAGAGACTTTGTCAGAAAGTCGATTGATAATTTCTTTGCACAGGTCAGAATGGCCCAGAGAAGATAACATGAAATTATAAAAGCCTGTTGACGATTGTTCGTCAACAGGCTTTTTGTTCATGAAATGTTCACAGAATATTCAAGGAAAATAGCAACAAATGGGTAAAGAATCACAACTGTTAATGAGAGTATTTGAGGAATCTCGGATAAAATGAATACTGGTAAAAAAGTGGATGAAAGTCCCAAAGGATTATCCGGCGGGCAAACACTTTGGAAAGGTAATACTTATGGTGAAAATTGGAGGAAAGAAGTGGCTGAAGGCAATCTGCCTGTTGGCAGCGGCTTCTTTGATGATGACGGGGTGTGTCTCCGAGCAGGAAGAAGGCGGAATCGTTGTAATTGAGCATGAGACCGAGGATATCGCATATGACTTCGGTGTTGCTGAATTAGGCGATGTGTATAAGACGGAGAAATTCAGATGTACCTATCGTCAGATGGACGAGCAGGAGATCAGCTTCTCTATCGGCGGGAAACTGGTAGACCAGGTGTATGTCAAGGAGGGAGAGTCTGTAACAAAGGGTACCCTTCTGGCTGAGCTTTCCAGTGAGGATCTGGAGAGAAGTATTGAAGATCTGCAGTATCGTATCAGCAAAAATGAACTGAGCCTGCAGTTCCTGGAGACCAATGAAAATAATGAAATTTCTTCCATGTGGGTGAATTATCTCTATTTCAGCGGCAAATCAAAGTATGATAAAGATAGTCTGGATACCAGAATCGAGAATCTTCAGAAAAACAACAAATATACCCGCGAAGACCTGACAGATGCGCTGGAGAATGACAGAAAGGCTCTGGCTCAGAAGAGAAAAGATTTGAGCAACAGCCGTGTCTATGCGGAAATCGACGGTGTGGTATATAAGCTCAAGAGCAACCTGAGAGGAACTACTTCCAAGGCGGAAGAAGTGATTATGACCATTATGGATACTTCAGGATGTCTCTTCGAGACACAGGTAGCCAATGCGGACAGGATTTTCCGTGAGAAGGAATCTGTGGGTATGAGCATCTCTTACGGTACCGGCGCAGGTCAGTATGAGTTGATTCCCTATGATATGCAGAACTGGGGAGAAACGCAGCTGTTCGAAATTCTGGAAGGACCGGAAGGCTCCAGTATTGATGTAGGCACCTCAGGTACCATGCAGGTAATCACAGACAGACGTGAAAATGTGCTTACCGTGCCTTTGAATGCAGTACATACCGCAGACGGCAAGGCATTTGTCTATGTGCTGGGTGCAGATAATATGCGTGAAGTGAAGTGGGTAGAAACAGGCCTCTACGGAGATACCAATGTGGAAATCATTTCAGGACTGGCAGAAGGGGAAAAGGTAATTCGAAGATGATAAAGCGAAATAAGTTTGGTTCCATTGCCCGCAAAGCGCTTTGCTGTCTTCTGGCTGCAGGCATGAGCGTGAGCGTTATCGGCTGCGGTGCAGAGGCTCAGGCCCCTGCGGAAGAGAACATCGAATTGCTGAATCCGGTCGGTGTGGCATTGAACCATGAGAAAGCAATTTACAGAGATTTATATGATTACAAGGTGTTTGCGGCTCTGACGGTTCCCTACACGGAAGAGTATGAGCTGGTGCAGTCTCAGAATTTTGAAAACTTCAGTACATATCCCGGTGAAGAAGTAAAGCGCGGAGGAGTAATCCTTCACAGCAACACCGAAAATATTGATAAACAGATTGAGGATCTTTCCAAGTATATCAAGGAAATGGAAAATGATTATGCGGAATACATCAAGGAAACCACAGAGAGTCTGATTGATCCCATCCAGGAGCGAGACTTCTACAAGGCAGCCCTTGATAAGCATATTCCTCAGAAACCGGATGAGACTATCGTTGAGATTGATCCCGAAACCGGAGAAGAAGTAATTGTACCCAACCCGGAATATGAGGGATGGGCAGCCAGCCTGGACTACACAGACGGCAGATACAGAAGTCTTTACATTTCCATTGAGAAGACAGAGGAGGCCATGAGACAGCGCACGGCAATGTATGAGCTGGATCATAAGTACCAGGTGGCTAAGTTAAACCGTCTGCGCGAGGATAGGAAGAACTATACACTTTCCTCAAAGATGGACGGCGTGGTGACCAGCGTGAAGCTGATGGCAACCGGAGACTGGATGAGAAGCGAAACTCCTCTTGTGGCAGTTGCAGATCCCACACAGAAGCTTTTGAAGTCCGATTATATTAATAAAGCGCTGATTGTAAAGGCAGAGGATGTCTTTGCAATCATCAACGGAAAGCGTTATGAAGTAGATTATCAGACTATGGATAACGATGAGTACAACAGACTGCAGGAGCGCAACGACAAGGTTTATTCTACCTTCCGTTTCAGAGGAGATGTGGAAGATGTAGAGTTCGGAAGCTTTGCTACCATCGTAATTCTGAATAAGAAGCTGGAGCAGGTACTGGCAGTACCTAAGGATGCTGTGAGACGAGATGAGAATGGCCAGTATGTGCATGTGGTAAACGGTTCCGAAAGTATCTACACTCCCGTAAAGACCGGATTTTCTGATGGCGTTTATACCGAAATCGTGTCCGGTCTGGAAGCAGGCGTGGATGTGCTGACCGAGAAGGCAACCTACATGACAGGCAAGACTACCGTGCAGGTAAAGAAGGGCGGTATCAGCAACGAGATTTCTTCTACCGGCTATATGTACTATCCTTCCGCTGAGTGGGTTACCAACAAGGTAAAATACGGTACCGCATACTTTGTGGAAAGCCATGTTTCCATGTATCAGGAAGTAAAGAAGGGGGATGTGGTGGCAACCATCAAGGTGGTAGCGGACAATATTTCTCTTGAAAAATATAAGAAGCAGTTATCCAGAGAACAGGAGCGTCTGGCTGAGCTGGAGGCACAGAAGGTTGATGAAAATTCCAAAAAGAGCCATGACCAGGCGGTTGAGGCAAAGCAGGAGGTTATCAAAGACCTGCAGAAGACGATCAATGACATGAGCGCTGACTTCAGAACTACCGAAATCAAGGCAACGGTAGACGGTATCGTTACCAATATCAGAGAGCATGAACCACAGTCTCTGATTTACGAGAACGATCTGATCTGTCAGATTTCCGAGGAAACCAGAAGCTATATTTTCGTTGTGGACGATAAGAGCCAGCTGACCTACGGCAACAAGGCGACCATTTCTTACAAATCCAACGGACAGGAAGGTCAGGCAGTCGGTGAGGTTGTGACCATGAACAGCATGGCTATCAGCAAGGCACTGACCACAGACAATAAGACTACCACCGGATGGCGTCAGGAGAACGCGGGTGCGTTGGTTGCATTGAGCCCTGAAGATGCCGCTAAGATGGCAGGAAGCAACCAGGCAGACAACTGGTGGAGCAGAGCAAGCTACACGGTCAAGGTAACTACAAGAAGCATGGACAATGTGCTGGTGGTTCCCAAGAGAGCAGTCAAGGAAACCAACGGTGCCACCTATGTGAATGTAAAACTCGCAGACGGCACGGTTGAGACCAGAAGCTTTATCGCCGGTGGTTCCAACAACAGTTACTATTGGATTGTAGAAGGCCTGACGGAAGGAATGGAAATATGCTTAGAATAATGTTGCAGAAATTATGGCACAAGAAGTGGATGAACATGTGCCTGCTTTTGGGAAGCATTTTGCTGATTGCTACCGTGGTAAGTTTCCCGATTTACCAGACGGCTGCCTATGACAGAATGCTTCAGGATGAATTCCGAAATTATGTTGCTTCAGAAGGTGAATGGCCTGCCATGAATACCATGGTTACCATTTCCAAAAAGGATGCCGAGGGTAAGGCAATTGCCCGTATGGAAGACCTGATGAAGACTGTTTACGGTGATCTGGGCGTAACAGAAAAGGAAACCGTATATTATTATCAGATATCTCAGATTCCCGCGGTTTCCACCATGAACCGAGAGGATATGGATGAGATTCAGGTGCGACTCAGCACTTTGTCTGATCTGCCTGCACATGCCAGAATGATCAGCGGTTCCATGTTTTCAGAGACCGGTAAGGATGAAAACGGCGCTATCGAGGTTGTTGTCAGCCAGGCCGGTATGGTAAACATGCAGGTGTTGGTCGGTGAAACCATCAAATTGAATGGTATGAAGGACGCTGACAACAAGGAAATCAAATTAAAGATTGTCGGTGTATTCGGCGTTGAAGATTACAGTGATTTCTACTGGCAGGTTACTCCCGATGAAATGGGAATGGCGTGCTTAATGAACAGTGATTTGTTCCATGAGATGTTCACAGGAAAAAATGCGAAAAAGTATACTATAACCTGTAACTTTTTCCCTATGTTTGAGTATGAAGATATCAAGGCTTCTCAGGTGGAACATCTGGCAGCGGCAACTCATTATCTGACAGAGGAAAGTGCTTACAAGAGTACCGTAAAGACTCCCGCTTATCAGGATATTATTGATACTTACCTGAAGAAGCAGGGCAGAATTCAGGCGACGCTGGTAATTCTGCAGGTGCCTGTACTTATCATGCTGGCGGCTTTCCTGTTTATGATTTCCGCGCAGATGTACGATATGGAGAGAAATGAAATCTCCGTTATCAAGAGCCGAGGCAGCTCAGGCGCACAGATTTTCAGACTGTACCTTTACCAGAGCTTGTTCTTAAGTGCGGTAGGCGGTGCGATAGGCATTCCTTTGGGAATGTTCTTCAGCAGAATCCTTGGTTCGGCGAGAAACTTCCTGGAGTTTGATACAGGACGCGGACTGGCAGTAGAGTTCACAAAAGAGGCAGCAGTCTATGCGGCAGTGGCTATGGCAAGTACTCTTGCAATCATGGCACTTCCCGCAATCAAGCACAGCCGTGTTACCATCGTTAAATTAAAGCAGTCAAAGGCTTTGAAGAAAAAGAGCTGGTGGGAGAAGCTGTTCCTGGATGTGATCCTGTTGGGTGTTTCCCTCTACGGTTACTACAACTTCAAGAAGACCAGTGCGGATCTTGCTAAGAGCGTCCTGATGGGTGAATCTCTGGATCCCCTGCTTTACATCAGTTCGTCCCTGTTCATTGTGGGCGCCGGACTTCTGTTCCTCAGATTCCAGCCTATGATTGTGCAGTTGATTTACCTGGTAGGTAAGCGTTTCTGGAAGCCTGCAAGTTATGCTTCCTTCATGGAGAACTTAAAGAACGGCCGTAAGCAGCAGTTCATTATGCTGTTCTTAATCATGACCATCTCACTCGGTATGTATCATGCAACCGTAGCAAGAACCATTCTGCAGAATGCAGAGGACAACATGAAGTATCTGGACGGTGCAGATATTATTCTGCAGGAAGTATGGAGTGAGAATAAAAACCAGGACGGAACCTCCACAGGAACCTATACGGAACCTGATTACAATAAGTATGCCAAGGCAGAATTTGCGGCTGCTTATACCAGAGTGATTCATGATACCGAAGCAACCATTCATACCGGAGAACATGCAAATCAGGCGATTACCCTGATGGCAATTCATACGAAAAACTTCGGTTCCATTACCGGTATGGACAGAAGCCTGACCGACAAGCATTACTACCAGTACTTAAATGAACTGGCAATGACCGAGGGCGGTATTCTCGTGTCCGAGAACTTCCATTCCAAGTTTGGCATGGAGATCGGTGATACCATCACCTACGCAAGCAAGGAAGGCAAGACTGCAACCGGCGAAATCGTAGATTTCGTAAGCTACTGGCCCGGATATGCGCCCAGCACCACAGGCTTAAGCCCTGACGGAAATACATTTACCGAGGATAATTACCTGGTAATTGCTCATTATGATGCCCTTCGCCAGAAGTGGGGCGTTACTCCTTACGAAATCTGGATTCAGTTAAAGGATGGCGCAAGCTCAGCCGATGTGTATGATTGGATTCAGGCAAAGGACCTTCGTATCAAGAAATATGTGGACAAGGCAACCGACCTGCAGAACACAGTGGAGGATCCTCTGCTGCAGGGTACCAACGGTGTCCTGACCATGGGCTTTATCGTAACCATTCTGCTGTGTGCGGTAGGTTATCTGATTTACTGGATCATGTCCATCAGATCCAGAGAGATGATTTTCGGTGTACTGAGAGCTTGCGGTATGCATAAGAACGAGCTGTTCCAGATGCTGATGAACGAGCAGCTGTTCTCCGGAGTATTCTCCGTGCTGGCAGGTATCGGCATCGGTAAACTGGCATCTTATATGTTCGTACCCATGCTCCAGCAGGCGTACGCGGCAGCAAATCAGGTACTGCCCATGAAGCTGATTGTCAATGCTTCCGATATGATGAGATTGTATATCGTAATCGCAGCTGTTATGGTACTCTGCCTGGCAGTATTGATTCTGTTGATATTCAAGTTGAATGTAGCGAAGGCTCTGAAGTTAGGTGAAGAATAATGGAAAATAATGAATATGTAATTGAAGTAAGCGGCGTAAACCGGATTTTCCCTATCCCCGGCGGCGAGTTTCAGGCCCTGAAGGACATCAACGTAAAGATTCCAAAGGGACAGCTTGCAATCCTGAAGGGACGTTCCGGTTCCGGTAAAACAACCTTAATGAATATTATTGGCGCGTTGGATAATCCCACCAGCGGTTCTGTTGTCATCGATTTCAGAACCGTGGGCAAGATGTCCGATCGTGAGCGCGAGAACTTAAGACGTAAAGAGATGGGCTTTGTATTCCAGGCGGTTTCCCTGATCCCCACTATGAACGCATTCCAGAATGTGGAATTTTCCATGAGACTGGCAGGCATCAAGCCGGGCAAGGAAAGAGATAAACGAGTAGAGGAATGTCTGAAGCTGGTCGGTCTTGGCAATCGTATGCATCATATGCCTGCGGAGATGTCCGGTGGTGAGCAGCAGCGTGTTGCAATTGCGAGAGCGATTGCACACAGCCCCAAGATTATCCTTGCGGATGAGCCTACCGCAGAGCTGGACAGTGCAATGGCAGCTCGTGTTACAAAGCTCTTCCAGGAGATGACCCGAAAGGAAGGCATCACCATCCTGATGACCACTCATGATGTGGGTCTGATGGACGCAGGAGACATGATTATTGAACTGGAGGCCGGTGCACAAGTGCAGCAGGGCGAGAAGGAGTAAGCTATGCCGGAAACAATGGTACAGGCAGACGGCCTGGTTAAAATCTATAAGACAAAACAGACAGAGGTACTGGCACTGCAGGGTCTTGACCTGAAGATTGAAGAGGGAGAGCTCACCGCAATCATCGGTAATTCCGGCAGCGGTAAGTCAACCTTCTTAAACATGATCGGCGGTCTGGACCGCCCCAGCGCAGGTTCCCTTATGGTAGCGGGAAGCAACCTTTTCACCATGAATGAAAAGGAATTGGTTCGCTACAAGCGTGATACCGTAGGCTTCGTTTGGCAGAACAACGGACGAAACCTGCTTCCTTACCTGACTGTATTGGAAAACATCATGCTTCCCATGAGCCTTTCCAATACCAAGAAGAAGCGTGAAAAGGCAACCATGCTGCTGGAGATGGTAGGATTGGGCGCCAAGAAGCACAGCAAGATGAACATGATGTCCGGTGGTGAGCAGCAGAGAGTCGCAATCGCCATCGCACTGGCAAATTCACCCAAGCTGCTGCTTGCGGACGAGCCTACCGGTAGTGTAGATGTGCGTACCGCTAATTATATTTTTGATGTATTCACCGAGTTGAACAAGAACGGTCAGACCATTCTTATCGTTACCCATGATGTGGCACTCTCCAAGAAGGTTAAGCGTGTTGTGGCAATCAGAGACGGTAAGATCAGCAGTGAGCGTGTGCTGAAGGAAGCTTATGCGGATCGTCTGCAGGAGAGCAATATCGATTGGAGACAGGAGGATACGCAGGATGAGTATGTCATCCTTGACCGTGCCGGTCGATTGCAGATTCCGGCTGAAATGCTGGAGAGCATGCAGCTGAAGGATAACAAGGTCAGTATTGGATTGCATGAGGGCAAGGTTGTTATCAGCAATCCCGAGAATTAATCTGTTAAATTGTAACTGATTTATGAGTAGGATAGATTTATGAGAAAGACGGAAGCGATTGCTTCAAAGGGAATGAACCCGGTGATTATGGCCGATTTCCCGGATGCGGATGTTATCAGAGTGGGTGATGTGTATTACATGCTCAGCACCACACTGCACTTCCTGCCGGGAGCTGTGATTTTGCGGTCCTATGATCTGGTGAACTGGGAAATCGCAAGCTATGTGTTCGACACCTTTGAAGGAACAGAAGAGGCGCGCATGACCAATGAACGCAATAATTACGGTTGCGGCATGTGGGCCGGATCTCTAAAATATCATAACGACAAATTCTATGTAACCTTTGCGGCAAAGGAAACCTGTAAGACCTATTTCTACTGTGCGGAGGACATTACCGGTCCCTGGACCGGCTCCTGTATCGATTTCTATTTTCATCACGGAGCACTGTTCTTTGATGATGATGACAGAGTCTATCTGGTGTTCGGACACAGAGATATCTGGATTCGGGAAATGCTGCCGGATCTGACGGGAATGAAGCCCGGCGGATTCTTAAAGAAGCTGTTGACCGATCCCGAGGAGGACATATGGCTTCCCTACGAGGGCGTTCATTTCCACAAAATTAACGGCAAATATTACCTGTTTGCCGATCGCTGGCCTAAAGATGGCACGGCAAGAAGAAATCACATGTGTTTCATCAGTGATTCCCTGGACGGTGAGTTTAAGGGCTATGTGGCGCTGGATGATGATATGGGGTATTTCAATAACGGCGTTGCACAGGGAAGCCTGGTACAGGCCAACAATGGCGAGTGGTATGGTATGCTGATGCAGGACCACGGTGCTGTAGGCAGAATGCCGGTTCTGGTGCCCGTGAAATTCGAGGGAGAGAAGGTTATCTTCGGTAAGAATGGCAAGGCTCCACGAAATGTGGATGTGCCTGACAATCGCCCTCATTACGAGTACGAGCCGCTCTATACTTCCGATTCCCTGAAGTATCAGCCGGATGAATTCGGTCACTGTAGGCTGAAAAAGCAGTGGCAGTGGAATCATGAGCCCAACGGAGAACTCTGGGAGGTTTCTGCGGAACGCGGACTCCGCATTGTCACCGGCAAGGTGAGCACCAATATTATTCAGGCAGTAAATACGCTGACACAGAGACTGTTCGCACCGAAGTGCAGCGTGGAGGTCACCGTGGATGCTTCCGATCTGAATGAAGGAGATTTTGCGGGACTTTGTGCACTGCAGGGCTGCTACAGTATGCTGGCTGTTACCAGTGAGCTGCGCAGATACCAGCTGGTGCTGATGGGCAGAGAGGATAACGAGAAAAATCGAAATGCCAGAACTCCCGACTATCTGCCGGGAATGGTAATGGAGAAGATTACGCTGAGAACACCGGTGGTGAGATTGCGCATGGATGTGGACTTCAAGTACGGTTCCGAGAATGTGTGCTTCTACTACAGAGAACCTCTGGAGGGCGGTAACTGGCGTAAGATCGGCTCCCCCAGAAGACTGTATTACGGTCTGGACCATTTTGCGGGATGCAGAGCGGGACTCGGCGTCTATGCCACCAGAAAGCCCGGTGGGTCCGCTGCTTTTAAAGATTTTGATTATCATTACGATGAGAAATAAGAAAACGCGTGTCGCTGTTTGCGACGCGCGTTTTTAATTGACCGAATGGTGGGTATAGCGGTTGTTCTTCTCTCGGTATTCGCTGGGAGTACAGTTCTTCATCTGCTTGAATACGCGGTTGAAGGTGGAAATGCTGGGGAAGCCGGACTGGAGTGCCACCTCTGTGATGGACAGCTCGGGCTGCTCCAACAGGTCCTCGGCTATCTTGATTCGTCTGTGGGTGATGTAGGCACAGAAGGTGTAGCCGGTATATTGCTTGAATAATCTGGAGAAGTGATATTTGCTGAAGCCGATGCTGCTGGCGATATCGTCCAGATTCAGTTCGTCCATGTAATGGGAGTCAATGTGGTCCATGACGGAGTTGAACTTGTCCATGTATTCCTTCTGCTTGTAGACGCGCATGTTGGGGAACAGGTTCACATTGTAAACATGGTTGGTACCAAGCTTTACGAAGAGGGTAGCCAGGAGAGAGAAGATGGTCAGCTCGGCAAAGTCACTCTTGCCGAAGTACTCGGTTCTCATCTGCACAAGCAGCTGGTAAATGTCGTCGTAAATGCCGGGATAGCCGGATCTCGTAATGTGCTGAGGATTGGCTAATATGGATTGGATACCTGCAAATCCGTGAATGTGAGAGAAGGCGGACAAATCGAACAGGAAGATGAAACGATTGCCGGACTCCGGTGCTTTCAGAGAGTGCAGTTCTCCGGGAGGAATCAGGAAAATTTCACCGGGATTGACCTGATAGTATTCGTCCTTGATGGTGACGCCATACCAGTTTTCCACGGGTACGATAATCTCCAGGGCACTGTGCCAATGGGGATTGAAGTCCACGGGAATGTCGTTGTACCAGATACGGGTGGAGGTGTCCTGACGATACTGAACCAGTTCCTGACCGGTGCCGACCAGAATACGGGCACGCTCGGTATCGGCGTTGGCGCTGTAAAGAGCAGCTCTGTCTTCAGAAATAGCGGGTCTGTTTGAATGTGCCATTTGGAGTCCTCCTTTCCACTGCTCATTTTAGCATTATTTTTTCAAAAAGTAAATTTAAAAATAGAGCAAAAGATGGGAGGTGAAAAGCAAAAAAGAACTATGAAAACAGGCACTTTTTTTATATAATGAAAAGCATAAAGTACCATAGAGAGGATATGTGAATTTATGAAGAAAAGAACAATCGTGGGGTTGCTGGTGACGGCGCTGACCTTTTCGATTTTGACCGGCTGCGGCAAGGCACCGGAAGTTTCAGAGCCTGTGGAAAGCTCCGTGGAAAGTACCGCCTCCGTAAGCGAAAGCAGTGAGGAAACCGTGGAAAGTACGGAGGAGAGCACAGAGCCGGAGGCGGCAACGCCGATTCTGAAGGATTCCGTGATGCAGACCATGGGGTGCCGTTTCGGCTGCGCGGTTGCGGGCAATGAAATTGATAATCCTTATGTGTGGGAGATTATGACCACTCATTTTAACGCGGTTACCATCGGCAATGAGCTGAAGCCCGATGCCATGTTCGGCTACAGCAACGGTCGCTGCCCCGGTACCGAGGAGGCAGAATTAAACGGTGAGACTATCATCGTTCCCAAGCTGGATTACTCCAGAGCGGAGAAGATTCTGAACAAGATTTACAACTGGAATGAGGAGCATCCCGACAGCAAGATTATGGTGAGAGGCCATGTGCTTGTCTGGCACTCCCAGACGCCCGAGTGGTTCTTCCATGTAGACTATGACAAGAACAAGGACTATGTTGACAAGGAGACCATGGACAAGCGTCAGGAATGGTATATCCGCACCATGCTGACTCACTTTGTGGGTGAAGACAGCAAGTACAAGGATATGTTCTACGGCTGGGATGTGGTAAACGAAGCGGTAGGCGGCAAGACCTACAGAACCGATGCCGAGAATCCCAATGAACCCTTAAGTCAGGATACCCACGGCAGCAACTCCAGCTGGTGGCATGTCTACCAGAGCGAGGAGTATATTATCAACGCATTCAAATATGCAAACAAATATGCCCCTGCAAATCTGGAATTGTATTATAATGATTACAATGAGTGCGAAGAACTGAAGATGCGCGGCATCGTAGCGCTGCTTCAGGCTGTCAAGGATCAGGAAGGCGAGCCCGGCGTAGGCACCAGAATCACGGCAATGGGCATGCAGGGCCATTACAATATGACTTCTCCTTCCTTCAACATGCTGGAGCTGGCAATCACCAGATACGCTGAGGTAGTCGGCAACGTGCAGATTACCGAGTTCGATATGAGAGCCAGAGACGGTTATGACGGATCCGATGAGATGAAGGAAGAAGAGTACAAGAAGCAGGCTGCAAGATACAGCACACTCTACTGGGTACTGAAGTCCAAGAACAAAGAGGAGGGCGTGAATGTTACCGGCATTACCTTCTGGGGTACCGCCGATCATCTGTCCTGGCTGCAGAGCTCCAGCAATGTGGGCGGCGGCACAGACGGCAGAAAGCTGCAGTGTCCTCTGTTATTTGACGATAAGTACCAGCCCAAACCCGCATTTGATGTATTTGCGAAAATAGATAACGAATAAAGGAGAATGAACATGACAGTAATTGCGAAAAACCCTATTATGCCCGGTTTCTATCCGGATCCTTCCATGCTTGCCGTGGACGGAGATTTCTATCTGATTAACTCAACCTTTGCTTATTTCCCCGGCTTGCCCATTATGCACAGCCGCGACCTGGTTCACTGGGAGCAGATCGGCAATGCAATGCACAGAGAGGAGCAGCTGCCTCTGCAGAATGCAGGTCATTCTCAGGGCCTGTTTGCACCTACCATGAGATACCATGACGGTACCTACTATGTTATCTGTACCAATGTTTCCCACGGCGGAAACTATATTGTAACCGCTAAGGATCCTGCAGGTCCCTGGTCAAATCCTTACTATCTGGAGGGTGCTGACGGTATCGATCCCAGCCTGTTCTTCGATGAGGACGGCAAGTGCTACTACATCGGCACACATCCAAACCCCGACGGATATTCCTACAACGGTGACTACTACATCTGGATTCAGGAAGTAGACATTGAGAACATGAAGCTGGTTGGTGAGGTTCACAATGTATGGAACGGCGCCATGAAGAAGGTGCCCTGGCCCGAAGGACCTCATATCTACAAGAAGGGTGATTACTACTACATCATGCACGCAGAAGGCGGCACAGGCCCCGAGCATGCGGTTACCATCTGCCGAAGCAAGAACATTTACGGACCTTATGAGAACAACTACTGCAATCCCATTCTGACACACAGACATCTTGGCCAGGCATACCCCATCAAGTATGTTGGACATGCAGATCTGTTCGAGACTCCCGCAGGTGAGTGGTTCATGGTAATGCTGGCAGTTCGTCCTCTGGAGGGCTATACCACCATGGGTCGTGAGACCTTCCTGGCAAAGGTTACCTGGGAGAATGACTGGCCTGTAGTTAACGCAGGCGTTGGTATTCTGACCGACGAGGTGGAGATTAACCTCCCTGAATGGTATCCCGAGGAAGACAGAACCTTCGATACCTCTGCAAATTGTGTGCCCGGCAGCAGCCGCACCTACAAGTTCTCTCAGATGGAGAAGCTTGGCGACGAGTTCATGGTACTTCGTAATCCCGGAGAAGGTCTTTACAGCCTGGATGAGAAGGGATTCCATCTTTCCTTCAGAAGCATTACCTTAAAGGAACAGGACAGCCCTTCCTATTTATGTGTAAGACAGCAGCATCACAATTTCAGAGCGGCAGCTTCCTTTGAGACTGCTAACCTGACCGACGGAAAGTCAGCAGGTATTGCGCTGGTACAGAACAATGCATATTATGTTCGCGCACAGGTGAAATACGCAGCAGAGAAGCTTCTCGCTGAAGTAATTGTCTGCAAGGGCGGCGTTGAAGATGTTGTCGGATGCGTGGAACTGGATGCAGCAAAGTATGCTTGTCCCGAACTTGCAATCAAGGTAACCGGACTTTCTGCAGCAGTGCAGATTACCGGTGAGGATGAGACTGCATTCCTGGCTGATGATATCGATGTAAGAACACTTTCCACCGAGGTTGCCGGCGGTTTTGTAGGATGTACCGTTGGTATGTACGCAGTAGCCGATGAGGACTGCAGAGATCAGGCAGCCTGCTACAAGTCCTTCACATATGAGGCTTAAGCGGGAGAGTATTTCAAGTGAAACATTTTCTGACGAAAAATTTTCTTGCGAGAAGGCAAGTAATGAGTTTGCTTCTGGTGACATTGGCAGCAGGTCTGGTTGCCTGCGGCAGTGCCGAGGAAAGCAAACAAGCAACAGTTGAGAATAAACAGGAGGCTATGAGCTCGGTTCCTGCTGCGGAAGAGATCCCCGCAGAAGGCCTGAACAAGGAAGAAATCGAGGCTTATTTCAAAAGTATGAGCAAGACAAAGAGCTATAAAGGATTAAATGATACCAATCCCATCTACACCCAGCGTTTCGGCGCTGATCCCTATGCAATGGTTTACAACGGCAGAGTGTATTTCTACATGACAGCCGATGCATTCGAGTATGATGCAAAGGGTGAGGTAAAGGAGAACAGCTACAGCCAGATTCGTTCCCTGAATGTGGTTTCCACCGATGATATGGTAAACTTTACCGACCACGGTGCCATTCAGGTAGCAGGCAAGGACGGCGCGGCAAAATGGGCAGGAAATTCCTGGGCACCCGCTGCGGCATGGAAGAACATTGACGGTAAGGACAAGTTCTTCCTGTATTTTGCAAACTCCGGCGGCGGAATCGGTGTGCTTACCGCTGACAGCCCCGTAGGACCTTTTACCGATCCGATCGGACATGAACTGGTATCCAGAAAGACTCCCAACTGTGAGGGTGTTCTGTGGCTTTTTGATCCTGCAGTTCTGGTAGATGATGACGGAAGAGCATACATTTACTTCGGCGGCGGTGTCCCCGAGGGCAAGGTCCCCGCACCCGGCACAGGCCGCGTGATGGAGCTCGGCGAGGATATGATCAGCGTTAAGGGAGAGGCAGTGAATATCGATATCCCTTACCTGTTTGAGGATTCCGGCATTCATAAGTTCAACAACAAATATTACTATACCTACTGTACAAACTGGCAGGTAGACGAGGCAGGTACCGCTAAGTACGGTTTCCACAATGCAGAAATCGCCATGCTGGAGAGTGACAGCCCTATGGGTCCCTTCGTTTACAAGGAGACCATTCTGGACAACCCCGGCAAATATATCGGTCTGTACAGCAACAATCACCACTGTGTATTCTCCTTTGAGAACAGATGGTACATGACCTATCATTCCAAGATAATGGAGAAGGGCATGGGTCTGGACAAGGGCTACAGAAGCACCAATATCAACGAGTTCACCATGGGCGAGGACGGCACCATCGGCAAGATCAGCCAGTCCCTTACCGGCAGAGAACAGCTGAAGAATGTGGATGCATACGCCGAGAACCTTGCTTCCTGTCTGGCAGTACAGGGCGGACTTGACACCGTTCCCGTAGAGGGCGAGGCAGGACTGATGCTTCTTTCCGGTATTGACAGCGGCGATTACCTGAAGGTACAGGGCGTTGATTTCGGCGAGGACGGTCCCGAGACACTTGAGGTGATTGCAAAGATTACCGAGAAGAGCGATGCTCTCTGTGCAATTCAGATTCGCGTGGATTCCATGTTCGGTGATGTAATCGGCATTCTGCCCATCAGCGATGACGAGGATGCCGGCGACGGTTTTGTAAAGTGCAAGGCTGCATTGGAAGAGGAAGTAACAGGCGTTCATGATCTGTTCTTCGTATTCGCAGGCAGCGGCTATGAACTGAAGACCTGGAGATTCGAGTAAGGTTTGTTTTCTTGTGGGGAGGATAAGAAATGCTTCGTTGGTTTTTACTGCACGGCGGCCTGCTGGTTGCATTCATGGTGCTTGTGATTGCATTGAAACTCAATCGCGCAAAAAGCCTGACACGCTATATCAGAACGGCAATCAATATTCCGTTGGAACTCTTGGGAATGTTTTTAAGCCTTATGGTTTCATCCGCAATTGCCGCGGCGGTGATAGATGGAAAACCGGATATCGGTTCCTGGATTATGGCAGTCGGCAATATTCTGGCACTGATTGCTCCGCTGCTTGCAGTGGTTCTGATGGCTAGAAGCCTGGACTGCGGTAAGGCTCCTAAGTTTGTGTTTGTTGTTGCGGGAGTTGCCATTCTTGCCAGCATCACACTGCAGCTGAAGTCCTTTGACCTGGCTTACAGCATTATGGAACAGTGGGATGTAATGAGTAAGGAAGAATATGACTCCGCGACGAGGGCATTGAATCTGGTGGATATGAGCCAGCTGTTTTTGAGCATTCTTCCGGCTGGAGTGTTTGTGGTATATACCATCGTGAACGGTTTGAAGAACAAGAAGTAATTTACAAAATCTTAAGGTCCGTTTCGGATAATATGTGTTATAATCATTGCTGGAGGGATTTTCCCCTCCGGCAATTGTTATTTTGAGGAGATTATTGATGAAAAAGAGACTTTTAACAATACTGCTGTGCGGCTGCATGGCAATGGGAATGCTGACCGGCTGCGGAGCGCAGGACGAGATTACCCCTGCAGAAACCCTGACGGCACAGAAATATGATTACGAGGCAGAACAGGAGAGCATTGCTGAGGAAGAGGCAAAGAAGGTCGACTACAGTATCTTCGAAGGAAACTACAGTGATTCCTTCAGCCAGAGAGCAGTTGCGGAAGTGGCGGCAAACGGCACCGACAATGCGAAGATTGTAGTGTACTGGGCCAGCGGCGCTACCGAGATGAACAGATGGGAGATGACAGCAACCTTCGAGAACAATAAGCTGTCCTACACAAACTGCAAACTGGAAATCATCACCACCGATGATGAAGGAGCCGGCAGCAGTACCATGCTTTACGATGACGGTACCGGCTATTTCCTTTGGGATGAAGGGCTGCTGAAGTGGACCGGTGCTTCCGATGAAAGCTGCAGAGAGTGCGTATTTGTAAAAGATATTGTGGTGGAAGAGTAAGAGATTTCATGAAAAAAGCCTGTGCAGAATCTGCACAGGCTTTTCGTTTGCCTGAACTTAGGTCAGTTTTAAAATCATGGCGCCATGCTTGGGAACTGCCACACGAACAGTTCCGTCCTCAGAGTGGATTCTGGCAGCCTTGCCGCTCCAGAGCTCCTTGGCATGCCTGGTGTTTTCCAGCTCATAAGCTTCCAGATTCAGGGAAATCACGCGCTTCTTCTCGGAGATATTGAAGAGAGCAACATAGGTACCCTTGCGATCCTTTCTGGGAGCAATCCATGCGATTTCATCCTCGGTGCGGTACAGCTGATGTGCGCAGTGGGTAGCGGAGAGAATCTCAAGAACCTCGCGGTTGGTCAAAAGCTTTAAGGTGAATTCGTCGTTCTTGGGTAAATCGCCGCCGGCAATCAGAGGAGAACGCATCATACACCAGAGGCTCATCATGGTAATCAGCTCGTCCTCGGTAAAGCGTGTCCAGTCATCAGGATTGGTACATTGACGAAGTGCACCGACGGGAAGCATATCGGCATCGGGCCAATGGCCGGGGCCGGAGTGGGTACACCATTTCTCTGCACGCTCAAACATGGCAAGCAGCAGATCCCAGTTGTCCCAGAAATCGTCGGTGATACGCCACATATTGGCATAGGTTTTCAAATGCTCTGCGCGGTCCAAAGGAGCGGGTCCGGGAGAAAGGCTAAGTACCATATCTCTGCCGCAGCCTCTGATGGATTCGCTGATTAATTCTATTTCGCGCTTGCAGTGAGGATATTCTCTTGCGATATCGTCAACCTTGACATAGTCGACGCCCCATTCTGCATAGAGTGCGAAAATGCTTTCGTAGTAGGCTCTTGCACCGGCTTCATTCTGCTCACATTTCAGACCGTACATATCGGGATTCCAGAAGCAGAAGGAATTGGGATGTGCCACCTGACGAGCAGTGAACTCACTGTTTAAAATGGGAAGGTCCCTGTGGGCTGCCATTCTGGGCATGCCGCGCATAATGTGAATACCAAATTTCAGTCCCAGACTGTGAACATACTCAGCCAGAGGACCGAAGCCCTTGCCGTCAACGGCGGAGGGGAAGCGGTTGGGAGCGGGGAGGAGTCTTCCGTATTCATCCATGCAGAGATTGGAGAAGGGCTCGTACTCATGGCTTCCTGCGGTGGGCTGATACCACTGAATATCAACGACTACGTATTCCCAGCCATATTCTTTCATGTTCTCAGCCATATATTTTGCATTGGCTCTTACCTGTTCTTCATTGACAGCGGCGCCGTAGCAGTCCCAGCTGTTCCAACCCATAGGGGGAGTTTTGGCTACCATGGTTACTTGTCCTTTCTATTCGGTTACGGAAGCCAGCAGCTGAACAAATGCTGAGTTCCAGTAAATGGTAATTTCATTGGTAGAGTAGCTGCCGGTCATATCTACGAAGCACTTTGCGGGAGCAGTTTCCTTGGTAAGAAGGCCCGCAGCTGCGGGGTCAGCCAGCCAGGTGCAGGGACCGCCGGAAACCATGCCGGGAACTGCCTCGCCCAGAAAACCGGAGGGTCTGTGGTGAGGATGTCTCATTGCTCTTGCACCGCAGCCGGTGATGTAGCTGATGGCCATGGGGTTTCTGCCCAGAATGTAATGAACCTGTGCGTTTGCAGCGTCTAAATATTTCTGCTCGCCGGTGAGAACATAAGCGTCGTAAAGCTGAATGCCGAAGTTGCATACGCTTAAGTTGCTGCCCCAGATATAGCCGTCGGGAAGGAGAGCGGTGTCATAACCGTCAATCTCAACTGCCTTCAGAAGCTCGTCTGCAACTGCAATCATGGAAGCTTTAATCTTTGCAACCAGATCGGCATCTACGGGATTTTCGCAGGTAATGTAAGCAAGGTTGCCGTAGCTTCCCATGTCTGCCCAGCCGTAGCCGTGGTAGATGGTCTCTTTGGCAATCGCCTCAAAATCAGCTCTGAACTCGGCATCGCCGAAGGCCTTGTAAAGCTCGGCAGCAGCCCAGTAACGCTCGTCCATATCGTTCTCATCACCGTACTCGCCGGTGGTAATGTCTTTGGGATTCTTGAAACCGCCGGGGATGTTCATGGTCTTCATGCAGGCGTAAGCCTTTCTGGAAACATCCTCCAGCTTTGCTGCATAAGCGGCGTCATATTTCTTGAAGAAACGAACTGCCATAGCGCAGACTGCCGCGAAATCAGCGGTTGCGGTAACGGAAACGGGAGAGAGTACCATCTGCTCCTTTTCCTCCTCAGGCATGATAAAGCTGCAGAAACTCTTGCAGGATGCCTTGTGGTACAGAGCACCGTCGGCACGCTGCATCTTCATCATCCAGTCAAGCTCGTACTTCATTTCCTCTAAGAAATCAGGGTAAGGGGAGTCGATATTTTCGGGACACACATAACCTTCACCCAGTCTTGCGTTTCTCTCGTAAGCGTAGAGCATCTGGGCAACAGTCATGGCACCGGGACCTACGTAACGGCCGTAGTCGCCTGCGTCATGCCATCCGCCGGAAACATCTCTGGTATCCTCGCCTTCGTAAGCAACAGCCATGCCGGTGTGGCAGGCAGCGTGGTGGAAGAGCTTGGAAACCTTTTCGGGAATGTCGTGACCGCAGCGCTGAAGATAGAAGAATTCGACGGTCTTGCGGAACACATCGTCATAAGCCTGTTCGGAAATGGTGAAAACCTCTGATTCACAGCTGTTTTCCAATTTAATATAGTATCTGCCGGGCTCAGTTACCTGAGAGAAATCACCGATGTAGTTGATTTCCTTTGCAGCGGCGTTGTCAACGCGTACATCAGCGGTACCGTGGCATACAAAGCTGCCGTCGGACTTCAGTACGTCGAAGCCCAGGGGCTTTTCGCTGCATACGGTGAGTTTCTTTTCCATGGAAGGAAGATAACCAATCTGGTCAAGCATTACATTTCTGTACATTACATACCTCCTAAGAATCTTTTGATCTGAAAGGACCTACTATCTCAATTATCGCATGCGGAAAAAGAGATTGTCCATGTGTTATTTGCAACAGATATTTGCAGTTTGTTGTATAAAAAGACGAAAGAACTGAGCTTTTCTGTTAAGTATCACTTAAAGGTTTTCGTCTTCTGCTTCAGGAACGTTGGCCTTAACGGTGATGCCGTTTACCACAACCTCGCCGTCCAGCTGGATGACCAGGCAGGGAATACCGTTGATGGTGCGGGTTTCAATCAGACCGGTGCGGTCGGGATTGACCTTGACTACCACATCGGGGGTCTTCACTTCAAAGGTTCTGGTGCTCATGACATTGGTGGCAACCAGTTCGGTGGTCTCATCGGCAACTTCTTCGAAGTGTTTGTCAAACTCTTCCAGCTTCTCGTTGGAAACACCGCTGTCTGCAAGAATGGTCTTCACCTCGTTCTTGTCCAGAATCAGGGGGGTGGGTTCTTCCTTGTTTGCCTCATTCAGTTCATTCAATTTTTCGTGAATATTCTTTACGATTTCAATATCACATTCCTCACCGAGAGTTTCTTCGATGATGGTCTGGAAGGTTTCCTTCTGGCTTCCTGCAGAGAGGGGCAGAGGGCAGCCGAGAAGCTCAGCGGCAAATCCGTCCTTCAGATCCTCGGCGTCTTTGGTGTAGTAAAGGGCTGCGTGAAGATCGCAGCTTCTCTCTGTGAAAGCGGGGAAGAGGAAGCCGGTATAGGGCATGCCGACTACCCAGTCGCGGACACGGTTCTGGAAGTTGTTTTCCTCTGCATTATAGGAGAGGCCGGGCTTGGACAGTTCTACGGGGCAGATGCAGGTGAGAATGTACTCGTAAATTTCATCGGATGCGTCATCCATCTCGATTCCGTCACTGGTCTTGCCGGGGACATCGTAGACATCATGGATGACCAGAATCAGGAAGTTGCCTACATATTCATAGTTCGCAATGATTTTGTCATAATATTCATCCAGCAGAGCGTCGTCCTTCAGCTTGCTGTCGCGAAGACGAAGCAGAAATTCCTGGGTACCGCCTGCCTCCTCGCTGGCCAGAGGAAAATCCAGAGTTACCAGATTTTTGCCCAGGGTGCCGGAAAGGTTCTTCTTCAGAATTTCAAAATACTTGAACATTTCCTCCTCGGGAAGCGCTAAGAAGGGCTGCTTGAACTGTGCTTTTTTATTTTTCTCTCCGTCCACATAACAGCCGCAGATGCGGGTGATGGAGCAATTCTTGGGGGAGAGTAATTTCTTGATTTCGGATATGTCTTTTTTGGTCATGGGAATACTCCTTGTCATTTCTTTGTGTAAGAAAAAGTATATCGCATTCTTTTCGGCAGGGCAACGCAGAAAAACGAATTCCCGCAAGATTTAAGTTGT
Organism: Acetatifactor sp.; assembly: GCA_045597705.1. Lineage (GTDB taxonomy): Bacteria > Bacillota > Clostridia > Lachnospirales > Lachnospiraceae > Acetatifactor. Next base: position 48,437 of record JAZLKR010000001.1, read on the forward strand.
GAAGAAATGGGTTTTGTGTTAGTATATATTCAGATTAGACTGTAAATCGGTCAATCCGAAAAATCACAAACGAAAAGAGGATTTGTTATGAGCAAAGAGAACGGATTTGTAGCAGAATTCAAGAAATTTATTCTCCGCGGCAACGTAATGGATATGGCAGTCGGTGTTATCATCGGCGGCGCATTTACCGCAATCGTTACCTCCCTGAATAAGGACATGCTGACCCCCATTATCGGCCTTGCAGGCGGTACTGATTTCAGCAACTTCTTCATCCAGATGACACACAATACCGGCGTGGATTACACCACTCTGGCAGAAGCACTGGAAGCTGGTGAGGCTTGCTTTGCTTACGGTAACTTCATTACCGCAGTTATCAACTTCTTAATCACTGCACTTGTTATCTTCTGCCTGGTTAAGGCTGTCAACAAGGTTTCTGCTATTGGTAAGAAGGAAGAGGCTCCCGAAGAGCCCGCAGCTCCTACCACCAAGATTTGTCCTTACTGCAAGAGCGAGATTGCTATCGATGCAACCAGATGCCCTCATTGTACTTCAGAAGTAGAATAATCCGACCTACATGCGGCCGGAGGGATTTATCCTTCCGGCTGTAATTATGAAAAGAAAGGCAGGTAATGAGAATGAAAGCAAAGTTCATAACGAAAATTATATATCCTGCCTTGCTGCTTGGCATGGTGACAATGCTTTCCGGCTGCGGACAGGTTTCCGAATTGACCGGAGAGGCAACAACCATGATTCAGGAATTAGACTTCCGCGGTGCCCTGGCGCAGCTTGAACGCGCCGAGGAGGCAGGAGAAAATCAGCGTGTCATCGACCGCTCTAAAGGGATTGCCTATATGGGACTGACGGAATATGATGCGGCTATCGACTGTTTCAAAAAGTGTCTGACAGCCAGCGACGGTTTTGTTCAGAATATCGATTTCGATACCAACTATTACCTTGCTGCAGCCTATACCAAGACCGGACGGTATGAGGAGGCAGAAGGCGTATATAACGCTATTCTTGCTCTGAGAAGCAACGAAGCGGATGCACATTTCCTTCGCGGAAATGTCCGCATGAGTCAGGACAATTATGTGGGTGCCAAGGAGGACTTTGATCAGGCCCTTTCCATGGAACCGAAAAACTATGACCGACTGATTGAGGTGTATGAGGTGCTTGCCAACTTCGGATATAAGGAAGCGGGGCAGGAGCTTCTGCGAAATGCCTTAAGCAGCGGAGACAAGCAGATGGACAATTATGTCATCGGCCGAATTTACTATTATCTGGGAGAGTACCAGAAGGCTTACCTTGCACTGGAGGAGGCCAGAGAGAAGGGCGGCGTGAAGAGCTACCTGTATCTGGGCCGTTCCTACGAGGCAACCGGAGATTCCAACTACGCTGCCAGCGTTTACAACAGCTACTTAAGCAAGTACGAGGGCAATGCGGAGGTGTACAATCAGCTGGGCCTCTGTGAGATGGAGAAGCGCGATTACCGCAAGGCGCTGGAAGCCTTTCAGGCAGGTATGAAGCTGGGGGATTCCTCCATGCTGCAGACTCTTTCCTTTAATGAGATCATTGCCTACGAGTATATCGGAGAATTCGAGCAGGCGAAGATCCTGATGGAGAATTACCTGAAGAATTATCCCGATGACGAGACGGCGAAGAGAGAATCGATTTTCCTGTCCACCAGATAACTGATTTAGAAAACAACCCCCTTGGGGTCAAAAGATACAAAGCAACAGAATGGAGAAGAAAGATGATTAGTAAGTTAATTGCGAGAATTAAAGAGACCAACGCTCCTATCGTTGTAGGCCTTGATCCTACCATGAAGTTTGTTCCCGAATCAATTAAGAAGGCTGCTTTTGAGCAGTACGGCGAGACCTTAGAGGGCGCTGCAGAGGCAATCTGGCAGTACAACAAGGGACTGATTGATGCCATCTATGATTTGATTCCTGCCGTAAAGCCTCAGGTTGCTATGTACGAGCAGTTCGGTATTCCCGGAATGATTGCTTTCAAGAAGACCGTTGACTACTGTCAGGAGAAAGGGCTGGTCGTAATCGGCGATGTAAAGCGCGGTGACATCGGCTCCACTTCAGAGTCTTATGCAATCGCTCATCTTGGTAAGGTACAGGTTGGAAGTAACCGCCTGCCTGCATTTGATGAGGATTTCGCAACCGTAAATCCTTATCTTGGTTCTGACGGTATCAAGCCTTTTACCAAGGTTTGCGCTGAGGAAAAGAAGGGTATCTTCGTACTGGTTAAGACCTCAAATCCTTCCAGCGGAGAGTTCCAGGATCGTCTGATCGACGGCAGACCTCTCTACGAGCACATGGGCGAGAAGGTAAAGGCATGGGGCGATGAGTGCATGCCCGAGACCGGTAATTACAGCTATGTCGGTGCGGTTGTCGGTGCAACCTATCCCGAGCAGGGCAAGATTCTTCGTAAGATTATGCCCAATACCTTTATCCTGGTTCCCGGCTACGGCGCACAGGGCGGTAAGGGCGCAGACCTGGTTCACTTCTTCAATGAGGACGGACTTGGCGCAATCATCAATTCCTCAAGAGGAATCATCGCAGCTTACCAGCAGGAGAAGTACGCAGAGTACGGCGAGGCAAGATACGCAGAGGCAGCAAGAGCAGCAGTTATCGATATGAGAGAAGATATCGCAGCTGCATTGGCAAACAGATAAGAAAGAATGAGGACGAGAGAATGAATATTGTATGTTTAGACCTGGAAGGTGTATTGGTACCTGAGATTTGGATTGCATTTGCTGAGGCAAGCGGAATCCCCGAACTGAAGAGAACAACCCGTGACGAACCCGATTACGACAAGCTGATGAAGTGGCGTATCGGCATTCTGAAGGAGCACGGCCTGGGCCTCAAAGAGATTCAGGAGACCATCGCCAAGATTGATCCCATGCCCGGTGCGAAGGAGTTCCTGGACGAGCTCAGAAGCATGACTCAGGTTATCATCATCTCCGATACCTTCACCCAGTTTGCAACTCCTCTGATGAAGAAGCTTGGCTGGCCTACCATTTTCTGTAACTCTCTTGAGGTTGCAGAGAACGGCGAGATTACCGGCTTCAAGATGCGCTGTGAGCAGAGCAAGCTGACCACCGTAAAGGCACTTCAGTCCATTGGCTACGAGACCATCGCCAGCGGCGACAGCCACAACGACCTCGGCATGATTTACGCTAGTAAGGCAGGCTTCCTGTTCAAGAGCACCGACAAGATCAAGGCAGACAACCCCGAACTTCCCGCATTCGAGACCTACGAAGAACTGCTTGCTGCAATCAAGGCTGCAATGTGATTCAAAAACAGCAAAGGAGAGTAACTATGGCAACAAAGAAAGTAGGCGACCTGATTAAGGAAGCGAGAACAAACGCAGGCTTCACACAGGAAGCATTGGCAAAGAAGATTAAGACTCTTACCGCAACCGATATCAGCAAGGCTGAGCGCGGCGAAAAGGATCTGACCAACGAGGAATTAAAGCAGATCGCAAAACTGACCGGAGTGACACAGAAATCTCTTCTGGAGGCTCCTAAGGGCGCAGCTGCAAAGAAGACGACTTCCACCGCAGCGAAGAAGCCTGCAACCACAGCAAAGAAGCCCGCATCTACGACCGGCACTACCATGAAGCTCACTGCTACAGAGAAGAGACTGGTTGAGTACTACAGAGCAGCCGATTCCGATTCCAAGAAGGCTGCCGTGAGCATCTTAAAGGGAGAGAAGAGCGAGACCGCAAAGATAATTGATTCCATGTATCACGGACTGATGAGTGCTCTGAAGGTTGACAAGAAAGAAATGTAAAAAAGGACATACTTAAGGGAAGGTTCTTCTGTCACGCTGGGAAACGCGTGACAGGAAGAACCGTCCCTTTGTATGTCTGTTTACTGAAGCTTGATATCGATAGTGAGAACACCGTCATCGCCTGCGTAAGCATTGATCAGCAGAGGCTGCTGGTAGGTGTTGGTAAATCTGAAGTCCAGAGAAGGAGAGGATACGGTTGCGTCCATTCCCTTGGGTACATAGGAAACGGGAAGGGAGTGAGCATGTCTTTCATCAATCTGAACGCTTGTGCCGAGCAGTGCAGCATACAGGGTTGAGGAAACCTGGCAGATACCGCCGCCGATTCCCTTGGACACCTTACCGCCGGAGAAAACTGTGGCAACCACATAACCGTTCTCTAAGGTTCTGGGAGTTAAGCTTGCCAGGTAAGAAAACTGTTCGCCGGGCTGCAGGACGCGGCCGTCAATCTGGGACGCTGCCAGCTTTACATTGGTAGCTCTGCCAATCTTGGCATCAAAGGTGGTGGTGTAGGTGGCAATTACGGTGCCGGACTCATCTGTGGGAGCAACCAGCTGGTCAATGGCATTTCTGCCCTCGGCCATGCCGTATTCCACATAATGCTTGCAGAAGGCGCTCATGTCTCTGCCGAAGGCACGCTTTAAATCGGCGTAATTGTTGCGGTAGGTGGTGGCATTGAAGGTTGCGCTGGCATTTCTGCCTTCTCTCAAACCGAAGGTAACATAATGATTTAACAGAAGTGCGTCGTCATGACCGAAGGCTGCCGCAACATCGGGATATTGATTGAAATAATAGTCAGCATCAAACACCTGTCCGACATAAGCCAGATTAGGGTTGGCGTTTTTCTTTGCTGCCTGGGCAGTCATGGGGGTAGCTGCGGTGGCAAGCAGACACACGGACAGTGTGCACACCAGATTTCTGATGAAATGTTTCTTCATGAAGGGGTCCTCTCTTGTATTTAGTTGAACGCATTACCATAGGATAAGCGCTGTCAATCTTCATTATACGGGCTTTTTCCCGCACCGCGCAATAAGAAAATTGTGCGGAAAGAAAAATATTTTCCATAGTAAGTAATTGATTGAATACAGGGTAAAAATATGGTATGATAAATGCAGTGTGCAATTCACAAATATCTGATTAAAGGCATAGCCTGTCACGGAGGAATTGAAAGATGGAACAGTACAAGCAGGAGTTTATTGAATTCATGGTTGATTGCCAGGCACTTAAGTTTGGCGACTTTACATTAAAGAGCGGCAGAAAGTCCCCCTTCTTTATGAATGCGGGCGCTTATGTCACCGGCAGCCAGCTGATGAAGCTGGGCGAGTATTATGCACAGGCAATTCATGACAAGTACGGCGACGATTTCGATGTACTGTTTGGACCTGCGTACAAGGGTATTCCCATCAGCGTTGTAACCGCCATCGCATACAGCAAGCTGTTCGGCAAGGAAATCCGTTACTGCTCCGACCGTAAGGAGGAGAAGGACCACGGCGCAGATAAGGGCGCATTCCTGGGCAGCAAATTAAAGGACGGCGACAGAGTGGTTATGATTGAGGATGTTACCACCTCAGGTAAGTCCATGGAAGAGACCGTTCCCAAGGTAAAGGGTGCAGCAGATGTCACCATCGTTGGCCTGATGGTTTCCTTGAACAGAATGGAAGTTGGTCTCGGCGGCGTAAAGAGTGCTTTGGATGAGATTAAGGAGAACTACGGTTTCGATGCAAACGCAATCGTTACCATGGCAGAGGTTACCGAGCATCTCTACAACAAGGAGTACAAGGGACAGGTTCTTATCGATGACGAGCTGAAGGCTGCCATCGACAAGTATTACGAGGCATACGGCGTTAAGTAATTTGACAAATAGAAAAGCAGGAGGAGCGGAACACATGGAAGAGAGAACATATAAACTCATGAGAGGCGCAGGCGCCTGGAATATTGCAATCGGTGTTGTGTCTATTGTTGTCGGACTGGCTTCCGGAGTGCTCCTGATTGTGTCAGGTGCAAAGCTTCTTGCCGGTAAGTCTAAGATTTTATTTTAATGACGGGAGCTAATGCGGGCATTTCCTTAGGGGAGTGCCCTTTAGAGTTTTTATGAAGAAAAGAAAAGGTTATAAATTTACCAACAGAAGACACCCTGAAGGCGGAATTATGTCGGTAATTCTGGGTATCATCAGTCTGGCGAGTCTGGGCGTTGTGGTTTACAAGGCTTATGCCGCAGGCGGAGAAACCCAGCCCGGCTTTGGCTTTACCGGAATCTTCGCCCTGATTTTTGCGGTGACGGGAATTGTGCTCAGCGTGCTTGCCCTGAACGAAAAACGAAATTACAAGTGGTTTCCGGTTGTGGGTATTGTGCTGAACGCGTTGGTTTTTGTGTGGATCGGCCTGATTATGTACGCCGGTGCAAACTTTTAGAAAAGGAATGGATTTATGGAAACAGAAATTATGAAGGAACGCTATGAACTGGTTACAGAGCGTATTCGCAGCATTAAGGGCGAGAGCCTTGGTAATGAAAATTTGGAAAAATACTTTGGAACGGTGGCAGATTTCCTGCTCCTGCTGGAGGATAATCTGGACTTTATCCAGGCCGGCGGATTGAAGACTGCACCCATCGAGGAGCTGCAGCGCAGAAACAAGTCGCTGTTTGCAGATGTACTTCCCGAGCATTATGAGGAGTCCTACGGCAATCCCGCCTATGCGGTAAAGGAACTGGGCGAGGAGTTCGGCAAGGAGCTCTCCAGCCTCTATACCACAGTCCGCAGCCTGATCAGTGATATTTACAGAGGCGAGCTGGAGCATATGGTGGCAACCATGGAGCTGTTCGTGGAGGTGTATGCAGCATTCACCTATGCAGCTTCCGAAAACATGCTTCCCACAGCCAAGGAAATCAGAGAAATTATGTACTGGTTTGTCAGCGACTATGCAGAGTATTCCGCAGAGGAGCTGGTAACCGAGATGGTGGTTCCTGCCAAGAATTTCGAGACCTCCATCATTCGTGAGGCAGACCTTGCAGACATTCGTTATCTCTATGCATTCGGTTCTTATATTACCGAGAACGAGATTAAGACCGCACAGTACATGGCAAAGCTTTCGGACGAGACAATCGCAACCATGGCAGATACCTATTCCGAGGGCTACCGCATCGGTTTTGTGGTTGGAGGCAAGGACCTTTCCAAGAAAAAAACAGTGCAGATCTGGTATCATCTGGGCTTTGAACGCATGATTCGCCGTGCAATCGAGAACTTTGAAAAGATGGGCCTTGCGGTTACCATCGGCAGAAGAAGCTTAACCGGCGGCACCATCAACAGACAGTACAGCTACGATCATAAGGATGACATCGCATTGTTCCTGGATAAGAATTTTGTAAACAGACAGTGCGAGAGCCTCCGTTCCGCTTTTGAAGGCTGCAAGGAGGATGCTTACGGCCATGCAGGCCCCGCTGTTGTGGAGACCTTCGGCGAGGAGGATTTCAATCCTGTCAACAAGCCTGAAAAGATTCAGTTTACCGATGAGCAGAACAAGCTTTGGGTGGATTTCCTCACAAGACGCGGCGCCATTATGCGTGAGTATATCATTCCCGAGGAGAGAAGCTTCACAATCATTGCCTTCCCCATTCCCGAGGTGGGTGATATTTTTGAAAAGCTTTTCGACGAGACCATTAAACTGAACACCTTGGACTATATTCTTTACAGAGATGTGCAGCAGAAGATGATTGATGCCCTGGACCAGGCAGATTACTGTGAGGTAAAGGGTATGGGCGCCAACAAGACCGACCTGAAGGTCAACCTGTGGAAACTGCAGGATCCTGCCAAGGAGTCCATCTTCGAAAACTGTGTGGCAGATGTCAATATTCCCGTGGGCGAGGTATTTACTTCTCCCGTTCTGGAGGGAACCAACGGTGTGCTTCATGTGACCAAGGTATACTTAAACGGCCTGGAGTACAGAAATCTTGAGATTACCTTTGAGGAAGGCAAAATCAAGGATTACACCTGCTCCAACTTTGATACCGAGGAGGAGAATAAGAACTTCGTGAAGGAGAATGTACTGTTCAGACACGAGACCCTTCCTCTGGGCGAGTTTGCCATCGGTACCAACACTACCGCTTATGTGATGGCAAGAGAGCTGGGCGTTGAGGCAAAGCTTCCTATTCTGATTGCTGAGAAGACCGGTCCTCATTTCGCAGTGGGCGACACCTGTTATTCTCATTCCGAGGAGATGAAGGTTTACAATCCCGACGGTAAGGAAATCGTGGCAAGAGACAATTCCGTATCCCTGCTTCGTACCACCAACCCTGCCGAGGCATATTTTAACTGCCATACGGACATCACCATTCCTTACGATGAGCTGGGTGAGCTGACAGCGGTTCGCAAGGATGGCAGCAGAATTGTCATCATCAAAGACGGCAGATTTGTGCTTCCCGGCACCGAGCCCCTGAACGAGGCTTTCAAAAATTAAGATTTTCTTTTTTTCTATGGATTCGTATTGCGTATTTGCGTACGTTTTAGTAAACTAAACTTAAGTATGACAAAATATAAGGAGGATACCATGGCTAAAGTTGGTATTGTAATGGGCAGCGATTCTGATATGCCTATCATGGCAAAGGCTGCAGATATTTTAGAGGAACTGGGCATCTCTTATGAGATGACAATCATCAGCGCACACAGAGAACCCGATGTGTTCTTTGAGTATGCAAAAACAGCAGAGGAGAAGGGCTTCAAGGTTATTATCGCAGGCGCCGGTATGGCAGCTCACCTTCCCGGTATGTGCGCAGCAATCTTCCCCATGCCTGTCATCGGCATTCCGATGCATACAACCTCACTGGGCGGAAGAGATTCACTCTATTCCATCGTACAGATGCCTTCCGGTATTCCTGTTGCAACCGTTGCAATTAACGGCGGCGCAAATGCAGGTCTTCTGGCTGCCAAGATTCTGGCAACCTCAGATGCGGAGCTGCTGGGCAAGCTGAAGGACTACAGTGCAAAATTAAAGGACCAGGTAGTTGCCAAGGATGCAAAGCTGCAGGAGCAGGGCTACAAGGCATATCTGGACGGCATGAAGAAGTAAGAAAAAGAAATATTCAGATACAAAATGAGGAGAACAATTATGGATTACAAAAAAGCTGGAGTAGACATCGAAGCAGGTTATAAATCAGTTGAACTGATGAAGGCACATGTTAAGGAAACCATGCGTCCCGAAGTACTGGGCGGCATCGGCGGTTTCTCAGGTGCATTTTCCATGGCAGCAATCAAGGATATGGAGGAGCCCATCCTTCTGTCCGGTACCGACGGCTGCGGTACCAAGGTTAAGCTTGCATTCCTGATGGACAAGCATGACACCATCGGTATCGATGCTGTTGCAATGTGTGTTAACGATGTTGCATGTGCAGGCGGCGAGCCTCTTTTCTTCCTGGATTACATTGCCTGCGGCAAGAACTATCCCGAGAAGATTGCTACTATCGTTAAGGGTGTGGCTGAGGGCTGTAAGCAGTCCGGCTGTGCGCTGGTTGGCGGTGAGACAGCAGAGCATCCCGGTCTGATGCCCGAGGATGAGTACGACCTTGCAGGTTTCTCTGTCGGCGTAGCTGATAAGAAGGACCTGATTACCGGTGAGAACATCAAGGACGGCGACATTCTGGTTGGTATCGCTTCTTCCGGTGTGCATTCCAACGGTTTCTCTTTGGTTCGTAAGGTATTCGAGATGACCAAGGAAAGTCTTGACACTTACTATGATGAGCTGGGCACCACTCTCGGTGAAGCACTGATTAAGCCTACCATCATTTACGTAAAGGCACTGAAGTCCATCAAGGACGCAGGTGTTACCGTTAAGGGCTGCAGCCATATCACAGGCGGCGGTTTCTATGAGAACATTCCCAGAATGCTTCCCGAGAACATCAATGCCGTTGTTAAGCTTGACAGCTATGAGGTACCCGCAATCTTCAAGCTTCTGCAGAAGACCGGCAACATCGAGGACCAGATGATGTACAACACCTTCAACATGGGTCTCGGTATGGTGCTTGCAATCGATCCCGCTGATGTGGACAAGACCATCGCAGCAATCGAGGCAGCAGGCGAAAAGGCTTATGTGGTAGGTCACTGTGAAGCAGGCGAAAAGGGAGTTACCTTATGCTAAAAGTAGTTGTTTGCGTATCCGGCGGCGGCACCAATCTGCAGGCCATTCTGGATGCCATTGAAGCAAAGAAAATTACCAATGCGGAAGTCATTGCAATCATCAGCAACAATCCCGGTGCCAAGGCGCTGACCAGAGGAGAGAAGTTCGGTATCCCCGGCATCTGCATGTCCCCCAAGGATTACGAGAGCCGCGAGGTTTACAACCAGGCACTTACCGACAAGATCTGCGAGTTAAATCCCGATCTTGTGGTACTGGCAGGTTTCCTGGTAAGAATCCCCGAACAGATGGTAGCAAAGTACAGCAACCGTATTGTAAATATTCATCCTTCCCTGATTCCTTCCTTCTGCGGCGTAGGCTACTACGGACTGAAGGTGCATGAGAAAGCGCTGGAGAGAGGCGTCAAGGTGACAGGAGCAACCGTTCATTTCGTCAATGAGGGAATGGACGAGGGACCCATTATCGCACAGAAGGCTGTTGCGGTAGAGGATGATGACACTGCGGAGATTCTGCAGAGAAGAGTAATGGAGCAGGCTGAATGGATTCTTCTTCCTCAGGCCATCGACGACATTGCCAACGGCAGAATTGCGGTAGTGGACAACAAAGTCAGAAGAATCAAATAGAAACAGACATAAGCGAGGGAGAAACATGAAGGTATTGATCGTAGGCGGCGGCGGACGTGAGCATGCCATTGCTGTGAGCATGAAGAAAAGCCCCAGAGTTGACAAACTCTACTGTGTACCCGGAAATGCCGGAATCGCACAGATTGCAGAGTGTGAGCCTTCCATCGGCGTGATGGAATTTGATAAAATCGTTGCATATGCCAAGGAAAAGGCAGTAGATCTGGTATTTGTAGCACCCGACGATCCTCTGGTAGGCGGTCTGGTGGATGCGCTGGAGGCAGCAGGCCTTCGTGCTTTCGGACCCAGAGCAAATGCAGCAATCCTGGAGGGCAGCAAGGCCTTCTCCAAGGACCTGATGAAGAAATACAATATTCCCACAGCTGCTTATGAGACCTTTGATGATCCCGATGCAGCAATTGCTTATCTGGAGACAGCAGACATGCCTATCGTTCTGAAGGCTGACGGACTTGCACTTGGCAAGGGCGTTCTGATCTGCAACACTCTGGAGGAGGCAAAGGCAGGCGTTAAGGAAATCATGATGGACAAGCACTTCGGAAGTGCAGGAAACCGCATGGTTATCGAGGAATTCATGACAGGACGCGAGGTTTCCGTTCTTTCCTGGGTAGACGGCAAGACCATCAAGACCATGACCTCCGCACAGGACCACAAGAGAGCCAAGGACGGCGATCAGGGTCTGAATACCGGCGGTATGGGCAACTTCTCACCCAGCCCCTTCTATACTGAGGAAGTGGATGAGTTCTGTAAGAAATATATTTATCAGGCTACCGTAGATGCTATGGCAGCCGAAGGCAGAGAGTTCAAGGGCGTTATTTTCTTTGGCCTGATGCTGACTCCCAAGGGACCCAGAGTTCTGGAGTTCAATGCAAGATTCGGCGATCCCGAAACTCAGGTTGTTCTCTGCAGAATGAAGAATGATATTATGGATGTTGTGGATGCCTGCATCGACGGCACTCTCGATTCCGTAAATCTGGAATTTGAAGACAATGCAGCAGTCTGTGTCGTACTTGCTTCCGACGGTTACCCCGTTGCCTATGAGAAGGGCTTTGAAATCATCGGTCTTGAGAATTTCGAGGGCAAGGATGACTACTATTGCTTCCATGCCGGCAGTAAGTTTGATGCAAACGGTAAGATTGTGACAAACGGTGGTCGTGTACTTGGTGTAACTGCCAAGGGCGCAACCTTGAAGGAAGCAAGAGCTAAGGCTTATGAAGCAACCGAATGGGTTACTTTTGCAAACAAATATATGAGACATGACATTGGCAAAGCTATCGACGAAGCCTGATGGAATGTAAGAAAAGGGGAAAAGATATGAGAAACGAAAGAATCAATCAGAAGCTGTCAGCTGTTCTGACAGGACTGCTTACCCTGGTTCTGGTATTGTCTCTCGGCTTATTTGCAAATGTATTTGCGATTGTGAGCCATGCAGAGAGCCAGGCAAAGGTTACTGCAAGCAGTGCTAAAATCAGAAAAGAAGCGAACACCACCAGTGAGGTACTGGGAAGTGTGGCTAAGGACACCAAGATTTCCATCATCAGCCAGGTAAACGGTTCCGATGGATATGTCTGGTATCAGACCTATGCAAATGCAACCACTACAGGTTATGTCAGAAGTGACCTGGTACAGATTACCGACGGCAGCACTCCCGGTACAGGTACTGCAACCGAGACTGCAGGCAGCGTTTCCGACGCAGGCGTGACCAAGGTAAATCCCGTCAGTGCAACTGTTTCCGGCGGCTCCAGTGTCAGAATCAGAAATCAGGCTTCCACCAGCGGTAAGATTGTTACCACCGCTTCCAACGGACTTGCACTTACCGTAACCGGTAAGATCGCCGGCTCCGACGGTAAGGACTGGTATCTTGTTTCCTACAGCGCAAACGGTTCTGAGGTATCCGGTTACATCCGTTCCGATTTTGTAACTCTTTCCGGTGACCTTTCACCCTTGACAGATGCTCCTTCACAGCCTGTAGACACTCCCGCAGAAACTCCCGAGGAGAAGCCTCAGGATACAACTCCTGCTGCTCCCGCACAGGAATACGGTGTTCAGGAAGATGGCGGCGTCTGGTATCTGACACTTCCCAAGAAGGGCGAAAAGTACGACATTCAGGAGCTCTTCGACAAGGTTAAGAACAACGCTGAAGCATACACCAAGATCAGTAAGAAGGCAAAGACCGAGAAGGCAATCATCATCGTACTGGTAATCATTCTGTTGGCACTTGTTGCCGCTGTTGTATACCTCTTCATGAAGGTAAAGGAAATGTCTGACAATGCTTACTATCGTCAGGTAGAGAGCGAGACCTTGAGAAGACGCGGTACTCAGCAGGGCCAGAAGCAGGTTCAGCAGAAGCAGGCACAGGCACAGGGCCAGAAGCCCGCACAGAAGACCGGTGAGCCCAAGAAGGTAATGCAGACTGTAGGCGAGGATAAGCCTCAGGGTCAGAGACCTGCACAGGCACAGGGACAGAGACCTCAGGGCGCAAGACCTGCACAGCCTCAGGGCGCAAGACCCGCACAGGCACAGGGACAGAGACCTCAGGGCGCAAGACCCGCACAGCCTCAGGGTCAGAGACCTGCGCAGGCACAGGGACAGAGACCTCAGGGCGCAAGACCTGCACAGCCTCAGGGTCAGAGACCCGCACAGGCACAGGGACAGAGACCTCAGGGCGCAAGACCTGCACAGCCTCAGGGCCAGAGACCTGCTCAGCCAACACAGACAAAGCCCCCTGTAAAGAATATTCTGGCAGATGATGACGAGTTCGAATTTGATTTTCTGAATGAGTTAGATAAGGAATAAGAATTATCAATAACCCCGATGGAAAGGCCATCGGGGTTATTTTTTTGAAATTGGATAAACTATTAAAATACTATTAAGGAAACCGTGGGTTTGTTGACACTCCCACGGCTGTGTTATAATATAACTATAACAAGACACACATGGCGAAAGGAGGAGGAACCTTTGATTGAAATTGAGATTGATTTTAACAGCGATGAGGCATTGTATCTTCAGGTGACGAACCAGATTATCATGGGAATTGCTGCCGACCGATTCCATGAGGGCGATTCTCTTCCCAGTGTGAGACAGCTGGCCGAACTGATTGGTATTAATATGCACACGGTCAACAAGGCCTACACGGTATTGAAGCAGGAGGGCTATGTCCGGGTGGACAGACGCCGAGGTGCCGTAATTTCCGTGGACAACGACAAACTCAGAACTCTGGCACAGTTGAAGCGGGAACTGCAGGTCATGCTCGCAAAGAGCAGCTGTCGGAATATTTCCAAGGAAGAAATACATCTGTTGATTGAAGAGATTTACGAGGACTATAAATAACGGAGGACCAGAAACATGCAGTCACATTTTACAGAAAATGCACTGGCAGCGCTGAAGGCGGCTGAAAAGCATGCGAAGGCTTTGAAGCAGGGATATGTGGGAACCGAACACATTCTGGCGGGCCTGTTGTCTGAAAACAGCGGCACTGCGGCAAGAATCCTCACTGAAAACGGGGTTACCCTGAAGGCGGTGCAGGAGTTAATCAAGGAGTCCATTGCTTTCGAAAAGAGCAGCAGTGTTGATATGAAAGAAAAGGGAGGTTATTCTCCCAGAGCAAAGAGAGTGCTGGAGGAGTCCCACAGACTTTCTGCCAGATTCGGCGAAAAGCAGACCGGTACCGAACATCTGCTGCTGGCATTGATTAAAGAGGGCGAAAATGTCGCCGTCAGACTGATGAACACACAGGGAGCCAATACGCAGAAGATTTATTCAGAGGTTTGTGCAGCAATCGGTCAGGACCCCAATCTTTATAAGGAAGACTTAGGTCACAAGGGACAGGGCAAGAGCAAGACAGGCACACTGGAGCAGTACAGTCGTGACCTGACCGCCATGGCGGCAGAAGGCAAGCTTGACCCTGTAATCGGGCGCGAGGATGAGATTCAGAGACTGATTCAGATTCTCAGCCGCCGTACCAAGAACAATCCCTGCCTGATCGGTGAGCCCGGTGTAGGTAAGACCGCAGTGGTAGAAGGTCTGGCATTGCGTATTGTCAACGGTCAGGTACCTGCCACAGTGCAGAACAAGCGCGTTATGACCCTTGACCTTTCCGGTATGATTGCAGGCAGCAAATACCGCGGCGAGTTCGAGGAGAGAATTAAGAAGCTGATTAAGGAGGTCACAGAGGACGGCAATGTCATTCTGTTCCTGGATGAGCTCCACACCATCATCGGTGCAGGCGGCGCCGAGGGAGCTATTGACGCTTCCAATATTCTGAAGCCTTCTCTGGCAAGAGGCGAGCTGCAGATGATCGGTGCAACCACCATTGCAGAGTACCGCAAGCACATTGAAAAGGATGCTGCACTGGAACGCAGATTCCAGCCGGTCAATGTGGAGGAGCCTACCGTGGATGAGGCCATCCGCATTCTGGAAGGCATCAAGGGCAAGTACGAGGAGCATCACGGCGTAGAGATTACCTCTGAGGCAACGGAGGCTGCGGTTCGTCTGGCTGCCCGTTATATCAACGACCGTAATCTTCCCGACAAGGCCATTGACCTGATTGACGAAGCAAGTGCCAGCGCAAGACTTCGCAATATGTCTACCAATGACAAGTGCCGTGAATTGGAAGAGCAGATTGAGAATATGAGCCGTCAGATTGAAAATTCCATTCGCCGGGAGCAGTTTGTGCAGGCAGTGGAAATGAAGAAGAATCAGGACGAGCTGATTAAGAAATATGAGAGAACCAAGACGCGCATGGAGAAGACAGCCGCAGACCGCAAGATTGTGATTACCGAGAATGATGTGGCGGATGTAGTTGCCATGTGGACCAAGATTCCCGTTCAGAAGCTGGCGCAGAAGGAGAGCGAGAGACTCTTGAAGCTGGAGAGTATCCTGCACAAGAGAGTCATCGGCCAGGAGGAAGCAGTGAAGGCTGTGGCCAAGGCTATGAGACGAGGCCGCGTGGGCTTGAAGGATCCCAAGCGTCCCATCGGTTCCTTCCTGTTCTTAGGACCTACCGGTGTAGGTAAAACGGAGCTTTCCAAGGCATTGGCGGAGGCGATGTTCGGCTCCGAGGATGCCATTATCAGAGTAGATATGTCGGAGTACATGGAAGGTCACTCCGTTTCCAAGATGATTGGTTCACCGCCCGGATATGTAGGCTTTGACGAGGGCGGTCAGCTCAGCGAAAAGGTACGCAGGAATCCTTATTCCGTCGTTCTTTTCGACGAAATTGAGAAGGCACATCCCGATGTGTTCAATGTGCTGCTGCAGGTGCTGGATGACGGCCATATCACCGACTCCAAAGGCCGCAAGGTAAGCTTCAAGAATACCATCCTGATTATGACTTCCAACGCGGGCGCACAGAGAATCGTGGACCCGAAGAATCTCGGCTTTGCTTCCGTTCAGGATGCCAAGAAGGATTACGAGAAGATGAAGGGCAATGTGATGGAGGAGGTAAAGCGCAGCTTTAAGCCGGAATTCATCAACCGTATTGACGATATCATCGTATTCCACCAGCTGGGAGATGCCGATATGAAGGCAATCATCAATCTGTTGGCGCAGGATCTTTGCAAGCGTTGTGAGAGTCAGATGGATATCCGACTGACCCTGACAAACTCCCTGAAGGAGCATCTGGTGAGCAAGTACGCAGACAATAAAATGGGCGCAAGACCCTTGAAGAGAGCCATCCAGTCCGTGGTGGAGGATGCTCTTGCAGAGGAGATTCTCATGAAGAAGGTACAGCCCGGCGACACCGTTTCCGCGGGCTTCAAAAACGGAAAAGTTTGCTTTACAACCAAGAATTGATGACATATACTGAAGATAGCTATTTGCATACGACACTACAAAGGAACAGGAGGAAATACAGATGGCAATTATTGAAGAATTAATTCGCAGCGAGGAAAACGGAGCAGTGAGCTTTGGCAATCACACTCTTGCACAGAAGGCAAAGGTAGAGGATTTCCCTCACGCAGGCGATTTTTTAAAGGTTAAGACCTACAAGGATATCACAAAGCTGGAGAAGAACGGCATGTTCCTTTACGAGTCAGTTCCCGGAACCAGCGTAAACAATTTTGTAGAAGAAGAGAACGGTGTAAGCTTTGTAGTAGAAGGCGACGAGGATGCTCAGATTACCATCGGCTTAAACGATGACACAGAGTATGAGGTTTTCGTTGACGGCACAAGCATCGGCACCATGAAAACCGGACTTGGCGGAAAGCTTTCGCTGAGTGTTGAACTGCAGGCATTCGGCGAGATTCCCGTAAAGGTAGAAAGAGTTTAAAGATAATTTTTGATTCATCAAGCGTCGGGAAGAGATTCCCGGCGCTTTGTAAGTATGGAGAACGGAAGGAAAATTATGGCGAAAGGAAAAGCGACAACCGTATATTTTTGCCAGAATTGCGGGCATGAATCCAGTAAGTGGATGGGACAGTGCCCGGGCTGTAAGGAGTGGAATACCTTTGTGGAGGAAACGGTGAAGATTGCACCGCATGCCGGCGTGGCAGGTCCTTCCACGGGAAAAAGAGGAACGGCCTCCTGCAGTGTGCTGGCGGATATTACCATCACCGCGGAGGACAAGACGAAGACAGGCATCGGCGAACTGGACAGAGTGCTGGGCGGCGGTATTGTGCAGGGCTCCCTTACCCTGGTGGGCGGCGATCCCGGCATCGGAAAATCGACCCTATTACTGCAGGTCTGCCACAGATTATCCGCGGCGGGCCATAAGGTGCTCTATATTTCCGGAGAGGAATCTCTGACCCAGATTAAGCTTCGTGCAGACAGAATCGGCAGCTTCTCCAAGGAAATGCTGCTGCTTTGTGAAACCAATCTGGATGACATTGCGGAGGTAATCCGCGCACAGAAACCGGAGCTGGTAGTCATCGACTCCATCCAGACCATGTACAATGAGAATGTTTCTTCGGCACCGGGCAGTGTGTCTCAGGTCCGCGAGTCCACAGGCATTTTACTGCAGCTGGCCAAGGGCATGGGTGTTTCCGTGATGATTGTAGGTCATGTGACCAAAGAAGGTACCGTGGCAGGCCCCAGAGTACTGGAACATATGGTGGATACGGTGCTGTACTTCGAGGGAGACAGACATGCTTCCTACCGTGTGCTTCGCGGTGTAAAGAATCGTTTCGGCTCCACCAACGAAATCGGTGTATTTGAAATGAGGGAACAGGGGCTTGTGGAAGTGACCAACGCCTCGGAATATATGCTGGTTGGACGACCTGAAAATGCCAGCGGTTCGGTGGTGGCCTGTACCATGGAGGGAACCAGACCGCTTCTGGTAGAGATTCAGGCATTGGTATGCCAGAGCAATTTCGGTATTCCCAGACGACAGACCATCGGCACGGACTTCAATCGTGTGAATCTGCTGATGGCAGTTCTGGAGAAGCGTTCCGGCATGCAGCTGGCAGGCTGTGATGCCTATGTGAATATTACGGGCGGCATGAAAATTCAGGAGCCGGCTATCGACCTGGGCATTGTGCTGGCCATTTTGTCCAGCTTTAAAAATAAGGTCATCAGCCCCAAACTCATCGCCTTCGGTGAGGTGGGCTTAAGCGGTGAGGTCCGTGCGGTGACCAATGCCAGACAGCGTGTGGCAGAGGCGGAGAAGCTTGGCTTTGAAACCTGCATTGTACCGCAGGTTGCGGCAGAGGACTGCAGAAAGAACAGTAAGATTGAGATCATTGGCGTCCGCACCGTGCAGGATGTAATTGACAGAGTCCTTTAATGAAAATGGGAATCGGTTCCGGCAGAAAAATGAAAATATTTGAAAAAATTGCTTGCTAAAGTGGACATGCTATGCTATACTAACCTTCGTCAGTGCGAAAGCATGATGAAGGGGAATAGTACAGCGGTAGTGCGGCGGTCTCCAAAACCGTTAACGGGGGTTCGATCCCCTCTTCCCCTGCTTCATAAGAAACCCGAAATCAGCAATGATTTCGGGAATTTTTTTGCCCATTTTTACTATTGTAAAGTGGCGGCAGATAGTAGATGATAGAGGTGCAACTATTTGTGCATGGCTGAACAGAAAGGCTGGTATTGAATGGATTCAAACGAAAGACTTCAAAAAGCATTGGAAACCCTGAGACAATACATTGTGGATTTGTCCGTTGCCGCGGAGAAGGGCGAGGAGTACGGCAATTCCCTCTGGGAAGGCATCCGCAAATCCGGCGGACTGCTGCAGGAACTGGCATATTATCATGACTACGGCAAGTTCCTCTGCAAGTATAAGGTATGCGGCTACACTCTGACAGATGTTCTGGTATGGCAGGTAGATCACTTCAAGTTCTATATGGACAGACCGATGGAGATGAATCGCTACCGTCAGGAGAGACTTCTGCTGGAATCCTTCGAGACCATGATCAAAATGGAGCAGGACGGCACCTCCTTTGTGGAAAAAATGACAGTGGAAACAGGTCAGGACCTGCCATAAGTGTCATTTTTTGATGTCTTTTGGAATAACCTCCCGCTGAAAACCACAAAAAACCTTTATTTTTAGGCGTTTTCTGTAAATTTTGGTACTGTACTTTTCTTTGAAATGTGATAGAATAAAACTACATATGTGTCATTTTTTGGCTCATTGTGTGGGTATTCCTTACAATATGATTGGAATGGGGAAGAAGCATGGGAGAGAAATCAGTACAAAAGAAAAAGTTTATACTGGAAACTGCCAGAAAAGTATTTGTGGAAAAGGGCTTCAAGAAGGTTACGATGAAGGATATCGTGGAGGCGTGCGAAATCAGCCGAGGCGGACTTTATCTTTATTTTGAGAGCACCGAGCAGATTTTCCTGGAAGTTTTAAAGCTGGAGCGCGAGCAGACGGATGATGTTTTCTCTGACAATATTACCGATGATGCAACCGCTGCGGATATTCTTGTGCTGTTTTTGCAGGAGCAGAAGAAGGAACTCCTTCGCAAGGAGGACACTCTGACTCAGGCAATCTATGAGTACTACTTCGAGAATCAGCCCGCCAACAAGAAGGACAATGTACTGAAGGTACAGTTTGATTCCGCTGTAAAGATTATCGAGAAGCTGATTGAAATCGGCGTGGAGAACGGTGAGTTCATCTGCATCGACTGCAGAGAGACCGCCAGAAATATTATGTATCTGTTGGAGGGCCTGAAGATTTCGGCTCAGACAATGGGTGTGTCTGCCGAGACGGTAGACAGAGAGATTCTGTTTATTTTGAAGTCACTTGGTGTGGAATTAGAGTAACACCGGAAAGACTTTTGGATAATACATACACTATTTTGGAGGAAAAACATGGGAAACGTTAGACGTATCTATGTGGAAAAGAAAGCCCCTTACGCAGTAAAGGCGAAGGAGCTGCATGAGGAACTGAAAAATTACCTGGGAATTGAGGCAACAGGTGTCAGAGAATTTATTCGCTACGATGTAGAGAATATTTCTGATGAGGTGTTTGAGAAGGCATGCAAGACTGTATTCTCTGAGCCCCCTGTAGATGATTTGTATCTGGAGAAGATTGATATCCCTGCAAATGCAAAGGTATTCTCCGTTGAGTTCCTTCCCGGACAGTTCGACCAGAGAGCAGACTCTGCCGTACAGTGTGTCAGATTCCTGAAGGAGGATGAGGACCCTGTTATCCGTACTGCTGTTACTTATATGATTATCGGTGACATCACCGAAGAGGAATTCGCTAAGATCAAGGCTTACTGTATCAACCCCGTTGATTCCAGAGAGACCGGTCTTGAGAAGCCTGAGACTCTGATTACCGTATTCGATGATCCTGCTGACATCGCAATCTTCGACGGCTTCAGAGAGATGGATGAGCCTTCCCTTAGAAAGCTCTATGATTCCCTTTCACTTGCTATGACCTTCAAGGATTTCCTGCACATTCAGAAGTACTTCTCAGCAGATGAGAAGAGAGATCCTTCCATGACAGAAATCCGTGTACTGGATACTTACTGGTCTGACCACTGCCGTCATACCACCTTCTCTACCGAGCTTACCGATGTAGAGTTTGGCGACGGTTACTATCGTACCCCTATCGAGACCACTTACCAGAGCTACCTCGACACCAGAGAAGAAATCTTCAAGGGCAGAGAGGACAAGTTCGTATGTCTGATGGATCTGGCTCTCATGGCTATGAGAAAGATCAAGGCAGACGGCAAGCTGGAGGATATGGAAGTATCTGACGAAATCAATGCTTGTTCCGTAGTAGTTCCCGTTGAGATGGACTACGGCGATTACAAGGAGACAGAAGAGTGGCTCGTATTCTTCAAGAACGAGACTCATAACCATCCTACCGAGATTGAGCCCTTCGGTGGCGCAGCTACCTGTCTTGGCGGTGCAATCAGAGATCCCCTCTCAGGAAGAGGTTATGTATATCAGGCAATGCGTGTTACCGGTGCAGCAGATCCTACCGTTCCCGTAGCAGATACTTTAAAGGGTAAGCTTTCCCAGAAGAAGCTGGTTCGCGGTGCCGCAAACGGTTACTCATCTTACGGTAACCAGATCGGTCTTGCTACCGGTTTCGTAAAGGAAATCTATCATCCCAACTATGTTGCAAAGCGTATGGAGATTGGTGCCGTTATGGGTGCCGCTCCCAGAAAGAATGTTATTCGTGAGACCTCAGATCCCGGCGATATCATCATCCTGCTTGGCGGCCGTACCGGTCGTGACGGCTGCGGCGGTGCTACCGGTTCTTCCAAGGTTCACACCGAGGCTTCCATCGAGACCTGTGGTGCAGAGGTTCAGAAGGGTAACGCTCCTACAGAAAGAAAGATTCAGAGACTGTTCAGACGCGAGGAAGTTTCTTCTATTATTAAGAAGTGTAACGACTTCGGTGCAGGCGGTGTTTCCGTTGCAATCGGTGAGCTTGCAGACGGTCTGACAGTTGATCTTGATAAAGTGCCTAAGAAGTATGCAGGTCTGGATGGTACCGAGCTTGCTATTTCCGAGTCACAGGAAAGAATGGCAGTTGTTGTAGATCCTAAGGATGTTGACAAGTTCCTTGGCTTTGCTGCAGAGGAGAACCTTGAGGCAATCGCTGTTGCAGTTGTAACAGAAGAGCCCAGACTGGTTCTGAACTGGAGAGGCAAGACCATCGTTAACCTGAAGAGAGCATTCCTGGATACCAACGGTGCTCATCAGGAGACAACCGTTAAGGTTGATATCCCCGAAGAAGATCAGAACTACTTCGAGAAGTGGGCAATCCCTGCTGTAGGCGAGAAGATTGAAGCAGGCGACAAGAAGGCAGCTTGGCTTGCAATGCTCAACGACCTCAATGTATGTTCTCAGAAGGGTCTGGTTGAAATGTTCGATGCATCCATCGGCGCAGGCAGCGTATTCATGCCTTATGGTGGTGTTCATCAGCTGACCGAGACTCAGACCATGGTTGCAAAGCTTCCCGTACTTCGCGGCAAGACCGATACCGTTACCATGATGAGCTACGGCTTCGATCCTTACCTTTCCAGCTGGTCACCTTACCACGGCGCAGTTTACGCAGTAGTAGAGTCCATGGCAAAGGTTGTTGCATCCGGCGGTGACGCTTCCAAGATTCGTTTCACCTTCCAGGAGTACTTCCGCAGAATGACCGCTGAGCCTTCCAGATGGAGCCAGCCTTTCGCAGCACTCCTCGGTGCATATGATGCACAGATCGGATTCGGACTTCCTTCCATCGGTGGTAAGGACTCCATGTCCGGTACCTTCAATGATATCGATGTTCCTCCTACACTGGTTTCCTTCGCAGTTGACATTGCAAAGCACGGCGAGATTATCACTCCCGAGCTGAAGAAGGCAGGCAGCAAGCTGGTTCGTTTCGAAATCGAGAAGGATGAGTTTGATATTCCTATGTATGATGCTGTTGCAGAGCTCTACGCAGCAATTCATGCATTGATCCTTGATAAGAAGATTCTCTCCGCATATGCTCTTGATTCCAAGGGTGTTGCAGCAGCAGTTTCCAAGATGGCATTCGGTAACAAGCTTGGTGTTGCTCTGAACGCAGATCTCACCGAGAAGGATGTATTCGGCAACGGTCTCGGCGATATCATCGCTGAAGTTTCTGAGGCTGATCTGGCTGCACTGGATGCGAAGGAAATCGAGTATACTGTTATCGGTACCGTAACCGAGGAGCCTGCATTCGTATATGGCGATATGAAGGTTACCATGGATGAGGCACTGAAGGCATGGACCTCTAAGCTGGAGAAGGTATTCGCTACCAAGGCTGTAAAGGGTACCGACAAGGTAGAGAGCCCTCTGTACAAGGCAGACAGCATCTATGTTTGCAAGAACAAGATTGCTAAGCCTACCGTATTTATTCCTGTATTCCCCGGAACCAACTGTGAGTACGACAGCACCAAGGCATTTGAGAGAGCCGGTGCTAATGTAGTTACCAAGGTATTCCGTAACCTGAGCGCTCAGGATATCAGAGAGTCAGTTGACGAGTTCGAGAAGGCAATCGCACAGGCACAGATCATCATGTTCCCCGGCGGCTTCTCCGCAGGTGACGAACCCGATGGTTCTGCTAAGTTCTTCGCAACCGCTTTCCAGAACGAGAAGATGAAGGAAGCAGTTATGAAGCTGCTGAACGAGAGAGACGGTCTTGCACTTGGTATCTGTAACGGTTTCCAGGCGCTGATTAAGCTGGGTCTTGTTCCTTACGGCGAGATTCTCGGCCAGAAGGAGGATTCACCTACTCTGACCTTCAACACCATCAACCGTCACATCTCCAAGATGGTTTACACCAAGGTTGTTTCCAACAAGTCTCCTTGGCTGCAGGGTGCTGAGCTTGGCGCTACCTACTGTAACCCCGCTTCACACGGTGAGGGACGTTTCGTAGCTCCTAAGGAGTGGTTGGACAAGCTGTTCGCAAACGGCCAGGTTGCTACCCAGTACTCCGATCAGTTCGGCAATGTTTCCATGGACGAGGAGTACAACATCAATGGTTCTTACTGCTCAATTGAGGGTATTACCTCTCCCGACGGACGTGTGCTTGGTAAGATGGCTCACTCCGAGAGAAGAGATATCGCTGTTGCCATGAACATCTATGGCGAGCAGGACATCAAGATTTTCGAATCAGGTGTAGAGTACTTCAAATAAGTTTTGATTGTATTTACGCAGGCGGGCCAAAAAGCCCGCCTGTATATTTTTTCGATTTCTGTTCATACTTTTTAAGAATTCTGATTTAGTAAAGGAGAGTATGAACATGAAAGCAGAAACTTACCCCTTTGTGATGAGGCCGCTGCCCTATGAATATGATGGGCTGGCACCGGCACTTGATGATATCACGCTGCAATTCCATCACGACAGGCACTACAAAGGATATGTGGACGGGCTGAATGACGCGCTGGCGAATTATCCGGAGCTGCAGGAGAAAAGCATGTATGAACTGCTGCGGAATCTGGGAGGCTTGCCGGATGCATTGAAGCCTTTGATTCGCAAGAACGGCGGCGGGGCATATTGCCATGAACTGTACTTTGATTCCATGAAGCGGGCAGGATGGCAGGAGCCGGAAGGGAAGCTTAAGGCTGCCATGGAGAGAGATTTTGGCTCCCTGAAGCAGTGGAAGGAAAAGACAGCGGCTGCGGCCGTGGGACTGTTCGGTTCCGGCTGGGTATTTCTGGTGACGGATGAAGCCGGTAATCTGACCATCATGACTACGGCGAATCAGGACCTGCCGGATTTGCGATTATTTACCCCCATACTGGCATTGGATGTGTGGGAACATGCTTACTATCTGCAATATCAGAACAGGAGGGCCGAATATATTGAGGTCTGGCTGAAACTGGTGAACTGGAAGAAGGTAAGCAGAAGATACGACGAGGTGTACAAGGATGAACGCGGTGAATTACCAGAAGGAACTGGAGAAGCTGATCGGGAAGCTGGAGAGTAAGCCGACACTTTTGCTTCACAGCTGCTGCGCACCCTGCAGCAGTTATGTTTTGGAATATCTGTGCAAGCATTTTCAGATTACGGTGTTCTACTATAATCCCAATATTTCCGAGGACGCAGAATACCGAAAGCGCGTTGCGGAGCAGAAGCGATTGATTGAGGTATATAATAAAGAAGAAAAGGGCTTGCCGATTGCGATTATCGAAGGTGATTATGAGCCGGAGCGTTTTTACGAGATGGCAAAGGGACTGGAGAAATGCCCCGAAGGCGGCGAGAGATGCTTCAAGTGCTATGAGCAGAGACTGCGAAAAACGGGTGAACTGGCCAAGGCGCAGGGATTTGATTACTTCTGCACCACATTGACCATCAGCCCGCTGAAAAATGCTGCGAAGTTAAATGAAATCGGACTGCAGCTGTCAGAGGAACTGGGCGTTCTTTGGCTGCCCGGTGATTTTAAGAAAAAGAACGGCTACAAGCGTTCTGTGGAGCTGTCCGCGGAGTACGAATTGTACCGCCAGAACTTCTGCGGCTGCATCTATTCCAAGGTAGAGGCGGAGGGCAGAATAGCTAAGGAAGCAGGTACTTGCGATATTTCGTGAGATAGGTTATATTAGACAGAGAAAAAACGGAAAGGTTTTGATATACTATGAAGAAATTTTTAGAATTGTTATCAGAAGAGATGGGCAAAGCCTTTGAGGCTGCCGGCTACGACAGTGCTCTCGGCAAGGTTTCAGTTTCCAACCGCCCCGATCTTTGTGAATATCAGTGTAACGGTGCCATGGCCGGAGCAAAGCAGTATCACAAGGCACCCTTGATGATTGCCAATGCAGTAGCAGAACAGCTTCAGGGCAGCAAGGTGTTCTCCGAAGTCAGTGCAGTGGCACCCGGATTCTTAAATCTGAAGCTCTCTGAGGAGTATTTGCTTCAGGTAGTGAATGAAATGAAGTCTGCAGATAAGTTTGGTGTTGAGGCACCTGCAGAAATCAAGACTATCGTTATCGACTACGGCGGACCTAATGTGGCAAAGCCCCTGCATGTAGGACATCTTCGTTCTGCTGTTATCGGCGAGGCTGTAAAGCGCATGACCCGTTATGTCGGACATAAGGTAATCGGCGATGTACATCTGGGAGACTGGGGTCTGCAGATGGGCCTGATTATCACGGAAATGCAGGAGAGAAAGCCCGAGCTTCCTTATTTTGATGATAGCTTTACCGGTGAGTATCCCGCAGAGGCTCCCTTTACCCTTTCCGAACTGGAGGAGATTTATCCTACCGCCAGCGGCAAGAGCAAGGTAGATGAGGAGTTCAAGGCAAAGGCTCTGCAGGCAACCGCAGACCTGCAGTTCGGCAAGCCCGGTTATCGTGCAATGTGGAAGCATATCATGGAGCTTTCCATCGCTGACCTGAAGAAGAACTACGAGAACCTGAAGGTTGATTTTGACCTCTGGTACGGCGAGAGTGACTCTCAGAAATATATCCCCGATATGGTGGAGAAGATGAAGAAGGACGGCTTTGCTTATGTGAGCAACGGCGCGCTGGTTGTTGATGTAGCACAGGAGGATGACAAGAAGGAAATGCCTCCCTGCATGATTTTAAAGTCTGACGGTGCAGCAATGTATGACACCACCGATCTGGCAACCATGCTTCAGCGTACCATCGATTTCAAGCCCAATTCCATTATTTATGTAGTAGATAAGCGTCAGGAACTGCACTTCGAGCAGGTATTCCGCTGCGCTCGTAAGACCGGTCAGGTAGAAGAGAACACAGAGCTTAAGTTCCTTGGCTTCGGTACTATGAATGGTAAGGACGGTAAGCCCTTCAAGACCCGTGAAGGCGGCGTTATGCGTCTGTCCAGCCTGATTCAGCAGATTAAGGACCAGATGTTTGAGAAGATCTCCGGCAACGAGGCACTCAGCAAGGAAGAGGCTGAGAAGACCGCTGA
Source organism: Acetatifactor sp. (assembly GCA_045597705.1). GTDB lineage: Bacteria > Bacillota > Clostridia > Lachnospirales > Lachnospiraceae > Acetatifactor. The sequence continues at coordinate 74,784 of JAZLKR010000001.1, forward strand.
GATGGTAGCACTTGCAGCACTGAAGTACGGCGACCTTTCCAACCAGGCAAGCAAGGATTATATCTTCGATATCGATAAGTTCATTTCCTTTGAGGGAGATACCGGCCCTTACATCCTTTACACCATCGTTCGTATCAAGTCCATTCTGGCTAAGTATGCCGATCAGGGCGGCGATGTGAACGCAGCACAGCTGATGGCTCCTCAGGGAGAGGCTGAAAAGTCTCTGATGATGCAGCTGGTAGGCTTCAATACCATGCTGGAGAATGCAGCAGAAGAGTATGCACCTCACAAGGTTTGCGCATACATCTACGATCTGGCAAATGCTTTCAACCACTTCTACCACGAGACCAAGATTCTCGGCGAGGAGAATGCAGAGAGAAAGGCAGGCCTGATTGCACTTCTGGTACTGACTCGCGATGTTCTGGAAACCTGTATCGATGTCCTCGGTTTCTCCGCTCCTGAGAAGATGTAAAGCGAGGAAGGAAAACACACTTGTGTGTTTTCACCCGAGCGTATACGAAATAAACCCGAAAGCTGCGCAGCAGCGACCGACGCGAAGCGGCGGGGGTTTATGAGTACAGAGGAAGAAAATCGTCAAAAATTTTGTTGAAAAGTAATTGACAAAGCAAAATAAATATAGTATATTAAGCAAGTCGGTTGCGAGAGCGACCGACGAGATGGAAGTTTAGCTCAGCTGGGAGAGCATCTGCCTTACAAGCAGAGGGTCACAGGTTCGAACCCTGTAACTTCCACTCCGATGAATATCGGGCATATGGCGAGATAGCTCAGTTGGCTAGAGCATGCGGTTCATACCCGCAGTGTCGAGGGTTCGAATCCCCCTCTCGCTATTAAAAAAAGTGATCATGTAAAGCATGGTCACTTTTTTTAATCCCAAGAAAGATATGAACTCGCAAGTCACTGTGAGTTACCCGCGGTGGAGAGGGCGCACGAGGTCCGGGGGACCTCGGCTTTGCGCCGACCGGAGCGGAGCGTAGACTTCGAATCCCCCTCTCGCCCTGCCTGCAAGGAAGAAATGTGTATTCAGGCAGACTGAAATCAAGTAAACGGCCTGCTAAAAGGAAGATTTTTGATTCTGGGCAGGAATTGCAGGGATATTTTTTGTGAATCAGTACCAGATGTAGTAGAATGATAGAGGATTAACAAAAAACAGGAGGCCCCTCATGATTTTATTAGCCATCGACATTCAGAAAGGTATTACAGACGATAGACTCCATGCCTTTGATTCTTTCATAAAGAACTGTCAGACCCTGCTTGCGGCAGCAAGAAAGAATCAGGTGGAAGTGATTTACTTCCAGCATGATGACGGTCCCGGCACAGGATTTTCCATTGGGGATGACGAGTTTGCAGTATCTGAACAGGTAGCTCCTCTGGACGGAGAAAAGCGATATGTGAAGATAATCAACAGCTGCTTTGGGAATCAGGAGTTTGTCGATTATCTCAAAACCAAAGGCGAAAAGGAACTGATGATGATCGGCCTGCAGACCAATTTCTGTATTGATGCCACCGTAAAATCTGCTTTCGAGAGAGGGTACCGCGTTATTGTTCCGCAGGGTGCGAACTCTACTTTTGACAATGAGTACATGGACAAGGAAACCACTTACAAATATTATAATGAAATGATGTGGCCGGAACGTTTTGCGGACTGCATTTCAGTGGAAGAAGCATTGGAGATGCTGCAGTGAAGGAAGGCAGACGAGTCATCAGGAAACTCAGTGACATGTCATACCTTGCTTAGCGTAAGGAGGTGTTTATTATGGACAATTTTGTAAATGAAGTGAAGAATTACTGGAACAGTGTCTCTGATTCAGAATGGTACAATTCTTTGCGTACGGAAGATAAAATCAAGCAACTGGTTAACAGCCCGGAGGGGGCATTTCATCCTGCTGTTTTTGATATGATACAGAAGCATGTTGGTTCACTGACAGGCAAAGTGATTTTATGTCCCTCCAGCGGAGATAATCATGCGGCTATCGCTTTTGCTTTGATGGGGGCAAAGGTAACTTCGGCAGACATCAGCGAGCGACAGTTAGAAAATGCCAAGAGAATTGCTGATTCCCTGAATCTTACCATGGAATTCGTCTGTGATAACACCATGGAACTGGCAAAAATCGAAGGCAACCAATATGATCTGGTATACACTTCCAATGGAACTCTTTCCTGGATGACAGATTTGGACGGCATGTACCGAAATGTCTGCAGAGTTCTGAAAACGGGTGGCTTATCACTGCTGTATGATATGCATCCCTTCAACAGACCCTTTTCCGGTCAGCCCTGGCAGGCACCGGAAATCGTAAAGTCCTATCAAGATGTCTTGCCGGACTTGCACTGGAGAGTGCAGGATATTGTGAATGCTAATATTAATGCAGGGATGTCAATCGAGGAGATGGCAGAGCTTCCCGCTGTGAATGCATCCTTTTGGTTTTCCTATGATGAATTAGTGAAGCAATCGCCGGAAACTTTAGCTGATATCAATGACTGGCAGAAAAATCCCATGGCTGCCCTGCCTGCGTGGCTTGTCCTCATCGCAAAGAAGGGGAAATAAAAGATTCGATGACCCGAAAAATCGCCTTTTGAAAATAATTCATCGATAAGTAGTAAATCTCCCATTTTCGATGTATATTTAATGCTTTATTTGAGGGGAAGATCATCGGGAATCAAATAAATGAAAACTTCGATGAACCAATAGGAAGACTTTCCGCAAAAAAAGCATCGAGAAATGAGAAATGGCTTCTTTCGATGTAAATCAGTAAATATTGTGTCGAATAGAGCATCGGAAATAGGAAAATATTGTGATTCCGATGAATTAATAGCAGGAAGTCCTGAATTAATAGCAAAAGTCCTGCATTGAATAGCGGCAAGTTCTGCATTTCATGTAAAAAAGGGTTGGAAAAGAGCTGGAATAAAGAGAAATATGAATATACGAAGAATACAACCGGCAGATGATGCCAGAGTTGCGGAGATTATCCGCACCTGCTTAATTGAATATGACTGTGAGGGACGGATGGATACCGCCTGGGGGGATCCTTATCTGGATCATTTCTCGCAGGTGTATGTGCGTACCGACAATGCTTACTGGGTGGCGGAAAATGAGGATGGCATTATCGTGGCGGGCGTCGGTGTTGGACCGCTTCCCGGGGCGGCGGGAGTCTGTGAACTGCAGAAAATGTACTGCCTCAGTGACTACAGAGGCACCGGCATTGCGCAGAAGCTTCTGGAGACCGCTTTGGAATTTGCGGGCAGACATTACAATCAATGCTACCTGGAAACCCGGCACAACATGGACCGCGCAAAGAAGTTCTATGAGAAGAACGGCTTCAGCTACACTGCCGAAACCATAGGCAGCACAGGTCATGGTGGCTGTGATTATCATTATATTAAGGATTTATAGGCGGTAAAAAACATTCGACAAGATTCCCTTGTATTTTCAGGGAAAGCATGGTATACTACGGTCTTGTCGAGATAATGAATGGAACTATCTGCTCACTTGTATCGTACCGAAACGTGCATGTGAGCAGTTTTTTTGAAGAGAAAGAGGAAAGCATTTGGAAGAAAATAAAGATTTAATGGAAGAATTGCTGCAGGAGGAAGCAGAGTCTGCAGAGGAGATGGACGCGGAAGAAGCAGCAGAGGAATGGCTGGAGCAGGTGGACGAGCGAATTGTTCGCGCGGTGCAGGACATGGGCTTTACCAAGTTCTCCCCCATTCAGCAGCTGGCAATTCCCAGACTGCTTGAGGGCGCAGATATCATTGGACAGGCACAGACCGGTACCGGCAAGACGGCAGCCTTTGGTATTCCCGCTTTGCAGAAGGTGGATCCCGAGCTGAAGAAGCTGCAGTGCATCATTCTTTGCCCTACCCGTGAGCTTGCGATTCAGGCTGCCGAGGAGCTGCGCAAGATTGCGAAGTATATGCACGGTGTGAAGGTTCTGCCTATCTACGGCGGACAGGAGATTGGCCGTCAGATTATCGGCCTCAAGGGCGTACAGATTATCGTTGGTACCCCCGGCCGTGTGATGGACCACATGAGAAGACATACCATCAAGCTGGACAATGTCAATATGGTAGTGCTGGATGAGGCGGATGAAATGCTGAACATGGGCTTCCGTGAGGATATGGAAACCATTCTGGGCCAGATTCCGAATGAACATCAGACCGCACTGTTTTCCGCAACCATGCCTCAGGCAATTCTGGACATCACCAATCAGTTCCAGAAGGATGCGGAGCTTTTGAAGGTAGCAGCCAAGGAACTTACCATTCCCTTGGTTTCACAGAGATATTATCGCGTGAAGAATACCGATAAGGATGCGGCAACCGTAAGATTGCTGGAGTACTACCAGCCCAACCTTTGCCTGATTTTCTGTAATACAAAGGTTAAGGTAGACGAGCTGGCTGAGGTGCTGAAGAAGGCAGGCTTCCGCGCAGAAGGCTTGCACGGAGATATGTCCCAGCATCAGAGAGATGTGGCGATGAACCGTTTCCGTAACGGAAGCTGCCATATTCTCATCGCAACCGATGTGGCTGCGAGAGGTATCGATGTAGATAATGTGGAGGCTGTCATCAACTATGACATTCCCCAGGATATCGAATATTATGTGCATCGTATCGGAAGAACCGGACGCGCAGGCAAGACCGGTCGTTCGTTCACCTTTGTGGGCAGCAGAGAAATGTTCCGCATCCGTGAAATCGAGCGCATGTGCAATACCGAGATTAAGGAAAAGAAGCTGCCCGGCGCAGCAAAGGCTTTGAAGTCCAAGGCAGACAAGTATCTGAACAAGGCATGGGAGCTGCATGAGCATGAAGACATCGAGCTGATGAAGGAATTTCTGCAGCGCAAGATGGACGAGCAGGAATGTGATGCTCTGGAGCTGGCAGCAGTGATGCTTAAGCTTCATGTGGGTGATAAAGGACCTGAAATCGAGGTGGACAAGCCTGTTCGCCGCGAGAGACCCTTCGGCCGTTTCAGAGGCCGTGACGGTGAGAAGCCCTTCAGAAGTTATCGCAAATCTGCGGAGGGAACTGAAACCGAGGGCAGACGCCGCCGCAGACCGGAGGGCGAGGAGTTCAAGAAGAACCGTTTTGAAGGGGAGAGAAAAAGACCCTCACGCAGAGAGGACCGCGACGAGAACGGTAAGAAGGATTTCCACCGTGAAAAGGATCCCCGCCGTGTGAAGGCAAAGGACATTCGCCTGGACGGCAGCGAGAGAAATCTGGCAAACGCAAAACCCAAGCGCAGAAAATTCAATCCGGAAGCGTAAGGGGTATTAGTAATAGAATTCGGAAACAAAGGAAAGGATGGTTTGGCAAATGAGAGTTGGTATGGGCTATGATGTACACAGACTGGTAGAGGGCAGAGACCTGATTATGGGCGGCGTGAAGATTCCCTATGAAAAAGGTCTGCTTGGTCATTCGGATGCAGATGTTCTGCTGCATGCAATCATGGATGCACTGCTGGGTGCGGCAACACTTGGAGATATCGGAAAGCATTTTCCTGACAGTGACCCCGCTTACAAGGGCATTTCCTCCATCCTGCTGTTAAAAAAGGTGGGAGAGCTTCTTCTGGAGAAGGGCTTTCTGATTGAGAACATTGATGCGACCATCATCGCACAGGCGCCGAAGATGCGCCCTCACATTGACACCATGCGTGAGAACATTGCCGAAGCACTGGAAATTGATGTGAACTGTGTCAATGTAAAGGCAACCACAGAGGAAGGTCTTGGCTTCACCGGAACCGGAGAGGGCATTTCCTCTCAGGCCATCTGCATGCTGACCAGTCCCTTTGATCTGACCGCCCGTGAGATTCAGGGAGGCTGTGCTGGTTGCTCCGGCTGCAGCAGAGCGCAGTAATCGCTTGACAAATCAGAACAATCATCATATGCTGAATTATAGCAATATAATAATCAGAAGAAATGCTTGGAACGGAAAGAGTATCTTTTTGAAATGCGCCAGAGAATAACTGCCACCGGCTGAGAGCAGTTACCGCAGGAAGGAAAGGGAAGTGCATCCGGGAGCAGAATTGCCGAAAGCAAGTAGGCAGTTTCGTGTACACGCGTTAAGTGTTTGAGCAGAAAGGCTGTGAGCCTTTAAGAAGAGTGGAACCGCGGAATAATTCGTCTCTTAGTACGGATTGTTCCGTGTTTTTTTGTATAAAAAAGGAAGTAAAACAAAGTGGGCATCATCAGTAACATTCGCGAAGAAATCGAAATTATCAGAGAGCGCGACCCGGCGATTCATTCCAATATGGAGGTATTCCTGTACCCCAGCTTCAAGGTAATGCTGCATTATCGCCTGGCACACAAATTATATAATAAGAAGCACTATTTCCTGGCAAGATGGATTTCTCAGAGAGGTGTGCGCAAGACCGGTATCGAGATTCACCCCGGTGCACAGATTGGCAAGGGACTTTTCATTGACCACGGAAACGGTGTTATCATCGGTGAGACAACCATTATCGGTGACAACTGTACTCTGTATCAGGGCGTTACCCTGGGCGGTACCGGTAAGGAGCACGGCAAGCGTCACCCGACCCTTGGCAACAATGTCATGGTCAGCGCAGGCGCAAAGGTGCTCGGTTCCTTCACAATCGGCGACAATTCCAAGATTGGTGCCGGCAGTGTGGTTCTGGAGGAGGTTCCCCCCAACTGTACCGTAGTCGGTGTTCCCGGTCGTATCGTAAAGCGTGACAACATCGCACATCCTCAGGATACCATGAACCAGGTTGACCTTCCCGACCCCGTAAAGGAAGAAATTATGTCTCTGCAGAGAAACAACAGACGACTGGAAGAGCGTCTGGCACAGCTGGAAGAGAAATTGAAATAATAATAGAAGGAGAACGACAATGGAAAACAAATTGAGCTTTTACAACACGCTCACCAAGAAGGTAGAGCAGTTCATTCCCAATGAGGACGGCAAGGTTGCAATGTACACCTGCGGACCTACCGTATATCATTTCGCGCACATCGGCAACCTGCGCAGCTACATCATGGAGGACCTTCTGGAGAAGACCCTGCGCTACATCGGCTACGATGTAAAGCGTGTTATGAACATCACTGATGTTGGACACCTTTCCTCCGATGCCGATACCGGTGAGGACAAGATGCTCAAGGGTGCAAAGAGAGAGCACAAGACCGTTGTGGAGATTGCAAAGTTCTATACCGACGCATTCTTCAGCGATTGCAAGAAGCTGAACATTAAGACTCCCGACGTGGTGGAACCCGCTACCAACTGCATTCCCGAGTTCATCAACATGATTACCGTACTGCTGGAGAAGGGCTATGCTTACGAGGCAGGCGGAAACATTTACTTCGACACCGCCAAGCTGGAGGAGTACTATGTATTCTCCAACACTACCGAGAAGGAGCTTCTGGTAGGTGTTCGTGACGATGTTGACGAGGATGAGAACAAGAAGAACAAGAGCGACTTCGTTCTCTGGTTCACCAAGTCCAAGTTCGACTCTCAGGAACTGAAGTGGGAGAGCCCCTGGGGCGTTGGTTACCCCGGCTGGCACATCGAGTGCTCCTGCATCAGCATGAAGCACCTGGGTGAGTACATGGATATTCACTGCGGCGGCGTAGATAATATCTTCCCTCATCACACAAATGAAATTGCACAGAGTGAGTCTTACCTGGGACACAAGTGGTGTAACTACTGGTTCCATGTACATCACCTGAATGATAAGTCCGGCAAGATGAGTAAGTCCAAGGGTGACTTCCTCACCGTATCTCTGCTGGAGAGCAAGAACTACAATCCTGTTGTATACCGTCTGTTCTGCCTGCAGTCTCACTACCGCAAGCCTCTGGAATTCTCTTACGAGATTCTGGATAACATGGTAGCTGCATACGACAAGCTGGTAAAGAAGATCGGTACCTTAAAGCAGGACGGCGAGATTGACAGAAAAGCATTTGCTCAGTATAAGCATCAATTTGAGGAGGCTCTCTGCAACGATCTGAACTCCTCCATGGCAATCACCGTACTGTATGACATGCTGAAGGCTGACATCAACGATGCTACCAAGTATGCACTGGCTGAGAGCTTTGACCAGGTTCTTTCTCTTGACCTGACCACCGCACATGCTGCAAAGGAAGCAGACAACGGCGTAGATGCAGAACTGGAGGCTTTCGTGCTTGCCAAGATTGAAGAGAGAAAGGCAGCAAAGAAGGAAAAGGATTTTGCAAAGGCTGATGCCATCCGTGCAGAACTGTTGGAGAAGGGTATTGTAATCGAGGATACTCGTGAGGGTGTAAAATGGAAGAAGGCGTAATGAGCTTGCTTGCGCAGATTGAGCAGACCTTTCCGGGGAAGAAGGCAGACATTCGTACCTACTCCCCGCTGACGCTGGCTTACATCGGAGATGCAATTTATGATCTGATCATCAGAACTGTGGTGGTGGAGCGTGCCAATCGCCCTGCCAACATGCTGCATCACATCACGGTGCGCTATGTCAGTGCAGGTGCACAGGCCAGAATCATCGATGCACTGATGGACAGTCTGACTGAGGACGAAAAGAGTGTCTACAGACGCGGCAAGAACTCCAAGCCCCATACCATTGCCAAGAATGCCACTGCGGAGCAGTACTTAAAGGCTACCGGCTTTGAGGCGGTCCTGGGCTTTCTCTATCTGAACGAGCAGATGGACAGAGCACTGGAACTGGTGAAGAACGGCATTGAAGCTGCCGGTATGGAGTTATAGAAAGGAATTACCATGGCATATACAGAGTTAACCATAGAGGGACGCAATGCGGTAATCGAGGCATTCCGTTCCGGCAAGACAATCGACAAGCTGTTCATTCTGGACGGCTGTCAGGATGGCCCCATTCAGACCATCAAGCGTGAGGCCAAGAAGCAGGACTGTATCGTGAAGTTTGTTACCAAGGAGCGTCTGGATCAGCTTTCCGAGACCGGTAAGCATCAGGGTGTCATCGCAACCGCGGCTGCCTACGAGTATGCTGAGGTGGAGGATATTCTGCAGGCTGCAAAGGATAAGGGAGAAGCACCCTTTATCTTCCTGCTTGACAACATTGAAGATCCCCACAACCTGGGCGCAATCATCAGAACCGCAAATCTGGCAGGTGCTCACGGCGTAATTATCCCTAAGAACCGTGCGGTCGGCTTAACAGCAACCGTTGCAAGAACCAGTGCCGGTGCCATCAATTTCACTCCCGTGGCTAAGGTGACCAATATGGCCAAGACCATCGAGGACCTGAAGAAGGAAGGCCTGTGGTTTGTGTGCGCAGATATGGGCGGCACCACCATGTACCAGCTGAATCTGAAGGGCCCCATCGGACTTGTTATCGGCAATGAGGGCGAGGGTGTAGGCAGACTGGTGCGCGAAAAGTGTGACATGATTGCCTCCATTCCCATGAAGGGCGATATCGATTCCCTGAATGCTTCTGTGGCAGCAGGCGTTCTGGCTTATGAGATTGTGAGACAGCGTCTTAGCTAAACGGAGTAAAGACAAATGGCAGACAGATTTGGAGTATACGAGCAGTATACGGACGATGAACTCATCGACAGATGTAATCACGGCGAGACCGCCATTATGGATTATATCTGTGAGAAATATAAAAATCTGGTTCGAAGCAAGGCAAAGTCCATGTTCATTCTGGGCGGTGACAAGGATGACCTGATTCAGGAGGGCATGATCGGCCTGTTCAAGGCCGTCCGCGATTATGATTGCGGAAGAGATGCCAGCTTTTTCACCTTTGCTGACCTTTGCATCAGCAGACAGATGTACACGGCAGTGCAGGCCGCGCAGCGAAAAAAACATTTTCCCCTGAACAGTTCTCTCTCTCTGGACAGCAGTCTGGCAGGTGAGTCCGGCGAAAAGCTGGATGAGAAGTCAGGAAGCGAAATCATGTCCCATGCAATCGGCATCAATCCCGAGGACATGGTGCTGGACAAGGAGCGCATCGAGTATCTGGAGAAGGCAATTGCGGAAGAACTCAGCGATTTTGAGCGACAGGTGCTGGACCTTCATCTGACCGGAATGAGTTACTCGGAAATCGCCAAGGTATTGGGCAGAGATGAAAAGGCAACCGACAATGCTTTGCAGAGATTAAAGAGTAAAATCAGGAAAATAGTTGTAAAGGAAGAGAAATGAAATCAAAAAAGATGATGGGAATGATAGCGGCGGCAGGTATCCTTTTGCTGCTTGCGGCAGGAATTCTTCTTTTTGTGCGGTGGCAGCGCTGCATTGTAACGCAGTATGCAGACACCACCGGGCTTCAGTCAATGTTCTATACCATCGAAACAAAGGGAAAACTGATTGTGGTAGATGGCGGACAGACGGGAAACGCGGAGTATGTGAAGCAGGTGATTGATGAGAAAGGCGGTCATGTGGACGCCTGGATTCTGACACATCCTCACCCGGACCATATCGGAGCCTTCAATGCGCTTTGGAATCAGATGGCAGACCGGGTAGATATCATTTACGCCGCTGATTTTGACTATGACGCGTATCAGGCGAAGGCCCGGGAATGGGACGAGTTTGAGCAATTCACAACATTTTTGGATTACATGTCGGAATCGGACAAGCTGACCTATCTGCACCGAGGCTCTGAACCGGAAATCTGTGGTTTGCAGGTGAAGGTGCTCAGCGCATATGAGCCCTTTGTGAACCAGATCAGCGGAGACCTGGCCAATGACGGCAGCCTGATGTTCAAGGTTACCAACAAGGAAGAAAGCATGCTGTTCTGCTCCGATGTGTGCAGAGTAATGAGTGAGTCAATACTGACAGACTTCCGCGAGGATGTGGACTGTGATTACCTTCAGATGGGACATCACGGAAACGGAGGTCTTTCGGAGGAGTTTTACCGGCTGACCACACCGAAGGCTGCATTCTTTGACGCACCTGAGTGGTTGATGAACCCTGCGGAAGGACTGAGTTACACAACACCCTATAATCGGGAACAGATGGAACAGATGGGAGCGCAGATTTACTACTATGCGACTGCCCCCAACAAAATACAATTGAAATGATGAAAGCAGGCGGAGTGATAGAAGAATCCGCCTGCTTTTTTTTAGATTTATTTCATAATTTGACTATTGAGTTTTTGTGCATAAAAGCATATAATCGGAAAGTAAAAACCGACCGACCGGTCGGACGGAATTTAAGCGGTGAAAATCCGCAGCAGAATGGAGAAAAGATATGATATCAAAATTCAGCGTAAAAAAACCTTATACTGTCCTGGTAGGAGTTGTTCTGGCAATTATTCTGGGTGTTGTTTCCTTTACGAAAATGACCGCAGACCTGTTACCGAACATCAGCCTTCCTTATGTATTGGTTATCACTACCTATCCGGGAGCGAGCCCCGAGACTGTAGAAATGGCGGTTACCGCGCCCGTGGAAGCGGCGATGGCGACGGTAAGCAATATTGAGAGTATCAGGTCGACCTCCAATGAGAACTACTCTATGGTTATTCTGGAGTTTGCTCAGACGGCGGACATGAATGCGGTATCATTGGAAATCAGAGAGAGTCTGGACCAGATTAAGAGCTACTGGGATGATTCCATCGGTAACCCCATTATCATGAAACTGAATCCCGATATGCTGCCCGTTATGATTGCGGCAATCGGTGTGGACGGCATGGATAACGCGGAAATCAGTATGTTCGCTCAGGAAGTTATTCTTCCCGAACTGGAGAGTATCGAGGGCGTTGCAAGTGTAAGCGCAACCGGTCTTCTGGAGGAGAGCGTTAATGTTATCATCCGCCCCGAGAAGGTTGATGAAGTAAATAAGAAGATTTTCGCTGCCATTGACGAAAAGATGGCGGATGCAGAGCAGAAGCTGGCTGACGGTAAGGCAGAGCTGGAAAAAGGTCAGGCAGAACTGGATAAGGGAAAAGCCGAGCTGGATAAGGCCGGCAAGGAGCTGGCAGAGGGCCAGAAGGGAATCGACGAAGGCAAGAAGGGCCTGGCTGACGGTAAGGCAGAGCTGGAGAAAAAGCAGCAGGAAATCTCTGCAGAGCTTGCAAGCCAAAAGACCGCACTGCTTTCCGCAAAGACACAGCTGGAGGGCCTTCAGACCAACCTGACAACTGCAAAGGCATTAAATGAAGGTATCAATCAGATTTCCGAGATGCAGAGACAGCTGCTCGGTCTGCAGGGTGTTACCGTAAAATATGATGTTGCACTGGCAAGAAGAGCCGTTGCACAGGCGTACATTGACCGTGTGACCGGCGGAGAAGAAACTCCCGAGGAGACTCCGGAGGAGACCGTTCCCGGCGAGGAAACCGGCGAAGAAGAGACTCCCGCAGAGACACCGGAAGAACCTTCTTCCCTTGAGGAAGCCTATGCCATTCTGGATGCTGCAAACAAGGATATTGCAGATCTGAAAGCAGGCATCACGGAAAATGAAATTGTAAAAACAGTATTTGAGCAGGCAGGCAGAGGAGATACTCTGACCGCTTTGAAGGAACTGGATTGGGGCGACAATTCCAAATTCGGTGAGGTGACCGGTCATCTGGGAACCGTTGAAATGACACTGGTTGCCGGCAATCTGGGACTGGAGGTACAGAAGAGAAATCTGACCAACCAGATGGAGACCTACACCGGTGGTATGTCCTATGATGCATATGTAGCGCAGGTAAACGGCATTCTGGCTGCGCAGAAGATTACCGATCTGGATAAGGCAATCAAGGACCTGAACCAGGGTCTGATTCTGCTGGAGCAGGGCCAGATGACAGCAGCCATCGAGTTCGCAGACGGCAAGGCAAAGATTGCCCTCGGCGAGTATCAGCTGGAGCTGGCACAGAGTCAGCTGACCAGCGGCGCAGAGCAGATTAAGACCGGTAAGGAACAGCTGGAGAGCGGACAGCAGCAGCTGGACGACGGCCTGAAGCAGATTGAGGAGGGCGAACAGCAGCTGGCTGACGCCAAGGAAACTGCTTACGACCAGGCTGATATGAACAAGATTCTCACCGTGGATACCGTATCAGGTCTGCTCACCGCACAGAATTTCTCCATGCCCGCAGGTTATGTAACCGAGGAGGGCAACAAGTATCTGATTCGTGTCGGCGATAAGCCCAAGACCGTAGAGGAACTGCAGGTGCTGCCTCTGATGGATCTCCACATGGAGGGAGTTCCCGTTATCACTCTGGGTGATGTTGCGGATGTATTCTATACAGACAACTCCGCTGATATTTATACAAATGTAGACGGCAGTGCCGGTGTTATGCTGAACATTCAGAAGCAGACCGGTTACTCCACCGGTCAGGTATCTGACCTGCTTGCAGATCGTTTCAAGGATCTGATGAAGGAGCATGAAGGCCTTACCATTATCACTCTGATGGACCAGGGTATTTACATCGATATGGTAATGGATTCCATCTTCAACAATATTATCTTTGGTTTCCTGCTTGCAGTATTGATTCTGATCCTGTTCTTAAAGGATTTGCGTCCTACCGCAGTCGTAGCGGTTTCCATTCCCATCAGTGTAGTTACCGCAGTTGTGTGCATGTACTTCAGCGGCGTAACCCTGAATGTTATTTCACTGTCAGGTCTGGCACTCGGTATCGGTATGCTGGTAGATAACTCCATCGTAGTTATCGAGAACATTTATCGTTTAAAGAGCCTTGGCATGGATACCAAGGAAGCTTCCATCCAGGGTGCAAAAGAGGTTGCAGGTGCGATTATGGCATCTACCCTGACCACTGTATGTGTATTCCTGCCTATCGTATTTACCGAAGGTATTACAAGACAGCTGTTCGTTGATATGGGTCTGACCATCGGCTTCTCACTGCTTGCCAGCCTTGCAATTGCGCTGACGGTTGTACCTGCAATGGCATCCATGATTCTGACTAAGACCAAGGAACAGAAGGAAGATAAGTTCTTCAGCTGGCTTGCAAGAGGTTATAAGAAGGCTCTGGCAGGCTCCCTGAAGATCAAGCCCGTTGTCCTGCTTGCAGCATTCCTGCTGGTATTCGTAAGCTTCGGCCTGGCTTATACCAACGGTACTGCTTTCATGACCGATATGGACTCCACACAGCTTACCGTTAATGTAAATCTTGACAAGGAAGCAAAGCTGGATGACACCAGAAAAGTAACAAACGAAGTTGTTGCCCGTATTATGGCAATGGACGATATCAAGAATGTCGGTGCGATGACCGCAACCAGCACCATGTCAATGCTTGGCGGTGGCGGCGGTGCGCAGAATGCAGCAACCATTTATGTAGTTACCGAGGAGGACAAGAAGCTGTCCAACGAGGAAATCGGCGATTTGATTATTGAAAAGACAGCAGATCTGGATGCAAAGATTACCGTTGACACTTCCTCCATGGATATGTCTTCCATGACAGGTAGCGGCGTCTCCATTCAGGTGCGCGGTCGTGATCTGGATGAACTCCGCAGAATTGCAGGAGAGCTGAAGACAATCATCGAGAAGGTAGAAGGAACCGAAAATGTTCGTGCCGGCGGTGAGAATTCCGATGAGGAAATGAGAATCATCATCGACAGAGACAAGGCAGTTAATTACGGTCTGACTGTAGCCCAGGTATTCCAGCAGGTTTACAAAAAGGTAGCAGACGCGTCTGCAGCAACCACACTGGTAGCTGCAGATAAGGACTACAGCGTTTATGTAAAGAACGGCGGCGATATTGCGCTGACCAGAGAACTGCTGAAGGAGATTACATTGGACGGAACCGGCGAGAATCAGGAAAAGGTTACCGTAAAGCTTTCTGAGGTTGCAAACTTTGAGACCGTAGTTACCATGGAAGCAATCAACCGTGCGGACCAGTCCAGATATATCAGTGTATCAGCGAGCATTGCAGACGGCTACAATGTAGGTCTGGTATCCAACGATGTCAACAGAGAAATTGAGAAGTACAAGATGCCTGCAGGCTACAGACTGGTATCCTCCGGTGAAAATGAGATGATTAACGATGCGATGCAGCAGCTAATCCTGATGATGGTTCTGGCAACCGCATTCATGTATCTGATCATGGTGGCACAGTTCCAGTCCTTAAAGAGTCCGTTCATCATTCTGTTCACCATTCCTCTGGCATTTACAGGCGGCTTTATGGGCCTGTTCATCAGCGGCAGTGAAATCAGTGTCATCGCGATGATCGGTTTTGTCATGCTGGCCGGCGTTATCGTAAACAACGGTATCGTGTTGATTGACTATATCAACCAGCTCCGTGAGGAAGGCATGGACAAGAAGGAGGCAATCCTGACAGCAGGTGAGACCAGACTTCGTCCAGTACTTATGACTGCATTAACCACAATTCTGGCTTTGTCTACCATGGTATTCAGCCATGACATGGGTTCCGAAATGGGTAAGCCCATGGCAATCGTTACCATCGGTGGTTTGATTTACGGTACCTTGATGACCCTGGTTGTCATCCCCTGTGTATATGATATCTTCCACAGAGAACCCAAGAAGAAGTTCGTGGAAACCAAGATTGTCTGGGATGAGGAAGCTTCAGACGATGAGGACGAGGAAGAGGAAGACGCTGACGAAGAGTAGTATCGGAAGGGTATGGTAACATATTATGGCAAAGATAACCGGTGAAGAGAGCCTGGTTCCCGAAAAGGTACAGAAGATGTACGCTGCGGTATTGGAACTGCTGGAGGAGGGAGAGGAAATCTCCAGCCTCCGCGTATCTACCATTACCGAACGCGCCGGAATCGGCAAGGGAACGGCTTATGAATATTTTAATACCAAGGAAGACATTGTAGCCTGTGCGCTCTTTTCTTCCATGAAGACGGCCTTTGAGGGAATCATTCGTGACCTTCAGGCCAAGGACAATTTTCCGGATCGTTTAGAGGTTCTTCTGGATGAGGTGGAGAAGACCGGAAACAATCGTATCTGCTTCTTTAACTTCATTCATATGATGACCGATCGTTCCGAATTCAGCCTCCTGATGCAGGAGAAGATGGACAGTGAAGCCTTTGAGGGACTCAGACCCAGTGACTTCTTCCGCAGTATTATCGAGGAATCAATGGAGAAGGGTGAAATCAAGAGCAAGACGCCTGTTCCGTACATGGTATTTTTCCTGTTTTCACAGCTGGTTGGTTATATGATGGCAGTGACATCCGGCCACAGTGTAGCAGGTGTGGAAGTAGAAAAAATGCGTGAAGTAGTTCGCATGCAGGTACTGAAAGAATTTGAGATATAAGAAAAAGCCCGAGAAATCGGGCTTTTTTTGACCACTTCAAATAGTGAAAATTGTTTCAAAAATTTGCAAAAATAAGTGTTGACAAATAAGGGTAAGTTGGATATACTAACAAAGGTGGTTGCGAGAGCAACACATGATGCTGCTGTGGCTCAGTCGGTAGAGCGTCGCATTGGTAGTGCGGAGGTCACGGGTCCGATTCCCGTCAGCAGCTCGTATGAAAGCCTTGAGATTTCGGTCTCAAGGCTTTTTTTTGTTGCAATTGGTGGAAAAAAATAAGCAGCTGCCAAAACATCAAACAAAATACAATTAGAGGAAAAATGTCCAAGTGATTTATACTGAAAACAGGATAAAATCCTATGAAAAATAATCCACAAAAATAAGAATATCGGGAGAGCAAACAATATGTTTACTTTAGATGAAAAATCAGGATATTTCAGAAATCAGGGCGTGGATGTGATGGCGTTTGATGACATCTATCCTTCCGGCCACCAGTCAGGCATCAGTGTGATTATGCACGGTCAGCGTCTGATTGCAAACGGTGATCTGCGATTCGAGCCCACACCGGGCCAGTGGCAGCCGACTCCCAAACAGACAGACCGCGTTATGAGTGCTGCGGACAATTCCATTGTGACTACACTGCAGTATCCGGACCAGGAGGGAAACCTTCGCGGCTTCAATCCGCTGCTGTATCCGGACTATGAATTTTCTTATACTGTCTCTGCAAAGAGCGAGGGAGAAGGCATCCGCGTGCGCGTGAATCTGGACAAAGAAATCCCGGCAGAACTGGTTGGAAAGCTTTCCTTTAATCTGGAGCTGTTCCCCGGTGCCTGCTTCGGCAAATATTGGATGACGGAAAACGAGAGCGGAATCTTCCCCAGACAGGCAAACGGTCCTGTGATGAAGAGAGAGTCCGTCCATGATGTAATGGGCATTAAGAAGCCGCTGGAGGATGCAAAGGGCGAGCCTGCACATCTGAAGGGTCAGCATGTCTATCTGAAGGACAGCACACAGCCTGTCAGCGAGTATCAGCCGATTCTGGCAGATGACCTGGTGGCAGAGCCTCTTGCTTCCGGCAAGGAGTTTACCATCTGCCCCGATGCGGAGAACCTTCGTGTGAAGATCAGCAGTGACGGAGAGAAGTTAAGTCTCTATGACGGCCGCATGAATCACAACAACGGCTGGTTTGTGCTGGTATGCCCCGTGAAGGCCGGTACCGCTCAGGCAGCAGTAGATTTGCTGATTACCCCCAATGTCATCCCCGACTGGCGTTCCAAACCTGTGGTTCAGATCTCTCAGGTGGGTTATCACCCCGATCAGCCCAAGAAGGCTGTCATCGAACTGGATAGAAACGATATGGCAGGCGGAGGGGCTTCTCTGCCCGAATGCATGCTGTATCAGATTACCGCAGTGGGCAAGAAGTGCCTGGGTGCACTCACCGGACGAGATTTCGGCCGATTCCTGCGCTATCACTATCTGATTTTTGATTTCTCCGATGTGAAGGAGGAGGGCCTGTACCAGATTGCCTTCGGCGAGGTACAGTCCAATGTATTCCGCATTGCCAAGGATATTTACGACAGAGGCGTATGGCAGCCCGTATTGGAGTACTTCCTGCCGGTACAGATGTGCCATATGAGAGTCAATGAGAAGTATCGTGTCTGGCACGGTCTCTGCCACAATGATGATGCATTGATGGCGCCCGTGAACCTGCAGCACTTTGACGGTTATGTGCAGGGACCCTCCACATTGACCAAGTATGCACCCATGGAAAAGGTACCCGGATTGAATGCCGGCGGCTGGCATGATGCGGGCGATTTCGACCTGCGAATCGAGTCTCAGGCAGGCGAGGTATATAACCTGGCACTGATTTACGATACCTTCCATGTAGAGTATGACGCTACAACAGTCGATCAGGCGACCAAGACGGTAGAAATCCACCAGCCTGACGGCAAGAATGATATTTTACAGCAGATTGAGCACGGTCTGCTCACGGTAGTAGGCGGATATGAGTCTCTGGGCAGACTGTATCGCGGCATTATTACCGGTAAGCTTCGCGAGTATGTTCTTCTGGGTGATCCCTCCAACATGACACCCGGCGATGAGGACGGAAGAGAAGGCAGATGGGTTTTCACGGAGGACAATCCCGGCAGAGAACTCACAACGGCCGCGCAGCTGGCCTGTGCCGCAAAGGTAATGAAGGACTATGACGCACAGCTCGCTGACAGATCGCTGAAGGTGGCTGTGGAACTGTTTGAAAAGACTCCCATGGAAAGGGCAGTGGCAGCAAAGCTGCATGCGGCAATGGAGCTGTTCCTTTGTACAGAGAAGGAGGAATACCGCAGCTTCATTCTGGAGCATCAGGAGGAAGTACTTGCAAACCTTCGTCAGCTGACCATTCCCGTGTGTCGTCTCATGAGCAAGGTGGAGGATCCCGGCCTTCAGGCGGCAGTGAGAAAGGCCCTGATGGAGACCAGACAGGAATACGACAAGATGAGCATGGAAACACCCTACGGCATTCCCTACAGACCTCACATCTGGGGCGCCGGCTGGGGCATCCAGGGCATGGGCGTGAACATGTACTTTGTTCACAAGGCATTCCCTGAGGCAATGAACCGTGAGATGATTTTTGATGCGTTGCATTTCGTGCTTGGCTGTCATCCCGGCTCCAATACGGCATCCTTTGCATCCGGTGTGGGAGTTAAGTCTGCTACCGTTGCTTACGGTATGAATCGTGCTGACTGGTCTTACATTCCCGGCGGTGTTATTTCCGGTACCGGTCTGATCAGACCCGATTTCCCTGAACTGCTGGAGTTCCCTTATCTGTGGCAGCAGGGCGAATATGTAATGGGCGGCGGCTCCAGCAACTACATGTTCCTGGTACTTGCCTGCGCTGATTTGCTGAAATAAGTTGAGTACAAATCGAGCATTCTCCGGGGTGGCGTATTCCGGGATGCTCGATTTTTCTTGTTTTCACCTACAGTCTGTGCTAAAATATCTTCCTATCAAATGAATGTTTTTTTGAGGAATGTATATGAAACAGAAATTAAAGATATGGGGTATCTGCGCGGCCCTGATTGTGGCAGTGACCCTGATTAACAGATGGACGGCGCCTAAGCCGGAAGCGATTGTACAACAGACGGAAAATGAACCGGAGACCTCTTCAAAGCCGGCCGTACAGTATGATTATTCCAAGAAGTCCGGATATATGGTTTATTACAGTACCCTGACCCAGGATATCATTGACACCATGAAGCGTTACGAGGTGGTTATCATCCATCCCAAGATGGGTAATATCACCAGAGATCAGGTGCAGGAGATTCGTGCTACCGGTACCATTGTGCTCGGCTATATTGCCATCGGAGAGGATCTGCGAACAGCAGGACTGACTCCGGAGCAGATGCTGCAGGATCCCCGTTTCGTAGAGGACGGCTCCGGACCTAAGGTAGACCCCAGAAAAGCCGGTGTGGCCAGTCTAGACGGTATTGATGTAAACGGTAAGCCTTCTCCCGGCGGTACAGGCTACGCATCCTACTATCTGGATGACAATGATTTCGACGGCCTGCCTGATATCAATGTAAACTTCCACTGTGCGTTCACCAATATCGGCGACCCCAACTGGTTCAAGGTATTGGACAATATGACCATCGACGGTACCGACCAGGTGCCCGGACTGAAGGAGATTCTTACCGACGATTACGGCAGAGGCCTTGGCTGTGACGGCGTATTCCTGGATACCATCGACACGGCGGCACCCAACGCGTTTACCGCTGACACCGATGACTTCAGAACACGATATGAGTGGACCTCCGTAGGTGTGCGCGAGTTCTGTAAGTCGCTGAAGGAAGCTTATCCCGACAAGCAGATTCTGCAGAACAGAGGACTTTTCTTCTATAATCCTCAGCTGCCCATGTACAAATACAACCCCAGAGAGTATGTAGACTACCTCTACTACGAGAGTTATCGTCTGGACTCCAATACCAATGTTTTGTACTATGATACCTACTTCCATGACAATAAGTACAACTACCTGCCCAGAATTGCCGCAGAGGCAAGCAGACCCGACGGTTTCCAGGTGCTTTCCCTGGGATATGCGGAAGGTCCTGCCGAGTATGAGCTGGGTGCAACCCTGGTGGGCAAGTCCAAGGTTGGTCTGGATATCCTGTTGGAGGATATTTACGAGGCTCAGGATGTGGCAGGCTTTAAGCATTACCTTACCGATGCGGGCCTGACTGTTGTTAACAGCTTTGTTATCGACTACGAGGACAAGACCGATGATGCGGCACCTGTCTGGACCAGTGTTTACAATGATAAGAATGCATGGCCTCCCGAGGAGCCTACACCACGCGTGGGCGTCAGCCAGGCGGAAGCCAATAAGGACGGCAGCGTAACCGTCCGCTGGGATGTGGCCTTGGACAAGAACAAGGTAAGCTACACCCTGTATTATCAGACCGAAAAGTTTGATTTTGAGGCGGATCCCGATCTGACTGCTGCGACTCAGGTGGAACTGGTGCCTGAGGTCGGCAAGGGTTATGAAAACGGAATCGGTCCCGATGTTTATCCTTTTGAGGCGACCATTGAGGAGCTGGAGCATAAGACGACCTATTACTTTGTCATCAGAGCAAAGGATAACTCAGACAAGCACAACGAGGAAAAGAACGAGGTGGTTCTTTCCGTTAAGACCAAATAAATTCGACAGGGAGGAAACCTGATGAGTGAGCAGCTTGGAAAATGTATTGTTGTCTGCGCAGGAGATCTGACGCTTGGAGAAGTGCCTGTGGCAGAGAATGATTTTATCATTGCAGTAGACGGCGGACTGGCTTACTGCGGCGTGCTGGGACTGGAGCCCGACCTGATTATCGGCGACTTTGATTCCGTGGGCGAGCAGGAAGGCGAGGCAGTGAAGCTGCTGGAGCAGCAGATTCCCGACCATATCATCAGACTTCCCAAGGAAAAGGACGACACCGACACCATTGCAGCCCTGAAGGAAGGCTTAAAGCGCGGCTATACCCAGTTTCGCTTATATGCGGCCACAGGAGGCCGTTTTGATCACACCCTGGCAAATATCCAGTGCCTGCTGTTCCTGAAGAACAGAGGGGCTGTTGGCTACCTTGTGGACGGCACAGGCATGATGCTTGTGATTCAGAATGAGTCCGTATCCTTCCGTGAGAACCTGGAGGGTACCATCAGTCTGTTTTCTCTCACGGGAGAATCGAAGGGTGTTACCATCCAAGGCCTGAAATATACGGTGGACAATGTCACCGTTACCAACGATTTCCCCATCGGCATCAGCAATGAATTCATCGGCGAGATGAGCACCATTACCGTTGAGGACGGCGCTCTGGCGTGTATGATCAGTTACGCGCAGGATTAAGATAACAAAAAAAGTGTGGGAGACCACACTTTTTTCTTGCTTAAAAATAATCAATTTTAATGTACCAGGAAGAACTCCAGGATGAATACCACCACACAGCAGAGCACCGATACGGGGAAGAGGCCGGCGCCCATCCACGCTGCAATCATGCCGATGACCAGAGCGGCGAGACCTGCGATGGGAGACTGGGTAGCCTCCATGATGGCGGGGAAGGTCATGACTGCCAATGTGATATAGGGAACATAGTACAGGAAGGATTTCAGGAACTTGTTCTTGATCTGCTTCCTGATCAGTGTCAGAGGCAATACACGAATTGCGTAGGAGGTTGCTGCCATGATGGCAATGTAGATGTAAATATTATGACTCATCTGCCGCCTCCTGTTCTTCTTCCACTGGGAAGAGCGCAGCTGCAATTGCCGCAAGTACTACGGTCAGAATAATGGTTCTGGTACCGCCGGACAGTGTGCTGATCCAGGGAAGCCTGCCTGCGGCGAAGCTGCAGAGGAAGCTCAGCAGTACGAAGAAGCCAACCACCTTGTTGGACTTGGAGGGCGGTACAATGATGGCGATGAACATACCGAAAAGTGCCACACTTAAGGCGCTGACCACGCGGAGGGGCAGGAGGTTGCCTGCGATGATGCCCAGTGCGGTTCCGATGGACCAGGCAGGTGCTGCAATCAGGATGGCACCGTAATTGTAAAAGGGATCGATGAAGCCCTGCCTTGCGATGGTGATGCCGAAGATTTCATCGGTCACATCGTAACCTACAATCAGGCGGTGAATCAGAGAGGTTTTCGGTGAAAACTTCTGACTCAGCGAGCAGCTCATCAGCAGATATCTGGCATTGGCTACCAGAGTCATCAGGAAAATCTCAAAGTAGGGAGCATCGGCTTCGATGACCTGAAAGCCTGCATATTCGCCTGCGGAGGCGTTGTTTAAAAGACTGGCTAAAAAGCCCTGGAAGGGATTGAGACCTGCGTTCTTGGCGGCCACACCCAAAGCGAAGGATACGGCGAAGTAGCCGAGACCGATGGGAATACCGTCCCGGAAGCCTTCCTTCATGACTTTACTGCGTGTTGACATATTTTCACACTTTCCTGTTGGCAATGAATAGCCGCCATGCCGAAAAGCGACAGGGCGGCTGATAAACTTAATTTGATTTTGCTGTACTGTTACATTTTGTTGGAAATGGAAGGACCGTGAGACTTGCGCATCAAAAACTTTACGGAATAGCCGTACTCGTCACAGATATCGCGCACTACATCCTCAGCCGCTTCCCTTACATTGTCATTGACACAGATGGTACATAAATGTCTGCGGGAGGGAAGGAGAGAAGGCTTGCCCCATTTGATAAAATAGGAAATGCGCTCCTTTAACAGCTGCTTCTCAATCAGCTGTTTGCAGTCCGGATCTCTTACTTCACAGAGTTCGATTTCGTTGTTCATTGATAGCATGTCATCACCCCATTATCGACAAAAATCACTACCTGTTCAGTATATCACAAAAAAGAAGAATTGTATATAAAAATGAGTGGCCCGAGGACCACTCATTTTGTGTTTTTATTGTGCAGGAATGATGCCGGCTGCAATCTCACGCTGGGTGATTTCCCATCGCTGGGCATCCAGCAGAGTCTGATAATCTTCTCGTAAGTAGAAGTTGAAATCATGCTGGCAGTGGTTTGCCTTTGCGGGACCGACATAGGTTGTGGTACCGTCCTCGTTCTGGGTAATCATGGTAGAACCGGAAACAAGGGAAGCATCCTCCACAAGGGGAAGAGTAGTGGTACCGTAAACAACGAAGGGACATTCGCTGCTTGCGGGCAGCCAGTCGTAATTACAGATGGCACCCTGGTAATGTACGCCGCAGGCATCTGTAGGAACGGTGCCTTCTGCGAAGATTTCCGTCTTAATGGAGCCGTCACACAGACCGGGAATGGGAAGCAGACCGGACTGGGAACAAACCTCTGCGCGAACCAGACCTGAGGGCTCTTCGAATTTCTCGTTGGGCAGGTCTTCATGAACACGCTGCATTACCGCACGCCAAAGGGCTTTGGAAACTGCGGATTCATCGTTGCCGCTGCTGGTGCTCATGCTGATGTTGTTGTCGTAGCCTGTCCAGACGGAGCAGGTGTAGTAAGGAGTGTAGCCTGCAAACCATACATCCTTGTAATCACTGGAGGTACCGGTCTTGCCGGCGATACCCATGCTCTTGTTGAAGTTAACTCTTGCACCGGTACCGATGGTAGTAACATCCACCATGGCGCTGGTCAGCAGATATGCGGTGGTTTCCTTCAGTACCTGATGGGTCTTGGGTGCTGTGTTGTCCAGAATGATATTGCCGTCGCTGTCGGTGACTCTGTAGTAAAGCTTGGGCTCAACATAGGTTCCCAGATTTGCGATGGCAGCGTAGGCTGCATTCAGTTCGTAGGCGGAAACACCGTTGGTCAGACCGCCCAGTGCGATGGGCTGGCGGATATCGGTAAAAATCTGACCGTTTCTTGTTTCAGACTCAACCAAGGTGGTGAAACCGAAGTTAATCAGGTAATCGTAACCAAGCTGGGGAGTGATAACGGTCTGGTTCTTAACTGCGATAATATTCATGGACTGCTCGATTGCCTTACGGATGGAGCAGATGCCGCGGTAACCGGTTCTGTACCAGTTCTTAACGGGGGTACCATTGTCGTAGTTAAAGGGAGCATCGTTGTAAACGGTAGCAAGTGTCATGCCGGTGCTGTCCAGTGCGGGAGCAAAGGAAGCAAGTACCTTAAAGGTGGAACCGGGGGAACGGGTGGAGGAGGTAGCACGGTTCAGGGTACGTCTTCCTTCCTTGACACCGCGGCCGCCCACGATGGCTTTTACATAGCCAGTGGTCTGGTCCTCCACTACCAGTGCAATCTGGGGCTGTGCCACCAGAGAGATGTTTTCATCATAATTGTCATCGGTTTCCTCGAGGCCGAGCTCTGTCATCATGGCGCCTCTGTAAAGGGCCATAGCGTCGTAGGCGGCATCCTGAGAGGAGAATACCAGGTTGAAGTTCTTGTCCTTGTTGGACTTGAACCATACGGTCATTAACTCCTTGCTGTAGTTGTGAGGAACGCCGTCGTTATCGAAGATGGTAAGTGCGTAATCCAGAAGCCAGTTTGTCTGCTTGGGATAGTTGTCGGGGTTGGCTGCCTCTTCATCGGCAATTGCCTGAATGGCGGGATCCATGGTGGACTCGATACGAAGTCCGCCGGAGGTCAGAAGCTTTTCTGCCATGGACTCCTTGTAGCCTGCCAGCTCAATCAGATCCTTCTTGACCTGCTCATACAGGGCATCGGAGAAGTAGGAGCCTGCGGTGGCAACGGAACTGTCACGATAGTCGACATCGTAAAGACCGATTCGCTCGTACACGGCGTCCGTATCAGCGATTGCCTCCTGATACTGTTCCTCGGTGATAAAATTGAAGTCGCGCATATTATCCAGACACTTCTTGCGTCTCTTGGCATTTGCCTCGGGATGACGAATGGGATTGTAGCCGGAAGGGTTCTGGGTAATGCAGGCGATAACGGCCGCTTCGGAGACGGTAAGATCACTGGCGGACTTACCGAAGTAACGCTTGGAGGCCGCTTCGACGCCCAGAGTGTTCTGACCGAGGTTGATTGCGTTCATATACTCCAGAAGAACCTGATCCTTGGAGTAGTACTTGGAAATCTCGATAGCCAGATACTGCTCCTGCACCTTACGCTTGATCTTCTTGATCATGTTCTTGCCTTCGGAGGTCCACTCCGTGAAGATGGTATTCTTCAGAAGCTGCTGGGTGATGGTACTTGCACCCTGTGTGGAAGAGCCCTTGGTCTTGAAAAACTGATAACCGGAACGGAACATCGCCTTGTAGTCGATACCGTTGTGCTGATAGAAACGCTCATCCTCGATGGCTACGAAGGCCTTGCCCAGATAATCGGGAAGCTCGTCCATGGACTTTACGCTCAGTCGGTTGGAGTTGGAGCCTACATACTGGTCAATCTCGTTGCCCTCGCTGTCGAATACCAGGGTTGCCTGACCGGAAGCCACCACATCGCCCAGACGAATGTTGGGGGTGGAGGAGAGGATTCCTTTGAAGACGCCGATGCCTGCGGAGATGCCGCAGATTGCCAGTCCCAAAATTGCAATCAGCATCAGCTGTACAACACTGAGCATTATCTTTCGTTCTATTTTAACTGTTTTGGAATTCAGGGCTTTTTGCTTGGCCTTGATTCCCTTTTTGCCATAGTTCATTTGAATCGCCTTTCTTGAAAATGATAGGAAATTGCAGTCTGCCAAACTACATAGCTTTATGTATTATACCAAATAAATATAGGTAAATAAAGAAATTTTCGTCATCTTAATATTCTTAATAATTATTTCACATTTCTGTAAAACTATGCTAAAGTTTAGGTATGATGCGCAAAGGATGGAGTTAGGGTACATGAGTGAAAACACCGGCTTTTCCTACAAGGTCCTGCTAGAGGGCGGCGAAGGAGTTTACGAAGAGAAAAAATCCAGATTTATAGCCACGGTCAGTGTCTGCGAAACAGAAGCGGAAGCGGTGGCTTTTATTGAGCAGATGAAGAAAAAGTACTGGGATGCCAGACACAACTGTTCCGCATTTGTCATCGGTGCCAGGGGGGAGCTGACCCGCTGCAGTGATGACGGTGAACCCAGCGGCACGGCCGGCAGACCGATGCTGGAGGTGCTGACAGGCTCCGGAGTGCGCAATATCTGCGTTGTGGTCACCCGTTATTTCGGTGGGGTGCTCCTGGGAACCGGCGGACTGGTTCGCGCCTACACCCAGGCTGTGCAGGAGGGCCTGCGCAATTCCGTTATCGGCACCATGAAGCTGGGCGGCGAACTGAAAATCGGCACCGATTACAACTACATCGGAAAAATTTTGTATTTGCTGGGAAATGAAGGGATTGAGCCCCTGTCCGGTGACTACTCCGACAAGGTGGAGCTGCGCGTGATTCTGCCCATCGAAGAGGTGGAGAGACTGTCCAAGGCCATGGTGGAGGCAACCAACGGCAGAGTGGAAATTGAAAAGGTGGACGAGTACTATTTCGTTGACAAAGAGCCCTAAAATAAAGTAAAATAACAGTTAGGCCTGATAAAGGCCGTGACAAAAAATGAGCATTTCGAAAGGTGGTGGTTTATTTATGAAGAGTACAGATCTATGTTCCGACAGTCCCCTTCCGGGTCGAAGTTGCACTACTATAAATAAATCGCATAAGGAGAAATGCTATGGAAACAATGACCGAATTGGAGGAGCTTCGTGAGCTCCTTGACACCAAGCAGTACACAAAGCTTCGTCAGCTTCTGATGGAGTTGAACGATGCGGATATAGCGGCCCTGATGGAGGAACTGGAAGAGGAAGAAATCTTAAAGGTTTACCGAATCCTCCCCAAAGGTCTGGCAGCTGACGTATTCTCCTATCTGGAGGTAGACAGCCAGCAGGCCATCATCGAGTCCCTGTCTGTAAAGGAAGCAGCGAATGTCATCGATAACCTGATGGCCGATGACGCGGTTGACTTTCTGGAGGAAATGCCCGCAAACGTTGTAGAGAAATTACTGGCCAATGCAAAGCCCGACACGAGACAGGCAATCAACCACCTGCTTCGTTATCCCGAGGACTCTGCAGGTAGTCTGATGACAGTCGAGTATGTATCCCTGAAGGAGAGCTTTACCGTTAATCAGGCGATTGAGCATATTAAGAAGGTTGGTCTGGATTCCGAAACCATCAACATCTGTTATGTTTTGGATGCCCAGAGAAAGCTGGTGGGAACCGTAGCCCTTCGTTACCTGCTGTTGAGTGACGGAGACGAAATCATCGGTGACCTGATGCATGAGAACATCATTTCCATCAATACCATGATGGACCAGGAGCAGGTAGCTGCTCAGTTCAAAAAGTACGACTTTATCGCCATGCCTGTCGTTGACAACGAAGACAGACTGGTTGGTATTATCACTGTCGATGATATCGTGGATATCATGGAAGAAGAGACCACAGAGGATATGGAAAAGATGGCGGCTATCGTCCCCAGTGACAAGCCCTACATGAGAACCTCTGTTTTTGAAACCTACAAGAAGCGTATTCCCTGGCTGCTGCTCCTGATGGTTTCCGCAACCTTTACCGGAGCCATTATCAGTTCCTTTGAGGAAGCCCTGAGCGTGTATGCGGCGTTGATTGCCTTTATTCCCATGCTGATGGATACCGGCGGAAACGCAGGCGGACAGGCAAGCGTGACCATCATCCGTGGATTGTCCCTGGGAGAGATTGAGTACGCCGATGTGCTGAAGGTTGTATGGAAGGAAAGCCGCGTGGCAATTCTTTGCGGTGTGTCTCTGGCAATCGCAAACTTCGCAAAGCTGATGCTTTTTGACGGCGTGGGACTGCAGGTTTCCCTGACCGTTTGTCTTACCCTGATTGCCGCAGTTCTGATGGCAATGCTGGTGGGCTGCCTGCTGCCCGTAGGTGCAAAGCGACTGGGCTTTGACCCCGCCGTAATGGCAAGTCCCTTTATTACAACAATCGTGGATGCTCTTTCCCTGATTGTTTACTTCAGATTTGCAACAATGATTTTGCATATCAATTAGAAAAGCGTGTCTGTGCGTATGACCGCAGAGTAGGAGGTGACACAGATGAATCCTGAAATTGCAATTGAAGAATTAGACCCCACATTCCTGTTCACCTGGAAAGGAACCAGAGACGCCAATTATAAAGGAGAGCAGTTCCACAGTCATGACTATGTGGAGATGTCCTTTATCCTGTCCGGCGAGGGCAAGTATCGTTTCGACGAAGGTGTGGTAAATGTCAAGGAAGGAGATCTCCTGATTTTCAACCCGGGCGTGAAGCATCAGGCCCTTGTGGCAGCCGATTACGATAATCCTGCAACCGAGTTCTTTATCGGTGCCGGTGATATCCGAATCGCAGGAGCAACCGAGAACACCATTCCCGTTCCCGGCGGCGGACATATCATTCATACCACCGGAGAGCTGAGACAGAAGCTCTTCAAAATCTGTTCCTCCATGGAGGCAGAAAAGGCTTCCCTGAAGACCGGTCGTTACTTCATGATGAAGTCCTACCTGATGCAGATTATTCTGCTGGTGGTGAGAGACCAGTGTGAGCCCATGGAGAAGGCCACAGGCTACGCATTTGAATCTGTCAATAAAAAGTATGTGGTAGAGCAGATGGTCAACTACTTTGAGGACCATTACGACGAGAAGATTTCTCTGGATCAGATTGCAGAGAATATGTACTTGAGTCCCTTCTACATTTCCAAAATTTTCAAGAGTGAGACAGGAGACACCCCCATCCGCCATCTGATTAACATCAGACTGGAGAAGGCAAAGGAACTGCTGGAGAACGGTTATGAGGGCAACATTCAGGAGGTTGCGGCTTCCGTAGGCTACGACGATGCGTACCATTTCAGTAAGCTGTTCAAGAAGCACTTCGGTATTTCCCCCTCACAGGCCAGAAAGAAAGTATAAAAATAAGCGAGAGCAATGTGCTCTCGCTTTTTGTATGTCGGGACGGTAAATTACGCGTTTCTGCCGGCCAGCTCCCAGAAGGCCACGGCACTGGCGGCAGCCACATTCAGGGAATCCACGCCGTGAGACATGGGAATCATGACGGTGTAATCGCAGGCAGCGATGGTTTCCGGATGCAGACCTTCGCCCTCCGTGCCCATGATGATGGCCAGCTTTTCTGCCGTTTTGAGCCGCTCATCGGTCAGGGAAACGGAATCCTCCTTCAGGGCCATGGCGACTGTAGTGAAGTCTGCCTCCTGAAGATAAGTGACAGGGACGGCATCTGCTTCTCCGGGAAGATAGGTCCAGGGAACCTGGAAGACGGTCCCCACGCTGACGCGAAGTGCGCGCTTCTGCAGAGGGTCTGCGCAGCCGCCGGTCAGGAGAACCGCGTCGATGTGCAGGGCAGCAGCACTGCGGAAAATAGCGCCTACATTGGTGGGATTCATGACATTTTCCAGAACCACGATCCGACGGGCACCGGTAAGAACCGATTCGGCAGCAGGCAGTTTGCCTCGCTTCATAATGCTCTGGACGCCCCTTGTCAGCTGAAAGCCGGGCATTGCGGCCAGAATTTCCTCAGATGCAAGGTAAACGGGAACCTCGGTATAATATGCCTTCAGTTCCTCCGGCAGAGTCTCCCATATTTTTGCACTTGTGAGAAGAGACTCGGGGGAAAAGCCTGCCTGCAGACCGCGGAGAATCACATTGGGACTCTCGGCAAGGAACACACCGGGAGCCGGCTCATAGTAGTGGAACAGCTGCTTTTCACTTGCCTCGGCGTAGGGGAAGAGAACCGGGTCCCTCGGATCATTTATGGTGATAACGGTATCGGAAGTGTTCATAAAAATCCTTTCAAAACGGATGCTTGTCCGTGCACAATTATTTTTCAGTATAGCGGAAAATACGCGGTTTATCAATCCTGAAACACGGGCACGCCTCGGCACGGTGCGCACAATTGTCTCTTTTCAAAAACAGGAAAAAATGGTATAATTTCTCTATCTGATTTTAATCACTTCAGGAAAAGGAGAGAACAAATTGAGAAAGTTTGAAGGATTCCAAAAAGGTGTTAATTTAGGCGGCTGGATTTCTCAGTTCGCAAAGTATGATCTTGCGCATTTCGATTCTTTCATTACAAAGAAGGATATTGAATACATCGCAAGCCTTGGTTTTGATCATGTAAGAGTACCTGTTGATTACAATGTGCTGGAGGATGAGGAAGGCGTCGTTAAGGAGACCGGCTTTGGTTATCTGGAGAATTGCCGTGCATGGTGTGCGGAGTATGGCCTGAAGATGCTGATCGACCTTCACGAGTGTTTCGGCTATTCCTTTGATCCCTTAAAAAAGGACATGGACAGAGAGAAGTTCTTCTATGATGATGCGCTGCAGGCAAGATTCATGAAGCTCTGGACCGAGATTGCAACCCGCTTCAAGGATTATCAGGATCAGGTAGCGTTTGAGCCCCTGAACGAGGTCGTTTTGATTTCCGTTGCAGATCCCTGGAACAAGATTCTGACAAAGTACATCAAGATGATGAGAGAGATCGTTCCCGACGCGTATATCATCGTCGGCGGTGTTTGCTACAACAGTGTTACCACTGTTCCCCTTCTGGATGTTCCCGTGGATGACAAGATCGTATTCAACTTCCATTGCTATGAGCCCATGACCTTCACCCATCAGGGTGCTTACTGGGTTGATTATATGCCTTCTGACTTCAGAATCGGTTATCCCAAGACACTGAAGGAGTATCAGGATGCCAGCGTAGAACTGACCCATGACCTGGCAGGTGCTATCTTTGCGGAGGGCATCAGTGAGATCGGCCCTAAGTTCTTTGAGGATATTTTCACTCCCGCAATCGAAGCCGCTGAGAAGGCAGGCGTTCCTCTTTACTGCGGCGAATACGGCGTTATCGATCTGGCAGACAACGAGGACAAGATCAGATGGTTAAATGATATTCATACCACCTTCAAGAAGTATGGCATCGGTCATGCCCTTTGGAATTATAAGGAAAAGGACTTCGGTTTTGTGGATGAGAGCTTTGCTTCCATCAAGCAGAAGTTCATCGATATTCTCTAAAATGATCGGAACGGCATCCTGTCACAGGCGGGATGCCTTCTTTCTTGCCGGAGAGGGCGGCGCAAAATATGAGATTGCGATTTGAAATCACATAAAAAATGATTAGTGACAAGCGGCGAAGTAGTGTACTCTTTTTTCAAAATAAATAGGGAGAGAAGTAGAATGAAAGACAAAATCGTTACTTATCTGAAGAAGAACAAAAAACGCATCGGTATGTCCCTGTTCGGTGTTATCATCTGCGCAATCAGCGTAGGTATTTTTAAAATTGCAGCCCTTGGTGTGGATCCGTTCCAGTCCTTTATGGCAGGCCTGGATGAGCTGATTCCCATTCAGTTCGGAACACTTTATGTAATCGTGAACGCAATCCTGCTGGTGTTCAGTATTGTGGTAGACCGACATAACATCGGAATGGCTACCTTTATCAATCTGTTCCTGCTTGGATACATTACTCAGTGGACCTATGAATTTCTGCAGACCGTATTCGTAAATCCTTCCATGGTAGTGAGAGTACTCTGTCTGCTGGTGGCAATTGTCATCATCTGCTTCGGTTCCGCTTTCTATATGACTGCTGACCTTGGTGTTTCCACCTACGATGCCGTTGCAATTGTCATGTCCGGCAAGTGGAAGCTGGGCAAGTTCAAGTACATCAGAATCGCAACCGACCTGGTATGCGTTATCCTCGGTATTGTGATGTTCCTGCTGGGCGGCGGTTCCATCGGCGCAATTCCTACCATTGTCGGTGTGGGAACCATCATCACCGCATTCTTCATGGGACCTCTGATTGAGTTCTTCAATGAGAAGTTTGCAAGACCTTTCTTAAAAGGAAAAGCGGAATAATTAAGAAATGCAAAACGGGAGACATTATAACTTGTTTCCCGTTATTTTTGTGTGCTATACTTTAAAAAGTGTTTGCATTTTTATGGATTTGGGAGGATTTGAGCTTTGAAATCGATTTTAAGGAATAAATACTATCTGTACCTGACAGAGTTTTTCTCAGGTATGTCCGTTATGGCGGTGGAGCTGGGAGCCAGCAGACTGCTTGCACCTTACTTCAGCTCCTCACAGATTGTGTGGACCATCATCATCGGTACCATCATGATTGCCATGGCACTGGGTAATCTTTACGGCGGACGAAAGGCTGACAAGGACCCCAACCCTGACAAGCTGTACGGCAGAATTCTGATTGCAGCCATCTGGATTGCGGCAATTCCCGTAGTGGGCAAATATCTGATTCTTGGCATCTCCGCACTGCTGATTTTTGCGGTAAATACCAATTTTCTGATTCTGGCCGGTTTTGTGGCTTGTATGGTTATCTTTGTATTCCCGTTGTTTTTGCTGGGAACCGTTACGCCATGTCTGGTAAAGTTTTCTGTAGACAGCCTGGATGACAGCGGAAGCGTGGTTGGTAAGCTCAATGCTTCCAACACCATCGGCAGCATCATCGGAACCTTCGTTCCCACCTTTATCAGTATTCCTGCGGTAGGAACCTCCATTACCTTCCTCATTTTCGCAGGCATTCTGATTGCCCTTGCAGTGGTTTACTTTGTAAGCGGCGGAAAGGGTAAGAGTGCAGCCGCAAATTTTCTGAAAGCCAAAAAGGTACCCGTTAGTATTTTCCTGTTCCTCCTCTGTATTCTTTTTGGCCATAACAACAGCTTCGCTTTCTGGCAGAATGATTTAACCTACGAGGGGGAATCTATTTACAATTATCTTCAGGTCTATGAGGATGACAGAGAGGTGGTGCTTTCCACCAATGTTCTCTTCGGTGTACAGTCCGTGTACCTGAAGGACAAGGGCCTCACCGGCATGTATTATGACTACGCCATGGCGGCGCCCTTCCTGGCAGGTGTCCATGAGAAGGAGAGCCTGAACATCTTAATTCTCGGAAACGGTACCGGCACCTTTGCCACCCAGTGTCAGCGATACTTTGACAACACTGTGATTGAGGGCGTGGAGATTGACGAGAAGATTACGGAGCTGGCAAAGAAATATTTTGATTTGCCGGATAATGTAAAGGTAACGACCTATGACGGAAGAGCCTTCCTGAACGCAGTGGACACAACCTATGATGTGATTATGGTAGATGCGTACCAGGATATCACCATTCCCTTCCAGATGGCCAGCACAGAGTTCTTTACGCTGGTGAGAGATCATCTGAACGAGGACGGCATCATGGTAGTGAACATGAATATGCGAGGCAAGAGCAGCGGCAACATGAATCAGTATCTTGCGGACACCATCTCCACTGTTTTCAGTCAGGTGACTACCGTGGATGTGAAGGGCTCCACAAACAGAGAGCTGTTCGCCTCCAATAACAGCGACATGCTTGCGGTTATGGATCGAAGCATTCTGCTGGAGGAGAATCAGGACCTTTACGGTATGATGAGAAGAGTGCAGGAGAATCTTATTCCCTATGAGGCAACCGACCTTGTGATGACGGATGACAGGGCGCCGGTGGAACTCTTAAGCATGAAAATGATTGATGAACTGATCTTCGATGAAGTGCAGTATTACAAGACGATTTACAAGGAAAAGGGAGTCGCAGGACTTCTGCAGAGTATAAAATAAAAGGCTTCTTCGGAAGCCTTTTTTCTTTGGCAGGCTTAAGGCGGAAGCAACAGCGATATTTGAAAAAGCGCTTGAAGAAAAATTGAGAAGTTGTGATAATCTAATTGGTTTTAGTGATGTTGAGTTTTAAAAATGCAGGTATAATGTAAAGTATGACGCCGCCTTGTTGGAATCGGAGCTTCGCAGCGGTACGGAGGAGGAACGCAAAAAGCTTCTGCAGGCACTCCGGAAAATCAATACGCTGCGCAAGCTTGTCAGCGGGTTATCCGACAGAGAGATTGCGGAGGAATTGGGCATCAGCTATAATACGGTAAGAGTGCATATTACAAACATGCTGCAGAAGACGGGATATTCCTCCCGAACGGAGCTGGCACTTAAGGCGGCAAAGAGCGGAATCGTGGTTTCCGAATAGACCGATTCATCAAATAAATCAGTAAGGAGAGATGGTGATTTCCGAATCGCCGGAAGAAGGAATATGAAGAAAAAAGCATTGTTACTGGCTGTGGTAATGTCCTGCGTTATGGCAGCCTGCGGAAAAACAACAGATGGTCCTGCAGTCGATAGCAGTACTCAGGCAGCGGCGTCTTCGGTGGAAGCAGCAAGCAGCACCGCGACAGAGACCGAAGCGGAGGAAAGCAGTACGGAAAGTAAAGCGGAGGAATCCCGGGAAGTCGTTCCGGAGGAGCCGATTGATTACGAAATGATTTATCAGGATACACTGGACATGGTTCACAGAATCCTTGCCCATCCCGAAAGTGCAGACTCAAGCGATGACGACGATGTTATCATCATTCAGGAGGCGGCCAACTACAAGGAAAATCCTCTGGAGGATGTCGGCTACGGCTTTGTGGATCTAAGCGGCGATGGTTTCAGCGAGCTGATAATCGGAACAAGAAATCAGTATGATGGGGCGGGAAATATTCTCCTCGCGGCGTACACCTCCAAGAACGGGGAAACGGTTTATTCCTTTGGAGGTCCCTCCAGAAATCCTCATTTCCTGACCAAGGACGGAAAGATTCTTTTCTACGCATCCAACGGTTATCTCAATTATGGCTTCGGCGTAAGCTCCATCAGTCAGGACGGAACCGCGCTTACCTGTGAAGAACTGATTTATACCGGCATCGGCCCAGATGGCGAGACCCCGGCTGTATTTGAAAATAAGCTGGGCTACTGGGACCTGGATGATGCTTACCTCAGCGACATGTCCATGGATGACTTTGATGCAGCCTGGGATCGTCATGTGGAGGATACCGTGTATGTTGAACTGACTCCCTTTTCAGAGTACGCCCACCCCGATGGCTTTGCAGGTGTTGAAGGGATTCTGCCTGTGTATGCCAGCCTTGCGGGAGAGAACTTGCCGGATAAAAAGGACTGCCATGTCCTGGATGAAAGCGATTATGCAGAATGGGTAAGCTTCTACGCAAACGCACCGGTAAAGCATTTTTATGTGCTGGAGTTGTATAATCTGGAAGTTTTTGAGGACGGCACCTTCAGTTACTACACAAAGGAAAAGGTGGAGTACGACAGCCTTTCACAGGGGTCAGAGATTGCGGTAAAGATCAATCTTCCTGAGGTGCTGCCCGGTTATGCCATCAGCTACTTTGAGGAGAACGGCACCTTCCACAGCTACGCAATCACTGTCAGCGGAGAAGACGGCTCCATTAACCTCATGAATCTGAATGATTAGGGAAGCGTAATTCCTGAAAGAAATAGGAGAGTCGGCAATGTATGAATTCATGCATTGCCGATTTTTTTGCATCGCCGGAGGGTATTTTGTAACATATTAACGATAAACCGACTATTTACAAACTATAAGATAAGAGGTATAGTAAAAGCACATATCTTGTGAAAATCTTTCATTCTGCCATTCAGGGCAGGTGTCTTGGCATTCGCCGACATTTTCACGAAGTATTAAAATGTTGGCAGAACCAAGGAAAGGATTTTAGATCAAACTGTTACAGCCTGTGTTCTGCCGGAAACGGAGGACAAACTAATAGAAAAAGATGTGACAGAAAAGCTTCTGGAAGACTACGATGATGTCTTCGCAGATATTATTAATGTATTGTTGTTTGATGGAAAGCAGGTAGTTAAGCCTGGCGAGTTGCAAGCCGGCCAGCCACATTCGCAGTACAAGGCGGATGACGGCACAGTCCATGAGCAGGAACGGGACATAGTGAAATACTGGAAAAAGCAGAAAACTATGTTTGCCGTATACGGGATTGAAAACCAGACAAAGGTTGAGAAGACAATGCCGCTGCGAGTGATTGGGTATGATGGTGCTTCTTACAGAAACCAGCTGTTGAGGAAGCAGAAGCCCGTGCCGGTAGTCAGTCTCGTTCTGTTTTTTGGAACAGAACATTGGAATCAGCCGAAGAATCTGAAGGAATTGCTGACCATATCGGAAGAACTGGAACCTTTTGTCAACGATTATCGGGTTCATGTTTTTGAAATATCCTGGTTGAGTGATGAACAAGTTGCGAAGTTTAAAAGTGACTTTAAGGTTGTGGCGAACTTTTTTGTAAAAAAGCGAAAGAACAAAGAATATATACCGGATGATCCGACAGTGATAAGCCATGTGGACGAAGTGTTAAAGTTATTGTCGGTAATGGCTAATGATAAAAGGTATGAGGAAATTCGCGTGGAATCGAAGAAAGGAGAGATGAGCAGTATGTGTGAAGTGGCAGATAGATTATGGAATGGCGGTAAGAAGGAAGGCATAATCGAAGGTAAAAAAGAAGGTAGAAGCGAGGGTATAAAAGAAGGTATAAAAGAAGGTATAAAAGAAGGCAAGATTGAAGGAGAAAATCTCCTAGCAAGGTTGATGGAGAAGTTGCTGGAGTTAGGTCGCATAACAGATGCTATGGCAGCAGCAAAGAATTCGGAGACCAGACAACAATTGTATAAAGAATTTGGAATGGAATAGAGACTGGTGACGGAGATTTACAGGGTGGAACCCAGAAATGCCGCGGGCATGTCCAACGGGCAGCTGTATTCCCTGATTTGTATCGTGCTGCGCGGAATCATCATTTACCACCTGGAACATAACGGAAAAATTGCAAAGGTCCGCAAACGGACTTCAGCTTTGTGGTCGGAACCGACAAGAGCCTGAACGGTCGTCAGTACAGATGTGTTGTCACCGACAAGAACGGCGTCAGCGCAAACAGTAATGCGGCAACTCTGACCGTTACAGAGTAAGCAACAGACAGTTAACAGCCCAATCGAAGAAGAGTTCTTTGGTCGGGCTGTTATTTTGCATATTCTAAAGAAAGTATGAACAAAACGGGAAGAAAGACTAAAAGATGTGATTTGTCGAAAAAAAGGTGTAAATAGTGCTTGAAAAACCTTAGGCAGGTCACTATAATAAGACTATCGGTTAGCACTCGAATGGAAAGAGTGCTAACAAATTTCCAAACAGAATTAAGGAGGCATTACTATGAAATTAGTACCTTTAGGTGACAGAGTTGTATTGAAGCATCTGGTAGCAGAGGAGACCACAAAGTCAGGTATCGTGCTGCCCGGACAGAATAAAGAGAAACCCCAGCAGGCTGAGGTAGTTGCAGTTGGCCCCGGCACTGAGGAAGTGAAGATGGAAGTCAAGGTTGGCGATCAGGTTATCTACTCTAAGTACGCAGGAACCGAAGTAAAGCTTGAGAACGAGGAGTACATCGTTGTAAAGCAGTCTGACATCGTGGCTATTATTGAATAATTTCATTTAGGAGGCATTATTATCATGGCAAAGGAAATTAAGACTGGCGCAGAAGCACGCGCCGCATTGGAAGCCGGTGTAAATCAGCTGGCAAATACAGTAAGAGTAACCCTTGGACCTAAGGGCAGAAATGTAGTTCTCGACAAGTCCTTCGGAGCTCCCCTGATTACCAACGATGGTGTTACCATTGCAAAGGAAATCGAGCTTGAGGATGCATTTGAGAATATGGGCGCTCAGCTGGTTAAGGAAGTTGCTACCAAGACCAACGATGTAGCAGGTGACGGTACCACAACCGCAACCGTTCTTGCACAGGCAATGATCAATGCAGGTATGAAGAACCTTGCAGCAGGCGCTAACCCCATTATCCTGAGAAAGGGTATGAAGAAGGCTACCGACTGTGCAGTTGCTGCTATCTCCGGCATGAGCCAGAAGGTAAACGGCAAGGAGCACATCGCAAGAGTTGCTGCTATTTCCGCAGGTGACGAGGGTGTTGGACAGCTGGTTGCTGATGCTATGGAGAAGGTAAGCGGAGACGGTGTTATCACCATCGAAGAGTCCAAGACCATGCAGACCGAGCTGGATCTGGTAGAAGGTATGCAGTTTGACAGAGGTTATATCTCTGCTTACATGGCAACCGATATGGATAAGATGGAGGCTACTCTTGACAGCCCTTACATCCTGATCACAGATAAGAAGATTTCCAACATTCAGGATATCCTTCCCGTTCTGGAGCAGATTGTTCAGTCAGGCGCAAAGCTTCTCATCATCGCTGAGGATGTTGAGGGTGAAGCTCTTACCACTCTGATTGTCAATAAGCTTCGCGGAACCTTCAATGTAGTTGCAGTAAAGGCTCCCGGCTACGGTGACAGAAGAAAGGCTATGCTGGAGGATATCGCAATCCTTACCGGCGGTACCGTAATCAGCTCCGACCTTGGTTATGAACTGAAGGATGTTGAGCTTTCCATGCTGGGTCACGCTAAGAGCGTTAAGGTTCAGAAGGAAACTACCGTTATTGTTGACGGCGACGGCAACAAGGATATGATCGCTGCAAGAATTGCACAGATTAAGAACATGATTGAGGAGACTACCTCCGATTTCGATAGAGAGAAGCTGCAGGAGAGACTTGCCAAGCTGGCAGGCGGTGTTGCTGTTATCCGTGTAGGTGCTGCAACCGAGACCGAGATGAAGGAAGCTAAGCTTCGTCTTGAGGATGCACTTGCTGCAACCAGAGCTGCTGTAGAGGAAGGCATCATCTGCGGTGGTGGTTCCGCATACATTCACGCTTCCAAGGAAGTTGCTAAACTGGTTGACACTCTGGAAGGTGACGAGAAGACCGGTGCGAAGATTGTTCTTCAGGCACTGGAGGCTCCTTTGTTCCACATCTCTGCAAATGCAGGTTTGGAAGGAAGCGTTATCATCAACAAGGTAAGAGAGTCCGAGGTTGGCATTGGATTTGACGCACTGAAGGAGCAGTATGTTGACATGGTAGCTGCAGGTATCCTGGATCCCGCAAAGGTTACCAGAAGCGCACTGCAGAACGCAACCAGTGTTGCAAGCACTCTGCTTACCACCGAGAGCGTAGTTGCAAACATCAAGGAAGATGCTCCCGCAATGCCCGCAGGCGCCGGCATGGGCGGTATGATGTAAAGCGAGGCAACCCGAGCGAATACAAAAAATTAAGCCCCCACATATCAAATGTGGGGGCCTTTTTTGCGCTCTATTCAATTAGATGCTGGCATCAATTGTGATAATCTTGCCGTTCTCATCGTAGTTCAGCTCGGTGAACTTAACATTACGACGATGGTTTACACCGTTTGACAGCTCGCAGTCATGGTAGAAGAGATACCACTTGCCGTTGTACTCACAGATAGACTGATGAGAAGTCCAGCCAAGTACGGGCTCGAGGATTCTGCCCTGGTAGGTGAAAGGACCTGCGGGTGAATCAGAGGTAGCATATACGATGTAGTGTGTGGTACCGGTAGAGTAAGAGAGATAGTACTTACCGTTGTATTTATGTACCCATGAGCTCTCGAAGAAACGTCTGTCCTCGTCGCCAACCTTAAGAGGCTCGCCGTTCTCATCATAAATGGTAAGATTTACGGGCTTGGTGATGAAGGACTTCATGTCTGCTGACATCTCTGCGAACATAGGTCCCTGTGCAGCATCGTTAGGATCGAAGGTTCCCTCAAGGTCACCTACATTGGGGATGAACTCACCGGTCTTCCACTTGTCCAGCTGACCGCCCCAAAGACCGCCGTAGTAAACATATACGCGTCCGTCATCATCCTGGAGGATGCCGGGGTCGATAGAGTAGCTGCCTTCAATATAGTTGGGCTCAGCCTTGAAAGGGCCTACAGGTGAATCGGAAACTGCAACGCCGAGACGGAAGAGGCCTTCCTTGTCTCTTGCGGGGAATACAAGATAGTACTTGCCGTCCTTGCAGATTGCATCGGGAGCCCACATCTGCTTGCTTACCCAGGGAACATCCTTCATGTGAAGTGCTTCGCCGTTATCAACACACTCAGCGTCGAGGTTGTCCAGGGAAAGGATGTGGTAATCCTCCATTGCGTACTCATCACCGTTGTCATTGTCCTCACCGTGATGGGGAAGATCATGAGAAGGGTAGATGTAAATCTTGCCGTCAAATACACGAGCAGAAGGGTCTGCTGTGAAGATGTGGGAAACTAAAGGTTTTCTTTGCTGTGCCATATCATTTATCTCCAATCTTAAATTTTGGTCAAACATTCAATATATTATAACATTAACTTAACAAAATGAACAAGAAGAAGTTTTTCGTTTTCGTTAAGTTGCAAAATTGTCGAAAAAAAGGTAAAATCGGACTATAGAAAAGTATGCGGAGAGGAGTATTTTATGCCGGAAAATCCAGTTGACAGCCTGCAGCAGCCGC
Source organism: Acetatifactor sp. (assembly GCA_045597705.1). Lineage (GTDB taxonomy): Bacteria > Bacillota > Clostridia > Lachnospirales > Lachnospiraceae > Acetatifactor. Next base: position 115,080 of record JAZLKR010000001.1, read on the forward strand.
ACAAGCGCCGCAAGCGTTACAGTGGGACACATCCCAAGCATTTTTCAGAAAAATATAAAGAGCATAATCCGGAGAAATACGGTGACACAATCGAGAAGGTAATTGCCAAGGGCAGCACGCCTGCAGGCATGCATATTTCCATCATGGTGCAGGAGATTCTGGATTTCCTGCAGATTAAGCCGGGACAGAAGGGACTGGATTGTACCCTGGGCTACGGCGGACATACCAGAAAAATGATGGAACAGCTGGCCGGCAGCGGGCATATGTACAGTCTGGATATCGATCCCATAGAAATTGTAAAGACGGAGCAGCGTCTGCGTGATGCGGGCTTCGGGGAGGATATCTTCACTCCCGTCAAGGAAAATTTTGCCAACATTGATTTGGTGGCAGCGGACTACGGTCCCTTTGATTTCCTGTTGGCGGACCTGGGCGTTTCCTCCATGCAGATTGACAATCCCGAGAGAGGCTTCTCCTACAAACTGGACGGCCCCTTAGACCTCCGCCTGAACCCGGAGAAGGGCATTCCTGCCTGGCAGAGACTGTCACAGATGAACAGGGACGAGATTATCGGCATGTTTGTGGAGAATTCCGATGAACCCTATGCCGAGAAGATTGCGTCGGAAATATTGAAGCGCAAGAAGAAGGGCAATCCGGTGAAAACCACCACAGACCTGCGCGAGGCAGTTGAAACGGCACTTGCCTTCCTTCCGAACAATCCGGAGAAGAAGGAGCTGTTAAAGAAGACCTGTCAGAGAGTATTTCAGGCCATCCGCATCGATATCAACTCGGAGTTTGAGGTGCTGGATGCCTTCCTGACGAAGCTGCCGGAGGTTATGGTGCCCGGCGGAAGGGTGGCGATTCTGACCTTCCATTCCGGCGAGGACCGCATGGTAAAGAAAGCCTTTGCCGCCTACAAGAAGCTGGGTGTGTTCTCCGAGATTGCGGAGGAGGTCATCAGACCTTCCGCGGAGGAGTGTCACGCCAACCCCAGGGCGAGATCGACCAAGATGCGCTGGGCCGTAAAAAGTATGAATTGAGAAATCAATAACATAAAAGGAGAGTAAGCAAATGAAGAAATTTGGAAAGCTGTTGCTGCTGGTTTTCTGCCTGAGTCTGTGGACCGTGCGCGGACTGGATGTACAGGCTGCCGGCTATGTGACCAGTGTGGAATCACAGTACACCACAAACTATGTTGAAGCAGTGAATTTCCTGAAGCAGAACATGGCGGATCGTGTTCCGCAGGTTATTCTGAATACGGATGCCAATATGTACTCCAGACTCTGGGACATTTTGGATGATGCATCCGGCTATGTGGAGAGTGAACCCGGTTATATGGGGGATGCCATTGCGCTGGACCAGAAGGGAACAAGCGTAAGTACTCGCATTTCAGGCGGAAACTATCGGATTACCTACAACCTGGGTTATTTTATGTCTCAGCAGCAGGAGACGGAACTTCGTGCGGCAGTGACAAAGACGCTGGCAGATCTGAAGATTGCAGGCAAGGATGATTACACCAAGGCGAAAGCCATTTACGACTATATCTGCACCCATGTAACCTATGACTACGATGGTCTGGAGGCAGGCACTGATGAGATGATGTATTCCGCATACGCAGCGATGATGAAGGGAACGGCAGTCTGCCAGGGCTATGCTTCCCTGTTCTATCGTATGGCAAAGGAAGCAGGTCTTTCCGTTCGTGTTGTAACCGGCGGAATGTTTGATGGCGGAAGACATGCCTGGAACATCGTGAAAATCGGTAATGTTTACTACAATGTAGACTGTACCTGGGGAAGCGATTCCGCAGATGCCCAGGCCCAGTATTTCCTGTTGGGCTCACTGGAATACAATCAGACCTACTGCGACTATGAGTTCACGCTGCCTGAATTTACAAATCAGTTCCCTATCTCTACCTTTAAATACGGACAGACCTTTGAGAAGTTCAACTATGCAAACCCCACGGCAACCTTTACCGACAGAAACGGAAAGCAGCAGACAACTGCCGCAAACGGCAAGGCAAAGCTTGTCATTCTGTTCGGTTACAAATGTCCCAACAGCCAGGCATTTATGAGCTCTCTGAGCAGATTGATTGAAGAGGGATATCAGCTGGATGTTGTGGCTGTAGATTGTCAGGGTGCTGCCAACAGTGATCTGGATGCCTTCGTTCAGACCTATGGCGTACATCCCAGCATCAGCATTGCAAACCCTGACATCAGCAATAATTGTTACGGAACCTACAGAAGATGGATGAACGAAAACGGTTATGATACCGTGAAGACCCTTCCTTTCATTTTCTATCTGGATGCAAACAACAAGCTGCAGTATTTCTGCAACGCATATCAGGATTTCAATCAGATTGCTACCTATCTGGAGGTGTTCTGCGGAGCCAAGAAGGGCAATCAGAAGGAACTGACAGTCACAAAGCAGCCTTCAAATGTAACCGCAGTCGCAGGTGATACCGCAGCCTTCTCCGTAATCGCAGACGGTGACGGAGTGACCTATCAGTGGCAGTACAGAAACGCCGGCGTGACCAACTGGAGCAATTCCGGCGCAGCAGTGGCCAAGACCGCAAACATGACCTTTACCGTCGGTACCGACAAGACCCTGAACGGTCGTCAGTACAGATGTGTTGTGACAGACCAGTACGGTGCCACCCTGACAACCGATGCAGTAACCCTGACAGTAGTACCCAAATTTGCCATCACCTCTCAGCCTGTCAATGTGACCGCAAAGGCAGGAGATAAGGTAACCTTCAGCGTGAAGGCGACCGGCGAAGGCCTGACCTATCAGTGGCAGTACAGAAATGCCGGCGTGACCACCTGGAGCAACTCCGGTGCAGCAGCGGCAAAGACAGCGAATATGACCTTTACAGTCGGTACCGATAAGACCCTGAACGGTCGTCAGTACAGATGTGTTGTGAAGGACAGCAAGGGAAGCACCCTGAACACAAACGCAGCAACCCTGACCGTAAAGTCTGCAGTGAGCATTACCTCTCAGCCCGCGAATATCACCGCAAAGGCAGGAGATACCGTAACCTTCAGCGTGAAGGCATCCGGCGACGGCCTGACCTATCAGTGGCAGTATAAGAATGCGGGAGCAGCCGACTGGGTTAACTCCGGCATCAAAGCGGCAAAGACAGCAAATATGACCTTTGCGGTAGGTACCGACAAGACCTTAAACGGCCGTCAGTACAGATGTATCGTGAAGGATGCTAGCGGCACAAGCGTAACCTCAAATGCGGCAACTCTGACGGTAAGTGCACTTGCCATTACCTCTCAGCCCGCAAGTGTGACCGCGGCAGTCGGCGCAAAGGCAACCTTCACCGTGAAGGCTTCCGGAACCGGTCTGACCTATCAGTGGCAGTACAAAAATGCGAATGCAACCACCTGGAGCAACTCAGGTATCGCTGCTGCAAAGACAGCAACCTTCAGCTTTACCGTGGGAACGGACAAGACCTTAAACGGTCGTCAGTACAGATGCGTTGTGAAGGATGCATCCGGTGCAGTAATTGAAAGTAATGCGGCTGTATTGACTGTTAAGTAATACGGCGGCGAGGAGGCTTTATGTTAAGACAGAAGCGTTTTCTCAGCATTCTGACAATAGCGGCAGTCAGTGCCGGCCTGTTCTGCGGAGCACCGCAGACAGTGCAGGCGGCGGCCGGAGTCAATGTTGAAACGTATTCCCAAAAGGAAATCGCGCGCTATCTGCATGAAACGGACGCGTCCGTGAAGGATAGCATTATTTATAAGACAGAACCGTCTCTGAAATCGAACCTTGAGGCGGGAGTCCTTTCGGAGGAAACACAGGCGAAGGGAATTGCCATGGTAAACCAGCTTCGTTTTGTGGCAGGTCTGGGCGAAGTTACCTTGGATACCGATGCAATCAAAGCCATGCAGGCAGCTGCACTGGTGAGTGCCGCAAACGGTTCCCTGAGTCATTCGCCGAAGCAGCCTTCCGGAATGAGTGAGGAGCTGTTCGAGGCAGGACTTCAGGGCGCAGGCAGTGCAAATCTCTCCTTTGGAAGAGGAAGCATTAATCGGGCAATTCTGGCAGGCTGGATGGGTGAGAATTCATCGGCAGGCAGCCTGGCCAGCGTAGGACACAGACGCTGGATTCTGAATCCCAGAATGACAAAAACCGCCTTTGGCGCAGTGGGAAGCTACTGCTCCATGTACATATTTGACCGCAGTGGGCACTCCAAAGCATCAGGTGTGGTTTGGCCGGCGCAGCAGATGCCCCTGGAGTACTTCACCGACAGAGATCCCTGGTCCTATTCCTTCGGCAAGGTGATTGAGAACACGGAAGAGGTTGCGGTTCAGCTGGTAAAACGCAGCACAGGTCAGACCTGGAATTTCAGCGAGGAGCAGGCGGACGGCTTCTTTGCGGTGAACAATGACTGGTATGCCGCTCCCGGCTGTGTCATTTTCAGACCGGACGATGTGACATATGAAGCGGACGATATTTTTGATGTTACGATAAAGGGTCTGCCGACAGCAGTGGAATACAGTGTGACATTTTTTGATGTGAGCAAGGTTGCCCTGTATGACCCTGCGCAGATTACGGCGCAGCCCGAGGATGTTTCCGTGAAGCAGGGTGAAATTGCTTCCTTCACGGTAGAGGTGACAGGCGATGTGCTGACTTATCAGTGGCAGTACAAAAATGCGGATGCATCGGAGTGGAAGGATTCCACCATCGGTGCAGCAAAGACCCCAGTGATGGCCTTCACGGTGACAGAGGATAAATCGCTGGACGGTCGTCAGTACAGATGCGTGATTTCGGACGCAACGGGAAAGCGGGTCGTCAGCGACAGTGCAGCCCTGAATATTAAGTAAAAAAATGAGCCCAAAAATTTCAAAAAATTTTTTTGGGCTTTTTTTTAGTTTTTTGTAACCTTTTTGGTTTCGGCGGTGTTTTGTTAGTGAAATGCTTAAAAAACATATTTCAACGGAGGGGAAATGATATGAAATTAGTAACCAAAAAGAAACTTGTGAATCGCTGCCTGATTGCTATGCTGGCAGCAGGTATGTCTATGAGCAGTATTCCCATGAATGTAATGGCGGCGGGGGAAACCGCTATGATGTCAATGGAATATGTTCCTTACGAGGTGTTCAATGAGACTTACGAGGATGGAGAAGTTTTCCAGTATGTGCTGATTGATACCGCAGAGTGTAACGGTATTGACGGAGTGAATGAAGCCGTTATGGCAGCGTTTGCATGCGAGGATTTTATTCAGGATGCAGATACCACAATCATCATCTTCGGTTATGATTTGGGAGGCTCACCTGCACAGGTGTTCCTGTATGAGGAAACTGTAATCAGAATGATGGACACATTGGGCATCAGTTCCGCAGCAGACGACAGACGCCTTATTTTCGATAACTGCGGCGACATCAGACTGATTCTGAGAGACCCTGCAGAGGCAAGATATGTTGACATGGAAGAATGCAAGATTGAACTTGCATCCGGAAATGCAAGCGAAGTGCTCAGCGATATGGGAGCCAACGAAGCATACAAGCTGCTGATGGACAAACTGGGTTATGTCGGCTCTGATATGTATTTCTTCGGAACCAATGTACAGATGCCTGCAGGCTCACAGTGGGAGTGCAGTGTCCCTGCCGTAAACGGTGAAACCGGTTACATCTACAGATGGAACGGTGATCAGTTTGATGAGATGCAGATTTTTGATTGGGTAGATGCCAGATTGACCGGCAACTATTTTCTGTACAATATGGAAGAGCCCGGTGTATATCTGAAAACCGAGAACAGACTTCCCGGCGAAGTGACCGGAATCATCCCGCTTCATCTCTTATCCTGGACCTGTCAGATTGATGTTCCCGCAGGTTCTTATGCAGAGTTCAATGTAGAGGCAGAGGGAGAGGGCTTAACCTATCAGTGGCAGTATCTTTCCAAGGGAGCAAAGGTCTGGAGAGACTCTTCAGCAAAGGCTGCAAAATCAGCAAATTTCGCCTTTATCACTCCCAATGACACTTCATTGAACGGCAGACAGTATCGCTGCGTTGTTACCGATGCCCGCGGAGAGCAGGAGATCACAGAGCCCGCATTGCTCCATGTTTACTATCAGACCGAAATCGTGACAGAGCCCGCAGATGTAACCGCGGCAGCAGGCGAAAAGGCAACCTTCAGCGTGCAGGCTACCGGTGAGAACCTGACCTACCAGTGGCAGTACCGCAATGCAGGTACCACCGAGTGGAAGAATTCCGGCATCAAGGCAGCAAAGACTGCAAACATGAGCTTCGCAGTAGGCACCGACAAGACCTTAAACGGCCGTGAATACCGCTGTGTAATTCAGGGTGTTGAGGGCGTTCCCTTCTACACGGAGGCAGCAGTGCTTCATGTGGCAAGCGCAGGTGCAACCATCACCTCACAGCCCACCAATGTAACCGCAGCAGCAGGCGAAAAGGCAACCTTCAGCGTGAAGGCAACCGGCGAGAACCTGACCTATCAGTGGCAGTATCGCAATGCAGGTACCACCGAGTGGAAGAACTCCGGCATCAAGGCAGCAAAGACTGCAAACATGAGCTTTGCGGTAGGCACCGACAAGACCTTGAACGGCCGTGAATATCGCTGTGTTATTACCGATAAAAACGGCAATGCCGTTACAACAAACGCAGCTGTTCTGAATGTAAAATAAACAAAAAATAAGCAGTACGGCAAGAAGGGAGCGTCCGCAAGGAAGTTCCCTTCTTTGCGGCTTATTCATTGTGTATAAGATTGCTTGTTCTTCTTGTCGAAAGCGACGAAAAATCGTTCGTATATTTACTGGGATTACCATATGAAATATAATAAAAAGTGATTTAAAAAATCTTAAGAAAGGTGGACATCTATGAAAAAGAAAACTATCTACAGATGCCTGGCAGGTATGCTTGCAGTAGCATTGCCGATGGCGGATGTACCTGTGGTGAAGGCCGCAGGAAGCGTTTCGACACCCAACTCCAATTACAAGGTGCTGCGGGACGCAAATGGCAATGTCTATGACCTGGGCGGCATGGAAATTGTCATTCGTGACTGGTGGTCAACCGGAGAAACGTGGGAGCCGGAGAATCAGTACGAAGCAGCGCAGCTGGAATATTGGGACTGGATTCAGAAAACTTATAATTTTAAAATTACCAGTCTGGCTATTTCTGACTGGGAAAGTGCTCCTGCGGACTTCATTGCCTATGTCACAGCAGGCGGTGACGAGCACAACTATGCCTTCCAATTGAGAGATGATCCTGCAATGGCTATCGCGGCAAGAGCGGGCCTGATGTATGACCTGAACTCGCTTAACTGCCTGGATTTCACTGCGGATGAGTACCAGAGAAACAAGACCCATGAGCAATATTCCTTCGACGGAAAGATTTTTGCCATGTCTTCCGGATATTCTGAGCCCAGAACCGGCATATGGTTCAACAAGCGTCTCTTAAAGGAAGCCGGCATCAATCCCGATTCCATTTACGACATGCAGGCGAAGGGAACCTGGACCTGGAAAGCCTGGACCGATCTGATGGCCAAGGTGCAGAAGGACACAGACGGCGATGGAGTAATCGATGTTTTCGGCTTCGATGCCAACTATGGTGTTCCTGTCAGCGCGGCAGTTTACTCAAACGGTTCGGAATATGTAGGCCTGGAAAACGGAAAGTATGTCTACAAGTTTGAGGACCCTGCAACCGTAGAGGCACTGGAGTGGATTTCGGATACCATGACGAAGTATGCCGTTACCAGACCTGCGTCTGCCCAATGGGACTATTACAGACAGGCGTTCATCGACGGACAGTGTGCATTTGTGCCGGATGATGTCTATATGGGCGACTACTGGGGCATGATGGATGACGAAGTCGGCTTTGTTATGTTCCCGAAGGGACCGAAGGCCAGTGATTATGTCAACTGCTGGAGTAATAATCCGGTAGTGATTCCTGCCTGCTACGATGCAGAGCGTGCATGGAAGATTGCCTTTGCATATGACCTCTATAATGCTGATGTACCCGGCTATGAAGGGTATGTAGACAACAGCTTTTATTCCAGTTTTTACCACATGGATTCCAGATCGGTGAACGAAACTGTTCCCATGATGCAGGCAAAGGGTATGGTTACCTACCATAGTGTGATTGATGGTCTGGATATGGGATCGCCTTTCCTCTGGCAGATAGAACCCGGTATGGGTAATATTACGGAAATCCTTGCGAATAACCGTGATGCTTACAAGCAAGCCATCAATGAGGCAAACCAGCCCTTCCGTGAAATCGAAACAAAGTCATTCTACATAGATGAAATGGAGAGGACAGAGTTTATTTACGGTCTGTCCGATGTGAATGCGCTCAATCCTAATCTTGTGGTTACACTGAAGGACGGCAGCGAGGAATCAATCATGGATTACGCACGGCTGCTGAAGTATGGCATCAGCCATAAGGTGGTGAAGGCAGACGGCACCAAGGCTGTACCCGATCAGTATGGTCAGTATCCTGTCGGAACTTACAGGCATGTCTTTGAAAAGACCAGCACCGGAGAGTCGGTCAGCACACCATTTACAGTGGTGGAAAAAAAGGCTTCCCTGATTAAATCATTCAGAGCTGAGTTGAATAAAAACTATATCTTTGAAGAGGGACGGTTCCCTACAAACAATGATTTCAGTGTTGAGATAACCACTACCGACGATGAGACATATTATATCATGATGTGGGACCATAAGCTCTCTCAGGCAGCCGGAATTTCAGCTCGCGTGACAGACGCCAAGGGTAAGGATGTGACGAACGAGAGTAAACTGCCTGTGGGTGACTATACAGTGAGCGTTACCTTCGACAAAGTGGGCACGCAGACCTTCCATTTCAGTGTGGTTTCTATCGAACAGCTGGTAGAGGCCAATGTGACACTCACGAACAGCTATAGCACCACCGGTCGTGAATATTTAGACCCTGATGGATATTACGAGACGGATCCTTTCTGGATAAAGGTAACGATTCCCGAGGCCGGTTACTATAAGTTTACAATTAAAGATGAATATGGAAACAGCAACTGGTTTAATGCGTGCGTTTATACGCAGGATTTTCATGAAATTGCCGACTATGTGCGCTCCTGCAATTTCACGAAGCCCGGAGATTATTATGTATCCATAAGATGCTATACCAGCAATGAAATTGAGGTTTCGCTGGAACAAGCACTTATGCCGAAGAATATTGAATTGGAATCACTTCCTGAGAAGGGACTGCGCGTAGCGCAGGGAAGCTACTTTGATTCCAATATTCTCGGCGATGTTATGGTCAGAATCAATTATGCAGACGGAACATCGGAAGTGGTTCCCTTCACAAATGAGAAGTGCAGCGATTATGGACTGGAATACAGTTTACCTTTCTATGACAGATGTGACGAACTTGGTGATTATTTGATTGCTGTGTACAATACCAACGGCATTAATGTGTTGTTTGATACACTTCCCTTTACCGTAGTGCCCTTGGAGGAGATGTATCCGGAAGTGTTCCCCGGAACTCCTGTGGAACTGGAGGCAAGCAAATCGGCGCATTGGATGAAACTGACATATGACGGTCCCGGTTTCTATAGCCTTTCTGCCAATAACAGGTATATAAATCTGTATGATGACTTCCAAGGTGAATATATTATGGGTTCCAGTGACGAAATAATGTTCCCTGTGGACGAGACCACACAGAATTACTGGATTAGTGTCTATGCACCGGGTAGCAATTGCACCGTGACACTTCAAAAGGTTGGTATTCCCATCAGCGGGTTAGGCGAAACCATCACTTTTGAAAAGAGTAGCTGGAATGAGTATGAGTATTTTGCTGTTCTTGTTCCGGAGACCGGCACCTACAAGCTGGCAAACGCGAATGGCGCGGATGATTACAACTATCTTTACTTTGACAGTATCGGTTCACTTGGAGAAGAACCGCTTCGAACCGCAAACAATGCATATGTCAACCTGGAAGAGGGAACATGGTATTTCCGTAAGAGAGGAGATACAGGAGCTGTCTATCTGGAGAAAACCAAGAACATTGTTGATGTGAAAACCATCAGCGTTATGGAAAAGCGGTATGAGTACCTTCCTGTCAATGGAGGTCATACAGATAATCTTGAATTGGAAATTACCTATGAAGACGGCAAAAAGAAGACTGTGAAGGCATACGATTCTGCCTGGGATTTCACCTATTCAACCAATTCAGATCTTAGAAATCCGGATGGGTCCTTTATTCAGGATTGGAATATGGGTGGTGAATATGTTTATAACATCAACCTGTACGGTATGCTTTATCATGGATACAGCTATCCGGTTAAGAGATATGCTATGGATGAAAATCCCTACACCTTTACCGTGAACCGGAGTACAACCCTGTCGATTGCAGAAGAACTGAATGGCACGAATCGTATTTATGCGAGAATGGATATTCCTGCATCCGGCAATTATACTGTTCTGGCTTCAAAAGAACTTCAGTTTATAAGCATCTACCAGATTAATGGTACATATGGTTGGAACGGCGTAAGCTTTGACATAAACACAGGCAGCAAGTGTACCTTCTATGCTCCTCAGGCCGGTGTTTATTACCTTGGAATAGCCGGCAGACCGGAGGATCTCAATACAGTTATTACTCTTACAGACGGTGCTGCCGTTCAGAGTGTTCAGAAGCTGAACAATCCTAAAAATCTGTCCGCAAATGCAGGCTCAGCACCTGATCTGACAGGCTTGAAGGTTCGTCTGACCTTTGACGACAACACAACTAAGGATGTAACCTATGGCTCTTCCGATTGGAACAAGTATGTGGCATCCATCAAGGCAACCGGCATTTCCGGTGCAGCCGCAGGTGCACCCACAACCGAGTTCAATGATACTCTGTTCAAGGTTGGTACCTACAAGATTTCAGTTGAATTCTTTGGCGCAGAGAATGCTGTTACCTTCGATGTAAACATTCTGACAGCAGATACCATTAAGATTACAGAGCAGCCTGCAAACAAGTCCGTTGTAGACGGAAAGACCGCAGCCTTCTCCGTAAAGGCTTCCGGAACAGGTTTGACCTATCAGTGGCAGTTTAAGGCAGCAAATGCAACCAAGTGGACAAACTCCGGTATTGCATCCGCAAAGACTGCAAACATGGCATTTATCGCTTATCAGTCAGCAGGCGTTGACGGCAGACAGTACCGCTGCGTAATCACCGACGCATACGGCGTAACCAAGACAACCGACATCGCAACTCTTTCCGTAAGAGAAGCAGGTCCTTACATTACAGCTCAGCCTGAGAACCAGTCCGGCAGAGCAGGTGATATCGTAACCTTCTCCGTAGTGGCAGAGGGCGACGGCCTGACCTACCAGTGGAGATACAGAAACAAGGGCGTAACCACCTGGACCAATTCCGGTATCAGGGCAGCAAAGACCGCAAACATGACCTTCGCGGTAGGAACCGACAAGACCATCAACGGTCGTCAGTATCAGTGTGTCATCACCGATAAGGACGGAATCGTAAAAGAATCCGCAATCGCAACCTTTACCATTCAGGTGAAGGATCCCGTGATTACATCACAGCCCGTAGACACCAAGGTAATTGTTGGCAATAAGGTAACCTTCTCCGTAAAGGCAGAGGGCGACGGCCTCCAGTATCAGTGGCAGTACAAGGATGTAAATGCAGCTGACTGGGCAAACTCAGGAGCAACTGTTGCAAAGACCGCAAACATGAGCTTCAGTGCAACCAGCACAAAGTTAAACGGACGTCAGTACCGTTGTATCATTACCGGAGAATCCGGAAAGACCGTAACCACCAATGCAGTGACTCTGACCGTAAGAGAAGCAGGCCCTTATATTGAGAGCCAGCCCGTCAGCGTAAGCAATGTAGTGGCAGGTGATACCGTAACCTTCTCCGTAGTAGCAGACGGCGAGGGCCTGAGCTATCAGTGGCAGTACAGAAATGCAGGAGCAACCACCTGGACCAACTCCGGCATCAGAGCAGCAAAGACCGCAAACATGACCTTTGCAGCAGGCATCGACAAGACCCTGAACGGTCGTCAGTATCAGTGTATTATCACCGATGTAAACGGCAAGAGCGTAACAACAAATGTTGCAACACTGACCATGAAGTCAAATGAGCTGGTTATCAAGACACAGCCCACCAATGTAACCGCAGCAAGCGGAGCAAAGGCAACCTTCTCTGTAGTGGCAGAGGGAGAGGGCCTGACCTATCAGTGGCAGTACAAGAACAACGGTGCAGCAGATTGGGTTAAGTCCGGTATTGCAGCAGCAAAGACCGCAAACATGAGCTTCACCGTAGGCACCGACAAGACTCTGAACGGTCGTCAGTATCAGTGTATTATCACCGATGCAAACGGAAAGAGCGTGACCACCAATGCAGTAACCCTGTATGTAAGCGGAATGGGAGCAGTCATCAAGACACAGCCCACCAATGTAACCGCAGCAGCAGGAGCAAAGGCAACCTTCTCTGTAGTGGCAGAGGGAGAGGGCTTAAGCTACCAGTGGCAGTACAGAAATGCAGGAGCAACTACCTGGAGCAAGTCCGGTATTGCTGCAGCAAAGACTGCGAACATGAGCTTTACCGTAGGTACCGACAAGACCCTGAACGGCCGCCAGTATCAGTGTGTAATCACCGATGCAAGCGGAAAGACCGTGACCACCAATGTGGTGACATTGTCTGTTCAGTAAAATTGTTTTCCGGGAGGAGATGGCAGCAACCATCTCCTCTTTTTTGTCATGGAGAACGAACGAGCCGCCAGATAGACCTTGAAAAAATGACAAAATAAGGATATAATGGTAAAATAGTGTAAATAATGAGTACACTATGTCCTTTTTTAGATTATTTTGTGAAATAAATGAGAATCATATAGCAGGAGGGTTTCCATGAAAACAGTTGCATTCATCCCAATTAAATTAAACAGTGAGAGAGTTCCCTTGAAAAATATTCGTAAATTGCACAACGGTCGTCCTTTGATCAGCTACATTCTGCAGACTATTTTGAAGGTTGAGGAAGTTGACGAGGCATATGTTTACTGCAGTTCAGAGGAGATTTGTGAGTATCTTCCCGAGGGAATCAAGTTTTTAAAGAGAGACCCTTACTATGATTTGTCTACCACCAGCTTCAACGAAGTTATGGAGAGCTTCTGTAAGCTTGTTGACGCTGATGTCTATGTTCTTACCCATGCAACCGCTCCTTTTATCTCTGCAGAGACCATTTCAAAGGCAGTTAAAGAGGTTGAGAGCGGCGAACATGATTCCGCAATGACCGTATTGGAGCTTCAGGAGTTCCTGTGGATGGACGGAAAGCCCTTCAACTATTCCGTTGACGCTATTCCCAGAACCCAGGATCTGAAGCCTATGTATTCCGAAACCTGCGGACTGTTCGTATTTACCAAGGAATTGATTCTTGAGAAGCATCGCAGAATCGGTGACAGACCTTGCCTGATTCCCGTATCCAAGATTGAGGCATGCGATATCAATACCGAGGATGATTTTATCGTAGCAGATGCTATGGCATATCTTTTTGATTAATCACGAAGAGAGAGAGTAAAATGAGATCAATTCAAATATTAGATTGTACGCTGCGTGACGGTGGATATATCAATGACTGGAAATTTGGCGAGAAGACAATCGGCGCGATTATCGATAAGCTCAGCCGGTCCGATATTGATATAATTGAATGCGGCTTTTTCTCCGAAAAGGCCGATGATGCAGATGAGTCACTGTTCCCGAGCGCAGAGTCTGTAAATCGTTTTATTAGACCAATTGAACACAAGGCCTTTCTTTATGTTGCCATGATTGCAATCGGAGAGAAGGAAATGGATCCTGCAAAGCTGGAGGATGCCTCCCCCGACGGAATCGGCGGCGTGCGCCTTACCTTCCACAAAAACGAGGTGGAGAAGGCTGTCAATTGGGCAAAGGTATTGAAGAGCAAGGGCTATAAGGTATTCATGCAGCCGGTAGGAACCATCTCCTATACGGAGCAGGAATTAATCGAGCTGATTCGGAAGGTGAATGCTCTGAATCCGTTTGCCTTCTATATTGTAGATACACTGGGCTGTATGACCAAGGAGAAGACCAAGGAGCTGTTTGAGATTTCCGACAAGTATCTGGATCCTGATATCTGCATCGGCTTCCACAGCCACAACAACATGCAGATGGCATACTCCAATTCCGAGGAGCTGATTCAGTGCAGAGGAGACAGAAATATTATTCTGGATTCATCTGTTTACGGCATGGGCCGTGGTGCGGGCAACCTGCCTACCGAGCTGATTGCCGATTATCTGGATAAGAACTGCGGCGGAACATATGATGTGGTGCAGATTCTGGATATTTACGACAGATATATCTCCATCATTCGCAGAGAGAAGAAATGGGGTTACTCCATGCCGTATTATATTGCGGCAAGAAATGAGTGCCACCCCAACTACGCAAGCTTCCTTATCAATAAGCAGACGCTTACCATGCGTGACATCGAGTACATGATTTCCATGATTCCGATGGAAGAGCGACTGATTTTCAATCGCGAAGTGATAAACCGTGTCTACATGAAATATCAGACCAAGGATATGATTGACACCCTTTATGTGCGTGAATTGATTGATGTTCTGGGAGACAAGCCGGTGCTTGTTCTGGCGCCCGGAAAGTCATTGGTAAGTGAGTGCGAGACGATCCGCGCATATATTGAAAAGGAAAAGCCCTTCGTCATTTCCATTAACTTTCTGGATAATCTGCTGCCGCTGGACGCCTGCTTTGTCAGCAACTCCAAGAGACTGGATGACATTACCGCAAATGCGGAGAAGTATCCGCAGACCAAGATTATTCACACATCAAACCTGAGAATGGATGTGAAGAATGAAGTTTATCGTTTCAGCTATAAGAGTCTGAATAATGCGGATGAGCTTTTGTTCGACAATGCAGGACTGATGCTGCTCAAACTGTTGGGCATCTGTGAAGCAAAGCAGATTGTGCTTGCCGGCTTTGACGGTTTCAGCACCCGCTACAGCGACAACTACTTTGACCAGTCGCTGACCTGGGAAGAGGAAGAAGAGGATCTGCTGGAGAAGCAGAATCATTTCAAACAGGTTCTTGCAAAGTTCCGCAGAACCCAGAATATCAGCTTTTTGACAAAATCAGTGTACGAGGAAGATAAAAATGTATAAATGTATTATTTGGGATATGGACGGTACCCTGGTAAATACTTACCGCGGCATTTACAATGCGTATGACTGCGCATTCGAGAAAATGGGAATGGCATTTGAAGGCGACGCCTTTGTAAAAAAGGTAATCGGCGCGCCTCTTAAGAATGTATTTACCGATACACTTCAGATGCCTGAGGAAAAGGCTGTGGAGGCAGTTGGCTTCTACAGAGGCTACTATGCGGAGAAGGGTGTTCTGGAGGTAGATGAGTACCCCGGACTGAAGGATGTTCTGAAGAAACTGAAAGAGTCAGGTTATGTTCTCTGTGTAGGTACACTGAAGAAGGAAGCCTTTGCAAAGATGATTGTTGAGCAGCTCGGCATCGCAGATCTTTTCGCAATCGTAAAGGGCGTGGACGACAAGGACCAGTTGACCAAAAAAGATATTGTTAAGCTTTGCATGGAGCATGTAGGCTGTTCGGAGGAAGAATCAATCCTGATCGGAGACAGTGAGTTCGATGAGGATGGCGCAGAGCTGGCAGGCATTGATTTCGGTGCCGTTCTGTACGGATTCGGTTTCAAGAACAGAGCGCCCGAGCGCAAAAAGGCTGTATTTGAAACACCTGCCGATATCGAAGCATTCTTTACAAAATAAACATTTCTTTGGAGGAAACAATGGGTTTAAAGAACGCGCTGTATAATCAATTTGTAAGAAAGAACGAAAATGTGCGTCGTGAATATGAACGCTATGTTCAGGAGCATATTGAAGAGCATTATACCAACAGGTCAAGACAGTGGAAAATCCTTTGGAAGCTGAATTGGCACTATAGAGTAAAAAAGGCCACAACTCCCATGCTTTATTGGGATTGGGACCAGCCTGCTTTGCCCGATATTCAGGCGGCAGCACCTGCCCCCGTGGAGAAGGTGATTATCAAGGAGGTATATGTACCTGTTCCGCAGGAGCCTGAAACACCGGAGATCCCGAAACCTGTGGAGGAGAAGGTTGTCTACGACATCCCTCCCAAATCAAAATTGAAGCTTCCCGAGGCAAAGCCGAAGGTTGCTCCCAGATACACTACACTGAGTGATAAGAACAAGCGTCTGGCGCCTTTCTTCCTGGCAAAGAATCTTCTTACCTACGATGTCATTTCCTTTGATATTTTTGACACCCTGATTCTGAGACCTTTCAAGGCACCTGAAGATTTGTTCGTTCTGATTGGTGAGAAACTGAACATCATTGATTTCCTGGAGATACGTACAGAGGCTGAAAAGCTTCTTCGTAAGGAAAATGAGGTCAAGTACGGCAATCATGAGGTCACTCTCGAGGAAATCTATCGGCAGATTGAAAGAAAGACCGGATTAAATTTCCATGTGGGTATGGAGGCCGAAATCGAGGCTGAATGTACCGTTACCTATGCGAACCCTTACATGAAGGAAGTGTTCGATATCTTAAAGGCACAGGGAAAGACCATAATTGCGGTTTCCGATATGTACTTAAGCTCAGAGGTTATCACCCGTATTCTGGAAAAGAACGGCTATTTTGTGGATGAGCTGTTTGTTTCCTGTGAGTACAAGTGCAACAAGAGAAGCGGTCAGCTGTATAAGCAGGTAATGTCAAAGTACGGTGATCGAAAAATCATTCATATCGGCGACAATCATACCACAGACTTTGAAAACAGCCAGCAGTTCGGCCTGGCTTCAGAGTTCTACCGCAACAGCTACTACATCGGCCGTGACTGCTACAAGATTGAGGGTATGTCCGATCTGGTCGGAAGCGTTTACCAGGGACTTGTTTACAATACTCTGTATAACGGCCTGAATCATTTCAATCCCTATTTCGAGTACGGATATGTTTACGGCGGTCTTTATGGTGTAGGCTTCGCAAGCTGGATTAAACAGCAGTGCAAACAGGAAGGAATCGACAAAATTCTGTTCCTGGCCAGAGATGGGTACATTTATAAGAAGGTATTCGAGATGCTTGGTACCGACGGTATCAAGACCGAGTATGTTTACTGGTCAAGAATCGCCTCTATCGTGGCAGATATTGAGGGCAACAGATATGACTGCCTGAAGAGACTGGTAAACCATAAGGCTACCTCCATTATTCCTACCAAGATTGAAGAAATTCTGACCATCCTGAATGTAGATGAGCAGAATGTAAATCTGAAGAAATATGGCCTGAAGAAGGATATGATCCTTTGTAAGGATAACATGATTCACTTTGAGAATGCACTGATTGAGAGCTTCGACAGCATCATCCGTGCAAACAGAGGACGCCTGGAGAAGATTAAGCAGGTATTTGAGCATTACATCGGCGACAGCAAGAAGGTTGCCATTATCGATGTGGGCTGGACCGGCAGCGGCGTTCTTTCCATCAAGAATCTTCTGGAGAACAGATTCCATATGGATGTGGAAGTATACTGTTACCTGGCTGCAAGCAAGGTGAGAAACAGCGCTTCCAACATTACATCCCATATGAACAAGTCCATTCAGTCTTACATGTTCTCACAGATTGATAACACGGATTTGTACAATTATCATAAGAGGGCAAACAACGGCACCAACAGTATTTTCTTCGAACTGTTTACACAGGCCTGCAATCCTTCCTTCAAGGGCCTGAGCGCGGACGGAAAGCATCAGTTTGATATCGCAGAGGTTGAGAACTATTGGATGATCGAAGAGATTCACAAGGGAATGGCATATTTCGCAAAGCAGTACCTTGCCTTTGCAAAGGAATATCCGGTTCTTTTGAATGTCCCCGGACGAGATGCTTACGCTCCATACAAATACATCAGCAGTGATTTAGGCTTTATCAGAGATTACTTCAAGGACTTCACCTATGCGAGAGGTGTCGGCGGCGGAGACAGCATGCAGATTGAAACAATCTCAGATATTCTGAAATCTGTGAAACTGTAAATATGGGAGGAAGAAAATGATTCTTTATCATGCTATCAGCACATATCAGTTGTTGGAAATGATTATTTACAGAATGCAGCATTCCGAAAAAGAAAATTCTGTCTTAATGATTACCGACACTTTAAGGGATAAATTCCCTATCATTGAAAAATACGGCAAGTACTTCAGCGATGTTTGGGTTTATGATATTAACCTTGCATTCCCTCCGAAGATTTCCTTCCAGAATGTAATTGCCAATTACTTTGATGCTTACTTTGCTTCTCATGAGGTAGCAATTACCGATTTTGAAGAAATCAATCTTGCCTGCGGCCATTATTACTTTGGTCACTACCTTGTGGACAAGGACATTCCCTTTGTCTATTTCGAGGATGCGGCAGGTATGCTCTCCAGACCGGACATTCTGGTGAACATCGAGGAGAGAACAAGACCTTACAAATGTACCATGAACATTAAAAAGGGTCTGTATGACGGTACAGCACTCTGCATCACCTCCGTTGTATGTAATGTGGAGGCGCAGGAGGAAGGCGTACTGGAGAATTACGATAATATCATTGATTTCAATGTTATCAAGCAGCTGATTGAACTGGATCAGGAGACACAGGATGATATTCTCGATATTTTCATTGAGAAGATGACCATTCCCGTAAATGATATTGATGCAGTGGTATTGACCCAGCATTTTGCAAATCTGAACATTCTTCCCTTTGAGGGACAGAAGGAAATTTACAAGCTGTTTGCAGATTATTTCTATCAGGGTAAGAAAGTGCTGTTAAAGCCTCATCCTGATGATGTTATGTACTACGAGAAAATCTGGAACAATGCTTCCATTATCAAGGAGAGATTCCCCTCCGAGTTCCTTCCCATTTTGCTGGAAGGCGGAAAGCCTGAAATCTCTACCATCAGCTCAACGGCAATCAAGAATTATTACGGCTGTGATTATGATGTGTTTGAACTGACCACAGACTTTGAGAAGAGTTATCAGGCAATCAACAGATATTACATTGCATTGGAGCTGACCAAAGCACTGGGCTGCAATTCCATTGAGGTGTTCGGCTGTGATAAGAAGATGCTGAAGGGCCTGATTGACAGAAACAGTTCAGTTTCCTCTCTTGAGATGTGCGATGAGGGAGAAGTTGTTTTCGTGGATGACTTCTTTGATCTGAGATTCTCCGATTACGGAGAGGTTTCCTACAATGAGGAGCTCCTGACCGGAATTCAGAGCAGACTTGCGGAAGAGAACAAGATTTTTGTATTCCTCAATTCAAAGGAGTGTTACACCTACTTCCATCAGGACGAGGCAGTGCTGGAGAAGATTGTTCCCGTAAAACTGACCTTCTCCGGAGAAGAGCAGCACTGGTCTCTGGCACCCAGCGACAGAAATGAGACGCAGTATTTCTATGTATATGCAAAAGATGGAGCAATTCGTAATAAAGTGAGGTCTTTCAATATGAGCAAAAAGCTGAACAATGCAAAGCAGGATATCAAGGTTGGCAATCTTTCCGACTTCGAGCGTGATATTTACGAGGCTAAAATCAGAGCACTTGAGGAGCGCCTGAAATATTACATCAATCTGGAAAATGCCAGAAACGGAAAAGAACAGGCGAAATAATCGTACAGACTATTGACATTTGATTTTTGTATTACTATAATGTGTATGATTCATAATGATTACTAGAGTAAGAGTGGCTGCCAAGGCCACTCTTACTTGCATGTTGAGGCAAATTTTCAAAAGCCCCGACGCCTGATTGGCAGAAAGGAGGTTTTAGGATGTCGAGAAGAGAAGATTATGAAGCAAAGACAGAAGCCCTTCTGACCCCTATTGCCGAGGCAAACGGCGTGTCCATTTACGACATTGAGTATGTAAAGGAAGGCAGTGATTACTATCTGAGAGCTTATATCGACAAGCCCGAGGGAGTGAACATCATCGATTGCGAAACAGTCAGCAGAGCGTTGTCTGCCGCATTGGATGAAAAGGACTTTATTGACGAGGCCTACATTCTGGAGGTCAGCAGTCCCGGACTTGGCAGAACCCTGAAAAAGGATAAGCATCTGCAGGCAAGCATCGGACAGGAAGTGGAGATCAAGCTGTTCAAGCCCATTGACAAGGTAAAGGAGTTTGCGGGGGAACTGGTTTCCTTTGATGTACAGAACCTTACCATCAATACCGGCGAGGAAGAGATGACCTTCCGGAGAGACCAGATTGCACTGGTTCGCCTGGCATTCGATTTTTAATCAGTAACATAAGTTTAAGACTTCAAGTAAATGAAACAGACCCATAAGCGGTCGGAATGGAGGAAAAGGAAAAGAAATGAACAAGGAATTAATGGAGGCGCTTGATATTCTTGAAAAAGAGAAGGAGATCAGCAAGGAGACCCTTTTTGAGGCAATTGAAAACTCTCTTCTTACAGCCTGCAAAAACCATTTTGGAAAAGCTGACAATGTAAAGGTTGAAATCAACCGCGAGACCGGTGACTTCCTGGTATATGCCGAGAAGGAAGTTGTTGAGACCGCAGGTGAGGAATTCGACGACTGCCTGCAGATTACTCTGGAGGATGCAAAGAAGGTTTCCGTAAAGGCTAAGGTTGGCGATCTGCTCAAGGTTGAGATCAAGTCCAAGGAGTTCGGACGTATCGCAACCCAGAATGCAAAGAATGTTATCCTGCAGAAGATTCGTGAGGAAGAGAGAAGCGTTGTTTACAGCCAGTACTACGAGAAGGAAAAGGATGTGGTAACCGGTATCGTACAGCGTTATGTCGGCAAGAACATGAGCATCAACCTTGGTAAGGCAGATGCAATGTTAAACGAGAGCGAGATGGTAAAGGGTGAGGTATTCAAGCCTACCGAGCGTATCAAGGTATATATTCTTGAAGTAAAGAACACCCCTAAGGGACCTCGCATCAATGTCAGCCGCACTCATCCCGAACTGGTTAAGAGACTGTTCGAGTCAGAAGTTACTGAAATTAAAGATGGTACCGTTGAAATCAAGAGCATTGCCCGTGAGGCAGGAAACCGTACCAAGATTGCTGTCTGGAGCAACAACCCCAATGTTGATGCAGTAGGTGCCTGCGTAGGTATGAACGGTGCTAGAGTAAATGCTATCGTTGAAGAGCTTCGCGGTGAGAAGATTGATATCGTAAACTGGGATGAGAACCCCGGTCTGCTGATTCAGAATGCTCTTTCACCTGCTAAGATTGTTGCTGTATTTGCAGATCCCGATGAGAAGACCGCTAAGGTTGTCGTTCCCGACTACCAGCTGTCTCTTGCAATCGGTAAGGAAGGTCAGAATGCAAGACTTGCTGCAAGACTGACCGGCTATAAGATTGATATTAAGTCTGAGACTCAGGCAAAGGATGCTCCCGGATTCCGTTATGAGGACTACATGGATGAAGAGGAGTACGATGAAGAATACGAAGAAGGCTACGAGTCCGAGGAGAACTAATGCATAAGAAGATTCCTTTAAGGCAGTGTGTGGGCTGCGGTGAAATGAAAGGCAAGAAGGACATGATCAGAGTGCTGAAGAGCACTGAAAATGAGTTTTGCCTGGACAGTACCGGCAAGAAAAACGGCCGCGGTGCATATATTTGCAAGAACAAAGAATGCCTTCAGAAGGCCATAAAGAATAAGGGACTGGAGCGTTCCTTCAAGATGAGCATTCCCGCAGAGGTCAGTCGTTCGTTAGAGGAGGAATTTGAAGGTCTTGATGCAGAATAAGGTTTACTCCCTTTTGGGACTTGCGATGAGAGGACACAATGTGGTAAGCGGCGAAGTACAGATGCTGGAATCCATTAAAAAGGGTTCCGTGTGGCTTACGATTGTGGCCGAGGATGCTTCCGACAACAGCAGAAAGCTTTATACCGACAAATGCTCCTTCTATGAGGTTCCCGTCGTTGTGTACGGAACCAAGGAGGAACTGGGCAGAGCAATCGGTAAGGAAAGCCGCAGTGCTGTAGGCGTGTGCGATGAGGGCCTGGCAAAGGCTGTTCTCAAGCGCATCGAAGAAGCGGATACAATTTAATATGGAGGGAAAAATGGCGAAAATTAGGATTCATGAACTCGCTAAGGAAGTAGATAAACAAAGCAAAGATATTCTGAGTTTCCTGCAGGAAAAGGGCATTGATGCCAAGTCTGCAAGCAGCTCGGTTGAAGATGAAACTGCAGAGGTTGTAAGAAAGGCTTTCGGAAAGAGCCAGGCAGCACCTGCAAAAGAGAATACAACACATAAGGAGGAAGTTCAGCCTGTGAAGGAAGAGAATAAAGCGATTCCGGCCGCAAAGGCTGACGCAGCGGAAACTGTTGCTCCCGCACAGGGAGACAAGGCTGCTGTGCCTAAAAAGAAAAAGACAATTATTTTTGTAAATAACCAGCAGAATTCCAAGATGCCCGGACAGCGTCCCGCGCAGGGAAACAACAGCAGACCGCAGAACGGTCAGGCAAGACCCCAGGGCGGACAGAATATGCAGAACGGTGCAAAGAGACCTCAGGGTGCAGGTCAGGGATTTAACGGAAGACCCGCTCAGGCACAGCCTGCTCGTACTCCCATTAAGCCCTTGACTCCTCCTTCACCCACACCCAGTGTGCAGATGGTTTCTTCCAAGCCCCCTGTAACCAAGCGTGCAGAAGAGGAAAAGGTTGAGGTTCAGGCACCTGTACAGGAGGCAGCAGTTCAGGCTCCCGTTCAGGAGGTAAAGGCTGAGCAGCCCGTAAGAACAGAGGCTCCTGCGCAGACTGCTCCCAAGACTGACAGACCTCAGGGTGACAGACCCCAGGGCAGCTACAATCGTGGTGACAGACCCCAGGGTGGCTACAACCGTGGCGACAGACCTCAGGGTGACAGACCCCAGGGCGGCTACAACCGTGGTGACAGACCTCAGGGCGACAGACCCCAGGGCGGCTACAACAGAGGTGACAGACCTCAGGGCGGCTACAACAGAGATGGCAGACCTCAGGGTGACAGACCCCAGGGCGGCTACAACAGAGATGGCAGACCTCAGGGTGACAGACCCCAGGGCGGCTTTAACAGAGACGGCAGACCCCAGGGTGACAGACCTCAGGGCGGTTTCAACAGAGACGGTCGTCCTCAGGGCGACAGACCCCAGAACGGAAGAGGCGAATGGCGTGGACCCGGCAACGGTCAGGGCGGCAATCGCGGCTTCAACGGTGCACAGAGAGATAATCGTGCAGGCGGACAGGGTTCAGGCTACGGTAGAGATAAGGGCGGCAGCAAGGGCGGCTTCGGCGGCGATGCAGCACCCGTTAAGGATATCGAAAAGAAGAATGGTGAAGACAAGAGACGCCAGAACAGCCAGGAGAAGGATAAGCGCTCTCGTCGTGACTCTATCTACGAGGAGGATGAGGCAGCTAAGAACAAGCCCGGCCGCTTCATAAAGCCCGAGAAGAGAAAGGAAGAGGTTGTTGAGGAAGTAATCAAGGTTATTACCCTTCCTGAAATGATCACCATCAAGGATCTGGCTGACAAGATGAAGATGCAGCCTGCTGCCATTATCAAGAAGCTGTTCCTGGAAGGCAAGATTGTAACCGTAAACCAGGAAATCTCCTACGAGGATGCAGAAGCCATCGCTATGGATTACGAAATCCTCTGCGAGAAGGAAGTAAAGGTTGATGTCATCGAAGAACTGCTGAAAGAGGACGAGGAAGCAGAAGAGAATCTTGTTGAAAGACCTCCCGTTATCTGCGTAATGGGTCACGTTGACCATGGTAAGACCTCCCTGCTGGATGCAATCAGAAAGACAAACGTTACCGACAAGGAAGCCGGCGGTATTACCCAGCACATCGGTGCTTACACCGTTAATGTGGACGGCAGAAAGATCACCTTCCTGGATACTCCCGGACATGAAGCATTTACCGCAATGCGTATGAGAGGTGCTAACTCCACCGATATCGCAATCCTTGTTGTTGCTGCAGACGACGGCGTAATGCCTCAGACCATCGAGGCAATTAATCATGCAAAGGCTGCAGGTATTGAAATTATTGTTGCTGTTAACAAGATTGATAAGCCCTCTGCAAACATCGAGCGTGTTAAGCAGGAGCTGACCGAGTACGAGCTGGTTGCTACCGACTGGGGCGGAACGACTGAGTTTGTTCCCGTCTCCGCAAAGAGCGGCGAGGGTATTGAAGACCTTCTGGAGACCATTCTGCTGACTGCAGATATTCTGGAGCTGAAGGCTAATCCCGAGAGACGTGCAAGAGGTCTTGTAATCGAGGCTGAGCTGGATAAGGGCCGTGGTCCCGTTGCTACCGTTCTGGTACAGAAGGGTACTCTGCATGTGGGCGATTTCATTTCCGCAGGCGCTTGCTACGGTAAGGTTCGTGCGATGATTGACGACAAGGGCAGACGTGTCAAGGAAGCTGCTCCTTCCACTCCCGTAGAGATTTTAGGTCTTTCCGATGTTCCCAGTGCAGGTGAGGTATTCATCGCTCATGAGAACGATAAGACCGCTAAATCTTACGCTGAGACCTACCAGGCTCAGAACAAGGAGAAGAAGCTGGAGGAGACCAAGGCAAAGATGAGCCTGGATGATCTGTTCTCACAGATTCAGCAGGGTAATCTGAAGGAACTGAACCTGATTGTCAAGGCTGACGTTCAGGGTTCCGTAGAAGCAGTTAAGGCTTCATTGCTTAAGCTTTCCAACGAGGAAGTTGTTGTTAAGTGCATCCACGGCGGCGTAGGTGCAATCAACGAGTCTGATGTAACACTGGCTTCCGCATCCAACGCCATCATCATCGGCTTCAATGTAAGACCCGATGCAACCGCAAAGGCAACCGCTGAGCGTGAGGGCGTTGATGTCAGACTGTACAGAGTCATCTACCAGGCAATCGAGGATATCGAGGCTGCCATGAAGGGTATGCTGGATCCCGTATTCGAGGAGAAGACCCTCGGACACGCAGTGGTTCGTCAGGTATTTAAGGCTTCCCAGATTGGTAATATCGCAGGTTCTTATGTAACCGACGGTATCTTCCAGAGAGGCTGTAAGATTCGTATCACCCGTGAAGGCGAGCAGATTTACGAAGGTTCACTTGCTTCCCTGAAGCGTTTCAAGGACGATGTAAAGGAAGTAAAGGAAGGCTTCGAATGCGGTCTTGTATTTGACGGTTTCGACCAGATCAAGGAAGAGGATATGGTTGAAGCTTACACCATGGTAGAAGTACCCAGATAGGAAATTGATATGAGAAAAAATAGCATTAAAAACACCCGTATCAACGGCGAGGTTCAGAAGGTTCTGGCTGAGATTATCCGCGGTGAGATCAAGGATCCCCGCATCAGCCCATGGACCAGCGTGGTTGCTGTAGAGGTTGCACCCGATCTGAAGAGCTGCAAGGCATGGATCAGCGTGCTGGGTGATGAGGAAGCGAAGAACAACACGCTTCTCGGCCTGAAGAGTGCGATGGGGTATATCAAACGTCAGCTTGCAAAGACCATCAATCTTCGCAACACACCTGAGATTACCTTCGTGATGGACCAGTCCATTGAGTACGGTGTCAACATGTCCCACAAGATCGAAGAGGTTATGGCTCACGATGCTGCAAATGCAAAGCCCGACCCCGAGACAGAGGACGAAGAATAAGTTTTGGTCAGTATTCCCGAAGAGACCCTTTGGTCCTTCGGGGATACTTTTAAGAAAAGAATAATATGAGGCAAACGATATGAGTTTGAATTTAGTAAAAGAATGTGAGGGAGCAAAAAGAATCGGTATCAGCGGTCATATCCATCCGGACGGTGACTGTGTCGGTTCCGTACTGAGCCTTCAGATGTATCTGAAAAAATGTCTGCCCGAGGCACAGGTTACCGTATTCCTGGAGAAGCCTGCCGATATTTTCGCTGAAATGAAGGGCTTTTCAGACATTGTGACCGATTTCCCCGAGGAGCCTGCCTTTGATGTGTTCTTCGCATTGGACTGCAATGCGGACAGATTGGGAGAGGCCGGCAAATATTTTGAAAACGCAAAGAAGACCATTAACATCGATCATCACAAAACCAACAGCGGTGATGGCAGCGTAAATCTGGTTCGCCCGGAGGTTGGCTCCTGCTGTGAGGTACTGTATAATCTGATGGATGAAGATAAATTGGATGCGGAGCTGGCAAAGGCACTGTATATCGGCATCATTCACGATACCGGTGTGTTCCAGTACAGCAACACCACACCCGCAACGCTGGAGAAGGGCGCGAAGCTGATTTCCTACGGTTTTGACTTCCCCAGACTGATTCAGGAGACCTTCTATCAGAAGACCTATGTGCAGACCCAGATCTGCGGCAGGGCGCTGATGGAGAGTATTCGTTTTCTGGACAATCGCTGTATTGTCAGCGTTGTGGATAAGAAGACCATGGATTTCTATGACTGTACCAGCAAGGACCTGGACGGTATTGTGAACCAGCTTCGCAATATCAAGGGCATCAGCTGTGCGGTATTTATGTATCAGACAGATGTAATGGAGTACAAGGTAAGCCTGCGTACCGATGAGAAGGTGGATGCGGCAGCAGTTGTTTCTTTCTTTGGCGGCGGCGGTCATGCCAGAGCGGCAGGCTGCACCATGAAGGGTACCTTCCACGACTGTATCAATAACCTTTCCTTACATATCGAAAAGCAATTGGAGAAAACATGTTAAGCGGAATTATCATTGTAAATAAGGAGCAGGATTTTACCTCCTTCGATGTGGTGGCCAAAATGCGCGGCATCTGCGGCCAGCGCAAAATCGGACATACTGGAACTCTTGACCCGGCGGCAACAGGTGTGCTTCCGGTTTGCCTGGGCAGTGCCACAAAGCTCTGCGACATGCTGACAGACCGTTCCAAGGAATATATTGCGGAACTGCTGCTGGGGACAAAGACCGACACTCAGGATACGACGGGAACGGTTCTGGAGACAAGACCGGTGACCTGCACGGAGGAAGAGGTGAGGGAAGCCTGCCTGTCCTTTGTGGGAGAGTATGATCAGGTGCCGCCCATGTATTCCGCCCTGAAGGTAAACGGCAAAAAGCTTTACGAACTGGCCAGAGAGGGCAAGGAAGTGGAGCGAAAGGCCAGAAGAGTGGAAATTCTTGATCTGGAGATACTGGAGGTTAAGCTTCCTGTAGTGAAAATGCGTGTTGCCTGCTCCAAGGGAACTTATATCCGAACACTCTGTGAGGATATCGGCGAAAAGCTTGGCTGCTGCGGCGCCATGGCAAGCCTGCAGCGCTCCAAGGTAGGCCCCTTTGGCCTGGCGGAAGCATTGACTCTGGGAGAATTGCAGAAGCTGAAGGATGAGGGGAAGCTGGCAAGCGTTGTCCGCCCGGTGGACAGTGTTTTCCTGGAGTGCCCTGCACTGACAGTCACCCGGGAAGCGGAAAAGCTTTTGGAGAACGGCAATCCTTTGTTCCCCAACCAGACGGAGGAAAACGTAAAATATCCGGCCGGAGAACGCGTGCGCATTTATTTTCCGGACGGCAGATTTGCAGGCGTTTTTTTCTATGAGGAAACAAAGCATTATTACAAGCCCTACAAAATGTTTTTAGAGAAAGAGTGATTTTGCGATTTGAAGATCATAACCAATATTCAGGAAATTTACCTGGAGGAAGAAACAGCGGTGGCCATCGGCAAGTTTGACGGCCTTCATATCGGACACAGAAGACTGTTTGACAGAATTCTGGCGGAGAAAAAGAACGGCTTAAAGGCCTGTGTTTTTACCTTTGATCCCGCACCGGCGGTGCTGTTTGGTTTCTCTGACGGGAAGGAACTGACGACCAAAGAAGAAAAAAGAAAAATATGCGAGGCCATGGGCATTGATCTGCTGATCGAGTTTCCCATGACCTTTGAGACGGCGGCAACTCCTGCAGAGCAGTTTGCGGAGGATATTCTCGCAGACCGCATGAATGCAAAGCTGATTGTTGCGGGTAGCGATCTGTCCTTTGGTGACAAGGGCGCGGGCAACACGGATCTGCTGATGCAGGTGGGCAGGAGAAAGGGTTTCCGCGTGGAGACCGTGGAAAAGGTTTCCTTCGAGGGAACGGCTGTAAGCTCTACCTTTGTGCGCCGTACGGTTGAGGACGGAGAGATGCTTTTGACGGAGCAGCTGCTGGGGATGCCCTATCCCGTGTGCGGAAAGGTGCTCAAGGGCAATCAGATTGGAAGGACCATCGGTTTCCCCACCCTGAACCAGATTCCCGGGGAAAGCAAATTGCTTCCGCCCAACGGCGTGTACTTTTCCGTGGCGCGTGTCGGCGGGAAATTGTACAAGGCCATCAGCAATGTAGGCATCAAGCCTACGGTGGGTGATGGTTTTGCCAGGGGCGTGGAGACCTATCTGTATGATTTTGATGAGAATATTTACGGTGAAGATATTACCGTTTATCTGTCGGAGTTTCGAAGACCGGAGCAGAAATTTGCAAGTCTCGAGGCATTGAAGCGTCAGCTTGAGGAAGATATTACAGCAGGAGCGGCGAAAAATGTCGGAAATTCGTCGAAGTACCTATTGTAAGATAAAACGGTTTCACTTAAAATGGTAATTGATGTAGTAGAAACTGTAAATATTTTCCCGTACGGCAGAAGAGAGATGCCGCAGGCAGAAGCGGGAATCATGTGTGGAAGGTGTAGGTAAAACTATGAACACAACAATTGATATTGGAAAAATTATCTTATCCATGTGCGGAGGATTGGGACTGTTCCTCTTCGGTATGAGAGTTATGAGTGACTCCATCGAGAAGGTGGCAGGTGCCAAGCTTCGTCGAATTCTTGAAATCTTCACGACCAATCGTTTCAGCGGGATGGTTGTCGGTATCATTTTTACCGGTATCATTCAGTCATCCTCAGCCTGTACGGCCATGGTTGTATCCTTCGTAAATGCAGGTCTGATGAATCTGTCACAGGCTGCGGGCGTTGTCTTCGGTGCCAACATCGGTACCACAATCACATCCCAGCTGGTATCCATCAACTTATCTCAGTATGCTCCGATTATTTTGCTGACAGGCGTGGTGCTTGTCATGTTTGTAAAGAATAAGAAGGTTAAGGACTTCGCGGAAATCATCATCGGTTTCGGTGTGCTGTTCCTGGGCTTGTCTACCATGTCAAGCTCCATGGCAAGCATGAAGGAAGTAAAGGAGCTGGCTGATTTCCTGGCTTCCCTTTCAAATCCTTTCTTCGCAACCCTGATCGGTCTGGCTCTGACCAGTATTATCCAGAGCTCTTCCGTAACCGTCAGCATCGTGCTTCTGCTTGCACAGCAGGGCCTGATGGATGTAGAAATTACCCTGTTTATTATCATGGGTTGTAACATCGGTGCTTGTTCTACCGCATTGCTTGCTTCCCTTTCCGGTAAGAAGGATGCAAAGAAGGCTGCTCTGATCCACTTCTGGTTCAATGTAATCGGTACCCTGGTATGTTATGTAATCCTGTTTGTGGCTATGGAGCCCGTAAAGCACTTTATCTGGTCTATGTCTTCCGATGCAGGTCGTTTCGTAGCAAACGCACATACCTCCATCAAGATCTTCCAGGTTATTATTCTCTTCCCCTTCGCAGGCTTTATTGTTAAGCTGTCCGAGTGGTGTGTACCCGGTGAGGATAAGAAGATTGGCTACAGAGAGAGCTACCAGTTGAAGTACATCGGTGACAAGGTTGTCTTCAATCCCGCTACCGCAGTATTTGAAGTAATCAAGGAGATGGACCGTATGGCATCCCTTGCAAGCGAGAACTTAAACCGTGCAATGAACGCTTTGATTACTCTGGATGAAGAGGATATCGAAGAGGTTTACGAGGTAGAGAAGAATATCAATTACCTGAATCATGCAATCACCGGATATCTGGTAAAGATTAACCAGTCAACCCTTCCCATCGAAGACCTGCGTACCATCGGTGGTCTGTTCCATGTAGTAAACGATATCGAGAGAATCGGTGACCATGCAGAGAACATTGCAGATGCAGCGAAGCAGCGCAAGGAGGACGGCGTTTCCTTCAGTAAGGATGCACAGAAGGAACTGGGCGAGATGATGGATATGGTAAATACCCTGATTCAGTACTCCGTTGCCATGTTCGTAAAGGGTGATGAGACCCATATGAAGGATGTCATCGAGCTGGAATCCAAGATCGATGATAAGGAAAAGGAACTGCAGCGCTTCCATGTTGACAGACTTACCAAGGGCCTTTGCAGTGCAGAGGCAGGCATGATTTTCTCCGATATTATTTCCGGCCTGGAGAGAGTCGGAGACCATGCAACCAACATCGCATTCGCAGTTATTGAGAATGAAACAGAAAGCGAAACTGTAGAAAACAGATAAGTTTCAGATAAGAATGAATGAGAAGCCCCGATGCGGTAATGGAACAAATTACCAAATCGGGGTTTTAAATTTTAGACAAGATTAAGAATTGAAAAGCGCCGAATCGGTTGACAGGAAAAGATTACAAAGTTATAATTTGTGTGTAATAATTTTGTAACAGATTTGTAAATTCACTTTTACAATTGGAGATAGACGAATGAAGTTATTTTCCTTGAAAAAGTATGCATTGATTCTTTCAGCCGGTCTGACGCTTGTAATGGCGGCAGATTCTATGACTGCGTCCGCAACCGGAAGCATCATGCCCAGAGAAGGAATCGCAGCATTTTTTGGAGCAGGACTTTCAACAGAAGAATATATCGATTGTGCAAAGCAGTCTGAGGGTGCATTCTGGGGCTATACCAATATCGGTGTGGCAAATGTGGAGAGCGGTAATCTGAATGTCCGTGAGAATCCATCCACCAACGGCAAGCTGGTGGGCAAAATGCCTAAGGACTCTGTCTGTGAGGTGCTTTCTGTCGAAGACGGTTGGGCACATGTCACCTCCGGTGAGGTTGAGGGCTATGTAAGCCTGGATTATCTGCACACCGGTCTGGAGGCAAAGTTTATCGCTTCCGGTCTGGTTCGCACCGTTGCCGTTTCCAAGGGGGACGGTTTGAATGTACGTACGGCTCCTTCCACCGATTCCTCTGTTCTGACCCAGATTCCCAAGGGGGAAGAGCTGGAGTACCTTGATACCGAGGGCGACTGGATTAAGGTTGCCATCGACGCAGACGAAGCGTATATTTCCGCTGAGTTTGTTACCATCGAAGAGAAACTGGACACTGCGATTACCATGTCAGAGCTTCTGTATGGTGCCGGTGTTTCCAATGTCAGAGTAGACATGGTAGAATATGCAAAGCAGTTCCTGGGCAATCCTTATGTATGGGGCGGCACCAGCCTTACCAAGGGTGCTGACTGTTCCGGCTTTGTACTCAGCATCTACAAGAAGTACGGCGTAACCCTGACACATTCCGCAAAGGTTCAGGCGAACGAAGGAAAGAAGATTGCAGTGGCAGACCTGCAGCCCGGCGACCTGATTTTCTATGCAAACGGCTCCGGAACCATCAACCATGTTGCAATGTATATCGGCGGCGGTCAGGTTATCCATGCAAGTAATCCCAAGTCCGGTATTAAGATCAGCAAGTACAATTACAGAACTCCCGTAAAGTGTGTAAGTTATCTGCAGGACTAGAAAATAATTTGTGAAATGAGAAAAATCATCTTGCGTTCTGTTTGTCTTTATGATAAACTAGCCTAGTGTGATTTTGCCGACACCCAGCAAACGGAAACTCCAACCGCTGCTTAGTGTCCGGTGGATACAAATAAATATTTATTAGGAGGATATCAAAATGATCTCTAAAGAGAAGAAAACCGCTATCATGAACGAGTATGCAAGAACCGCCGGTGACACAGGTTCACCTGAAGTACAGGTTGCAGTTCTTACCGCAAGAATCCAGGAGCTCACTGAGCACCTTAAGGCTAACCCTAAGGACCATCACTCACGTCGTGGTATGCTGAAGATGGTTGGTCAGAGACGTGGTCTTCTTGACTACCTGAAGAAGAAGGATATCGAGAGATATCGTGCACTGATTGAGAAGCTCGGTCTGAGAAAGTAATAACAAGTACAAACATAAGCGGAAGGAAGCCGAATGGCTCTTTCCGCTTGTTACTGTTTTTACGAAAAAATATTTTGACTCAAAAAGTTGCAAAACTTTGGAGTATAGATTCAAATTTGGAACAGAAGAGGGCCCCGAGACCGCTGAAAACAGCATGGCGGTGAGCGTGCCTTGGCATACTGCTTTCAGTAGTTTCGGTGTCTTCTGTTCTTAAATTTTCAAGCCGCATCCGCGGCAGAATGGAGGATATTATGTACAAGAGTTTTGAAATGGAACTCGCAGGCCGTACCTTAAAGATTGATATCAATCGTGTAGGTAAGCAGGCAAACGGATGTGCATTCATGCACTACGGTGATACAGTTGTTCTTTGTACAGCAACTGCATCCGAGAAGCCCAGAGAGGGAATCGATTTCTTCCCTCTGAGCGTTGAGTACGAAGAGAAGATGTACGCAGTAGGAAAGATTCCCGGAGGCTTCAACAAGCGTGAGGGTAAGGCAAGTGAGAACGCTATTCTTACCAGCCGTGTAATCGACAGACCTATGCGTCCCCTGTTCCCTAAGGATTATCGTAACGATGTTACCCTGAACACCATGGTAATGAGTGTTGACCCTGCATGCCGTCCCGAGCTTGTAGCTATGATCGGTGCGTCTGTTGCAACCAGTATTTCCGATATTCCCTTCGATGGCCCCTGTGCTATGACCCAGATGGGCATGATCGATGGCGAACTGATTGTTAACCCCTCTCAGGAGCAGTGGAAGAAGGGCGACCTGAATCTGACCGTTGCTTCTACCAAGGAGAAGGTTATCATGATCGAGGCAGGTGCTAACGAAGTACCCGAGGCTAAGATGATTGAGGCTATTTACAAGGCTCATGAAGTTAACCAGACCATCATCGCTTTCATCGACAAGATTGTTGCAGAGTGCGGCAAGGCTAAGCACGAGTACACCAGCTGTGCAATCCCTGCTGAGATGTTTGATGAGATGAAGAAGATTGTTACCCCTGAAGAGATGGAGGTTGCTGTATTTACAGATGACAAGCAGACTCGTGAGGGCAACATTCGTGAGATTACCGCTAAGTTGGAAGAGGCTTTTGCAGACAAGGAAGATTGGCTTGCTATCTTAGGTGAGGCAGTTTACCAGTACGAGAAGAAGACTGTTCGTAAGATGATCTTAAAGGACCACAAGCGTCCCGACGGTCGTGAGATTACCCAGATTCGTCCTCTTTCCGCAGAAGTTGATATCATCCCTCGTGTTCATGGTTCCGCAATGTTCACCCGTGGACAGACTCAGATCTGTAATGTATGTACTCTTGCTCCTCTTTCCGAGCAGCAGAAGATCGACGGTCTCGATGAGAACGAAGTAACCAAGAGATACATGCACCACTATAACTTCCCTTCATACTCTGTAGGTGAGACAAAGCCTTCAAGAGGACCCGGAAGACGTGAAATCGGTCACGGCGCACTTGCTGAGCGTGCTCTGATTCCTGTACTTCCTTCTGAGGAGGAGTTCCCTTACGCAATC
>JAZLKR010000002.1:0-27142 GCA_045597705.1 Acetatifactor sp.
CAGCAAAAACTGTTGGCAGCCTAATATCAGGCTTACGCCTAGCTACCGCGCTCTAGCGTTGACTAGGACCAGCCTAGCCCTCGCAGGAACTTGGTTTAATGTGCTTGAAGGGAATTTACACACAAAAATGGACTTGACTAAGAATTTCATTTTTCTACGGAGATTTCCAGACTTATTTGAATTTCAACCGTAATATCCTCCGATTTGCTACGGAGCATTTCCTTTTTTTCGACCATTCACCGTAAAATCTTCCAAAACCCTACGGAGCAATTGCCCTCATCCCATTAATTCTCCGTAATGAGACGAAAATCAACCAAAAATACACTATTACTCTCGATTATCCTTCAAACTTTCCACCATATCGACCTTGGACACCTTGTGTCTGATCAGCAGGAGGGAACCAAAGTAGCTGGCAAGTACCAGCAGAATGGTATAAACAAAGCTCGCAGGCGAGATGTAAGTCTTAATGATGGAGCCGATAAACTCTGCCAGGTATCGGAACATCCAATCGGCGGACGCATACACCGGAAGAATCGCTGCCAGGTAGCCGATGGGAAGCATGACATGGTTCACACGCAGCACGATTCTGTTAATCTTCTTATCATCATAGCCCAGCACCTTCAGCATAGAGATATTGGCACTGCTCTCTGTCACCAGCATATTCACCGCCACATACACAGCACTGATGCAGATGACGGCACCCAGAACAATCACTGCATAAATCATGATGTCCATCTGACCGGTCATGTTCTCATACTGCTCTTTGGCGTCTTCCTTCTTGATAGTCTGCAGCAGCTTGTCATCGGGAATCGTCAGGGCTTTATCGCTCATAATCACATTGCCCGCAGAAGCATCCATATCCAGAAGCTCGGCAGCGCGCTCTCTGTCTGTAAAAATGGTGCTCTGAAGATCAGTGTCGATGATACCTGCCACGCGAATACTCTTCTGCTCCAGGCTGAAAGGATTGAGAAGCACAATCTCGTCATCCTTTGCAATGCCCTGCAGCTTTGCGGCAACATTCGTAATGAAGAATCCATCCTTCAGATCAACACTGTTTCCTTCTATGTCGGTCAGGCTCAGGTAAGGGTTATTCTCTCCCACACCCATAAAGGTCAACTGCTTGCCGTTCTCCAGTTCCACGGTGGACATCAGCAGTGTCTCGCCGTCGTAATCGCCGTCCTGCGCCAATTCGTTCAGCACATACTGGTAACGATAGGTTCCAAGGGCATCTCCCATATTGTCGCCGGTGTGCTGCATTGCATCCAGGAAGCTGAAGCCCAGCAGCGAAATGTAGCTGCCCAGGAAAATTCCTGTGAATACCACGAAGGTTCTGCCGGGGTTTCCAAGCAGAGAGCGCACGGCGTACTTGATGCGGAAGGATACCTTCTTGCCGACCAGCAGCTTTCGGAAGGTTGCCTTATCCTTATCACTGTTGCCGTTTAAAAGCAGCACCGTTTCCTTCTTCAGAAGCTTGCGCACCGCCTGCAATGCCGCCAGCGTATACATCAAGGTGGGAACGATGATTGCCAGAACCGCAGCCAAGGGATCGATGTGGCACTCAATGCGCATGGGCTCGTAATCCTGCAGGCACAGTTTTCCGAAGGGCTGTGCAAAAACCAACGCAAACACCACGGAAAAGATGCCGCCCAGAACGCCGGGCACTACGGCAAAGCCTGCATAGTGGCGCATCAGCTGCCACTTGGTATATCCCAGCGCCGATAAGGTACCGATCATCTTCTGCTCAGATTTTACCTTTCTGCTGATGATAATACTCACCAGAATTACAACGATAACCGGCATTACAACCAGAATAATATAAGAGATGGAAATGAACATTTCAGCCTGCATATCTACCATCAGGATTCGGAAATTGTCCTCCGCATTGCTGTAGGAACGCAGATAAAAGGAATCATTCACTTCTTTTCTGAAATCAACGGAATTGTCTTTGCTGTACCGGACGGAATAAAAGCAGTTACCGGAAGCAATACGGTCATACTCGGCATCTGTCATATACGCCAGGAAGAAAGTGGTAACATTCTTGTAGGCGTCGCTCTCATTCTGCAGCATGTACAGATAGTCGGGACGCTGAATGAATCCGACGGTTGTATACTCCTTGTCGCCGACCTTTATGGTATCGCCGATTTTGACATCGTTCGCCACCGCATAGCCCTCGGAGATTACAATCTCGTCATCGGAACCTACATCGCGGCCTACCGTAACCTCATACAGGTTGATTTTGTGACTCTTCTTGAACACGCGGGTTGTGGTCCCGTCGGTATCGATGTTGGTGAACCACTGGGGCTCCAGCACCAGATCATATTTCTCTTCCAGCTCCGCCAGTCGCTCGTCACCGATCTGGAGGTAGGTGGAAAAGTTGGCGTCCTCCCTGTGATGTTCGCTGAAGAATTTCTCACCGAAATCCAGGATGCCGTGACCGCCCAGATTCATCATGAAGAACAGAAACAGCGTGACAATTGTCAGTATCGTGGACGATACATAAAAGGACATATTGCTCTTAAAACTTCTGGAATATCGCTTTCTAAGATTCATACGGCACCTCCTTACAGATGCAGGTCAGCGGCTGCGGTCTTCACACTGTTCATGCGATTCTCACGCACCTGACCGTCTCTGACATAAATCACTCTGTCCGCCATATCAGCGATAGCCTTGTTGTGTGTAATGATAATGATGGTAGTACCGAATTCCTGATTGATTTTCTCAATGAACTTCAGAACATGTCTGGATGACTTCGTGTCCAACGCGCCTGTCAGTTCGTCGCAGAGCAGAATCTTGGGATTCTTGATCATCGCTCTGGCAATTGCCACTCTCTGCTGCTGACCGCCGGAAAGTTCTCTGGGGAATCTGTTGCGATACTTTTCAATGTCCAGTGCTTCGAGCACCTGGTTGATATCCAGAGGCTTTTCTGCGATATCTGCAACCACCTCAATGTTTTCCTCTACCGTCAGGTCGGGAATCAGATTGTAAAACTGGAAAACAAACCCCACATCTTCTTTTCTGTAAAGAGTCAGCTGATCTTTGCTGTAGCCGGAAATATTTCTGTCCCCGATGGTAATGGTACCCTCATCCAGGCTGTCCAGTCCGCCCAGCATATTTAACAGCGTGGATTTGCCGGAACCGGACGGTCCGAGGATAACACAAATCTCACCCTTCTCGATCTCCGCATTTGCCTTGTCCAAAGCGTAAACCAGTGATTCTCCTTCCCCGTATTTTTTGATTGCGTCTTTCAGTGTGATATACATAAGCACTTCCTCCCAAATAAAAAATGGATGCATCGCTGCATCCAATAAAAAAGAGACTCTGGGCACAGCTCTGCTGTACTCAAGTCTCAATATTTAAGACAAACCAGGTTCCAACGCGAACCAGTATGTTGGCTTGCCACGCTTATGCGCCATCTACTCCCTCAAGCTGACCTTATTAAAACACACCGATTTCAGGTTGTCAAGTGAATATTTGAAAATTTGTTCATATATTTGTATTTTATATCTCGCCCAAGGTCTTTCGCTTTATTCTGTCCAGTTTTTCCAGCATGGGTTCTGCACCAAACCAGAGGAAAATCACCGTTGCAAACGCATGAACCACATCAAAAGGGAACCCGGATATATAATATGCCAGCAGGGCCTTCAGATTTATGGTTTCTCCGCTCCAGAGAAGCAAGGATGCCGGGTTCATGATACCTCCGTAAATGACAATGGCACTGAATGCACCGAAAATACACAGCGCCGCTTTGTTCTTCAGGAGAAGTCCCTTCTGATACAGCACACCGGCCAGATATCCGATGACACCCATGGCAAACATCTGCCAGGGAGTCCAGGGGCCCTGCGAGAACAGTATGTTTGAGACGAGCATCGTAACCGCTCCCACCAGAAATCCTGTCTCGCCTCCCAGCGAAACACCGGTAATGATAGTCATTGCCAGTACCGGTTTAAACTGCGGCAGCATAAAGAACATGACACGGCCTGCTACATTGATGGCGCAAAGCGAGGCCGTCAGCACAAGTTCCCTCGCCTTGGGTTTTCTTCCCTCAAATATCAGGAAAAAGGGGACCATGCACTCCAGAAGCACCGCGGTGGCCGTCACATAATACTGCTTCTTGGACAGGTATACTACCCCTACATACAAGGTCAGCGGAATCAGCAGTAAAATCATAAATGCTGCTGCCTTGGTTCGCTTGGACAGTTTTCGTCTGCCAACGGCAGTCTGTTCCTCCTGAATGCTGTGTCTTTTGCCTTTTCCCGAAAACAGTGCCGCAAGCACCAGACACAGAATGAACACAGCGTAGATTCCCAGCTGCTTCATTCCCTCCTCAGTCACCTTGCCCTGATTGATAAAGGCGTTCAGATTCTCCTGCTTTGCGGAATAGAAATAAACAAGCAGTGCCAATCCTACGGCAATTGCAGTTCCTGCCTTACGCCAGAAAGGCAGTTTGTCGCTTCCGGATTTCTCCGGCCGAATGGCATCTGCCGGGCTGCCTGTAGGAAATGGTACCTCTTCGCTGCAGTCGTTTTTCGTTTCTTTGACAGTGTCCCTGCCGCCCACCAGCCGTATGGCATCCTTGCAGGTCACAACATGTGAATCTGTGTCTCTGCAGATTCGATTCGCAGCCGTGGTATAGAAATTGTTGCTGCCAAAAAACTCCTCCGGCACTCCCTCGCTTGTTATCTGTCCGTCAAACAACAACCCGCAGCGGTCCCCGTATGCGGCACAGAACTCAATGTCATGACTGACCGTTATGA
Organism: Acetatifactor sp.; assembly: GCA_045597705.1. Classification (GTDB taxonomy): domain Bacteria; phylum Bacillota; class Clostridia; order Lachnospirales; family Lachnospiraceae; genus Acetatifactor. The sequence continues at coordinate 4,755 of JAZLKR010000002.1, forward strand.
TACAGATGCCGCTGTTTTTCAGGTCGGAAAGCAGTTTTGCCAGAATCTCCTTCATGGCGGCATCCAGTCCCTTGGTGGGCTCATCCAGAAGCAGAATCTTCGGCTCTCGCAGCAGCACCTTCGCCAGTGCCGCTCTCTGCTGCTCTCCTCCGGAGAGGTCAAACGGATGTCTGTCCAGCAGGGTACCGATTCGGCAAAAATCAGCCATTTGCCGCGCTCTTGCTTTTTTCTCCGCAGCGGTTCCGTTCCTGTCACGCAGAGCTTCCAGAAGGTCCTCTTCCACTGTTTTCTTCAGAAAAAGAGACTGGGGGTTCTGGGGAAGCATTCCCACCGTGCCGAAGCAGGCAATCGAACCTCTTACCGGTCTGTGTATCTTCGCTGCCAGCTTCAGCAGAGTAGTCTTACCGCTGCCGTTCCCGCCGAGCAGGCAGAACTGTTCCCCCTTATAGGCTTCGAAGGACACACCCTTCAGCACATCTCGGGATTCCCTTTCATACCGGAACCAGACATTCTCTGCGCGAAGGGCTGCTCCCTTTACAGGCTTCCCGACCGTCTGTCGGTTCTCCCTCCTGTTTACCGGAAACAGTTCATGTGTCTTTTGATATTGTTCCAGAAATTTCTTTCCGTCTCTCACGGAAATGGGGCAATCATAGTCTCCGCTCACAGAGGCCCAGATTCGCATACTCGCAGGCATTCCCTGAAAAAGGTCACTTCCGGCATCCTTCAGAAAGCAGCCTGCTTCCGTTGCCGTCCCCTCGGTCAGTATCGTACCCTTTTCCATGACAATGACATGATCCGCACAGGGCAGGACCTCCTCCAGTCTGTGCTCCGACAGAATGATGGTGGTTCCCAGTTCTCTGTTGATTTTCTGTATTGCACTCAAAAACTCCGACGCCGCAATGGGGTCAAGCTGTGCCGTCGGTTCGTCCAGAATCAGCACCTTGGGCTGCATCACCATGACAGACGCCAGCGAAAGCAGCTGCTTCTGACCTCCGGACAGTTCCGATACATCCTTCTCAAACCATTCTTCGATTCCGAAGAACTGTGCCATCTCGCCGCATCGCCTGCGAATGACAGCATTGTCCAGCCCTAAGCTTTCCAGGCCAAAGGCCAGTTCATGCCAGACCTTATCCGTTACCACCTGCGCATCCGGTGACTGCAGCACATAACCGATCTCGGTGGCTGCTTCTCCGGCAGAAAGTTTCTCTATCTCCGCACCCCGATAAAGGATGCTTCCTCTTCTCACACCGCAGGGAGTCAGTGCCGGCTTCAAGTGGCGCAAAAGTGTAGTTTTGCCGCTGCCGGACCGTCCGCAGATAACCACATATTCACCGGCCTGTATGGAAAAGCTGATGTCGGACAGGGTCTCCTCGTTCTGCCCCGGATACAAATATGAAAGGTTATTTACTTGAATGATTTCCATATCCGTTCCTCCTTTTCATGGATGATTGCAGGCAGAAATACCAGCACTAAAAATGTCAGCAAAAAGCAAATGGTCAGAGGGTCCGTAATCTTCCCTCGAATATCCGGAAAATATCTCCAGAACAGTTTCCCGGCTGCGCCGCCGCTGCTTAAAAGCAATGCCGTGCAGCAGAGGAACAGAATTAAGCTTCGGTCTCTCTCCTCCAGTCGATACAGCGTGTAAGCAGTTCTTTTACCGCTTCCGTATCCTCTCGAAAGCATACTGTCCGCGGTGTCGACAGCGTTTTCAAGGCTCCAGGTGACTACAATGGAAAAGCAGCCGATTGCATTCCGGATTCTTCGAAGCAGTGGTCCGTCAGTGACATCCCTTCCCAGCATCTGCTGTGCTTCCTTCACCTGCTCGAAGTGCTTCATAAACTCCGGAACAAATCGAAGCGTCATGCTGAGCAAAAGGGCCAATGACGGTATCACTCTTCCAAACAGATACATAATCTTATCCGCGGTAATCACTTCGTGAAGACAGGCAAACCAGATGAGAATATCCATGAGCATCAGTCCGGCAGCAATTCCGTAGACGATGCTCTCCAGGGTCAGCGGATTGCCGGAGGGCAGATAGCACAGAATCGTCAGCCCCGCATGATTAAAGGAGGGATTGATAACAATCGTAATTAACAGTAAAGGAAGCACCCGCTTCAGCAATGCGGTCAGGCTCTTGCTTCCCTTTAATTGCCCATAGTAACAAATACCGCCCCCAAAGGAAAAGCAAAGCACGACAGGGTGCATGCAAAACATGGAAAATCCCAGAAGAATTGCAAAATAAAGGAACAGCACAATGGGATGATACGCTGCAAAACCGTCCTTATTCCTCATTGGCTGTTCCTCCTTTCTACTCTCCTATGGCATAGCCTCCGCCGATATCATCTCCCAGTTCGCAGGTATAACGCCACTCTACCACATCTGATTGCTGCAGCCTGTAACGACTGCATCCGTAATTGGGATACCATCCGTTGACGCGATACATCCAGCCGCTTCCGGAGCCGCAGTCAAACTCATACAGATTGTGAATTCCTTCGATATAGGCACTGTTGTACAACGGCGTCCAGGAAGACTCCATCTGAATATTGTTTTCCTTGCAGAGTCTCTGCAATACATCATATACCGATTCGCCCTCGTAGAACTGCACCTCTCGGGTCGCCAGTATCACTCCCGTCGAAGGCAGTACCTCCAATTTATCGGGATTCAGATCGTTGATATGATTCAGTATCGAAGAACACTCTATCGAAAAGGTACAGGTAAATACCTTTTGTGTATTTACCGACTGATTTTCCGGTTCCACCGGCATCGGTTTTCCTGCCGGTACAGGGTCAGTCTCATATTTATCCTTCTCCGTCTGCTTGCCGTCTGACAGAATCCTTCCATCTGACTGACTCGGGATAGTGACATAAGCATCCTGCTCGGAATTGTTCTGCGCCTTCTCTGACCCGATGGGCACGGACGCCTCCTCCGCAGCCTTCTCCCCGGCCGACACCGGCAGGAAATAACTTCCCGCGTCCTTCAGAGACAAATTGATAATGCTCTGCTGTCTGTCGGAAACAATCTTGGCATCGCAGTACTTGTCTACCTTCTCATTCTCTCTGCGATACACCGCGCAGTCACTCTCCGACCACTCGCCATCCACATAGATGGAAAGAACCGGCGCGAAGGAGAAAGCTTTATCCGTCAAAAGCCTGAAAACCACAGGCTCTCCTTCCGCTCTCTTACCAAACTCTATTTTCAGATTCATGTCCTCGGGAGAATCAATATCGCTGCCGAATACGGTCCATTCGTATCGTATTCCGTTGGATTCTCCCTGAAAAATGAATACCTTATTTTCTTCTTTTATCTGACTGAAGATTTCCGCGGAAATGATTCCGTCCTCATTAATCTCCAGTTCCTGTCCCAATGTAACCGGTTTGCTTTCCACACTGCATCCGCAAAGAATCATCAGACACAGCGCAAAACCGCAAAGGACTGTCCAAAACTTTCTTTTCACGGTTTATTCCCCTACAATGATTCTTCCGTTATTTGTGAGCAAAGTGCCGGTCGTTTTGGAAAGGCTCCTGCTCTCATCTGCGTTTGCAAAGATTGCATCCGCAAGGTTCAGCTCCAGTATATCTCCCTCGCGCACACTTCCGCGCAGTCTGAATTTCAGCCGCAGCAGAACATTATCCTTCTCCGCCAGGCCATCCTGGGAAAAAGCATATTCTCCCCCCGTCATATCCAGATACAGAATATTAATCTGCCCGATCTGATTGCTTCTCTCCACATCCACATTCCAGCCTGGAAGATTAAATCCGGTGGCGGACTCCGGGCTATGGATAAACACATTGCCTTCTTCCAGTCCTAAAAATTCCAGTCTGGAAGAATCAAAATCGATGGAAAAGCTGGCCGCAGGATAACTGTCCTGTCCCAGACAGGTCAGCTGCAGAGCAAGACTGAACGGCTCCTTATCCCCAACATTTTTCTTGCCGGGTGTCTCTATGGTGACCGCCGGTGCTCCCGGGGCATAGGCTCCTGTCTCCTCAACCTTCTCCTTGTGAGAAAAAAGCAGATAACAGACTACACCGATCACGCAAAGCAGCAACAGCAATAACAGAAGGATAATTATCCGGTTTTTCTTCTTTTTGTTCGTCTCTTTCGCTTCCATGTCCATTCACTTTCCATCTGAAAATACTTCCCGGCAAAGCAGGGCTTAGCGCTAAGCCCTGCCTTCTGTCGGGAAAACTAAACTTAGTTTGTTACTAATGCATTCTTCAGGGTTGCGGCACGATTCACGATACCAAAGTCTTCACCCTTCACAAATTTGTCCACAATACCGAGAGTATCCAGTGTATTGATTCTGGAATCTCCGTTTACATTGGAGATCAGAGTCAGTTCGTCATCAGGAGTACCGGCCTTGCGCAGCCACATGTTTACGGTATTCAAAGCATCCTGTGCATTGATTACGCCGTCTTTGTTGGTGTCACCGAAGGTGATTGCTGCGGGAGCAGCCTCGGCAATGTCATAATTCTCTTCCTCTACAAATCCTTCCAGTGCTTTACTGCTGCTTACCATAGCGACATAAGTAGCAACACCGGTTTTTGAGGAAACCTCTGCACTGTAGCGCAGCTCCACCTTATCGGTACCGTCATCATAGACAAGCTTGCTTGCCTCTTCCATGCCGGTCACTGCTACGGCGATAGCGCTCTTCTTTGAAGAAATCAGGTCGATATCATCACCGGTATAAAGCTTCATCACGCTGAAGGAAAGTCCCTCAACTACCTCTGCGGTATCAGCAGCCTTGGTAATATCCACAATCAGCTGTGTCTCTGCATCAGAGTTCTGTTTCAGGGTCATGCCTGCAATTGCAACGGTGATTTCTTCCTCGGTGAGTTCTTCCTCTACCTCAAATTCGATATTCAGCAGCTCGATAGGCTTATCATTGCCGCTGACAGTCAGTTCTGCGCCGGTCTGCGCATCAAAATAAACGATTCTCAGCTTCTGCTCATCTGCACTGAAATAATAATTCAATGCACCGCCGCCGATACGGCTTCCCATCACAACCTCATTGACCTTCAGGTTCTCGGGAACCGTAACGATGCAATCCAGAAGTCTGTAGCCATTTACCCAGTTATCTACATTGACAACTGCATTGAAGGTCTTGCCTGCCTTCTTCTCCACTTTTTCAGGGATAGAAATGCTGGCCTGAATCTTACCGTTATTCAGTTCGGGAAGCTCTCCCAGATCAGTCATATCGTACAGAGAGTTCAGACCATTCTGCAATCTGTTGTATGCTACCAGCGCATAGCAAGCCTGATCGGTAGCCATGCCATTCACAGCACCGCCTGTGTAGCCGGCGCCGCTTTCCAATACATGTGCGAAGCCCTTGCCGTCCTCTACATAGAAGTCAAGAAGCGCATCCACTGCAGAGCGATCCTTGACGAACTCGGAATCTACGCCGGGATCAATATACCATGATGTGCAGGCTACGATTACCTGTGCAATACTTTCAGAGTTCACGGAACCCCAGGAAGCAAAACCGCCATCGTCCTTCTGCATTGTGGAAAGAGCCTCAAAAGCTGCAATCGCTGCATCGCAGACTGCCTCGTCGGTGCTGTAGTTTGCAAGTGCCTGCAGTGCCATGGAAGTGATATCAGGGTCTGCGGCAGTTCCGCTGAGTGCCCAGCCGCCTCCGGCCAGCTGCTTGCTCAGAATATAGTCAATACACTGCTGTCTTACGGTAGGATCCTCTGTTTCATAATTTCTGCTGTCCAGCGCAAGCAATGTAAAAATAGGTCCGTTGATGCCCTGTTTCTTAACCCAGGTAATATCCTCCAAAGGCTCTACCAGATTAATTCCGTCTACATCTCTTGCATCCTTGCCGATGGCAGAAAGCGCCAGAATCAGTCTGGAGTTCTCGGTTGACTTGTTCTTATTAAGCTTATTTCCAAGATTTAAGGAAGCGGTTGTATCCTTCACGGTCTGAACGATTCGCTGATAATATTCCTCGAAATAAGGATCATCCAAGGCAAGATAGCCGCCTCTTGCAAGAGTAAGCACTGTCCATTCACCTGCATTGGTTCCGAAAGCAGGCGCGGGAACATTTACCTTTAACTGTGCCATTGTCTCATTCAAAGCGGTCTCGTAATCCACATTCTGCTTGGGTGCTTCGCCGCCCTTCAGAGTCTCGCTCGCAGCCGCAAATTCCTCTTCGGTGGCTGTCAGCTTCTCCATCGTGCTCATAACAGAAGCCTTCTTCTGTGCGTCAGTGCATTCCACATAGTTAATGTAGAGCTGTGACTTGTCGGCAGCGGTGAAGTAGGGAGGCATGCCCCAGCCGAGATCGTAGCCCAGATCGGCGCCATAGCCGTACAAGGTATACTGCCATCTGACTACATAGGTGTTGTTGTACTCTCCATAGCCCTCGGTACCGATGTACTCCTCGAAGCCAAACTGGCTGGCTCCCACGGGAAGCATGAGGTCATTGACTGTGATCATCCAGCCGGACATCATACTGTAGTCAAACTCTCCCAGATATTCATCCTCGTTACCATCGTTATCGTCATTGGTAGGGCCACCGTTATCACCGATAATCTCGGGGATATCGATGGTTCCTTTGTCAATTCCCTTGATGCCGGAAAGGTAGGCATTGCTGTCCCAGCTTCCGGTCATGTTATATTCCACGCCATTGTCAATGAGGAAAGCCAGAGTAGCCATAGCTGCTGTCAGTTCCTCCTGTGCATAGGGGCCGTAGCCCTCCTGTGCAATCAAATCATTAATCTCCTGCAAACTGTATGCCTTAGGTTCAAAATACAGGCCCTGACCAAGTGTCAGACCCTCGAAAGCCACAATGATTCTGAAGTCATCGGCTGAACCCTGTCCCTGTGCTACGGCAGGGATAGAGGTAAAGAGCATCATCAGTGACAGGAGCAACGCCAAAAATCTTGTTTTTCTGAATTTCATGTTCGTTCCTCTCTTTTTCTTGTTACTCAGTACGGACCTTATCCTTCGGTAAAGTCGGTACGGAATCAGGCTTATGCTTTGCTTTTAAGCCTGCTTTTTCCAAAGCTCGCGGCCAAGGGCCCAGAAAAGCCTTGATACGAGATCGGGTGACATCGTCAAAATCATCTTTCTTCGGCAGTCGTCCCAGTTCTCCATATTTTGCCAGCAATTGCTCCGTCGCCCAAGCAATTTTCTCCTCGCCGTTCATTCCATCCCTCCTTTTCTCATTTTTGGCAAAAAAATACTCTTTCCCCAAAAGAGGAAAGAGTACAACTGATTTATCAAAAAGAGCACGCCAAAAAGAAACAGTAATACACCGGCACTAAAAAAAGTGCAGTCCGAAACTGTCCGCTGAAACAGATAAATCGGTTGCACTCTTCACGCCCAATTATGGTTAACCTTACAGATGATACGGCAGGTATCCTGACTTATGATCAGTGATGAAATCACGCAAAGAATACGCCTTCTCAAAGTGCTCGCATTTCTACAGGTCACTTCAATGGCATAATGTATCCTTCGATTCGTCAAATACAGTAATGGCGGTTGTTCCGGATTCGAACCGGATTCCCTTTTTATCTACTCAGTTCACAACTTTTCAAACCGTATCTTCTCTTATCGAGTATTTAATTGCGACTATCATAGCATAAGAGGGGGACGCGGTCAAGGCGTCCCCCTCTTATACTATTGCATTCTGATTTATTCAAACACTTTCTTGATGCTGTCATAGTGCAGGAAAATTCCCTGCTCCGCAAAAGCCTTGATTTCCTCATGTGTTGCCAGCATGAAGCCGTCGGTTTCCGCTTCCTGAGGCTTTACATCAGACTCGTCAAACTCCAGCTCAAATCTGTAAATATCCACAAAGTAATTGTCCCCTTCGCCGGGGTTATCTCTGCGGTAATCAAACTGATATGCATTTTCGCACTTGGAAACATCCAGTCCGGTCTCCTCCAGCACTTCTCTGCATGCGGCCTCAAGGGAAGCCTCGCCTGCCTGTGCCGCTCCACCGGATACCTCCCACCAGCCGGGAGCCCATGACTTGGTCATGACTCTCTTGGTAATCAGGAACTTTCCGTCTGATTTTCTCTTCACCACTCCAAGAACTGTCAGATGGTATTCTCCATCCTTCAGGCACCAGTCGTTTCTCTTCATCGTGCGGCCGGTCGGCTGCTTATTTGCATCATAAATATCCCAAAATTCCATTCTTTTTGTCCTCCGAATTTTCTCAGGTGCCATTATAGCATAAAAATCATTCCCAGAGAATAGGCCGCCGGCATAGGGATATTATTGTTTCTCACTTTTCTATGCCATTTTCACACTCTATAATCAACTCTCGGCATAGGTATGCCGACTGTTAAGGCGTTCCTATGCCTTTCTACTCGCTTAGTTTTGTGAAATAGCATAGGATTGTTGTCGTATCGTGATTTACTATGCTATAGTCACAAAATCTTGTATAAAAATGGCATAGAAATTCAAGCATTCATAAAAATCCTATGTTTTTCTCTGAGTTTTGCCTTGTTTTTGCCGATATTATCTCTTTACGCGCTCAAGCAGGTTGTTGATATCCGCAGCCTCAGGCATCACGCGAAGAGCGCCTTTCTTCGTGGTAATCAGGGAAGCTGCAGCATTTGCGAAGGTCAGCATCTCCTGCAGATTATCCTCGGAAAGCTTCTCCAATCCATGCTCTAAAATGTAGTGCAGCACACAGCCGCAGAAGGTGTCTCCCGCACCCGTTGTCTCGATGGTATTCTCCTGCAGGAAGGGCGCAGCCTCTACCATTTTGCCTTCATAATAAGCCCTGCTGCCGTCGCGTCCCATGGAAACCAGAATCAGTTTGATGGGAAAACGCGCCAGAATCCATTCCACGCCTCTGGTGAAATCCTCCTCACCGGTGAGCCACTGGATTTCATTGTCGGAAATTTTCAAAATATCGCAGAACTGCAGTCCGTAGAGTACCTGCTCCTTCGCCTCCTCAAGGCTGTTCCACAGAGGTGGTCGCAGGTTCGGATCAAAGGAAATGATTGCACCGCTGTTTTTGGCCGCCGCAATCGCAGCTTTTGTTGCCTCGCGCACCTTCTCATGCGTCATGGAGAGGGTACCAAAGTGAAATACCTTTGTATCCTGCAGCAAATCGTCGGGAACCTCGGAAGCCTCCAGCATCATATCAGCGCCGGGATTTCTGTAGAAGGAAAAGTCACGGTCTCCATCCGGCGCGGTGTGCACCAGAGCGAGCGTTGTGTGCACCTCCTCATCCATGCGAAGGTAACCCGAATCAATGCCCACTTCCTCAATTGCACACTTTAACTGCTCTCCGAAAAAGTCCTTGCCGACCTTGCCGATGAAGGCGGTTTTATGTCCCAATTTGGAGAGCATTGCCAGCACATTGCAGGGCGCGCCTCCCGGGTTTGCCTCAAACAAGGGATTCCCCTGACCACTCATGCCATTCTCGGTAAAGTCAATCAGCAGTTCTCCCAATGCAACTACGTCATAATTCTTGTTCATAAAACTCATCCCTCTTTATTCCAGGTTACAAACAGATACAGGAAAATCACGCCCGCAAGGAACAGGGCACATCCAAGTCCTGTGTAGAAAAATGCCACGAACACATCCGGGAAAACGCCTGCCGCGCGCAGACCGATTCCGCCGCCCATCATAATTGCCATGATAATGTATGCCTTCAAATCAAAGAAATTCCAGAAAGGGCGATAGGGTGTTTCATACCCTTTGATTCTCTTCCCATGTTTCTTGGACATCTTGAAAAACATGGCACCGAACAGGCAGAAAATCACTACCGACAAAACTGGCAGATACCATGCCATTTTAATTACTTTGTAGGAAAGTATCCCCAGCCTTGCCACATTAAATCCGGCTATCATCCACACAATTCCCGCTATGATTAATAATCCTCGCTTGGGTACTTCGTAAAACTTTCTTTTCATTCGTTCTGCACTCCCTATTTCATAATCTATCACCATTATAAACATTTTCTGATGATAATTCATTAAAAACTTATGCACTTCAAACACCCCGGCAGCAAAAAATCCCCAAAGCCCGGCATTCAGTCCGGGTTTCGGGGATTTATTCATCACTGTGTCATCCTGAAATGTTACGCTTCAAAATTTCTGTGCAGCAATCTGTGCTCATTGCCGGCAATGACATTTCTGTAAGTCTCGGCAATGATGGGATTCTCATCGGAAACACGCATCTGGGAGTCTCTGTCTACCTGGTAGATTCCCTCGATTCTTCCTACCTTGGTTCTGGGGCCGATGGGAAGAGGCTGACCGCCACCGGCAATACAGCCGTTTCTGCAAGCCATAACTTCCACGAAATCATAATGCAGCTCGCCTGCCCTGACGCCATCCAGCACCTTACCTGCATTGGCAAGGCCGTGCACAACTGCCAGCTTAATCTCTCTGCCATTCAGGTCGAAGGTTGCTTCCTTGATGCCCTCGGTTCCTCTGATACCGGAGAACTTGATCTGCTCAAAAGCGGAGTAGCCCTTGTTAAAAGCCAGATGTCTCAGAACTGCCTCGGACACACCACCGGTGACGCCAAAAATGGAAGCTGCGCCGGATGCCATACCGAAAGGCATGTCGGGTGCTTCGTTCTTCAGTTCTTCAAACTTGATACCTGCCTGGCGAATCATACGAATAATCTCGACAGTGGTCAGAACTCTGTCAGTATCCTGCCTGCCCTCGGTGAAGTTATCGGGGCGAAGGATCTCTGCCTTCTTAGCGGTACAGGGCATGATGGAAACCACATAGGTCTTCATCTCATCTGCCACATCCTGCTCCTTGTAGTACTCCTTTACCACTGCGGAGAACATTCCCTGAGGGGAACGGCAGGTGGAAATATTGCCTGCAAATTCAGGGTATTTAGTCTCGCAGAACTTCACCCAACCGGGACAGCAGCTGGTGAACAGAGGAAGGTTCTCTCCCTTTTCCAGACGCTCTGCCAGTTCCTTAGATTCCTCCATAACGGTAAGGTCTGCGCCGAAATTGGTATCATATACTTTGTCAAAGCCCATCATGCGAAGAGCAGCTACCAGTTTACCCATCACATTGGTTCCTTTAGGCATACCGAACTTATCACCTACTGCCAGACGAACGGCAGGCGCAATCTGCGCTACTACTCTGATGTTGGGGTCTGCGATTGCATCCCAGACATCGGTTACATTGGTGTTAACAGACAACGCACCGGTAGGACATACTACGCGGCACTGTCCGCAGCCTACACAGTCGGTTTCACCCAGAGGTCTGTCAAAGGCGGGACAAACCTTTGCCTTTGCACCACGATTTGCAAAATCAATGGCACCCACTGCCTGAATCTCGGAACAGGTTCTTACGCAGTCACCGCAGAGAATACACTTGTTGGGATCACGCACGATACAGGGTGAGGAAAGGTCAATGGGTTCCGGTTCCTTGGTGTTCTTAAATCTGACATTGTGAATACCTACCTTGAAGGCAATGCTCTGCAGCTCACAGTTGCCGTTTCTGGTACATACGGTACAGTCTCTGCAGTGAGATGCCAGCAGGAGCTCCACAATCAGTTTTCTGTATTTTCTTAATTTCTTGGTATTGGTTCTGATTACCATACCGGGACGGGGCTGCTCTGAGCAGGAAGCCATCAGTCTTCCTCTCTCATCCTCGACCATACACATTCTGCAGGCGCCGTAAACGCTCAGCTCTGAATGGTAGCAAAAGGTGGGCAAATCGATGCCCGCTTTTCTGATTACGGTCAGCAGATTCTTCTCGCCTTCCAAGGGGACGCATCTGCCATCTATTGTAATATAATCCATACTTAACGCCTTCCTCTCTCCTAACCTCTGCTGATTGCGCCGAAGGGGCAATTGTCCAGACATGCACCACACTTAATGCACTTGCTCTGATCAATGGTGTACGGGTTTCTGATCTGTCCCTCAATAGCGGAGACAGGACAATTTCTGGCACACTTGCTGCATCCCTTACACTTCTCGGGATCAATCTGAATGCTGCAGAGAGATTTGCAGACGCCGGTGCGGCACCGCTTGTCCACTACATGCTCAATGTACTCGTCGCGGAAGGTACGAAGGGTTGAAAGTACAGGCAGCGCCGCGCTCTTTCCCAGTCCGCAGAGGGAGGTGTCTGTGATAGCGGTTCCCAGTTCCTCCAGCATATCCAGATGCTCCAGCGTACCGTTTCCTGCAACGATTTCCTCCAGCAGCTCCAGCATTCTCTTGGTGCCTTCACGGCAGGGAATACATTTACCGCAGGACTCGTTCTGAGTGAAGTTCATGAAGAATCGGGCAACCTCTACCATACAGGTGTCCTCATCCATAATAACCAGACCGCCGGAACCGATCATGGCACCACGCTTCTTCAGGGAATCAAAATCCAAGGGCAGATCCAAATCTGTGCCGATCAGACAGCCGCCGGAAGGTCCGCCGATCTGTACTGCTTTAAACTTCTTGTCGTTCTTGATACCGCCGCCGATTTCATATACGATTTCACGCAGTGTCGTACCCATGGGTACCTCAATCAGGCCGGTATTTTTGATACTTCCGGTTACCGCAAAAGCCTTGGTTCCGGGGCTCTTCTCTGTACCGATGCTCTTGTACCATGCGGCACCGTTGTTGATAATCACGGGAACATTGGCGTAGGTTTCAACATTGTTCAGTACGGTGGGCTTGCCGAAAAGACCCTGCTCAACTGTTCTGGGGGGCTTGGTTCTGGGCATGCCTCTCTCGCCCTCGATGGAGGCTGTCAGAGCGGAACCTTCACCGCAGACAAATGCACCCGCACCACGGTTGATATGAAGCTTGAAGGAGTAGCCGGAGCCCAAAATATTCTCACCCAGCAGGCCTGCTTCTTCCGCCTGGGCAATGGCAATCTTCAGCCTCTTAATTGCCAGAGGATACTCCGCACGCACATAGATATAACCCTCCTGGGCACCTACCGCATAGCCGGCAATAATCATACCTTCAATCATCTTATGAGGATCACCTTCCATAACGGAACGGTCCATAAATGCTCCGGGGTCACCCTCGTCGCCGTTGCATACAACATATCGGATGGTTTCCTTCTGGCGGGCAACCTGTCTCCACTTATATCCGGTCTGGAAACCACCGCCGCCTCGTCCGCGAAGCTCGGAATCGTAGATGCAGTTTACAACCTCCTCGGGAGTCATTGTAAAGAGTGCTTTCTCCAATGCGGAGTAGCCATCCACTGCAAAGTACTCTGAAATATGTTCGGAATCGATATGGCCGCAGTTCTTTAAAACCAGTCTGGTCTGCTTTGCATAGAAGGGGATGTCCTCCTGCGCCTTATATGCCACACCGTTCATGGTATACAGCAGGCGCTCGATTACCTGACCCTGCAGGATAGTCTTGTTGAAGATTTCCTCGCAGTCAGACTCCTTTACCTTGATATAAAGGACACCCAGAGGCTCGATACGAACCAAAGGTCCCATCTCACAGAAACCGTGGCAGCCGCTCTTCTTAATGCCGGCACAATTGCCGTTCACTGGGCAGGAACCGTCGCTGTTGTGTGCGATGCCCTCACCGAATTCCACGGTCACATTTACCTGCTGGCCCTGTTCCTTTGCCAGCTGTACCAGTTTATCGTAAATCTTCTCGGAACCACCTGCCAGACAGCCTGTACCTGCACAGATAAGGATTCTGTAATTCTCGGCCTTCATGGCCTGAACAGCCTGTTCTCTGGCCCGGGCGAGTTCTTCTCTGTTCGCTATTCTCATGCCTGTTCCTCCTTCATAATGGAGCTGATCAGATCAATAACCTTGTCCGGAGTCATAGCGGGATGCACCTCGTCATTTACTGTCAGAACAGGTGCCAAGCCACAGGCCCCCAGACAGGAAACGGTCTCTAGTGTAAACAGCATGTCATCCGTGGTCTTCTGGCCGGGCTTCAACTGCAATACTTCGCGAAGCTTCTCCAGCACATCGGTACCCTTACGCACATGGCAGGCAGTACCGTCGCAGACCTTGATGACATATTTTCCCTTCTGGTCGAAGGAGAAATTTTCATAGAAGGTAGCAACGCTATAAGCCTTCGCCTCTGTGATATGAAGCTTGTCCGCAATGTACTTCAGCAGTTCAGGGGGCAGATAACGATATTCGTTCTGCACATCCTGAATAATAGGTATCAGAAAGCGACTTTCCGTACCATAGCCGGCAATAATTTCATCCACTTTTTCATAATAATTTTTGTCCAGCATACTTTGCTCTCCTAAACGCATTTATGATTCACTATTATACCATTTCCTGTTCCATTTTCCAACAAAAAAGGAGCCCCATCGGGACTCCTTTGTCTTGACCGCATTGTAACACGCGAGGGTAAAATATGCAATAGGGTTATCAACTCGGGAACTCAATCGTTCTTGGAAACTTTTGTTACAGTTTCAATAAGACCGGGAACATCGGAATGCACATCCTGAGAGGTAATGGTATCCGTGTAAATGCCTCGTACTCCGGCGTCTAAAAATTCCTGTGCAGCAGTAATGTCATTTACGGTATGAACATAAACATCCAAACCATAGGAAAAAGCAATAGCCCTTGTAGTTTCATCTGATAGGTAATCCCACATGGAAAGTCCATTGATATTATGTGCCTTAGCCCATTTGCATATATTTTTGTAGTCATCCCTGTCTTTTCCATCCCAACGCATATACAAAGTAAATATATAGTTGCGAAATGGATAGACTTTTTGGACGGTTTCCAACATTTCTTCGCTATAAATCTGTACTATAAAACGGTCCAATACTTCTACGCAATCGCACTCGGTTGCTTCATTTATTATCTCCTGAAAGATTTTTGTAACGCCTTCAGTCTCCTTGATTTTCGAATCGGTAACCAAATAGACATCCGGGTATTGTTTTAATAACAATAGCAAGTCCTGAAGGGACATAGGGGTATACAAACCATATAGGGGTTTTGCCAGGAATTCTTCCAGTGAAGGAATGTTGTCTATGTTTACGCCTTCCTGCATATCATCATTCGACTTCCAGTCGTGACGCAGAACAATTTTACCGTCAGAGGTAGTGGAGAAATCCACTTCCATAGTGCGAATACCTCTCTCGTAGGCTGCGAAAAAACCTTCCCTGCAACTCATCCTTTCATGCTCATCAATCCCACAAAAGCCGTGCCCAATCAATCTATCTCCTGGCCAATTACTTTTAGGTGTTTTGGCATTATACAAGAAGATAAATGACAATAAAGCCAGCACACAAAAAATTAATACACATAACAATAGACAACATTTTTTCTTGAAAACAGACCGTTTCACATTGATTCCTTTCTTTACCCAAAATAATTTATTTCTCCCCAAAGTCACGAAGCATTCCATCTACTCTGTCGGCAAATATCGTCAGACTGCCCATGGACTTTCTGGTGCTGTCCATAATGGCTTTTTTGCCGGCGGCTTCCGCTTCGTATCCTTTTTCGTCATACACTTTATAAAGGAACGCTGCCTCGGTATATTCTGCCAGTGCATGATATTGTGCCGGCTTATTATAACGATTGTTTTTGTTCATGTACATGCCTTGAATCAGATAAGCGTAGTTATTCTTCTTCAGGTCAAAGTCCATGGTGATGGAATCCTGCGTAAAACTGCCGAGCTTCTTTTCATGACTGATATCCGAAAAAAGAAGGAATCCCTTCACAAGCACAACATAGATCATCGCAATGATGACCAGGTCCAACAGCACAACGATCGGATCGGTCTTTTTCTTTTCTTTACTCATTTGCACTCACCTCCGAATTCATCGTCTGATACTGCTCGTACAAAAGCTCGCCAAGAGCCTCTTTTTTCATGCTCCACATGGCGTCAGCCTGTTGGTCGGTGAGCTTAAAATACACCTGCACCATGTCCTGAACGGCGGCTCTGCAGTCCGCCATGAAAGCGCCGTGCTCATTCAGGTGCATGGGAGAATCGGATGCATCGTGCCAGAAAGCGCCGCCGACATACTGATTCCAGGAAGTAATACTGTATGCTAATTCATTGCACCAGTCCACCGCTCCTTTGTTACCGTAATAGTCAAATCCTGAGGCAATATTGAGAATATGAGCAAAAACATCCTCGTAACTGATTGCTGCAGTAAAAACTCTTGTGTAATCCGAAAACTCCTCACGACCGCGCAGTCGATAGTTCAACACATAGTATTCCATTGCAAGATATTCCCGATTCCGCTCCATTTCCTGAACCTTCGCAAGCATACTGTCAATATTCTTATCTACAAACCGGTCTATTTTCTTTTCCCGATTCTTGATTCTGGTTGCCGCATCGTCATATTGGCTGTCAACAGTGGTCATAACCAGCACAACAACTGCCATCAGCGCAATGAAAAGCAATCGGCCTGTTCTGGCATTGAGCTTCACTTTCTTTTTGACAATTTTCTCTGTCTCGTCAAAGGCTTTCTGATAGCTCTTTTTCGTACTTATATATTTTTCCGCCTTCGGATTTTCCCGTCCGCAAAACGGACATACTTCACTTTCCAGTCCCAGATTGCCCCCGCAATACTGACATTTCATGTTGTTCCCTCTTCCCATCAATGATAGTTCTTAAACTGCTTTTTGGTTACATGATAAACATCTGACCTGTTCACTATACCGGAGAGAATAACCTTACTTCTGAAGTTCTCCATATCCTCGACAGTAAACCCTAGTCTGTTCTGAATCAGCGGTATGATCTCGCTTTCCCGAATGGGGTCAAAGATTTCCGCCCCGTCATCCTTGTAAGCTCTGTAATAGAAATAAAAGCAGTAATAGGTGATTTCCTCAGCTTCTTTTTTCGAAATCTTTTCTTTATCAAGATTCGGCAAACAGCGCTGCAGACTCATGTAATTGCTGGCCGCCTGCGCCGCATCATAATGCGGGTCACCCCACAGAGACACTCTTTCCCCAGAATATGCTTTATCGAAGATTTCCGCCAGCTGCTCAATATCTTTGTTCTCGTAAGCATCGGCAATCTTTTCTTCCGCCAGTGCCTTATATGCAGACGCGTTCGCCTGCTGCTCGGCGTTAAGAAATTCCCTCGGTTTGTCTCGCAGCGCATAGATAAGCAGTACTGCCAAAATGGCAATCAAAATCACTAAAGCGCAAATCGTCAGAACAGCCGATTTCACTCCGGAAAAGAACCCCTTTTTCAATGCTTTGCGGGGTTCCTTCTTTACCACTTCAATATTTGTTTTGATTTCTTCAATTTCCTCTTCGAATTTTTTCTCAGCGCCCCGAAGATTTGTATAGTCACAATACGGACATTTCACAACATCCTCTTCTATTTCCGCGCCGCAATTCGGACAAATAATCATACTCAACTCCCCCAAGTCTGTGATGATTGCATTTTTACTCAGTTAAACATATAGACGATTTTTCCGGAATAACCAAAAATCCTTGGCCATGCAATACATTTAGTTAATGAACTGCCCCATTTTCTTATCTCCACAACCTCAGATTTACCTAGCCCATTCATTAATGATTATAATTTTGCTCATCAATAATCGCATCAATGCTGAGCACGACCGCCAGAACCATGATTTCATCACCGCCATCAGTAATGTCGATTTCATAAGTATCGCCACCGACTGACAAATGCCTTGAGATAGTAGCAATAACACCATGTCTGGAATTAATCCGGTATTCATGAGGCCAGAAATCGCCTACGACTGACCAACCAAAACCTTCAACAAAGTATTCCTGTCGGAAGAAAGTGACTTTTTTCATTACCTGAGCGATTTCCGTGCCGTTACAGTTTATATAATATTTGGGAAGCATCGCCTCAATCCTCTGATGAATGTATGCAAGTTCTTTTCCATTCGAAGCGTACAAATGAAGTTTCTTACCGAGAGTAAAAACCTCGCCCTCAACAGAGTACTTGTCTTTTTCATATTCATCGTAAACATTGAACCTTGTTCTCCACGAAAAAGCTTTTTGCTTGATGTATAATTTCATTTTTATCCCCCACAATTTTAGATTTTTCTGCCCCGTATTCTCAATAATACTGTCTATATTATAAGGCATACAATTGTAAAAAGGAAATAAGAATTCCCAGACTAATTAACGCAATTACATCCACAATCATTCTTCAACTCTGACACCGTACCGCATTGAATGATTGCATCCCCGATTTCAACATCCGCTCCGAAGGAAATGGGTATTTCAATGCAAATATTCTGAGAGATGACAAAAAAATGTGAGCCACAACAAACGGGGGTATACTTTCTCTAAAAATGCATCGGAATTCTCCCAAAACAATATTTCCGATGCCATTTTGCCCCTTTTTTCATGTTTGAAAGCATCGAATTTCTGATTTTTCCCAATCTCGATGTCTTAACCTTCACATTTCATTTATTTTTGGCATCGAATTATCACTTTTTTCTCAATTCCGATGTCCAAAACATTTGAATTACTTTTTGTGTGCATCGCATTCTGCACTTCTTCTCAATTCCGATGCATCAACTCGAGAACTTCGTTCTCTCGTGGAACGCGGCAGTCGCTAAACACATAATTCCCATGACAATCAGGTTCATTTTCCGAATCTCCCTTTGTATTTTCTGACCTCATCATAGCTCATTTGCCATAGATACCATCCCTCATAAAGCGAAAACGAGTGGAATTATGTTAATTCCACTCATTTTCTCCGAAAAAGGGATTTATAATCTTCATCTTCATAAACAATCTAAACACAACTGTCTTCCACACCACATATCCCAACACCACGCCTAACATGTTCAATATCACATCATCAATATCCACGCTGCCGATACGGAACAGGAACTGCAGTATTTCAATTGAGAAATCAACTCCAAGAATGGTCAGAAAATCTGCTCCGAAACTTCGCATTTTGCGGAAGAAAAAGGGCAGATAAATTGCCAATGGAAGCATCATGATAATATTACCAATCAAATTCATTTTCGGAATGGTAATACTCATGGAACCATCGCTCAATGCTTTGATATATCCCATAATCGTTCGGAAAGGAATAAAGTTGGAATTATATGCCAGATAGTCTTTGACGGGCACCTTAAGACTGATACCGCCAATGAAGCTTGGGCGCAAGGTTACAGAAATCAGCGCCAGGAGATACACTCCGAAGGAAATCCATATGATAGCTCTGGCTATTTTTACAAATATATTTGCACTGTTCAAATTCTGTGACCTCTACCTACGCTTTGATTATTTTGAATTCTTTTGCACTTTATAAGCAAATAATGCTGTCTATATTATAAAGCATACAATTGTAAGAATGGTACATAATATTAGCTGCTTGTAACATATTTACACGCAAACGAACAAACCGAGATACGGTGCTATCGATTGCCCATTTCCAAGTTTTCTCACATTCAGGCACCCGCTTTTCGGCTTTCAGTTGCCTGGTTTTCTGGTTCCGTAATATAGGGCAACTACTTTTCTGAATTCGGTTGCCTTTTTTCTAGTTTCTGTAAATTCAGGCAACCATTCTTCCTTTTTCGGTTGCCTTTTCCCCAGTTTCTTTATTTTAGGGCACCCTAAAAAGTTTTTCATCCTTGCTTAGGTATTGCTTGCAATCATTTTTGTCCATATTTGGTATAAACAGTCTATATATTTTACTATTTCCACAGAGCTGATTCCCTTTTTAGCGACAATATCGCGATATTTGTTACTGCGGTAATGTTTATACCAATATAAAAAATGGCGGGAAATTCTTCCCGCCTGCGGTGGTCCAAAGAGCTTACGCCCAGACCAAAACTGTAACGCATTACAGTCTTATCGTATTCAAAATGTACCACAAATATGTATGACCTGCAAGTTATTTTTCATTTTCTTCCAATGCAATTCTGATTCTATTTTCAATATTTGCACATACCTCTTCCAAATTACGATTTCCCGCAAAATACCCTGCTGCTTCATCTAAAATAATCAGCTTATATGATTCACGCATCGGCTTCACATATTGCACCGCCATTATCGTGTCTATCGCTTCCTCTGCTTCTTGTTCGGAAATTGATCCCACCTCTATAATGCATTCCGCAGCTCCCATACCAATCTGGAAGTCATATTTTCGATTAAACTTGCCATACTCATCCTCATAATCCTCTCTGGCAAGGAAATAATCTTTCCATAACCGATACTCATCCTGTAGTACGGGTAGATTCATCCCAGCAAAGAAAGTATTATGATAGAAGGCTCTATCAAACATGAAATCGTAATAATCATAAAACGCTTCCTTGTGTTGAGATTTACTGCAGATTGCAAGTAATCCCTTTTTTTCTCCAATCACAAGACCGTCTGCGCCCACATTTGTAAAGACAACCTTTTTATGAAATAATTCATTGAAATATAAAAAGTCACAAGGTTCTGAAATCTGTATTCTAGTTGCTAATGATTCACCCGCACAATATTGCATTACAGGGTCAAAATTCTCTGTTTTGCAGTTGTCCTGTTCTTTCACAAATTCCAACATCTGCTTAAACGGTTTCTCTTGTATGTGAATCTCGCCCGATATCTCATCTACAAAGCACTTTCCGGAGTAGGTCAACAGATATGCTAAAGCGTCCTCGCTTCCACGATAAGAGAAAAATGTTTTGCTTTCCTCACACATACTTAAATATTTCTGCAAATCAGAAAAATCGATTTGATCTTCAAATGCATATCCGAACGCTTTGAATGATGGATACAAAGCATATATATTACCAGTCTCGTCAGTCACGCTTTCCAAATAATGTGGAATAAATACCTCTTTCGAAACCACTTTACTATTTTGCAGATAATTATTTAGATCCAAGAGTATATCATCTTTAGAGAATGTCTCTTCAATGTTATCGAGTAATATTCCGTCCAATTTACCTTCCTGGCAATCCAAAAACATATGCATCAACGCAACATCCCGATCCTGATATACATTCTGATATAACACTGTTTCAAAATAATAGTTTTCCGACTGTGAGTTGAACTGATCGATCACATATTTTGTTGTTGGATCGAGTATCACATAGCTACCTATTTTGCAGCATATTTTATCCTTTTTGACGGAATAATTTTGAGCATTTTCACTTGAAACCAAATGATACACCTTCATTTCCTGATCCGCCAATGTTCCCCAAACCCAAAAACCATTCTGCTGATCAGAGACAATCTGTTCTATGTACAAATTGTCAATTCCCATTGTTGAAAAATCGCACAGCTTAACCTTATTTTGACCGGCAATCCCAACCAGAAAATCTTCTGCAGCACCACTTTCCTGATTTCGATTCCCCCTCGTATAATAAAAATAATCATATTCGGCATTGCCTCGAACCAAGCCTGCAGTAGTAGATTCATTAATCACTCCTTCTGCAGTCTTTCCCGCGTCAATAATGGAATTGTTATTTTCATTGAACATATATATATGATTATCTTTATTATCTACAAAACCAATCTGATTCTCTTTTACAACCAGAAGAGTCCACCCGGCATCCGAAAGAAATGCATTCCTTCCAACCAGTTTTCTATCCAGCACCAGCACTACCCCTTGATTGTCATTGTTTACCCCATTCACATAAATATATGTATCGTCGCCCTTTACTCCATAATATGCATTGATCCTGCATTTATCCGAAACCTGATTTCCAAAGTTCAATTCCATCAAATTTGTTTTCAAGGCAACTTGCCCTTGTGAATCAAAGACATATATATTCTGTTCCATGTCGATAGCTATTAAACTATCATCTGTTGTGTAGAAGAATGAATAATCTTTCTCCTTACTGTCTAAGTTCAATTTACAAGATTTTCCGGTATTGTAATCGAATTCGAAAATATCCATTACAACAAATTTGGGATTACCGTCTTCATATTCAAACTTTGATTCAATATACAGGCACTTACTCGCTGTGCTATCTAATACATGAATAGTGGTATCTGAGTACTCTTTAGCAATCGAACATTCTATTCTTTCATAAGCATTCATTTGGTCAGAAAGGGACAGTTTTTCAGATGAACAGGCACACATTAACAGTGTAAGCGCAAAACACATTAGAATAATAAAATATTTTTTCATTTATCCTCCAGCATGATAATATTTACAGAATAAGTATAACTCTGAGTTATGTCCTTTTTGTTTCGTTCTAAATGAATATTTGGGGGCGCAAACGCAATAATCCCGTATTTTGTATTATTCTACTATGTATTATGACGAATATATACCCTTTTTACCGACAATATCGCGATATTGGTACAGTGGCATTTACAAAAATGACAGCCCGGTTAAGGCTGTCATTCAGTACCATATTTAAGGTTTCCATTTCCAGTATCAAAAATGCTGCGAAAACGAGATATTACCACCGCACAGGTGGTATCAAAAGTGATGTTCGTCAATTTTGTCTCATCGGCAGCACCTCACCGCCAGACAGTCCCCCCAAGCCAGAGTTTGCTACTCATCCTTATCACTATTTTTCTTATCAATAGCATGACCAAGGAGGCAACCACAGCAAGCAAATGCGATG
>JAZLKR010000003.1:0-32134 GCA_045597705.1 Acetatifactor sp.
GGATCAACTTATCTGCGTACTCCGTAATCTTTAACATCCACTGGCTCTTAACCTTACGTACAACTTCGGAACCGCAACGCTCACATACGCCGTTAACAACCTCTTCATTTGCAAGACCAACCTTACAAGAGGTACACCAGTTGATGGGCATCTCTGACTTATAAGCGAGACCTGCGTTGAAAAGCTTTAAGAAAATCCACTGGGTCCACTTATAGTAATCAACATCAGTGGTATTGATTTCTCTGTCCCAGTCGAAGGAATAACCTAAAGAATGAAGCTGATTCTTAAATCTTGCCACATTGTTCTTGGTAACAATCTTAGGATGAATATGATTCTTGATTGCATAGTTCTCGGTAGGAAGACCGAATGCATCCCATCCCATGGGATACAGTACATTGTAGCCCTGCATTCTTCTCTTTCTAGCTACGATATCAAGTGCGGTATAAGGTCTGGGATGACCTACATGAAGACCCTGTCCTGAAGGATAGGGGAACTCAACCAGACAGTAATATTGGGGCTTGGTATAATCGTTGGATGTAGCGAATGCCTTCTCATCATCCCAAATTGCCTGCCATTTTGCTTCCACTTCGTGGTGGTTGTAAAGATTAGCCATTGTATGATTCCTCCAAATAAAAAATTAAGCCCTTTCGTCTTGTATAGAGACGAAAGGGCTTTGTTCCGTGGTACCACTCTACTTCATGCTTGCGCATGCGCTTAAAACCGATAACGGGGTGAACCGCCGACTGCTACACACATATGCTTCACAACCGGAACTCCGAGGCGAGTTGGGAACTTTCACTATCGCCTCACACCAACCGGCGACTCTCTGAAAGTGATATCGGTTCTTAATACTCCTCATCAACGCTTAAGTATTCAAATAAACTAGTGTTTATTCTAATCTCTTTACATCGTGATGTCAAGCGTTACTATTCTTCCATGTTATTCTCTGCAACCTTGGCTGCTCTTGCTGCAACTTCCTTCTGCTGAACATCGGAGGGAGCCTGCTCATACCGAACGAATTCATAAGAATAATCGCCGCGGCCACCGGTCATGGAACGAAGGTCGGTACAATATCCGAACAGACAGCTCATGGGAATATCAGCTTCTACAATCTGCTTACCGCCGGCTACGGGAGTCATTCCGAGTACACGGCCTCTTCTCTTGTTCAGGTCACCCATAATATCACCGGTGTAAGAATCGGGGATGGTAACCTTCAGATTAGCGATAGGCTCAAGCAGAATAGGTGTTGCTTCCATGAAGCCCTTCTTAAAGGCCTGAATGGTTGCCATCTTGAATGCCTGCTCGGAAGAGTCAACGGGATGATAAGAACCATCGTAAAGCACTGCCTTGACACCAACTACGGGATAAGCTGCCAAAGGTCCTCTCTGCACGGAATCCTGAAGTCCCTTCTCCACTGCAGGGAAAAAGTTCTTGGGAACGGCACCGCCGACAACCTCCTGTTCAAATACATAAGGCTGTTCCAGATCATCTGCCTGGCTGAAGCGCATCTTAACATGTCCGTACTGGCCATGTCCGCCGGACTGCTTCTTATATTTGTATTCCACATCGCTGGTCTTGCGGATTGTCTCTCTGTAAGCAACCTTAGGAGTAGAAAGTTCTACCTCTACCTTGTACTCATTCAGCAGTCTGCTGACAATAATCTCAAGGTGCTGATCGCCCATACCATAAATAAGAGTCTGATGATTCTCGGCGTCATTAACAACCTTCATGGTAAGATCCTCATGACCAATCTTCTGCAATGCCTGAGAAATCTTATCTACATCAGCCTTGTTCTTAGGCTTATATCTCATGTAGGTGTAAGGAGTTGAAATTTCAAACTTACCGAACTTGATGGTCTTAGCCTTAGTGGAAAGACTGTTGCCGGTTCTTGCTGCAGTGAGCTTAGCCAACGCACCAAGGTCACCTGCGTGAAGCTCGGGAACTTCGATGGGCTTATTGCCCTGCAAAACATAGAGCTTACCAATCTTCTCTTCAATGTCCTTATCTACATTGTAGATTATGTCATCTGTCTTCAAAACACCGGAGTTAACCTTAATCAAAGAATATTTGCCGATGAAGGGATCAACGATGGTCTTCCAGATGTAAGCACTCTTAGCCTTGGAGAAATCATAATCTGCATGATAAATCTCACTGGTCTTCATATCGATACCTGCACAGCTTCTGTTTTCAGGGCTGGGGAAGTATTTGATAATATCATCCAGCAAGGTGTAAACGCCCTGGCAGAGGACATTGGAACCCATGGTCATGGGGAAAATGCTGCAGTCCATAACATTGGTACGAAGTGCTGCTCTGATTTCGGCTTCTGAGAAGGTCTCTCCTCCGAAGTATCTTTCCATCATCTCTTCACTTGTCTCAGCAACGGTCTCCATCAAAGTATCTCTGAAGCTTGCAAGATTCGCCTTGTTGTACTCGGGAACCTCACAGGGAACAACTTCCTTGCCCTGCCAACGATTACCCTGCTCAGAAATAACATTTACATAACCTACAAACTTCTCATTCTCACGGATAGGAAGGTTAAAGGGTGCCATCTTCTTGCCGTAGGAAGCGGTCATATCCTCTACAACCTGACGGAAGGAAGCATTGTCCACATCCATATTGGAAACATACACGATTCTGGGCAATTTATATTTTTCACAAAGCTCCCAGGCCTTCAGGGTACCAACCTCGATACCTGCCTTACCGTTGACAACGATAATAGCAGCACCTGCAGCGCTGATAGCCTCTTCCACTTCACCTACGAAATCGAAATAACCGGGAGTATCAATAATATTAATCTTATAACCGTCCCACTCAATAGGAACAACGGAGGTATTGATTGAGAACTGTCTCTTCTGCTCTTCCTTGCCGAAATCACTGATGGTATTGCCGTCAGTAATCTTGCCAAGTCTGGATGTAATACCGGATAAATAAGCCATGGATTCTACCAAGCTGGTCTTGCCGCTTCCGCCATGACCCAAGAGAACTACGTTACGAATTTTGTCAGTTGTGTAAACTTTCATAGTACTTTCCTCCATTTATACAGTTATATAGACATTATGACGAATCATTTAGTGACTTCTCTATGCCCCATATGTGTATTTTACTAAATTCTATAGCAATTTACAAGCAATTGTTGTAATATTTGTAAATATTTTTAATATTCACTGCAAATAGATAATTCCCTTGTCTTTCACACACTAAAGTGTTATAGTGTAAACCATAGATTATCTATGGAAAGGCATGGAAATTTCTATGAAAATAAACACTTGTGGTTTTATCGGTCTGGGATTAATCGGTGGTTCCATTGCGAAAGCAATCAAGGAATATTCCCGCCAGATCAAAATAATAGCCTATGACATTAACCTCAGCACTCTGCAGCAGGCTTATCAGGACGGTATCGTTGATACCATCGCTTACGATATCGATGAGTCCTTCCGCGAATGTGATATTATCTTCTTATGTGCTCCGGTACAGAAAAATGATGAAAATCTTCTTTCCATCAAGCAGCATATGCGTGAAAATTGTCTCCTGACAGATGTCGGCAGCGTAAAATCTACCATCCACGAAGCGATTCAGGCAGCCAATCTGGAGGCAAACTTTATCGGCGGTCATCCCATGGCAGGCAGTGAGCGAACCGGCTATGTCAACTCCAAGGCTAAACTTCTGGAAAATGCATATTATATTCTTACTCCCACTCCCGTCGCTTCCGAGGAAATGTTAGCGGCTTACAAGGAACTGGTCCTTGGCATGAATGCGCTTCCCATTATTCTGGACTACAAAAAACATGACTATGTTACCGCAGCAGTCAGTCATCTGCCTCATGTTATCGCCGCTTCTCTTGTAAATCTTGTACGCGACAGCGATTACGACGACGGTATTATGAAAATGGTTGCTGCCGGCGGTTTTAAAGATATTACCCGTATTGCTTCCTCCTCCGCAGTGATGTGGCAGCAGATTTGTATGACCAACACGGAAAATATCATGAAACTTCTGGATGATTACATTGCTTCCCTGAATCAGATTCGAAGCGAACTTGCGGAAAGAGAAAGCGATCCTCTTTATCAGCTGTTCGACCAGGCCAGAATTTACAGAGATTCCTTCATTAATGCGTCCAGCGGTCCCATTAAAAAGTCATACAGCTTCAATGTTGACATTGCCGATAAGGCTGGTGCTCTGGCACATATCGCTACTCTTCTTGCGCTGAATAATATCAGTATTAAGAACATCGGCATTTCCCATAACCGTGAAAGCGAGGACGGTGT
Source organism: Acetatifactor sp. (assembly GCA_045597705.1). GTDB lineage: Bacteria > Bacillota > Clostridia > Lachnospirales > Lachnospiraceae > Acetatifactor. Next base: position 4,263 of record JAZLKR010000003.1, read on the forward strand.
TCTTCGCATCGAGGTTTACGACGAGGTTTCCATGGAGCAGGCAATCAACCTGCTGACCAGTGTAAACTTTGAAGTTCACAGAAAGAAATAAAGAAAAACTCCGATTTTAGCTGCAAAGCCAAATCGGAGTTTTATTTTTTCCTTATCAATCTCTTTCTCATAACAGTACTAAGATACAACCAGAAAATACCGCCTATCGCATCTATGATGACATCTCTCAGATTACCGTCTCTGTCAGCCACAAACAGCTGATGAATTTCATCCGAAGCTGCAGTAAGAAAAATCCAAAGAACAATGAACAGTAATACTTTTCTCTTCGGTTCCGTCCATTGGCATACCAGAATATAAATCAAAACAGCCGTGATGCCGTACTCTGTAAAATGTGCCAGTTTTCGGATTGGTGTCTCTATCCATTCGCTTTTCAGCTCAATTTCCTGTTCTGACCAGCCGCGGGCAAATACCTTATTAATCGTCTCCACACAAACGCGGGATATCATCCCGCTCCTGGAACCCGATTCCTCTCCTGTCTCCGCGGAGAAGCCAAATATCATACAATATACGGCGATCAAGAGAATGACCGCCGTTATAGATACCAAAATCTTTTTCGTCATAATGAATTCCTTAAGAAATAAACATAGCATCGCCGAAGCTGAAGAAACGATATCGCTCCTCAATGGCTGCCTGATATGCGTTCAGCACATGCTCTCTTCCCGCCAATGCGCTGACCAGCATAACCAGCGTAGATTCCGGCAAATGGAAATTGGTAATCAGACAATCCAGAACCTTGAACCTGTATCCGGGATAAATAAAAATCTCGGTATTATCACTTCCTGCAATCACATTGCCATTCTCATCCGCAGCGCTCTCAATGGTTCTGCAGCTGGTGGTTCCCACACAGATGACTCTTCCGCCGGCCTGCTTTGTTGCGTTGATGGTGGCTGCAGCCTCCTCGGAAACCTGATAATATTCGGAATGCATATGATGGTTTAACAGATTCTCTTCCTTCACAGGTCGGAAGGTTCCCAGGCCTACATGCAGGGTAACATAAACAATCTTTACACCCTTCTACTCAATCTGCTCCAATAATTCCCTTGTAAAATGAAGTCCTGCGGTGGGTGCGGCCGCACTTCCCTCGTACTTCGCATAGACCGTCTGATAACGGTTCTTGTCCTGAAGCTTATGTGTAATGTAAGGAGGCAGGGGCATCTCTCCTAACTTGTCCAAAACCTCTTCCCAGATTCCCTCATACTCAAAGTGAATCAGACGATTGCCCTCTTCTACCGTCTCCAGCACTTCCGCCTTCAGTAATCCGCCGCCAAATACCAATCTTGTTCCGGGCTTACATTTCTTGCCGGGTTTTACAAGCGTTTCCCACACATCGCCCTCGTGGCGCTTTAACAAAAGCACCTCCACATGAGCACCGGTTCCTTCTCTCTCTCCCAGGAGTCTTGCAGGAATTACCTTTGTGTTATTGAGCACGAGGCAGTCCCCTTCTCTCAGAAAATCTGTAATCTCTCGGAACACATGATGAGAATACTCACCGGTTTCCTTATTCAGGCACAGAAGTCTGGAGGAGCTTCTGTCCTCCAGCGGATCCTGTGCAATCAATTCTTCAGGTAAATCAAAATAATAATCGGACTTTAATAATTCCATCTTAGAGGGTTGCTCCTTCTACAAATGCGATGTATCCCTTATAGGTCTCATAAATATCAGCCTTGCTGGTTGCCTCCCAGGGTGCATGCATGTTCAGCACTGCAACACCGCTGTCGATAACATTCATGCCGTACAAAGCAAGAATATAAGCGATGGTTCCGCCGCCGCCAACATCAACCTTGCCGAGTTCAGCTGTCTGATAGCAAATCTTGGAATCATCCATGATCTTGCGGATATGTGCCATATATTCTGCGTTTGCATCGTTGGAGCCGGACTTACCTCTTGCACCGGTAAACTTGTTGAATACCATACCTGAACCCATGGTTGCAGCGTTCTTCAATTCAAATGCAGCAGCATAAGTAGGATCAAATGCAGCACTTACATCAGAGGAAAGCATGCAGCTGTGTGCAAGACATCTTCTCAACTTCAGTTCGCTGTAATCACCGCAGAGATTCATGAGTTCAGCAACAGCATTCTCAAAGAATCTGGACTGCATACCGGTTGCACCTACAGAACCGATCTCTTCCTTATCAACCAGGATACAGCAGATGGTACGATCTGTCTTCTTCACATCCAGCATTGCCTTCATGGAAGTAAATGCGCAGACTCTGTCATCCTGACCATAACCGAGAATCATGCTTCTGTCGAAGCCTGCTTCTCTTGCCTTGCCTGCGGGAACAATTTCAAGTTCAGCTGAGAGGAAATCATCCTCTTCAATATCATAGGTTTCCTTCAGAATATCCAGGACACCGGATTTCACGGCGTTCTTAGCCTTAGCCTTGCCCTCATCGGTCTCCTTCTCTTCCTTGCCCAGAACAATAGGCTTGGAACCGATAATCAGATCAAGTGCTTCACCTTCGATTACCTTTGCGGCAGACTTACTCATCTGATCCTGTGCCAGGTGAATCAGCAGGTCGGAAATGAAGAATACGGGATCGTCATCATTCTCACCGATATTCAGTTCAACGATGGTGCCATCCTTCTTTGCAACTACACCGTGAATGGCAAGAGGAATGGTTACCCACTGATACTTCTTCACACCGCCGTAATAATGAGTATCCAGATAAGCAAAGGTATCGCTCTCATACAGAGGGTTCTGCTTTACATCAATTCTGGGGCTGTCAATATGAGCGCCAAGAATATTCATACCGTTCTCAAGGGGCTGCTTGCCAAGCTGGAACATAGCAATGGACTTATTCATCCAGACACTGTATACCTTATCACCCACAGAAAGCTGCTTGCCTTCCTTAATTGCTGTTTCCAGTTCAACATAGCCTGCTGCTTCGATGGTATTTACAATTTCATCGATACACTCACGCTCGGTTTTACCGTTGTCCAGGAACTCTCTGTACTCGGCGTTCAGCTTCTCCAATTTCTTTAAACTTGTTTTGTCGTAGGTTTCCCATGCATTTTTCTTTGACATAACAATTTCCTTCCTTTATGCAAAATAATAGACTTTAGGCCATGTCTGCAATGCAGACCACACTAAAGTCTATTATACACCATTATAAGTATTTCAGCAAATAATTCGATTAGCTTCTCAGGTCGATATCCAGATGGAACTTCAGGTTCTTCAGAATCTTCTTGATGAACTTATCTACTGCATCACCCTCAAATGCTTCCTCGCCGGGAACGAACTTGATGGAGAATGCCATACTTCTCTTATCTGCAGGAATCTGACCGCCTTCATATACATCGAAGAGCTTGATATCCTTGATGAAATTGCAGGACTTAGCAATCACAGACTCAACCTCACCGCAGGTGATTTCCTTATTCATAACGAGTGCCAGGTCTCTGGTCTCCTCAGGGAACTTGGAAAGAGGCTGGAAGCTTGCCTTGCCGGTGTTCAGCTCGCCGAGCTTCTTCAGATCGATTTCCAGATAGTATGCAGCGGTACGAAGATCCAGCTGCTCTGCTACCTCGTAAGCAACCTTACCCATGTAACCGATTACTTCACCGCAGCAGGTGATTTCAGCGGTCTGATAAGGATGGAGGAAGGTCTTCTTTGCAGCAGTGTACTCGAACTGGGTGTAGAGAGTTTCTGCTACCTTCTCAGCCATTCCCTTCAGGGTGTAGAAGCTTTCCTGCTCGCCGAAGATACCGATGCTCAGAGTCTGTCTCTCATCGGGATAATCGGTCAGAGGCAGAGACTTAGGAATGAACAGGCTTCCGATTTCGTAAAGTCTGCCGGAAAGATTACCCTTCTTCTGGTTTCTTGCAACTGCATTCAGCATGGAAGCTGCAAGTGTAGTTCTCATCAGTGAGAGATCCTCATTGATAGGATTCAGGATGCGAATTGCAGTTCTCTCAGGAGCATCCTCGGGCAAACGAAGCATATCTAGATCAGCAGGTGAGAAGAAGGAGTAATGAATGCACTCATATGCACCAACGGAGCAAAGTGCCTTCTTTAACTTCAGTTCCTTCTGCTGCTTACGGTTCAAACCGCCCTGAGTAACCAATGCATCGGGCATGAAGGTAGGAACCACATGCTCATAACCGTACATACGGATTACTTCCTCTGCAACATCGGGATAATTCTCCATATCCTCTCTGTATGCGGGAATCTGAAGAGTCAGCTCATCGCCGTTGATTGCGGGAGCAAAGTTCAGATTCTTCATGATACGAATAATATCCTCATCGGGAACGGTAATACCAAGAACATCATTCACCTTCTTGATGCTTACCTTCATCTCCTTAGGCTCAATGGAGTTACCAACATTTACATCCACATGAGTGGAAGAAACCTTACCGCAGCCAAGCTCTTCTACCAGATGCAGTGCACGCTTGCATGCATATACTGTTGCATACTCATCAACACCCTTCTCATACTTCGCACTTGCATCGGTTCTCTTACCAAGTGCACGGGAGGTCTTACGGATATTGTCTCTTGCGAACTTTGCAGACTCGAACATAACCTCTGTGGTGGTATCTCTGATTTCGGAATTCAGACCACCCATAACACCTGCAAGTGCAACAGGCTTCTTGCCGTCGCAGATTACCAGGTTGTTGGGGTTTAATGTGTACTCATTCTCATCCAGAGTAACAATCTTCTCGCCCTCAGCTGCGCGTCTTACATTGATGGCATTTGCCTCTAAGAAGTCGCAGTCGAATGCATGCATGGGCTGACCCATTTCAAGCATTACATAGTTGGTAATATCAACGATATTGGAGATGGAGCTCTGACCCACCAAAGCAAGTCTTCTCTTCATCCAGAGAGGTGATTCACCCATCTTTACATCATATACATAATGTCCGATGTATCTGGGGCAGATGTCCTGTGCATCAACAGTCACGGTGAAGCCTTCCTTAACAACATCGGTTGCATGATACTCATAGCTGGGCTCCTTCAGTTCCTCGCCGAGAACTGCTGCAACCTCTCTTGCCAGACCTAAGATGCTCTGGCAATCAGGTCTGTTTGCTGTAATGGAAACATCATAAATATAGTCGTTCAGACCAACGATTTCCTTTACATCGGTACCGGGTACAGCGTCCTCAGGGAGAACGAGCAGTCCGTTGTAACCTGCGCCGGGATACATATCCTCGCTGACACCGATTTCAACACCTGAACAAAGCATACCCTCTGACTCATAGCCGCGAAGCTTGCCCTTCTTGATGGTCATAACACCTTCAACGGTCTTGTGATCCTTAGCGGTAGCATAAACGGTAGCGCCGACAAGTGCGACAGGGAACTTTCCGCCTGCACAAACATTATCTGCACCACAGCAGATCTGGAAGGTGCCGTACTCGCCTGCATTTACCTTGCAGACATGAAGATGAGTCTCGGGAATACCCTCACACTCTTCAACAAGACCTACAACAACCTTGGTTACATCCTTACCAACTTCAATCAGCTCCTCAACCTCGAAACCGCAGGAGAACAACTTCTTCTCCAGTTCCTGGGGAGAAACCTTAATATCTACATATTCTTTCAACCAACTCAACGGTACTAACATAGCTTTCCTCCATTCAATTCCACAACTTAGTTGTCATCAATCTGGTCTAACACACGAATGTCTGATTCAAACAGCAGCTTGATATTATTGATTCCATACTTCAGCATGGTTGCACGCTCAAGTCCGATACCAAATGCAAGACCGCTGTACTGTTCAGAATCAATACCGCAGTTCTCAAGAACCTTCTTATTTACGATACCTGCACCAAGGATTTCAATCCAGCCGGTACCCTTACAAAGCTTACAGCCCTTACCGCCGCACTCGAAGCAGCTTACATCAACCTCAACAGAAGGCTCTGTGAAGGGGAAGTAAGAAGGACGAAGTCTTGTGGTTGTGCCGTCACCGTAAATCTTCTGTACGAACATATCCAGCATACCCTTTAAGTCGCAAAGGGTAATCTTCTTGTCAACAACAAGGCCCTCCATCTGATGGAACATAGGTGAATGGGTTGCATCATCATCGGAACGGAATACCTTACCGGGGCAAAGAATCTTGATAGGGGGCTTCTTTGACTCCATGGTATGAATCTGTGCTGCTGAAGTCTGTGTTGCAAGCAGATACTCAGGTGACAGATAGAAGGTATCCTGCATATCTCTTGCGGGATGATCCTTAGGAGTGTTAAGTGCGGTAAAGTTATAGTAATCGTTCTCGATTTCCTTGTTTTCGAATACCTCGAATCCCATACCTGCAAAAACATCGATAATCTGGTTCTTCATCTGGGTGATAGGATGCAGGTTACCTGTCTGCATTTCTGCAGCGGGCATGGTTACATCGATTTTTTCCTTCTCATAACGACGCTCCAGCTCGATAGCCTTCATCTTCTCATCAAGCTCTACAAAGCTCTTGGTTGCCCATTCCTTCAATTCATTAACACTCTTACCGAAGTTTGCTCTTTCTTCGGGAGCAATGTTCTTCATTTCCTTCATTAACTGGCCGATTACGCCGGTCTTGGAATCCAAGAACTGTTTTCTCAGTTCGAAAGCCGCTGCTCTGGAATCAGCGTGCTTCTCGATGCCATCCAGGATTTCCTGTTTGATAGCTGCTAATCTTTCATTCATTCCTTCTACCTCCGTTTAATCAATTGCACGGGAATTTCTGCAATAAAAAATCCCATGCATCATATAAATGCATGGGACGAATCACTTTCCGCGGTACCACCCAAATTCTCTGCAAGCAGAGCTCTCAAAACGCGTAACGAGCGCCAACCGTCCAAAGCTACAGAACCGTTCACTTTGGCAACTCCGGTGGGAATTTCGAATATCTATCTGAACCCGAGAAAACTTTCAGCCGGTGATTTTCTCTCTCTGATGGAAAACAGACATCTACTGTGCACCTTCATAGTCTTTCATCTAGAGTTAGTTTACACTTTTTTTGGGGGTTGTCAAGAGTTTGCCAGTTCTTTCCCCCGATAAAAATTTAAAAAGGCGCCAAATAATGTGATATACATACAGAAATACATCCAAAGCAGCACGATGATAATAATGGCAAGACTACCATAAATACCATATCCGTTCCAATAGGTGAGATACAGGGAAAATGCCCAGGAATACACATTCCAACCAATAGCTGCAAACACTGCACCCGGCAGCTGATCCCTGAATTTTCCTTTTCTGTCCGGCATATAGGTGAAAATCATTGCAAAAAGGAGTGTAAAAACAAACCAGATGACAACAAATCTGAAATTCATCAGGAAAGAAATAAACTCATGCAGTCCCGGAAAACGATATAAAATCAGGTCCACCAGATGCGTACCGAATACATTTACCAGCAGGGAAATAATCAGTACAAGCAGCATAATGATTGTGTAAATACTGGCGATTGCCTTTACCGCAAAAAAATTTCGCTTCTCTTCCACTGCATTCATGGCATTCAGGCCTCGCATCAGCGCCATGACGCCTTTCGAACTCGACCAGAGAATGGCGATAATCGCAATAGGCATAATTCCCGATGACTGGCTGTACACTTCCGTAATCACACCCTGTACCATCGGAAGCACCATGGTCGGCACAAACTGTGCAAATGCCTTTTCCAGGTCATTCTCCGTCAAAGGTGTGTGAGGCAAAATGGTACAGATCAGAATCAGCATCGGCACTATGGAAAGGAAAAAGAAAAAGGCAATGCTCGCCGAATGTGCACTCATATTTCTTCGCTTTAATTCCATGGAATAATCCTTCCATCGCAAAACCAATTCCTTCAATTGCCTCCTCCTTTCCAAAAAAAGCGTGGCATACAGCCACGCTCTTTATCTTTTGTATGATTGCCCAAAATGCCGCCTCTTGTCTTTTGACTCCTAGCAATGCTAGGTGGGTTACCGCAACCAGTCTTTAATCTTCCCTTCCGATCCTCATAAGAGTGAGGGCCTGACAGCCAACTGACAATATAGGAGTCCCGTTTAAAGTAAATGTAGGTTCAAAAATGAACAAGAGTTATCGTGCATCTCAGGTTAGTTTCATTATACAGTAACTCTATGCGGTTTACAAGCAAAAATGCCCTCTCCACAAAATGAATCAATTCACCTGCTTAAGATTAGTAGGTTCCTTCCAATGCAATTCCTTTGCAAAGGCCGATGGCTCTGGAGGTACCGATACGATCACATCCAAGGTCTAAAAACATCTTCAGATCATCCAGTGTGGAAACACCGCCTGCCGCTTTCATCTTTACATTCGGTCCAATATGAGCCTTAAACAGCTCAATATCTTCCCTGGTTGCACCATCCGTACCAAAACCGGTTGAAGTCTTGATGTAGTCTGCACCCGCGTTGGTAACAGCCTTGCACATGGCAATCTTCTCTTCCTCTGTCAGATAACAGGTCTCAATGATTACCTTCAGAATATGGGTGCCGCAGGTTTCTTTCAGTGCCTTAATTTCCTGCTCTACTTCTGCGTAACGATGATTCTTCACGTCTGAAATATTCACAACCATATCAATTTCATTACAGCCATCCTCTAAGGCCTTCTTTACCTCAGCTACCTTTGCCTCGGTTACACTGTAGCCAAGAGGGAAGCCTACTACGGTACAGATATTTACTTTGTCTCCGTAGGTTTCATGAATACGGGAAATATAGCTGGGCGGAACACAGACACTGGCGGTCTGAAACTCTACTGCCTCATCACAAAGCTTTACAATATCTTCCCAGGTTGCAAATGCTTTCAACTGGGTATGATCTACATGCTGCAGCATTTCTTGAATTGTCATAAACACTATCCTTTCAATAAAAAGGCGACGGACTAAAGTCCGCCGCCAAATTTTCATGCAAGTTTACAATTACTGAGGACCTGCGGAAACAAGTGCCTTACCAGCCTCATTTGTTGTGTACTTAACGAAATTCTTCTGGAATCTTGCTGCAAGATCCTTAGCCTTCTCTTCCCAAACAGAAGGATCAGCATAGGTATCTCTGGGATCAAGGATCTTAGGATCAACACCGGGAAGCTCGGTAGGAACCTCGAAGTTGAACATAGGGATCTTCTTGGTGGGTGCAGTCTTGATGTCGCCGTTCAGAATAGCATCGATGATACCTCTGGTATCCTTGATGGTGATTCTCTTGCCGGTGCCGTTCCAACCTGTGTTTACAAGGTAAGCCTTAGCGCCGTTAGCTTCCATCTTCTTAACCAGCTCCTCGCCGTACTTTGTAGGATGAAGCTCAAGGAAAGCCTGTCCGAAGCATGCTGAGAAGGTAGGTGTAGGCTCGGTAATGCCTCTCTCGGTACCTGCAAGCTTTGCAGTAAATCCTGACAGGAAGTAGTACTGAGTCTGCTCGGGAGTCAGAATAGAAACGGGAGGAAGTACACCGAATGCATCAGCTGAAAGGAAGATTACGTTGTCAGCTGCAGGACCAGCAGAAACGCCGTTTACCTTAGGAGGGATGTTATCAATGTGCTGAATAGGATAAGATACACGAGTATTCTCGGTAACGCTCTTATCATCAAAATCAATCTTGCCTGCAGCATCTACGGTAACATTCTCAAGAAGAGCATCTCTTCTGATTGCGTTGAAGATATCAGGCTCAGACTCCTTGTCAAGGCCGATAACCTTTGCGTAGCAACCACCTTCGAAGTTGAATACGCCGTTGTCGTCCCAACCGTGCTCATCATCACCGATGAGGAGTCTCTTAGGATCGGTAGAAAGTGTGGTCTTACCTGTTCCGGAAAGTCCGAAGAAGATAGCTGTGTGCTTACCTTCCATATCGCAGTTAGCTGAGCAGTGCATAGATGCGATGCCCGTCAGAGGGAGGTAGTAGTTCATCATAGAGAACATACCCTTCTTCATCTCACCGCCGTACCAGGTGTTCAGGATAACCTGCTCACGGCTGGTAATGTTAAATGCTACACAAGTCTCAGAGTTAAGTCCGAGCTCCTTGTAGTTGTCAACCTTTGCCTTAGAAGCGTTGTAAACAACGAAGTCGGGAGTGAACTCAGCCAGTTCAGCCTCGGTAGGAACGATGAACATGTTCTTTACAAAGTGAGCCTGCCAAGCAACCTCAACGATGAAACGAACTGCCATACGAGTATCAGCGTTTGCACCACAGAAAGCATCTACAACGAAGAGTCTCTTGTTAGAAAGCTCTTTCTTTGCAAGATCCTTAACGGTAGCCCAAACTTCCTCGCTCATGGGATGGTTGTCGTTCTTGTAGCCCTCGGTTGTCCACCATACGGTGTCCTTAGAGTTCTCATCCATAACAATGTACTTGTCTTTAGGAGAACGTCCGGTAAACTCACCGGTCATTACATTTACGGTATCAAGCTCGGTGTTCTGACCTACTTCGTAACCCTCAAGACCAGCCTTGGTCTCTTCCTCGAACAGCTGCTCGTAAGAAGGGTTGTAAACGATCTCGGTTGTGCCGGTAATACCATACACGCTCAAATCAATTTTTGCCATTTGTTTGTACCTCTCTTTTTTTATAGTAAATTTTAATTTTTTACTCGCCAATATTTTAGCATAATGAAGTGCCTTCGTAAAGATATTAATTTCTAAAATAATTAGAAAATCCTTACATTCCGAGGAATCCCTTAACGGTATTCTTCATCTGATCCACATCACACTGATTGTCATGAACAACCAGTGCGGTACGGATATCTTCGATTGCCTGAGGAACGGTTACATTTGCAATCTTGGAAAGTTCATCAACCAGTTCGAAATCTCCCATTGCATCATACTTAGGATCGATAGCATTCATAACACTTCTGGTGAACTTGAAGGGGCTTGCTGTAGAAGCAATAACAGTCTTGGTTGCATCACCGGTCTTCTCTGCATACTGCTTGTAAACAGCGGATGCAACAGCGGTATGAGTATCCAGAACATAACCACAGGACTCGTACAGTCTCTTGATCTCTGCTGCAGTCTCTGCCTCGGTAGAGAAGCCGCCGAAGAAATCAGCCAGTTCCTTCTTCATATCAGCAGTAATCTCATACTTACCCTGACCGGAAAGTGCGAGCATCAGTTCCTTGTTGCACTCTGCATTATTGCCGGCAATACGATAAATTAATCTCTCAAGGTTAGAAGAAATCAAAATATCCATGGAAGGTGATGTGGTCAATACAAACTCTCTGTTGCGGTCATAAACACCGGTCTCAAAGAAGTCGTAGAGAACCTTATTGTCATTGGAAGCGCAGATCAGCTTATTGATGGGAAGTCCCATATTCTTTGCATAGAATGCTGCAAGAATGTTACCGAAGTTACCGGTAGGAACTACAACATTAATCTTCTCTCCGTCCTCAATCTTGCCTTCCTTCAGCAAGGTTGCGTAAGAGTAAACATAGTAGCAAATCTGGGGAACAAGACGTCCGATATTGATAGAGTTTGCGGAGGAGAACTGGAATCCCTTCTCATCCAATTCCTTTGCAAATTCCTTGTCACCGAAAATTTTCTTTACGCCGGTCTGTGCGTCATCAAAGTTGCCGTGAATACCAACTACGAAGGTATTTGCACCCTTCTGGGTAACCATCTGCTTCTCCTGAATGGGGCTGACACCGTTCTTAGGATAGAAAACGATGATTCTGGTTCCCTCTACCTCTGCAAAGCCTGCCAAAGCAGCCTTTCCGGTATCACCGGAGGTAGCGGTCAGAATAACGATTTCATTCTTGATATTGTTCTTTCTAGCGGATGTAATCATCAAATGAGGCAGGATGGAAAGTGCCATATCCTTGAACGCGATAGTTGAACCGTGGAACAATTCCAGGTAATATGCGCCGTCAGCCTCTACCAAGGGAGCAATCACTTCCGTATCAAACTTCTTGTCATAAGCTCTTTCGATACAGGTCTTCAACTCTTCCTCAGTGAAATCGGTGAGGAACAGCTTCATAACCTCGTAAGCCACCTCACGATAATTCATTTCTGAGAGTTCCTTCAGGCTCTTGTCAAGTGCGGGAATATGATCGGGCACGAAAAGTCCGCCGTCATCGGAAAGTCCCTTCAGAATAGCCTGTGAAGCCTTAACGGGAGTACCGTTGCTTCTGGTGCTGTTGTATAACACTTCCATTTGTAAATCCTAACCTTTCAAAGTAAATTTCATTGTAAACCCTTACACTTTACTACATTAACTTAAGTAAGTGTTTTAAGCAATTGTCTATTTCACTAAAATAATTGCTTACTGAGGTTTTTTGGTTGTCATTTCCATGAGTTTTGAACGCATCTCTGCCTCAATCTTACGAAGCTCAACCTCTGCATTCTTTCTCTTCTCACGACCCTCATCCTGGATCTTCATTACCTCATCCAGAGTACTGATAAGTGTCTGGTTGGTAGCGGAAAGAGTCTCAATGTCGATGATACCTCTCTCGCTCTCCTTTGCGGTCTCGATGGTAGCAACCTTCAGAGTCTCTGCATTCTTCTTCAACAATTCGTTTGTCATATCGCTTACCTGATGCTGTGCCTTTGCTGCGTCTGTGCTGTGCTGTAATCCGATTGCAATTACCATCTGGCTCTTCCAAAGAGGAATGGTGTTTACCAGAGTAGACTGAATCTTATCACTCATTACGGTATCATTGTTCTGAATCAGACGAATCTGAGGTGCCATCTGCAGAGATACCATTCTGGTCAGCTCCAGGTCATGAATCTTCTTCTCGAAACGATTGCACATTTCAGCATAGTCCTTAGCAGCCTGAACATCCTCAGGAAGCTGGCTTGCCTCTGCCTTTGCACGAAGCTTGGGCAGTTCTACATCATATGCTTCCTGCAGTTTCTGCTTACCTGCAAGGATGTACATGGAAAGTTCCTTGTAGTAGTTCTGGTTCAGCTCGTACATCTTGTCCAGCATTGCTACATCCTTCAGCAAAGTGATCTGATGTGCTTCCAAAGCCTGGGAAATTCTCTCAACATTTACCTCAGCCTTGTCATACTTCATCTTCATGTTAGCAAGCTTGTTGGTTCCCTTCTTGAACAGGCCGAGGATACCACCCTTCTCCTCTTCGGGATCTTCGATAGACTTCAGTTCGGTTACAACATTGGTCAGCATCTCACCAACTTCACCCATATCCTTGGTACGAACATTTCCAAGTGCAGCCTCAGAGAAATCAGCAATCTTCTTCTGGCAGCCTGCGCCGTACTGCAAAACCATCTGGGAATTCTTAATATCAATCTGAGAAGCAAAGTCATTTACCATCTTCTGCTCTTCGGGAGTCAGTTCAACCTCCATCTGAGCCTTTGCGGTTTCCTTTACCTGCTCGTCGGTTGCTACAGTGGGTGCAGCGGTTTCCATTGCGGGCTCGAATGTAAGTGTGGGAGCCTCCTGCAATAATGCATCAAGATCAGTCATTGTAATACCCTCCTACTTGTTTTTTTCTCTTCTACTGAAGAGCTTCAAATTCCTTGTTTTTTGTAAGACCTTCCTGCGCCAGCATTGTCTGTAATACCTGCGCATCTGTTGTAACATCGTATGCAGTCTCACGAACCATACGATTTAACAACTCTACAAAAGCATCATTGATTGTATCAATGGTCTTTTCAATCTCTGCCTTCGCATCCTGAATGTCCTTACCCTGTTCACTCATGGAGTCGAAGTTTTCGTAAGCCGCTACCAGCTTCAGAGTTGTGGGCAGATAATAGCTCATAAACTTCTTCATCTGAGGCAGCTGTTCGGGATAATCGCGAAGTCTGTCGAAAATCTCCTTCAACAGATTTTCAAGGCGGAACAATTTGGATGAAATTTCCTCTCCGCTGATATTATCGTTCATGGAACGAAGTTTCTTAATACACTCCTGGCCTTCTGCAATCATGGCATCCAGTTCGGAAACAGTCTGCTGTTCCTGCTGCTGTGTTTCAGCAGGCTTTACGGGAGCGCCCATCGGAGAAGCCTGTAAAATCTGCTCACGGCTGATTGCCATTCTCTGCTTTTCAATATCCAGATATTCTTTATAAATCTTATTGTCCAGCATCAGGCAGGATTCCTGGCGATCCAGATGTCCTTCCGGATAAAAGCCTTTTGAAAGAATCTTCTTCAGATCCTTTAATACTGACTTTCTGGACTGATTGGTATAAGCAGCAAGCTCGTCCACATTGATATAGTGGTTATTGCCTGCCATATTGTAATATTTCTGTGCTTTCTTCAGAAGTCTCTTCTGGCTGATACCGCCGGCTATTAATCCAACTGCTCCGGCTAACAGCAAAAAGAAAAATACAAAAAATCCAATCGAAGAGCTGTCATAAAAGCTGTCAATGAAAAAGATCAAAGAAAACAAACCGAAGATACCGGTCCAGATTCCTCCAAATGTTTTAAGCAGCACACTGGATACGCGACCGATGGGTTTAAAAGGCGCTCTGGCACGAATGGCCTCCATGCGTACTCTTCTCTGTTCTGCCATAATCTGAGCCTGAATGCGCTGACGCTCTCTGGTCTGCTGTGCCATCTGCTGTGTTCTGTTCTGATTCATCTGAATACCGTCATTTACGGTTCTTCCGATGTTTTTCATCGCCGAATTAACCTGTTCGGACACTGTATTTCCAAGGTTGCCGAGCTGTGAGAAATCGCCGGTCTGCAGAGCTTCCTGCACGGCACTTCTGATCTCTTCACCTATGTTATTCCATGATTGATTGTTACTCATTTAATCCCCACTTTTCACGGATTGCATACCTGAGCATGCAATTATCCCATAATGTGTTTATTATCTCACAATCAACACCTTATATCAACAATAAATTATCTAAAAAATTCATGTCCACCGTGCACAAATAGATATGTTAACTGCTCATCAAACCATTTCATCGCAGTTTTGTCCGCAATTTTTCTTGCCGCAAAATATAATGCTCCCTGTGAAATATCCTCACCGCCTAAGGCTCTCTTTACTGCTTCCACAGTATCTTCCGAAACAGTCACACTGTCGTATCTGCCGTCGGACACCGGTGAAAACTGTGTCACTCCTTTGCTTTTCTGGAACACTACCGCTTCCACCGTATCCGGAAAGTCTTCACTGCTCACGCGATTCAGCACCACATTTGCAACAAGCAGTTTTCCGTCCTGGTCTTCTCCTCCGGCTTCGGCTTCCACAATCCGCTCCAGAATGGAAATATCCTGCTCCGTCATGGTCGTCAGCAATTCTGAATGAAGCAAATCCTCCTGTGATACCGCGTGAACCAGAAATTCCTTGTTGCCAACATTATCCCCTGTTCGAGCACTAAGACAAAGAATACTCTCCGGTCCCACACTGTATTTTGTTTCCAAAGCAGAAATACGAAGCACTCTCTCCTGATTCGTACTGATTCTTCCGAACAGTAAAATATTACACAATGCAATGCCAAACACGGCTGTCCAAATTGTATAAAGCTTTTTCATCATTTCTCCGCGTAGGGTTTACTTCACTATATGTTTTTACAGAAAAAAAAGAACAACCATTCCGGTTGTTCTTTTCTCTGAAACTATCAGAACTGTAAAATTGCTTTCTTCGGACATTTTTCCTTGCAGACACCACAGCCTACGCACTTATCCTGATCGATGGTCGCATTAAAATCTGTTACGGACACCGCAGCATTCGGACAATTCTTCACGCAGATGCCGCAGCCGATACAGCCTGTCTGACATGCCTTCATGGTAACGGGGCCCTTATCTACGGAGCTGCAGCTAACCACATATTTTGAATCATAAGGAATCAGGGAAATCAGTTTTTTCGGACAGACAGCAATACATTTACCGCAGGCCTTACAGATTTCCTTGTCCACCTTTGCCACACCGTCAACAACATGAATTGCATCAAAAGGACATATTTTTGCACAGGTACCGTATCCCAGGCATCCGCTGTTGCAGGATTTGGGACCCCCGTTGGGCACAAAGCCCATCATACGGCAATCCTCAATTCCGTAATAATCATAATCTACATGTGCCTTATCACAGTCACCCTGACAGGCAACAAAAGCAACCATTCGAGTACTGCTTTCAGCTTCAACTCCCATAATGGAAGCAATTTCCTTGCCGACCTTTTCTCCGCCGACAGGACAGGCATTCACGGGAGCTTCCCCTTTGGCAATCGCAGCAGCCAGACCCGAACAGCCGGCGTAGCCGCAGCCACCGCAGTTATTGCCCGGGAGTGCCGCCAGAACAGCCTCTTCCTTCTCATCCACCTGAACCTTGAATTTGATTCCTGCCACGCCAAGGAAAAGCCCCACAAAAATACCCACAACACCAACCACCAGTGTTGCAATCAGAATCGCTGTTGCATTCATGGTCTCTCTCCTTTCTACAGCAAGCCGGAAAATCCAACAAAGGCAATTGCCATCAATCCTGCCGTCAGCAGAACGATAGGCATACCTTTAAAGGCTTCCGGAACATCATTGTATTCAATCTTCTCACGAATACCTGCCAGGATTACAATCGCAATCGTAAATCCTACAGCAGTTGCAAAACCGTTTACAATACCGGTCAGGATACCGTAATTTGCCTGTTCATTGTTGATTGCAACACCAAGTACCGCACAGTTTGTGGTAATCAGAGGGAGGTAAACACCTAATGCCTCATAAAGAGACGGCATAGCCTTTCTCAGAAACATTTCTACGAACTGTACCAGCGCCGCAATAACCAGAATAAAAACGATGGTATCCAGATACTGAATATTAAATTTCACCAGCACAAAACGATTGATCACGCCTGCAACTGCGCTGGCAAGCGTGATAACAAAGATAACCGCAACACCCATGCCGCCTGCAGTCTTAACCTTCTTGGATACACCAAGGAAAGGGCAAAGGCCTAAAAACTGACTGAGGACAACATTGGAAACCAATGAGGAGCTAACTAAAATAACCAGTAATTCTTTTACCTGTTCCATTTAATTATCCTCCTTTTCCAAGTCCAGAATCTCCAGATCATCATCTTTTTCAACAGACTTTATTTCCTGCTCGACAGGTTTGGCTTCCGCATCATAGAAGCGCTTGGTGCAGCCCTTCTCATTACAGTTCATACAGTCTTCCGTACAGCCGGAGCCAATCTTTTCGTAGGACTTTCCGGCCTTCTTGCGTCTGTCCTTAATATAATTCTGAAGAGCAACCAGACAGGCCAGTACAAAGAATGCACCGGGTGCCTGACCGAAAATCCGAATCGGTTCATAGGAAGGCGGCATCACCGCAAAATCAAACACCTTACCTGCTCCCAGCAGTTCTCTCACTGCTCCGATGCAGGTCAATGCGAATGAAAATCCAAGTCCCATTCCAAGACCGTCAAACAGGGATGGAATCACCGGATTGGAATATGCGTAGCTTTCCGCGCGTCCCAGAATGATACAGTTTACAACAATCAGAGGAATATACACACCCAATGATTTGTTGAGGGCAGGTAAATATGCCTGCAGCAGAAGCTGAACCATGGTTACAAAGGATGCGATAATAACAATAAATGCAGGAATACGAACTCTGTTGGGAATCACCTTACGAAGCATGGAAATAAATGCATTGCTCAATGTCAGAACCACTGTTGTGGTAAGTCCCATTCCCAGACCGTTTATGGCAGAAGTAGTAACTGCCAGCGTGGGACACATACCCAGCATCAGAACAAATGTGGGGTTCTCCTTTACGAGACCGTTCACCAGTCTCTCACTGACTTTACTCATGAGAAGCACCTCCTTCCAACAGATAGAGTGCTGTCTTCAGACCTCCGTTTACCGCATTGGTTACAGCCTTTGTGGTAATGGTCGCACTGCTGATGGCATCCACTTCATTTTCCGCAGTTGCTCCGGTTTTGGTGTAAGCAAATGCTGAAACCTTTTTGCCTGCAAACTGAGGTGTAAGCACATTGGGCGCTTCCATACCGAGTCCGGCAGTCTCCTTGATTTCCAGAATGGAAACACCTCCGACTCTTCCGTCACTGTCAACGCCTACGAACAAATCGATATTACCGCCGTATCCCTTAGAGGAAACTGCCTCAACAACATAGCCGGCAAAGCCGTTGCTGTCAGATGCTTTATATACGGTTCCAACAGTCACAAAATCTACCGTGAAATCATTCGTCAGTTCCTCGGGAAGTGTAACCTCAATGGTTTCAAAGCTCATGTTCTCTTTGCCCGGGAACACTGCAAGACAGGCCTCCTGAATTGCCTTCTCATTTTGAATTCGAATCGGTTCCTTGGTCAGTTCATGCACAAAGCCAAGCATTAAGCCTGCAATCAATGTGATTGCAAACAGAATACCCGCTTCCTTCAACATTACGGAAACTTCTTTCTTATCCATTCTTCCTGCCTCCTCTCTCATAACCAAAGGCTACAGGTTTGGAAATCTTTTCAATCAAAGGTACCAGAAGGTTACCAATGATAATAGCATAGCTTACGCCCTCGGCACCGGGACCAAACAATCTGAAGATACCGGTCATAATGCCAAGGAAAATACCGAAAATATACTGTCCCTTAATCGTGATAGGCCTTGTCACATAGTCCGTTGCCATAAAGAAAGCACCCAGCATCAGTCCGCCACCTGCAAGCTGCGCTGATATGTAATGAGGGTCAAGTCCGTGCCCACCGAACAGGACCACGAAAACAACAAAGGAAACAATATAGGATCCGGGAATACGCAGATCAATGATTCCCAGCAATATCAGAAGAATCGCACCTGCGAGAATCGCAATCATGCTGGTCTCTCCGATGGTTCCTGAAATATGACCCACAATCATATCCATCACATTCACCTGCTCTCCCGCCTTCAGCACTGCCAAAGGAGTTGCACCGGTGTAACTGTCACAGTTAAAGTTTGTCATCGCGGTAGGGAAAGAAATCAAAAGGAAACATCTGCCTGCCAGCGCTGGATTCATGAAATTCTGTCCCAATCCACCGAAAAGCATCTTTACTACCAATATGGCAAATACGCCGCCCAAAGCGCCCATCCAGAGCGGAATGCTGACCGGAAGGTTTAATGCCAGGAGCAGACCGGTGACAACTGCCGACAAATCTGCCACAGTCTGTTTCTTACGAAGTAAGCCGTACAGGAATTCTGTCAGGACCGTACTGCCCACGCATACCAGAATAACAAGTGCAGCTCTTGCGCCAAAATTATAAATACCGAAACCCGCTGCAGGCATCAGGGCCAGACATACCAGAAACATAATACCGTTTGTGGTAGATGCCGAACGAATATGCGGATTCGATGACACATGAAATAATTCACTCATAACTCAATCATCCCTTTCTTCAAACAGGTTGCTTACTTCTTCCGTTTCGCAAGCTGTATCTTACGCATGGATTTGATTTCCTGGGTTAACGGTCTCTTAGCGGGACAGATAAAGCTGCAGCAACCGCACTCACAGCATTCCATGCCATGATTGTCAAGAAAGCTCTGCTCGTCAAAATGCTCCGCGAAATCCGCAAGTCTGCTGGGAATGACTCTTCCGGGGCAAACCTCTACACAGCGACCGCAATTGATACAAGGTCCGGGTTTCATGGCAGAAACCTCATCCTTGGTAAGTGCCAGCAACGCAGTTGAAGTTTTGGTACTGGGTACATTCAGTTCAAACATTCCGAAGCCCATCATCGGTCCGCCGCAGATTATCTTCTCCGGCTGGACCTTGAATCCGCCGGCAGCTGCCAGGATTTCTTCGTAGCTTGTACCGATTCGCACCTTGAAATTCTGAGGATTGGCAACGGCATCACCTGTAACGGTAACGATTCGCTCCATCAGAGGTCTGCCCTCCATTACCGCACGGTATACGGAAACAATCGTGTCCACATTGTTCACAACACAGCCCACATCCGCAGGCAGCATTGTGGAATTAATCTTCCGTTTTGTCACCGCGTAAATCAGCTGACGCTCACCGCCCTGAGGATACTTGGTCTTCAGAGCCTTTACCGAAATCATCGGATCATCCTGCGTGAGTTTTTTCAAAACAGCGATACAGTCCGGCTTATTGTCCTCAACACCGAGAATACCCTTTGCATTGGGGAATAGTCGAAGAATAATGCGAAGTCCCTCGACCAGTTTCTCAGGCTCTTCCATCATACGACGATAGTCTGATGTCAGATAGGGCTCACATTCTGCACAGTTTGCAATTACATAATCAATTTTATCCGGTTCTTTGGGAGATAATTTTACATGTGTAGGGAATCCCGCTCCTCCCATACCGACAATTCCGGCCTCGCGAATGATTGCAATAATATCCTCACAAGTAAGATCGTCAATCTGTTCTCTCGTCTCGAAAGGAACTTCCTCATATTGTTCATCATTTTCAATGACGATACTGTTTATTTTCTCACCGGTTACAACTCTTCTCGGTTCGATGGTCTTGACCGTTCCGGACACCGAAGCATAAATCGGTGCGGAAACAAAGCCGCCACTCTCCGCAATCTTGGTACCCACGAGCACGCGGTCACCTTTCTTGACAATTTCCTTAGCGGGAGCTCCGATGTGCTGAGACAACGGATAAACCAGTTCTTTTCCGGGTAAAAGTTCCACTACAGGCTTACTCTTGGACAGGTCTTTTCCATCATAGGGATGAATACCGCCCACAAAAGTAAATTTTCCCATAAAATGTCCCCCTTTCATCCTCCTGACAGGAAGATATTTCTATCTGACATAACACCTTTACTATACTATTTTTTTCAATAAATTACTACATTTAATTCATTATTTTCTGTTATCAAATTCGCAGATTTATGATATGATAGATAAAAGGTTCCTTGAGAACCCAAGCTAACGAAAGGTTGGTTTTCAAATGAAGGTATCTGAATTACAAATAGAGGATTTCTCACCGAAATACCCCTTAGAGCGCTTTGCTCCCTTAGATAAAATTTTGTTTTTGGATATAGAAACCACAGGCTTCACTGCCAGAAGTTCCAATCTTTATCTGATTGGCTGTGCCTACTGCAGCGAAGATAAATGGCACATTATACAATGGATGGCGGAGCATCCTGCCGAGGAGAAAGATATTCTGTCCGCTTTCTTTGAATTTTCCGGCAGTTTTACCCACCTGATCCATTTCAACGGCAACAATTTCGATATTCCCTTTATCAATCAGAAATGTGAGCAGCTGGAGCTTCCCTTCCAGTTGGATCGCTTCGAGGGCGTTGACTTATTCCGCCGCATCTCTCCGTACAAGTACCTTTTGAAGCTTCCCAACTGTCGTCAGAAAACCATCGAGCAGTTTCTGGGAATTCACCGCGAGGATATTTACAGCGGCGGTGAACTGATTGAAATGTACACGAAATATACGCAGGAGCCTACAGAAGAGGCTGCCGGCACGCTTCTGCTCCACAATGCAGACGATGTTCGCGGCATGTTGGAAATCGTTCCGATTCTTGCATATGATGACTTATTCAATCAGCCTTTAAAGGCAAAGCGTGTACAGGCCAACTACTACAAGGATGTCAACGGCAGCACTCGCAAGGAACTGATTATCAATGTTGCGATTGAAACTCCCTTGCCCACGCCCGTCATTGCTTCCGCTGAGAATTGTTTCTTCCGCGGAGAAGGCAGTGCCGCAGTGGTTCGCGTCCCCATCGTTGAGGAAGAACTGAAATACTTCTACGCAAACTACAAGGATTACTACTATCTTCCCGCCGAGGATGTAGCCTTACATAAATCCGTTTCGGGATTTGTAGATAAGGACTACCGCATTCCCGCTAGTGCCGCTAACTGCTATACCAGAAAGGTATCCAATTATCTTCCTCAATGGGGAATGGTATTCGAGCCCTTCTTTAAACGCGACTACAAGAGCAAGCAGTTGTATTTTGAGTTAACGGATGAACTAAAAAAAGACCGCGAGGCCTTCTCCAAATACAGCACTCATATCCTTGCAATGATTGCTTCAACCTTCTAAATTCCAAAAAACCGGCTTTCGGAACTTCCGAAAACCGGTTTTCTTTTGCTCATCTTTCAATTACCAGGGATAACATTCGCCCGCATAGGTTACGAACACATCTCCGTCCTTATCTGCTCTCTTCTTTTCGAATAGCAGTCTCATTGTCTCTGCTACATCATAGGGCTCCAAGGGTGCCTTTGCATTGCCTGCATTGGTTCTGACCCAACCGGGATGCACACAGATAATATTCAGATTGGGCTCATCCTTGAAGGTATTTCTGATAATCATGGTACCCATATTCAGCGCAGCCTTTGCCATACCATAGTCTACCATATTGGTTCTGTAGCATCTGCCGATACTGCCGGCTTCGGAAGAAATATTTACAATTAAAGCCTGCTTACTCTTCTTAAGCAAGGGCATCATTGCCTGAATCACACGCAGCGGACCAACCGCAGCCACATCAATTGCCGCTGCAATGAAATCCAGATTGGTATCCATGAATTCCTTGCCGCAATCGGGGGATGTGGTTACTGCATTGTTAATAATCAAATCAATGCAAGGAACTTTGCTCTCCACAAATGCAACAGCCTCAGCTACCGACTCGCTGTTTCCGATATCAATCATAACAGGATACAAGGTTTCAGGATACTGTGCCTGCAATGCTTTCAAAGCTTCTGACTCTTTTCTTGCAGTAGCAAATACGATATCGCCCTGCTCCAGATATCTTTTTACAAAGTTAATGCCCAAAGCGCCGTCTCTTCCTGCGCCGGTAATAAATACATTCTGTGCCATAGTATTTTCCTCCTTATTCTCCTGCCCGTAAATTATTTACAGTAATTTTTTCCAGTTTCAAATCACTGAACATACGCATGCCGCCTTCTCCTGCAGGGCATTGTGCTTCAATTCCTACTTTTATTGATTTCTCTGCAGGCAAATGGAACAGGCGCACCATATTGTAAGTCACTCCATCCAAAGAGTAATGAGCGGAAAAAACATCTCCAACCCTGCATATCTTCAACCAGACATATGGCTGTTCAATATTACAGCCGTTCGCATCATCTGAAATCTGATTTGTGGCTACGCACACCGCTGCACAGGTTCCGAAATCAGACTTTTCAAAAGCTGCTTTTGCCCACACATATTCATCCTGTATCACCATAATGGCGCAGGCATCATAAACCGTTCTATGATTTGGTGTAACTTTAACGGAGAAGGAAAAATCACCCTCTACGTCCACATAATAAAAAGGTGCATCGCTTTGTGGTTTCGATAACTGTCCGTTTTCAGGGATTGGATTGTTAAACCAGTCTGTATGTCCCGGTGCATAAATAACTATTTCACCGTTCTCATTGATGATGCTGCTTTCATTCAACCATTTCCACTGAGAGAAATCGATATTCTGCATATTGAACCCCTCCATTTTCATACATGTAAATTCAAAAAGGATCTATATGATTATCCTATCATACAGATCCTTTTTCTGCTTATCACAAATTGTCTCCTGTCGGATAGATTCCCTGCATTTTGCACTACTTCATAAACACAAAGGATACCGATTCAAACAGTTTTCTGTCGACAAGAAAGCCCCTGCCGAAATAGCAGGGGCTTTTACTTTTTAATTATTCAGCATCCTGAGAAGCGATTACTGCGTTGATATCAACTGCAACTTCATCACCTTCAACCTCAGCAGCGGGTTCGGGAGCGAACATAGCCTTGATGCTCAGAGAGATCTTCTTGTCAGCTTCGTTGAAGTCTACAACCTTAGCGGTTACTTCCTGACCTGCTGTAAGAACATCTGCGGGCTTCTCAACATGATCCTTAGAAATCTGAGAAACATGAAGCAGAGCGTCTACGCCGGGCTCAAGCTCAACAAATGCACCGAAGTCGGTCATTCTTGCTACCTTACCGGTAACAACATTGCCTACTGCATACTTGGTAGCTGCGTCCTTCCAAGGATTAGCATCATCAAACTTCAGAGACAGAGCAATCTTGCTGCCCTTGATTTCCTTGATGAGAACCTTAACCTGAGCCCCTACCTTGAATACCTTCTTGGGATGCTCAACACGTCCCCAAGACATCTCAGAAATATGAAGCAGACCATCTGCACCGCCGAGATCGATGAATGCACCGAAGTCGGTAACATTCTTAACGGTACCTTCAACAATATCACCCTCGTGAATCTTCTCGAACAGTTCCTTCTGAAGCTCAGCCTTCTTAGCAGCTACAAGCTGTCTGCGATCACCGATATATCTTCTTCTCTTAGGATTGTACTCGCTGATTACGAATTCAATCTCCTGACCTGCATACTTGGAAAGATCTCTCTCATAAGAGTCTGAAATCAAGCTTGCAGGGATAAAGATGCGAACTTCATCAAGAACAACGCTTAAGCCGCCGTCAAGAACCTGAGCAACGGTTGCCTTAAGAACTTCCTTGTTGTTGAATGCATCTTCAATTCTCTTGTTGCCTCTGTCAGCAGCAAGTCTCTTGTAAGTAAGAGCAACCTGGCCCTCACCGTCATTCACCTTAAGAACTTTTACTTCCATCTTGTCGCCAACGTTTACAGTTGCCTTCAAATCAACACTGGAATCATTGGTGTACTCACTCTTGGTGAGAATACCATCTGACTTATAACCGATGTTCAAAACGATCTCGTCTGACTTGACATCGATAACTGTACCCTCGACTACCTCTCCTGAATGTATTGTCTTAATTGAATCTTCCAACATTTGTTCAAAAGTTAATTCTGACATAATTTTGAACCTCCTCGATTAATTTGTTTGGGGTGGAAGCCCCCGCTGTAACACCCACCAGTCGAACAGCTTTAGGTAACTCTTCTAAACGCAAGTCATCCAGTGTCTGTATATAATAGGTTAGCGCACATTCCTTACTGCAAATCTCGTAAAGCTTCGCCGTATTGGAACTGTGCTTCCCTCCTATCACAATCATAGCATCAACTTCTGCGGCCAGTTTTTGTGCAGAACGCTGACGTTCCTCTGTTGCTGAGCATATAGTATTAACAACATTAACATTATAACCTTTATTTTTGAAAAGTGCAACTATATATTCAAATTTATTGTAATTAAATGTCGTCTGAGATACGATGAAAATTTTCTCACCCAAAGGAGCCTCAAATGCAGCTGCTTCCTCTGCATTTTCAACCACTGTAACCTTGCCCTTGCACCATCCGACGATGCCCTCCACCTCCGGATGAGCAGCACTTCCGACAATGATAATATGATACCCTTCCAGGCTCTTTTCTCGGACAATATTATGTATTCTTTTCACAAAAGGACAGGTTGCATCCACAATAGTTGCTCCCACAGATTCAAGGATAGAATAAATCCTCTCCGGGACACCGTGTGCTCTGATAACCACAGTTACGTTCGCATAGTTGCTGAATGCAAGATCTTCCAGCTCCTCCTCCGTATCCAGCGAATACACTCCCTTGTCGGCAAGATCCTTTACCACTTCCTCATTGTGCACAATAGGGCCGTAAGTATAGATTACACCGCCTTTATTGACTTCCTCGTAGACCGTATCGATGGCCCTCTTTACTCCAAAACAAAATCCGGCATATTCCGCGAGCTTAACTTCCATAGCTTCACCTTTCAGCTTATTATATTGTCGCTTATCGTCCTGTATAAGCAATAATCCGCTCTACCACCTCATCGATTGACAAGTCGGAAGAATCAAGCAGGATTGCGTCATCGGCCTGCCTCAGGGGAGAAATCTCACGGTGCATATCCTGATAATCACGCGCCTCGATGTCTGCCTTTATCACTTCGAAGTCAGCGCTCTCGCCTCTCTCAACAAGTTCCTTATATCTGCGCATTGCTCTCACATCACTGCTTGCAGTCAGGTAAATCTTGGTCTGCGCATTCGGAAGCACGCAGGTTCCGATATCACGGCCGTCCATGATACAATCACTGGAGGCAGCAAGCTTCTGCTGCAATTCTACCAGTTTCACACGCACTTCGCCGATTGCACTGACAGCAGATGCCGCTTTGCCTACTTCCTCCGTGCGAAGAAATGCATTTACATTTTCACCATTCAGATATACCACCTGCACGCCGTCTTCGTACTTGATAGTGATATCGACATCTTTACATGCTGCAGCAATTGCTGCTTTATCTTCAAGTGAAATAGCAGAACGCACCATAAAAAGTGCCATAGCCCGGTACATCGCACCCGTATCCACATAAATCAGATTCATTTTCTTCGCTACCAGCTTAGCGATAGTGCTCTTGCCTGCACCTGCAGGTCCGTCAACCGCAATATTAAAACTCATTTACATATCCTCTTTTCTTTATTGTCTGATAGACTCACTAGTTTTATTCGGTATATCTGCAGAATTCTACCAATTCTGTCCCGCAGACTCTCCGGCCAGATGTCCCGTGGACCATGCAATCTGCAGATTAAATCCTCCCGTCAGCGCATCAAGATCCAAAACTTCTCCTGCGAAATATAAACCGGCAACCTTCTTTGATTCCATGGTTGAAGGGTTAATATCCTTAACAGATACGCCGCCCCTGGTAATAATAGCTTCCGCAAAACTTCGCGTGCCGGTCACTGTCAGGGTAACATTTTTTATCAAGGCCACAAAGTTCTTTCTCTCTTCCTTGGTAATCTCGTTGACTTTCTTTTCCGGGTCAATGCCTGACAGCGTAATCATAACAGGAATCAATCGGCTGGGAAACAGTCCGTTTAATGCATTTTTAAAGGCTTTATTCTTGCTCTCCTCAAAATCTCTGAGCACACGTTTATCCAGTTGCTCTTCCGTAAGTGCCGGTTTCAAATCTATTGATACACAAGCATTCGAATCGCCTTTGTAGTAGCTGCTTGCCGAAAGCACCAGCGGACCGCTGATTCCGAAATGCGTAAAGAGCATCTCTCCCTGCTCACTGTAACGAAGCTTCTTGCCTTCAAAAAGAGACAATGACACATTCTTAAGAGAAAGTCCCATCAAGTCTCTGCACCAGGTCTCTTTGGTTTCAAAAGGCACCAGTGAAGGCGCTCTGTCTGTAAGCTTATGACCTGTCTCTTCCGCAAAACGATATCCGTCTCCGGTGGATCCGGTAGTCGGATAAGAAACACCGCCGGTACAAACAATCACTGCATCCGCCATGACCACCTTCTGCTTTGCCAGAACAACACCTGTAACACAGTCATTCTGCACCTGCAAAGCCTTCACTTCTGTATTCAGCTTAACAGTAACGCCTCTCTCCTGCATAGCTCTGCTGAAGGCAAAAATAACATCCGAAGCATGATCGGATACCGGAAAAACACGATCGCCTCTCTCTATTTTCAAGGGACAGCCTTCCTTTTCCAGAAAGTCCATCACCTGCCTGTTGTCATATCCGTAGAAAGCACTGTAAAGGAACTTGCTGTTGGTCACCACATTGGCAAAAAGAGTCTCCATATCCGCGGCATTAGTCACATTACATCGACCCTTACCGGTAATATATAGCTTTTTCCCAAGCTTTTCATTCTTTTCAAACAGCGTCACTTTATGGCCCATATCAGCAGCGGCCACAGCAGCTATCATTCCGGCTGCGCCACCGCCAATCACAATAATATCACTCATAATACCTCTTTATAAATTAACGTCAAAATCCATAATAATTCTAATTTTTTGGCCATTAAATGTCAAGGGCACCGAGATTACTCCCGATGCCCCAAGCATTCATATAATCATTCAATTATACAGGGTATGCACCATTCTTGGTATCAGCGGCAGATACATCCACCTTCTCCTGCTGAGCAGTACGATACTTGAAGAAATCTGTTGCAACCTGAGGGAACAGAGCGTAGGAAAGAACGTCCTCATCCTGCTGGCTGTACTGAGCCATCTCTCCACGGAGTTTGTCAAGCTCGTTATCGATAAGATCAGCTGGACGGCAGGTAATAACTTCTGCATCACCGATACATTTCTTCTGAACTTCTTCGTTAAATGGTTTAACAGTTGCACCATATTTTCCAGAAAGAATATCTTTTGTTTCTTTTGTAACTACTTTATATCTCTCACCAAACAGAACGTTCATAACAGCCTGAGTACCAACGATCTGGGAAGATGGAGT
>JAZLKR010000004.1:0-34599 GCA_045597705.1 Acetatifactor sp.
GCTTCCGAGCTTTACGATGAGGATTATATGCGCGGTGCGGTTGACCACTATTTTGCTAAGAAAGGCAAGACCAATCCCAAGAATGCACTTTGCTTCGATCGCGGTGCCGAGGAAGCAAGAAAGCAGATGTAAGAGAAGTAAATATTTGGAGTAATATATGGAACAGAAGACATTGCCCTTACAAGGGGTAAAAGTTGTTGAGCTTGCTACGGTTGTAGCGGCACCTACCACAGCCCGTATGCTTTGTGCTTACGGTGCGGAGGTTATCAAGGTGGAGAGCCTTGGCGGTGACGTTATGCGTGTGGCAGGAACACATGAGATGACTCCCTATGAGGATGATTTGAATCCGCTGTTCACCATTCACAACAGCAACAAGAAGTTCATCTCCATCAACATTAAAAACGAAGCGGGCAGAAAGGTCCTTCTGGACCTTCTCGCCGACGCGGATGTCTTCGTGACCAATGTGCGCGAGAAGTCACTGATTCGCAACGGTCTGGATTATGAGACCGTTAAGGCAATCAATCCCAGACTGATTTACGCACACTTCACAGGCTACGGCACCAAGGGTCCCGTGGCAGAGAATCCCGGCTTTGATATCACTGCATTCTGGCTTCGTTCAGGCCCCATTGCAGACTGGCAGACCGAAGGGTCTTTTCCCTTCCTGCCCACCTACGCCTTCGGTGATATGGCGACCAGCAATGCCTTTTTCTCGGGTATTCTGATGGCACTGTTTGCGAGAACCACTACCGGCAAGGGAACCAAGGTTGACACCTCCCTGTTTGCCAACGGTATCTGGTGCAACGCAATCGGCGTAGTACAGACCCAGTTCGAGAAGAAGCACTTAAATCCCGAACCTCTTCGCCCCACAGATCCCTTCAACCAGACCTACCTTTGCAAGGACGGCCGCTGGATCGGCGTGTACTGCAACGAGTATGTGGAGGATAAGGAGAAGCTGGCGAAGCTTACCGGTATCGACTGGATTATCGACGATCCCAGATGTGCGACCATCGATTCCATGCAGAAAACAGGAGTCATCGAGGAGGTTATCAAGGACTGCAACCGCATTTTCCTGACAAAGACCGCCTTCGAGTGGCGCGAGCACTTCAGCTCCAACAATGTTTCCTGCGAGGTTATGATGGAGTCTCAGGAGGTCAGCAAGGATCCTCAGGCCATTGAGAACGGCTTTATGGTTCCCGTGGAATTCCCTGACAAGGACCACACCACCGTGATGCTGCCTACCCCTCCCGTACAATTCAGTGAGTACGGCCGCAGAGAGTACAAGCCTACCGGTGTGATTGGCGAACACACAGATGAAATCCTCACTTCCATGGGCTACACTGCAGAGCAGATTGCAGCCATGAAGGAAGACGGGGCAGTCAGATAAACGATTATTTGAAAAAGATAGGAGAAAAATTATGCCACAGTTAAGCAGCAGAGTAGGAACCTTTACCGATTCCGTTATCCGCAGAATGACAAGAATCAGCGACGAGCACGGCGCTATCAATCTTTCTCAGGGCTTCCCTGATTTCGATCCTCCCAAGGTAATCATGGACAGACTTGCTGAGGTTGCCTACGAGGGACCTCACCAGTATTCCGTTACCTACGGTGACCCTAACATCCTGAATGCCATTGCACGCAAGCAGAGCAAGGCTATCGGCCGTGAAATCAACCCCGATACCGAGATCTGTGTAACCTGTGGTGGTACCGAGTCTATGATGGCTACCATGATGACCATCGTAAACCCCGGCGACAAGGTTATGGTATTCTCACCCTTCTACGAGAACTACGGCGCTGACGCAATTCTTTCCGGCGCAGAGCCCATTTATATTCCCCTTGTTCCTCCCACCTATGAGTTTGACATCAACCTCATTGAGGAAGGCTTCAAGAACGGTGCAAAGGCAATCATCATCTGTAACCCTTCCAACCCCTGCGGTAAGGTATTTACCCGCGAGGAGCTGATGGCAATCGGTGAGCTTTGCATCAAGTACGATACCTTTGCTGTAACCGATGAGGTTTACGAGCATCTTGTATACGCTCCCAACGAGCATGTTTACATGTCAGCACTTCCCGGCATGTGGGAGCACACCATTACCTGTAACTCTCTGAGTAAGACCTACTCTATTACCGGTTGGAGACTTGGTTATGCCATCGCTCCCGCTAAGGTAATCGAGGGCATCCGTAAGGTTCATGACTTCCTGACTGTTGGTGCACCTGCTCCTCTGCAGGAGGCTGCCTGTGCAGGCTTGAATCTGCCCGAGTCTTACTACACCGAGCTTCGTGAGATCTACACCGAGAAGAGAGATTACTTCCTGGCCGGCCTCGACAAGATCGGCATCAAGCACAATGTACCCGCAGGTACTTACTTCGTAATGGTTGATATCTCTGATTTCCTGGCACTTCCTCAGTTCGAGGGATGGACCGACCTGCAGTTCTGTGAGTGGCTGACCATCAACATCGGCGTTGCCGCAGTTCCCGGCTCGAGCTTCTTCAGAGAGGGCGTTAACAACCTGATTCGTTTCCACTTCGCAAGAGAGAAGTCTACTCTGGATGAGGTAATGGTAAGACTTGGAAAGCTCCAGGATCTTCTGCAGAAATAGTTTTTCCGGTAAGTAATGCAAAAGCATGTGCTTCGGCACATGCTTTTTGTGGTGTATAGATGGGGATTTTTTCATGAGATTTATTGGTCACTATTTGAAAAAATATGTAAAGATTATGATTGTGGGAGCCACAATCAAGATGTTCGGCAGCCTGGTGGAACTGTTCATTCCCTATGTGCTGGAGCATATCATTGACGATGTGGCACCGGAGCGTCAGATCAGCAAGGTGCTGCTTTGGGGAGCCATCATGCTGGGTCTGGCGGTGGCCGTGCGTCAGCTGAATATCACTGCTAATCGCATGGCGGTCCGTGTGGCGAAGGAGAGCAATTACGACATTCGAAGAGACCTGTTCCGCAAGTCCATTCGACTGTCCGGCAGCCAGATGGACGAGATCGGTCTGCCCTCCCTGACCTCCAGAATGACCTCGGATTCCTACAATCTGCAGAACTTTATTCGAGCAGGTCAGACGCTGGGTATCAGAGCCCCCATGCTTTTGCTGGGAGCTATCATCGTAACCATGATTATGGACAGAAGACTGTCCCTGATTCTCTGCATTCTGGCACCGCTGATGATCGGCATCATGGTGGTCATTTCCTTCAAGGGTATTCCTTTTTACGAGAAGGTTCAGGCCAGTGTGGATGAGATTGTCCGCATTATGAGGGAGAATATTACCGGTATCCGTGTGGTTAAGGCTTTGTCCAAGGAGGACTACGAGAGAGGCCGTTACGAGAATGCTAACGGCGAGATGGCAAAGCGCGATATTACCGCGGGCGTTGTCATGTCCCTGCCCGTGCCTCTGGCAACTATGGTACTGAATTTTGGCCTGACGCTGGTTGTGTATGTGGGCGCGAGACTGGTTAACAGCGGCATGACCAAGCCCGGTGTTATTCTGGCATTCCTGACTTACTTTAACATGATGATGATGGGCACCATGGGCCTTTCCCGTGTGTTCATTATGATGTCCAAGGCAAACGCTTCCGCAGAGCGAATCTCCAAGGTGGTCAATATCGAGGAGGAGCTTCTGCCCATTCCCGAGGCTGAGGCGGCACATACCGACAGAGATGGTTTCATTGTCTTCGACCATGTGACCTTCCGCTACGGCAGTGACGACAATATCGTGGGCAATGAGCGTCAGAACTGTCTGACCGACATTGATTTCACCATGAAGAAGGGCGGCTCGCTGGGTATTATCGGTGCCACCGGTTCCGGCAAGACCACCATTGCGAATCTGCTGATGCGATTCTACGACCCGGACCGGGGCGCGGTGTTTGTGGACGGCAAGGATGTGCGTACCTATGACAAGGACGAGCTGCACAGACGCTTCGGCGTGGTGTTCCAGAATGATGTCATCTTCGCTGATACCCTGAAGGAGAATATTTCCTTCGGCCGTGAGGTAAACGAGGAGCGTATGTGGCAGGCGGCGGCCGATGCCAGAGCGAAAGAGTTCCTGGAGA
The DNA here is from genome assembly GCA_045597705.1 of Acetatifactor sp. Taxonomy (GTDB): domain Bacteria; phylum Bacillota; class Clostridia; order Lachnospirales; family Lachnospiraceae; genus Acetatifactor. The sequence goes on from JAZLKR010000004.1 coordinate 4,052, forward strand.
AATATGAGGACGGCCTGGAGCATGAGGCTGTCATTCATGGCGCAAACCTGTCCGGCGGACAGAAGCAGAGAATTCTGATTTCCCGTGCGCTGGCTGCAAAGCCTGAAATTCTCATTCTGGACGATTCCTCCAGTGCATTGGACTACAAGACTGATGCAGACCTTCGTAAGGCCATCAGAGAGCACTACGAGGGCACTACAACCATCATTGTGGCCCAGCGTATCAGCTCCATCATGAATCTGGATGATATCATCGTGCTGGACGAGGGCGAGATTATCGGCCACGGCACTCACGAGGAACTGATGGAGAACTGCAAGGTTTATCAGGGTATCTATAAGACCCAGATGGGAGAAGCGTGAAACTGACGTTTCACGCGCAAATTTGTGCCTCCGGCCCAAAGTTTGCAGGTTGAGAAAGGAGTAAATGTTTTGGCAGCATTTGATTCAATCAAGAAAAAACCCAAGGACACAAAGGGTACCTTCCTGAGAATGCTCCGCTATATGGGGCAGTTCAAATATGTTGTTCTGTTTGTATTCATACTTTGTATCTGCAGTAATCTGCTGTCTCTGCTTGGCCCCAATCTGGCTGGTAAGGCAATCAACGAGGCGGCAGCGGGAGAGGGCAAGGTAAACTTCTCCAGAGTGGATTACTATGCGGTGAGAATGCTGCTGTGCTATGTGGCAAGTGCGGCGCTCACTGTGGCAATCAATGTGATTATGACACGCATGAGTAAGAAGATTTCCCAGAAAATGCGTAAGGATATTTTTGAGAAGCTGATGAAGCTTCCCGTAGGCTTCTTCGACAGAAATCAGGCCGGCGATATTATCAGCCGTGTTTCCTACGATGTGGATGTCATCGGTACCTGTCTGGCAACAGATGTGGTGCAGATTCTTTCCAGTATCGTGACTGTTGTGGGTTCCTTTGCCATGATGGTTGTGATTTCACCGCTCCTGTCTCTGACAGTGTGCGTGACAGTGCCCATTTCCATTATTTACACCGTGCAGATTCGTAAGGTGACCCAGCCTCGATTCTCCCTGCGTTCCAGGAACTACGGTAAGATGAACGGCTTCGTGGAGGAGATGTTCTCCGGTCAGAAGACCATTATGGCCTACGCCTACGAGAATCAGGTGGAGGACAATTTCAAGAGAATTAACACCGAGGTTGCGGATTCTTACTACGACGCAGAGTACTATGGCTGCAGCATGGGACCTACCGTCAATGCGGTCAATAATCTGGGCCTGAGTCTGGTGGCAATTTTCGGTGCGCTGCTGTACATGAAGGAGATGATTTCCCTGGGACAGATTTCTTCCTTCGTGCTGTACTCCAGAAAGTTCTCCGGCCCCATCAACGAGATTGCGAATATTGTTAACGAACTGTATTCCGCTCTCTCCGCAGCGGAGAGAGTGTTCAATCTGCTGGACCAGGAGGAAGAGGTTGCGGATGTGGAGAATGCGGCAGAGCTTGCCGATATCAAGGGCAATGTGGCCTTTGAAAATGTTTACTTCGGCTACGAAGAGGGCAAGACAATCCTGCACAATCTGAATCTGCAGGCAGACTTCGGTAAGCTGGTGGCAATCGTCGGACCTACCGGCGCAGGCAAGACCACTATTATCAACCTGCTGATGCGCTTCTACGATGTGGATTCCGGCATGGTGCTGGTGGACGAGCGCAATATCAAGGAATATACAAGAAGCAGTCTGCGCGGCGCCTATGCCATGGTTCTGCAGGATACCTGGCTGTTCCGCGGCACGGTATTTGAAAATATTGCTTACGGTAAGGAGAATGCTACCATGGAGGAGGTTGTGGCTGCGGCAAAGGCTGCCAGAATCCATCCTTTTATCATGCGTCTGCCTCAGGGCTATGACACTGTCATTACCGAGGACGGCGGCAATATTTCCAAGGGTCAGAAGCAGCTGCTTACCATTGCCAGAGCCATGCTTTACGATTCCAAGATTCTGATTCTGGATGAGGCGACCTCCAATGTTGATACCAGCACGGAGCGCGAGATTCAGAAGGCGATGCGTGAACTGATGAAGGACAAGACCTGCTTTGTTATCGCACACAGACTTTCCACTATTCAAAATGCCGATAATATATTAGTATTGAATCAGGGAGATGTGGTAGAGCAGGGAAGTCATGAGCGACTGATGGAGCAGAAGGGCTTCTACTACAAGCTGTACGCATCTCAGTTCGAATAGAACCTAGAAAGGGTGATAACCATAGAACGCTATTATTTGATTGATTACGAGAATGTTGGCGCCGGCGGACTGATCGGCAGCAATACCCTGAAGAGAGGTGAGCATGTGATTATTTTCTTCACGCCCAACGCTAAGAAAATAGATATGTCAAGCATTGCGAACCTGGGCGGTGCCGATCTGGAGATGATTGAAGTGCCCGCGGGCAAGCAGTCCACCGATATTCACATCGGCTCCTACATCGGTTTCCTGTCGGGAGTCATTGATGAGCGAAAGCGCAGCATGCAGAAGTATCCCGAGGCGCAGGTCTTAGAGCGGGAATTCAGTGTGGTCATTGTCAGCAAGGACAAGGATTACGACAATGTGCTGAAATTCTGGAAGGACAAGACCGGCATCAAGGTTGCCAGAACCGAGGCAATCAAGCCTTCCCGTTCCGAGAAGGATGCCGTGGTGAAGGCTGAGCCGGTGAAGACGGAAGCAAAGAAGTCGGCCGCACCGGAAACTGCGAAGGAGCAGGCGCCTAAGGAACAGACTCTTAAGGAAAAAGCGACTAAGCAGACTGCATCGAAGCGCAAAAAAAAGACAGGGAAAGTAACTGCTGATGATATCACAAAGCAATTTGAGAAGCTGGCACAGGAGATAGAGGCAGCAAGTAAGGCAACCGAAAACCAAGCAGGAGAGAAGACTGCCAAGAAAGCTGTGAAAAAAGCGGAATCCAAGAAAGCGGAATCCAAGAAACCTGAGCCCGGGAAAGTTGCCAAACCCGGTGGAGAGGAACTGGTAGCAGTTAATAACCAGATTCAGAAGGTGCTGAGTAAGGCAAAAATCGCATCCGAAGTGATTGGCTATGTGGCACCGCTTGCTGTAAAGAAGCACGGCAGTGAGGACGGCAAGCAGCAGGTCTACAAGACTCTTGTTGCCAAGTACGGCCAGGAGCAGGGCCTGAATATCTACAATCATATCAAGAAGATTTTGTAAATATTGCATTTACGGAGCTACGGTGGAATTGTGTGATTTCTCCGTAGCTTTTTTGCGGCCCTTACGGAGAATTCGTTGAGAAATGCAGAATCTCCGTATCATTTTTTGATCATTTACGGAGCATAGCAAAGAAATCTCATATTCTCCGTAAACTTTTTCGTATTTCTACGGAGAATATAGTGGAATGTCTTCAAATCTCCGTAATGATTTTCATTTTCCTACGGAGAAATCCGCGGATTAGTTCAAAAGCACCGTAACAAGCTAAATTTTCCTACGGAGAAATCCACAAATGGGAGAAATGCTCCGTAATCTGCAGAGGTAGTGCGGCAAATGATATGATAAAGCCGGAAATAATGATGTTTATCAGGCTAAAAATAATCAAGAAAGCAGGCTATCCTATGTATATCAGTTAACCGGGCTTTTTTTGGTAAATAGTTTGGAGAATCGGGGCAAAGTGTGGTACAGTAGAGAAAAGTAATTTCGGAAGAGGAAAACAGACATGATTCAGGCAGTGGTAGTGCAGGGCAAAAAAGTGGATACCGGAAGAGCGCAGAGAATTGCGGAGAGCTTCGGCGTGGCAGTGACGGATACAGTACCTGCGGGTAAGGACGCGGCTTATTTCCTGATGGACAAGACGGGAATTGCCTTCATCTGCGGCAACCAGAGCTTAAAGGGTGACTTCACAAACCTCCTGCCCAGAGTGACCGGCGGCAAGCTGCAGCATGAGATCCTGCTGAAGGCCGCAAAGCCGGAGACAGAGGGCGGCAGCAGACCCAGATGTGTGGATGCCACCGCGGGTTTGGGAGAGGATTCCTTCCTTCTGGCGGCCATGGGCTATGAAGTGGAGATGTTTGAGCACAACCCCATCACGGCGGTAGTACTGCAGGATGCACTGCTTCGTGCCAGAAATACGTCGGAGCTAAAGGAGATTGCCAGACATATGACCTTTACCGCGGGAGAGAGCAAGGAACTGCTTAAGACCTTGGCCTACGAGCCGGACCTGATTTATCTGGACCCCATGTATCCTGAAAAGAAAAAGAGTGCGGAGTCCAAGAAGAAAATGCAGGTGCTGCATCAGATTGAGGAACCCTGTTCCGATGAGTACGAGCTGATGGAGGCGGCAGTGGCTTCCAGGCCGGGGAAGATTCTGGTAAAGCGTCCCCCGGAGGCCCCCTTCCTGGCAGGAATGACACCTTCCTATTCCGTCACCAGAAAAGCAGTGCGCTACGATGCGATTGTTTTGAAATAATGCAAAAAAATACCCCGGGTGGTCTGAACCACTCGGGGCTTCGTTTTGCTTTCTTTAGTTATCGTAGCCGCAGAATTCCTTTACCTGCGCTGCGCCGTAGAAAGCGGGCTTTGCGAAGTACATGGTGTCATACAGACAAGGGCTGTATTCCTTTCTCCAGGAGAGGGCATCTGAGAAGCCCCAGAAGGTCAGGGAATCCATCTTTACGGTACCGTTGTCCACGCGCTCGAAGATGCCGTTGATCAGGTCGTAGTAGTAGCGGCCTTGCTTCTTTAAGTTATCCTCGGTAGCGGGCTGCTTCTTCTGCCAGGAACCAAGGCAGACATCCAACTCGGTCAGGGAAACCTTCAGTCCCAGGGAAGCGATTCTTTCCATGGTGTTGAAGTAAGTGGTCAGAAGATCGCTGGTGTAAAGATGAGCCTGGAAGCCGACACCGTCAATCAGATAGTTGCCGTCCTCGTCAACCAGGGTGTTTACGAAATCGTAAAGTGTCTGGGTCTTGAACTGCTCATTATAGTCGTTGTAGTACAGGTCGATGCTCTCGGGAGCGTACTTGTCAGCATAGTAGAATGCGTACCAGAGATAGTCGTCACCGATGGTCTGCTTCCAGAGATTGTCTCTCATGGAACCGTCCTCCATCCATGCTTCGTTGACAACATCGTAAGCGTAGAATAGATCGATGTAACCAAGGTCGGTCAGGTTCTGGAATACCTGCTTGATCATGCTCTCCATACGGCCAAGCATTACCTCGCGGCTTACAAGCTCTTTCTTGGTATCGAAATCCTTGTAGAAGATCCAGGAAGGAGTCTGGCTGTACCATACAAGAGTATGTCCGCGGAGTGCGATGCCGTTGTTCTTGCACCACTCCAGCATCTCAAGGCAGGACTTGTTGAATTCAACCACGATATCGCCGGCTTCTTTGCTGGCGCCCTGCTTCAGAAAAGCATCGGGCTTCATGTCGTTTTCCATGGTAGCGCTGGTGAACTGATCCTTTACCAGGTTGGAAAGGCGCTCGCGTCCGGTCATGGAGGTGGTCAGGCAGGTGCCGACCTTCAGGCCATGCTCTGCGAACAGGTCCTTCAGGTAAACCTCGGGAGCTACGGGCTCCTCGGAGCTTTCCTCTACGGATTCCTTAACGGATGAGGTTTCCGCAACAGAGGATTCTGCGCTGCTCTCAACAACGGATGATTCTGCAGCACTTGATTCTGCAGGTGCTGCGGGCTGGCCGCAGGCAGTCAGTGCCAGGACCAGTAAGCCTGTTACCAGGCTGAGTAACTTTTTCTTCATTTCTAATAACCCCTTTTATATACACATTAGCCGAAGGAATTCCACCTTGGCCTTTTAACATGTTACAACCTGAAGAGGCAATATGTCTATGAATCCTTTGTTTCTTACTGCCCAGTAATTGCTATTTTTTGCGCAGTTTGATAAAATAAAGAGAAAGTATCGCGGATGAAAATGACAGGAGAAATCCATTGGAATGTTTTGCAATACGGAGGAATACATGAAGAACGCGATGAGAAAATATTTCATTACAGGCTTGCTGGTCATACTCCTTGCGTGTGTTCCGTCTCTGAACGGATTGGCGAAGGAGAGTGCTGTGCTGCATCAGGATTTTGTCTCAAAGGACGAAATGGCTAAGCTGGCGGCAGCAGGCGCGGAGCTCTGGCTTTTCGACGAGAGAGGCTGTGTAAAGTGGCACTTCCCCGAGGTGTCCAAGCCGATTAATTTCATTACGGAAACCATCATTACCAGAAACAAACTGGGTGAGATTTATGTAGAGTTCATTCAGGAGGGCGAATTGCCCTGTCCCGGCGAGGTGACCATCTTTTTGAACAGCGACATCAATCCCTTCAAAGAGGGAGATGAGGTGCGGCTGTACTATATCAATCCCGTCACCCAGCTGAATGAGTTTGTGGAAACCGGCGTGGTGGAGAACAACAGTCTCACCTTTGCCATGGAGCACTGCTCCCTGTACCTGATTACCGCCACCGATTACGGTGAGTCCTATGTCCCCGATGTGGAAGGAATCAGCAAGAGCATGGTAATTATAGGTGCTCTGGTGGCAGCCGCAGGCATTTCCATCCTCCACAGATGGAAGAGGGCAAAGAAGGAAAAGGAACCTGAAATTACCGAAGAATAAGGAGGCCTCGCATGGCGAAGGGAAATAATCAGAAATTCAAATTCGCGCGTCTTTGCAATATTATGCTGGAGAAGACCGACGAAGAGCATCCCATGACTCTGCCCCAGATTCAGGCGGAGCTGGAGAAATATGAGATTACCAGCGAGCGCAAGAGCCTGTACAAGGATTTTCAGGATATGCAGGACGAGTTTGGCATTGATGTGATTAAGAATCAGGTGGGCCGTGAAACCTATTACTATGTGGGCTCCAGAGATTTCGAACTGGCGGAGGTAAAGCTTCTGATTGATGCAGTGCAGTCCTCACGCTTTGTATCACAGGCAAAGTCCCGTGAACTGATCGCCAAGATTAAGAAGCTGGTCAGCGAGCATCAGGCCAAGAAGCTCCAGCGCCAGATTTATATTACCAACCGCGTGAAGACCGGCAATGAGAAGATTTTCTACAGCGTGGATGATATTTATGCTGCCATTGACGAAAACCGTAAGATCTGCTTCCAGTATTATTTCTGGGATATCTCCAAGAAGCTGGTACCCAAGCATAAGGAGGGCGTCATTGCCAGCCCCTGGGCACTGGTCTGGAATGACGAGAATTATTATCTTGTGGCCTACGATGACAAGGACGGCAAGATGAAGCACTACCGCGTGGACAAGATGGCGCAGATCAAGCGCCTGGAGGAGGACCGCGCCGGCCGTGAGGCTTTCGAACAGCGTGATATGGCGAAGTACACCGACATCAATTTCAGTATGTACGGCGGCGAAATCAAAACAGTGAAGATTGAACTGGACAACTCCCTTTGCGGCGTGTTCCTGGATCGTTTCGGCACGGATATTTCCTTCCGACCTGCCGGAGCAGGCAGAAGCACCATCACCGTTGATGTGGCGGTGAGCAACCAGTTCTTCGGCTGGGTGTTCAGCCTTGGCAAGCAGGTGAAGGTAGTGGGCCCCGCAGAAGTGGTGGAGGAGATGCGCACTGCGGCCGCAGACTTTGCCGCAAACTATAACGCATAGGAATTTGCTACATTACCGGGCGGATTCGTGCAGAGAACGAGACTTATTTTTTGTGCTTTGGGGGAGTATGATAGTGACAGTGAATGAATCACTGGACACTACTGCGCTTTATGGAGGGTGAAAAAATGAAATTGTTTAATAAAGATGTGATTCCTGAAATTGATCTTCAGAAGGAAGTAACCTTTGAGTCTATCGTGGCAGCAGCCATCAAGATTCCCGGCGTGAAGGTTAACAGAAACGAATTTTTAGGAAAGACCTTTGCCAACGAGGGCATCGATCTTCAGAATATTATTGATTACGGTCCCATTGAGGCAGGCTGCACCGAGGAACAGCTGGAGAAGCTGGCAGATAAACTGATTCTGCTGCGTACCTCCGAGGCTTCCATGGTTTCCTTTGCGGCAGGTATCCCCGGCGGACTTGCCATGGCAGCAACCATTCCCGCTGATACACTTCAGTTCTTCGGCATGGTTCTTCGTATTGCTCAGGAGCTGGCTTATCTGTACGGCAACGATGATTTCTGGAGAAACGGCAGCGTAAACGGCGAGATGGTTCAGAACCAGCTGGTGCTTTACACCGGCGTTATGTTTGATATTGAGGGCGCTTCCGAGGGCGTGAGACTTCTCTCCGCAGACCTGGCAAAGCAGACCCTGAAGAAGCTGCCTCAGAAGGCATTGTCCAGAACCCTCTGGTACCCCATCGTAAAGCAGGTGGGCAAGGCAATCGCCATCAAAATTACCAAGGACACAGCCACCAAGGGTATCTCCAAGGCAATCCCCGTAATCGGCGGTCTGGTTTCCGGCGGCATCACTTTCGCTGCCATGAAGCCCATGGGCAAGAGACTGGCAGAAATCCTGGAGGAGGCAAACTTCCGTTACACTCCCGAGAAGGCAAAGCATGACCTGGAAGTCATTCAGGCACTGGCAAAGAACTTCTTCGATTCCGAGGCTCCCGCAGAGAACATGCCCAGCAACACGGAAAAGGTTGCATGGCCCGATGCAGCAGTGGATACACCTGCAGCCGCAGCTCCCGCACAGGAGGATGTGCTCGCCACCATCGAGAAGCTTGCAAAGCTCCGCGACATGGGTGCCATCACCGAGGAAGAGTACCAGACCAAGAAAACAGAATTACTGAGCAGACTGTAAGCCAGACGAAAGGCGTCGGAGAAATCTCCGGCGCCTTTTTTATGCCTATTGCATCCCCTTTTCGGGGCAGAGTGGGGCCGCAAGTAGCCCCCACCCTCGCCCCGAATGGGGCTTAGCGAGGCTGCTTGCGGTATTGGGAGGGGGAGAGGCCGGTCATCTTCTGGAAAAATTTGAAGAAGTAGGCGTAGCTGGAGAAGCCGAGGGCTTCCTGGACTTCGGAGACGGTGCGGCCTTCGGCGAGGAGGTTCTGGGCCAGGCTGGCGCGCTGCACGGAAATGTAGTGGCCGATGGTGGCGTGGGTGTGCTCCTTGAAGAGGCGGCCTAAGTAGTCCTTGTTCAGGAAGAAGGCGTCGGCGATGCTGTCCAGAGTCAGGGGCTCGGTGAGATGCCGGTTGATGTAGGCGATGATTTCGTTGATGGTCTCCTGGGATTTGGAGATGGAAAGCTTGCCGGCAGAGTGGCTGTGCAGTCCTTCGGAAATCATCGTGTCCAGGGTGCTTAACAGGGAGAAGAAATCTGCGTAGGCGGCCATGGATGTCGCAGTGTGGGTCTTCAGGAAGGCGTCAAGCTTGCGGCGCAGGAGAGCAACTCTTGCCTCGGGAAGGGGTATGACGGCGGGGAGGCTGTCCTGAGAGGCGTAGGTCATAAGACCGGTGTCCGCCAGAACTGTCTCCAGCCAGCTGCTGTTCACGGAGATAATGTAGCGCTCATAGATGGTCAGCTTCTGATTGAAGAGCTGATGGACATAGTGGGGTGGAATGACGATGAGGGAGCCTTTGGAGACACCGGAAACGGTATCATTTAAGAGGACATCCGGCAGGTCAGTCAGTGTGAAATAGATTTCCAGCGCGTTGTGGGTATGGGGCTTCACCGGGGAGGAGGTGGAGCTTTTTCGGTAGACGATGTCATAGGGATCATCCACCGCGAAATAGGGAATTCTGGGTTCATTTTTCATAGGATTCTCACAAGTCGTTATTTTGCATAAAAATAGTATTTTATGTACATATTATTACATTTGCGCCGCAGTTACAATAGAGATAATCAGATTGTTTTTCCTTAGACAGAAAGGAGAAAAGAATTATGAAACGAGTGGGAATTATCGGCTGCGGCGGTATTGCCGGAACACATGCCTGGGCGCTTTCCAAAATGGCGGATGTGGAGCTGGCGGCCTTCGCGGATATACTGCCGGAAAGGGCGCAGAGCTTTTCGGAGAAGTACACGGACGGCAAGGCGGCTGTGTACAGTGACCTGACAAAGATGCTGCGGGAAGCGGGTCTGGATGTGGTACATATCTGTACCCCTCATTATCTGCATGTGCCCATGGCAATTGAGGCGCTGCAGGCGGGGGTATCTGTATTCTCCGAGAAACCTCCGGCTATCAATATGGAACAGTTTGAACAGCTGCGGCATGCGGACAATACCACGAGCGCAAAGTTGGGCTTCTGTTTTCAGAATCGCTACAATCAGTCCATCCTGAAGGCAGATGAGCTTCTGGCGGAAGGAAGACTGGGTAAGGTGGTCGGCGCCAGAGCGTTCGTGACCTGGAGAAGAGAGGCAGATTACTATGCCACAGACTGGAAGGGCGTGCTGGCCACGGAGGGCGGCGGTGCTCTCATCAATCAGTCCATTCACACGCTGGATCTGATGCTGCGGTTTCTGGGAGAGCCTGTCTCAGTGCAGGCATCGATTTCCAACCATCATCTGCAGGGCGTTATCGAGGTGGAGGATACGGTGGATGCCAGAATGACCTTTGCGGACGGCGCAATCGGCTGCTTCTATGCGACCACAGGCTATGCCACGGATGCGCCGGTTATCCTGGAGCTGACCTGCGAGAAGGGAAGCCTGACGCTGGTGGACAAGACTGTGACTGTGAGAGAAGCGGGAGCAGACCCCGTACTGCTTACCCTGGAGGAGGCGGCCGGCGTTGGCAAGAGCTATTGGGGCAACGGTCATCTGACCTGTATCTGCGACTTTTACGAGAAGCTGGACAGCGGCGAGCGTTTCCAGAATGATTTGCAGGGTGTGGAGAACACCATGAAGACAATGATGCAGATTTATGCTTTCAGATAATTTCAGATAAGGAGAGGGTTATTGAAATGGAAAAAGTAAGACTTGGTATTATCGGTATCGGCGGCATGGGAACAAACCATGTGCAGACCATCATGAAGGGCGCTGTGCCCAACATGGAGCTGACTGCTGTGGCAGATGTGAGACAGAGCAGACTGGATTGGGCAAAGGAAAACCTGCCTGAGACCGTGAGCATTTTTGCGGACGGCAGAGAACTGATTGACTCAGGCGTTGTGGATGCGGTTCTGATTGCAACTCCTCACTACTTCCATCCCGAGTTTGTTATCTATGCGTTGGAGCACGGTGTACACGCGCTGAGCGAGAAGCCCGCAGGTGTTTACACCAAACAGGTCCGCGAGATGAACGAGGTGGCAGCAAAGTCCGACAAGACCTTTGCAATCATGTTCAACCAGAGAACCAACTGTATCTACAGAAAGCTGCACGAGATGATTGAGAGCGGTGAGCTGGGCGAGATGAGACGTGTGAACTGGATCATCACCGACTGGTACCGCAACCAGAGCTATTATGATGCCGCAGGCTGGAAGGCAACCTGGGACGGCGAGGGCGGCGGAGTGCTGTTAAATCAGTGCCCTCATCAGATTGACCTGCTGCAGTGGCTCTGCGGACTGCCCGTCAAGGTAAGAGCCTTCTGTCATGAGGCAAAGTGGCATAACATCGAGGTAGAGGATGATGTAACCGCATATATGGAGTTTGCCAACGGCGCAACCGGTGTGTTCGTAACCACCACCGCAGATGCACCCGGCACCAACAGACTGGAGCTGACCTTCGACAAGGGCAAGATTATCTGCGAGTACGATAAGCTGACCTTTGATAAGCTTTCCACTCCCATCAGTGAGTTCCTTCCCACAGAGAAGGAGGGCTTCAAGAAGCCTGAGTGCACCAGAATCGAAGTGGAGACCGACGGCATGAACGAGCAGCATGTAGGCGTTATGAAGGCCTTTGCAGACCACATTCTCACAGGAGCTCCTCTGGTAGCCGAGGGTATCGAGGGTATCCGCGGACTGACACTTTCCAATGCAATGCATTTATCCAGCTGGCTGGACCGCACCGTCGAGATTCCCTTCGACGAAGAGCTGTTCTTAAGTGAACTGAACAAGAAGCGTGCAACTTCCAAGAAGAAGGAAGATTCAGGCGTTGTGTTTGACACCGCAGGAACATACTAAGGAGGCAACGGAAATGGCAAAAATTACAGGCTTTGCAGATGAGATTGATCAGGCTTTAATGACACAGGTGGAGGCCCTGAAGGGTCTTAACATGTCCTATGTGGAGATGCGCGGTGTAGACGGCAACAATCTGATTTACCATACAAACGATAAGGTAAAGGAAATCAAGCAGATTCTGGATGCCAACGGCATCAGACTTTCCGCACTGGGTTCTCCTCTTGGAAAGATCGGTATTACCGATGATTTCGCACCTCACTTCGAGGACTTCAAGAGAGCGGTGGAAATCTCTCATATGATGGAATGTCCCAACATCAGAATGTTCAGCTTCTACCTTCCCAGGGAGGGTACTCCCGCAGATTACGAGGGCGAGGTACTTGACCGTCTGGGTCGTTTTGTGGACTATGCGAAGGCAAACGAGGCAATGCTGCTTCACGAGAACGAGAAGGGCATCTACGGCGAACTGGCACCCGAGTGCAGAAAGCTGATGGACACTTTCTACTGTGAGAACTTCAAGGCAATCTTCGACTTCGCAAACTTTGTACAGTGCAAGCAGGATACCCTGGGGGCATACAAGCTGCTGAAGGAATATATCGCATACATTCATGTAAAGGATGCCAAGTGGGCAGACGGCAGCGTTGTACCCGCAGGCTACGGCGACGGTAATGTGGCAGCCATTCTGAAGGATCTCTACGCATCCGGTTTCGACGGCTTCCTTTCTCTGGAGCCTCATCTGTTCAACTTCTCAGGCTTTGCGTCTCTGGAGAAGGATGGCAAGAGCATGGAGAAGGCAGACACTAAAATTCTGACCGGACTGGAGGCTTTCACTCTGGCCCATGATTCTCTGGTAAAATTATTGGAAGCATAAGCAGTTTTGCGGATGCGCAGGAAACTCTTTTGTGTTATACTGTAGTACAGAAATGAAGTGTAACAGGGAAGAGTGCCATGCAAAGAGATGAGTTTCTGCAGACATACTGCAGTCATTTGAATATGCAGCAAAGAGAGGCCGTTCTGACAACAGAAGGGCCTGTTTTGCTATTGGCGGTTCCCGGCAGCGGCAAGACTACCGTGCTGGTGACCAGGCTGGGGTACATGCTGTATTCCTGCGGCATCCCGGCGGAGAACATTCTCACCCTGACCTACACCGTGGCGGCAACCGGGGATATGGAGCGCAGGTTCCGTTCCGTCTTCGGGGAGCAGATTACAGAGATGCCTGAGTTTCGAACCATCAACGGTATCTGCGCCAAGGTCATTGCGCAGTACGGCAGAATGGTCGGCAAGACGCCCTTTGAGCTGATTACCGATGAGAAGAAGCTGGCCGGTATGGTGGCCGAGATTTACATGAAGCGACTGAACGAGTACCCTACGGAGAGCGACATCAGAATGGTGCGTGGACTGATTACCTACGCCAAGAACATGATGTTAAATTCGGAGGAAATCAAGGCGCTGGAGAAGGAGGCAAAGCTGCCCCTTCTGGATATCTACAAGGAATACAATGCCATGCTGAAGAGCAGGTCGTTGATTGATTACGACGACCAGATGATTTACGCGTACATGCTGCTTAAAAAGATTCCCGACCTGCTGCAGTATTATCGAAACATTTACCGATACATCTGTGTGGATGAGGCACAGGATACCTCCAAGATTCAGCATGCCATTATCAGTATGCTGGCAGGTGCCTCCGGCAATCTCTTCATGGTGGGAGATGAGGACCAGAGTATCTACGGCTTCCGCGCGGCTTATCCTGAGGCACTGCTGCACTTTGAACAGGATCATCCCGGTGCGAAGGTGCTGCTGATGGAGACCAATTACCGCTCCAATGCGAAGATCGTTCTGACGGCGGATGAGTTCATTCAGCACAACAAGCAGCGCCACGCCAAGCATATGATGCCCTCCAAGGAGGCGGCGGAGGATATTACCTGCATTCATGTGAATACACCCGGTGCCCAGCATGCCTATCTGGCAAAGGTGGCGGCGGACTCTGCGGAGCGCTGTGCCATTCTGTACCGTGACAATGAGAGTGTGATTCCCTTGGTGGATCTGCTGGAGCGTCAGGGGGCGACCTATCGCCTGAAGAATGCGGACATGACCTTCTTCACCCACAGAGTGGTGAGCGATCTGACCAATATTATGAAATTCGCGCTGGAACCGGATAATTCCGAGCTGTTCATGCAGATTTACTATAAACTGAAATTTTATCTGAAAAAGACTCAGGCCATGCAGCTCTGCGACCTGGCCAAGGAACTGGAGGTGCCCATTCTGGAGGCGCTGGAGCGGGATACGGAGATTACGGCCAACACCCTGCGCAGCTGCAAGGGCATGCGCTCCAATCTGCATCGCCTGAAGGACGACACGCCCGCGGTGGCTTTGGACCGTATTCTGGGCCAGATGGGCTACGGAGAGTTCCTGGAGAAAAACGACCTGGGCGAGAACAAGGTCCGCATCCTGAAAATGCTGGCCATGCGTGAAAAGACGGTGGAGGATTTTCTGGACAGACTTTCCGCATTGCAGACTGTCATTCGGGAGAATGAGCGGGGCAGCGGTCAGTTCATTCTGTCCACCATTCATTCAAGCAAGGGTCTGGAGTACGATAATGTCTACCTGATTGATGTCTGTGACGGTATTTTCCCGGATCAGGTGGTGAAGGATTACAAGAAGGCGACGGAGGAGGAAATCCGCCATTATGAGGAGGAACGCCGCCTGTTTTATGTGGCCATGACCAGAGCGAAGCAGAGGCTTTATGTGTTCCATCAGAACGGTGTGAAGGCCAGCTTCCTAAAGGAAATCGGCATGAAGCAGGACGATGCACCGGGAGCTTCGGCGGGCGCGAAGAAATCCACCGGAGCGAAGAGCACCGGGCAAAAGCCAATGCCGAAAAGTGCCTATGGGAAACCGAAGACCGCCTACGGGGCACAGAGAACGGCGAGCTTCAAGGCACCCCGCATTCGGGAGGGCGACCGGGTGATTCAGCATCGCTACGGCTGCGGAACCATCATCGCCATGAATTACACGGAGAGCGGTGACCTGTGCAGCTTTGCAGTGCTGCATGACAGCGGAGACACCAGAAATTACGCCTATCCTCTGGCATTCCAGAAGGGCATCAGGCTGTTGGAGCAATAAGAGAGGGGAACTTATGGGAAACGAGAGCGGAGAATGGATTATGTACGGCGTGGACTGGGACGACCCCTGTTGTATTCATACGGTGGAGGAGGCCGCAGCCTACATTGAGGAGGTAGGATTCCTGCCTTTGTTTAAGAATGAGATACCGGGATTTTCCCTGGAGGAGCGCACCGTGCCGGAGTTCTGGTGGACAGGCGACACTGCCAGAGATCCCTGGGACTGGAGAGCACAGATTGCCAGAAAGGGAGAAATCGCCTACGGCAAATTTTTTGACAAGAAGGCTGGATTTATTTCGAAGAAGTGGTTGCCGGTGTTTGCCAACCTGCGCAGAGACGGGTATGATTTTGATGCTCTGTATGAGGACGGCAAGGCGCCTATGCGTCACAAGAAGCTGATGACACAGTTTCTGGAGGAGAAGGCAGACAACGAGCTGCTCTCCAATGAACTGAAGGAAATCGCAGGCTTCGGCAAGGGCGGTGAGAAGGGCTTTGATACAGCCATCACCAATCTGATGATGCAGCTGTATCTGGTGAACTGTGATTTCAGAAAGCGCCGCAATAAGAAGGGCACGGAGTATGGCTGGGATGTGGCTGTCTATGCGACGCCGGAGCATCTGTTCGGCTACGAGACCATGACGAGCTGCTATCGGGAGAGCCCGGAAGCCTCCAAAGAGAAGATACTGGCTCATATGAGGGACATTTACCCCATCGCAACGGAAAAACAGCTGAAAAAAGTGCTGTTTTAAGCGAGAAATGAGTGACATAGTACCCCATTTTAAGCTATAATGGGGAGAGAGGTATATGCCATGACAACAAAGGAAAAGATATTACGGACGGCGTTGGAATTATTTTCAACCAAGGGATTTGAGTCTACCGGCGTGGATGAGATTGCGGAAGCCATTGGAATCAAGGGGCCATCCATCTACAAGCACTTTAAGGGAAAACAGGATATTTTTGACTCCATAATCGAATCTTTTGAGGTGTACTACACAGAGTACTTTATGAGAACCAGCAATAACAGGGAAATCCCCGATTCGGTCTGGAATCTGAAGAAGATGACCCTGGGGCAGGTTTCCGCTACCATGAACGATCCCTATATTATCAGCATGCGCAAAATGCTGTGCAAGGAGCAGTTCAAAACGCCTGCCATTGCGAATCTGGCGACAAAGCATGTAATCGACGGTATCGAGGATTTGTATACCCGAATGTTCCAGGGAATGATGGATAAGGGACTGCTGAAGGAAGACGATGCAGAGATGCTGGCCATTCAGTATGCGTCGCCGATCACCATGTACATTCACATGGTAGACCGAGAGCCCGGCAAACAGGCAATGGCCATGGAGCGCATCGAGAGACATATCAATCATTTTATCAGAGTGTACGGCTCTGATCTGATTTAAAGGAGTTTATATGAGCGGTTGGGAAAAAGTAAAGCGCATTTTTATCTGCAGAATTGTTCTTTGGATACTTTCTGCCATTGTGACAGGCTACTGGATTGTAATGTCCTTCGTCGTTTACAATAACGGCAACGAGGACCCTACCTCCTATGCAAAGGTGTTCCGCCCCATCTTCTACAAGTGTCTGCTGATTACCGCAGTGCTGATTGGCATCAGCTTTATTCTGAGAAGCATCAGCGACAAGATTAAGGCAGACCTACGCAAGAGTGAGAGAGGCTTCTAGAACGAGGCATTTGGATGAAACCGAAAAGTGAACTGAGTTTGCAATTATATGACATGCTGCTGCAGAAGGGTTATGACGAGCAGTTTTCCGATCTGGTGACTAAGAATCTGAACACGGATTTTACCGCCGCCAGAATGATCGGATATCTGGCCCATTATGATTTCCTGCCGCAGGAAGAAGTGGTGGACGAGATGCTTGCCATTCTCAGCGATCGCAAGCGCATCATGGAGAAGAAAGAACTGGAGAGGGCCAATGCCGCCTGGAATCATTTCCTGCGGTATGGGTTTCAGACAGACGAGGAAGAAGAGTAAAATAAGTAAAGCCTGAGGAGGATTCTTCAGGCTTTTTGTATGCTTGTTATTCGGTTTTACTGATAAATCGGTAAATGTAGAAACCGTTTTCCTCGCGCTCTAAGACACATTCCGCTTTGGGGTTGTAATGCTGTCTGATGTAGGTCAGGAGCTTTTTCGGGATGGTATCCTTCGTGTCCACGAAGTAAGCGCGGGGTGAGGCCGCAAGTGCTTTCATCACATTGTCGGAGCCCACGGCGTTCACTGCATTCTCCGTCAGGACAGGTGCAGGAACGATCCAGCCGCCCAGGGGACAGGTGTTGGAAAGAATGCCCATCGGCAGAGCATCCAGAGGGGAATAGGAGTTGCCGAGGCGGGCAGCCAGGGAGTTAATCTGCCATACATAAAGGCTGCCGGTATCCTCGGAACACCGGGTAAAGAACTCTGTGGAAGCATCTCGGTTGTGGTTGTCATAAGGAAGGGTACTTCCGTAATATCTGACGCCGGAAGCATGGACGGCAAACAGACATAATACCAGGAACAGCGCAATCTCAATCAGGTGAGTCTGTCTGTGCCAGGTAGTGCTCAGGAACAGAAGGACTGCCAGAGAAGCGATGACGGAGATGAAAACCGCACGCTCCGGATAGCGTCCCCGGTCTGCCAGCAGTGCCAGCTCGCCGCAGGTAAGCAGCAGGGAGAGAAACAGGTACCAGAATTTCCCGGGATTCAAAATAATCAGAACAACAGCCAGTCCCAGCAGGACCTGAATCAGGAAGTTTGCCTTCAGCATGTTAAGCAGCGGAGGCAGCAGGTTCTTGATGCGGTCAAGATTGATGGGCTGCTTGGTCTGCATTTCTTTCACGGCACGAAGCGTGTCAATATTGTATACGGCAGGGTCCGCAAAATTCCATTCCGCAAACATTTCGTAATCGTTGCGGGACCAGCCGATATGCTCATAATCTGCCACATGGGTATCGTAATCGGGCAGCTCGTAATCCAGTAAATCCTCGCGGAGAGAATTGAAGGTACGGAAGTCGGACCAGGCTTCATTTGCGTGATAGAAACCGTAGTCGGCACCCCAGAAGGCGATGCAGAGGAACAAAAGTCCCAGCCAGGCAACCAGAACCTGCTTGAACTTGTGAGTCTTGTCGGCACTCTCCAGATTGTGGGTCGCCAGAAGTACCAGAAAAGGCAGAACCGCAATTGTGGTCTGCAGGCGGAAGAGGCTGCCGAAGAGAAGTAAAGCTCCCGGCAGGAACAGCTTGGGCCAATCGCCGCGGAAGCCCGCATGAGAAGTATTCTTGCAAAGGTCTTCCACCGTAATGGCGAAGCAGACAGCGGCAAACATCATAATCAGGGCACCGGACTTGGAATAATTCAGTCTGTGCAGCACGGAATAGAAGGTGCTGATTAATACCGTTGCAGAGAGCAGTCCGCCGGCCAGCCAGCCGTTTTGACGAATCAGGTACCGCCCCAGCATGATGGTCGCCGCCAGCATACCCAGCAGATAGAACACGAGGCTCCAGTTGGCAAGAGGAGCCGGCTTTGTCAGCAGGGAAGCCAGGCCACCCAAAGCGATATTGCTGTAGGTGGTATACGGGGTGGGTGCTCCGAACAGGCCGGAGGGAAATGCAGTGAGGAATAAATCGTCGTTTGTCTCAAAATTAACCCAGCCGAACAGCAGAAACATGGTGAAGCCGATGAGACAGAAACCGGTCCACAGAAGGCTGACGGAGGATCGTAAATCAGGGAAATGGAAGCCCTTTTGAGGCGCTGCTTGTGCTTTCATAGATCAGTATCCTTTCTTTGGGAAAGTCATACTGAAATTATACCTTTCGCGGCAGGGTTTTGCAATTCTTATTGCAGATATGATAGAATGGAATGAAAAGGAGGTGCAGCGAAATGAAGATGATTCACTGTGCGGATTTTCATCTGGATTCCAAACTGAATGCAAACCTGGACAGAGATAAGGCGGTTAAACGCCGCGCAGAGCTTTTGCACACCTTTGTGCGGATGGCAGACTATGCCGAGCAGAATCAGGTCGAGGCGATTCTGATTGCGGGAGATCTGTTTGATATCGGCAAGCTTTCTGCGAGTGCCGTGCAAACCGTTCTGCAGGTTGTCTCAGGACATCCGGACATTCGCTTCTACTATCTGAGCGGCAATCATGACAGAGAGGGATTCCCTGCGGAGGAAAAGCTTCCCGATAATCTGAAATGCTTTGGCCGCAGCTGGCAAACCTTTGAGGAGGCTGACGGCAAAATCTGTATTTCCGGCATGGAACTCAATCGCGACAATGCGAAGACAGCTGCCCTTTCGCTGGTGTTGGATGCAGGAAAGTTTAATATCGTAATGCTTCACGGTCAGGAGACGGAGAGCGTAGGCCGTGACCGCGCGGAGCAGATTCATCTGAAGGAATTCAGGGGAAAAGGGATTGATTATCTTGCCCTGGGACATATCCACAGCTTCCAGTCCGAGCGTCTGGATGCCAGAGGTACCTGGTGCTATCCCGGCTGTCCAGAGGGCAGAGGCTTTGACGAGTGCGGTGATCATGGATTTGTGATGCTGGAGGTGGACGAAGCCGCAGGCAGTTTTCAAATGGAATTCGTGCCCTTTGCCTATCGCCGAATCTGCTGTGTGGAGGCGGATGTCACAGGCTGTGAAACCTCTGTGGAGATGGCAAACCGTGCGAGAGCGGCATTGGATGCGGCCGGCTGTGCGGCGAGCAGTATGGTGAAGCTGGTGCTGACCGGCAACCTCCCCGTGGACTGTGAGAAGGACCCGGCCTTTCTGCTGGCAACCTTCGAAAATGACTATTTCTTCCTGAAGGTGGAGGATGAAACCGGGCTGGCGGTGGACTACAACGATTATCTTCTGGATGAATCGCTGAAGGGAGAGTTTGTACGGCAGGTGATGGCAGATGCCACGCTGACAGAGGACGAGAAGCCTGTTGTAATCCGATTGGGTCTGCAGGCCCTGGCCGGAGAGGAGATGTAGCAGTATGAAACTGATTTCCTGTCATATTGAGAATTTTGGAAAATTACATGATTGCTCCATGAATTTTGGGCCGGGACTGAATTCCCTCTGCAGAGAAAACGGCTGGGGAAAGAGTACCTTTGCGGCATTCCTCTGTGTGATGTTTTACGGCTTTGAGAATACCACCAGCGGTAATCTGGAGAAGAACGACCGCAAGCGGTATCTCCCCTGGCAGGGAGGACCCTACGGCGGAACAATAACCTTTGCGGTTGGCGAAAGACGGTATCGACTCACCAGACTGTTCGGGGATAAGGCCGTGAACGACGAGTTTGAACTGCGGGATGCAGATACTAATCTGCCTTCCGGGGACTACGGACTTAAGATTGGCGAGGAGCTGTTCGGCATTAACAAGGAATCCTTTGCCCGCACGGTTTATATTGCGCAGAGCAAGTGTGAAACTGCCGCAACAGATGATATGAATGCCGGAATCGGCAGGCTGACCGATGCGGTCAATGACATGGGAAGCTTTGAAAAAGCCATAGAATTGCTTACTGCTCATAGAAATGCGCTGAATCCCAGGCGTGCCACCGGCTCCATCAAAAAACGCGAGGCGGAGATTGCGGAGCTGGCAGGTACCGTGCAGGCAGGCGCGGCATTGGAGGAAGCTCTGGAGCAGACAGGACGGCTGTGTGCAGAGCAGGAGGAACAGCTTCACCTTCTGCAGGAGAGAAAGACGGAGCTGGCCGGGCTGTTGAAAAAGGCAATTGACGAGGAGATGCTTCTCGGCAAGAGGCAGGAGTGGGAGCGCATGCGAACTGCCGCTCTGGAACGGAAAAGCCTGATGCAGCAGCATCGGGAACAGCTGCCGGATTATCTGCCGTCCCGGGAGGAACTCCGGGAGGCCTTCGCGTGCAGCAGTGCCATGGACAGAGCTGCACTGACTGCAGAAAACAGTGAACTGACGGAACATGAGGCGGAGGAGCTCAACCGTCTGCAGGATGCAGATGAGCCGGAACAGCAGGCGGAGGAGGAAGAGGCGGAGGGTAAGCCTGTCCGCAGCGCCAAGCCGCTTTTGCTGCTCGGACTGCTTTTGCTGGCAGCAGGCGCCGGCCTGATGCTGATGAAATATATGTTTGGAGCAATCGTGCTGTCAATCGGTCTGATACTTACAATTGCCGCGGTTGTGCTTCAGATGGGCAGGGTGGCATCCCGTATGACACCGCAGATGGAGGAACTGAAGGAAGCGATTCGGAGACAGGGGGAGGAGATTGCCGCGAAGCAGGCGGCCATGCTGGATTTCCTGAATGAAAAGCAAAACCGGTTCCATGAGGCCGTGGATGAGTATGACAGACAGCATACCAGGCTGGAGGATATGATCCGCTCCTGGGGACTGGAGGTGGAGGAGCATCCGGAAACACAGCTTAAGTCACTGGCTGCGGAACTAGAGGATTACGAAGCAGCAGTGCAGGAGTACAAGGGCCGTCTGGGAGAACTGAAGGAGTTCGAGGACGGAATCGACAAGGAGCTTCTGCGCAACCTGAATCCCCTGGATGTTCCCTCGGCGGAAGCAATCCGAAGGGAACTGGAGGAAGCGGAGGCGGAGTGCCGGGAGGCCGACAGCAGATTGTCCGTTTACCGCCGACAGCTGGAGCTCTTGGAGGAGCAGACAGAGCAGTGGGAGGAGCAGGCAAACCGGCTTGAACAATTGCGAAGGGTTCAGGCGCAGGAACAGAATACCTACCGTTATCTGACCAAGGCAGAGGAGCTTCTGACCAAGGCAAAGGAAAACATGACGGCTAAGTACACTGACCCGATTCTGCGAAGCTTTACGGAATATTACGAAAGCATCACGGGGCAGGAACATCCCTTTGCCATGGATGCCAATACAAACATTACCCTGTGGGAGCAAGGGAAGCAGCGCAAGCCCGAGACACTGAGCGCAGGAATGCGGGATCTGGTGGGCATCTGCCTGCGTGCAGCCTTTGCGGATGCCATGTATGAGGAGGAGCGCCCGATGTTGATTCTGGACGATCCCTTTACCAATCTGGATGATGACAAAACAGAGGCTGCAAAGGCCTTTTTACGGAAATTATCAGAGCGATATCAGGTAATCTATTTTACCTGCAGCAGCTTCCGACAATAGCGCACAGAAAAGGAGTTCTTCACCGATGAAGGACTCCTTCTTTCGTTTGATTTTCAGGCGGGTTTATGGTATCATATAAGGTAAAGTCTGTGCATGAAAATACATGCCGTTTGCGGTGGAAACAGCGACTCTTTGGGAAGGGAAAAAACCAATGAAGCTTAGCGTGATAGTGCCTGTCTACAATATGGAGGCTGACGGAAAACTGAATCGATGTCTGGACTCCTTGCTGCAGCAGGAAATGATCGCCGACATGGAAATTATTGCCGTGGATGACAAATCCACAGACAACTCCCTTCAGATTCTGCGTACCTATGAGAGCGGGTATCCCGACAGAATCAAAGTGATTGCCGCCGAGAAGAACGGAAGACAGGGCAGTGCCAAAAATCTTGGCCTGAAGGCAGCCACCTCAGAGTGGGTCGGCTTTATGGACAGCGATGACTGGGCACATGTGAAGATGTTCTCGTCCATGCTGCAAAAGGCAGAGGAGACAGGAGCGGATGTTGTGGGCTGCGATTATCTGCTGACCTATGGCGGTACGGAAGGAACAGCGGTCCGGAACAATGAGTCAGGCCAGACCGGAGAACTGGATGCGGAAAAGCGTCGGGAACTGATTTTGAAACCGGGCAGCATGGTAGTGAAGATTTACAAGAGGAGTCTTTTCAGCGAGCATGCCATTCAATTCCCCGAGAAGATTTTTTATGAGGACAATGCCATCAGTGAACTCCCTTTGCTGTATGCAAAACGATTTGAGAGAGTTGACGAGGCTTATTATTATTACTATCAGCACGCCGCGTCCACGGTGCATGTGGTCAGTGAGGAACGCTGCAGAGACCGTATGAAGGCAGGCGAGATTTACAAGCGGGAAGTGACGGAAAGAGGCTTCTACGAAAGCTACAAGGAGGCCTTTGATTACAAGATATATGAGCTGGGCTACTGCAATACCCTGTTCTCTTATCTGCAGACGCAGAAGCATCCCAAAGCAGCATTTGTGAATGAACTGCGGGATTATCTGCTCCGTCTGGTACCGGATTTTGACAGCAATCCGTACTTTAACCGTTATATGGATGCCGAGATGAAAAAACTGGTTCGCATGCATGCGGACAGCAATCTGAAATTCTACTGTTATTACCGACTGCTGCGGTTTTATCGGAGACTCCGATACGGCAAAAAATGAAGATAGAACAATCGGAGGTGCGGCCATGAAGGAAAGAATTTATGTCTGCCATACATTTTATCAGGTATATACCACACTGCTGAAGGAACTGGCGCTTCCCAAGGAAGAGCAGGGAAAGGCGTCCCTGCTGCTGAGCAAGATGTCCATCGATTTTACGGAGCTTCAGAAGCGGCTGGAGGAGACACATTACTTTGAGGAGCTGATTCCCTTTGATGAGAAGAGGGAGGATACCTATCCGGAACTGGACAAGTACAGAACGGACAAGGGAAACATTGTCTTCAACATGATCAGCCGTATCATTTTTACCAAGAAATTCGGCAAAAGGGTGGGAACGCAGCTGCCTGTTGACCTGCGGCAGTACAAGGAAATCTATGTATACTGCGACAGCGATCCCATCGGCTATTATCTGAATTACAAACGAATCAAATATCATGCGATAGAGGACGGCTTAAACTGCCTGGTGAACTTCGACGCGGCCAGGTACGACAACAGAGGCGCCTTCTCCATGAAAGCCTTTATGTCCAAGAAGCTGAATCTGATTTTCGTGCAGAACGGCTGGGGAAAATATTGCATGGACATGGAAGTAAACGACATTGCGAAAATCCCCAATCCCTGCCCTTACTACAAGGAGGTCCCCAGAAAGCCTCTGGTTGACCGCCTGACAAAGGAGGACAAGGACCTGATGCTTCGCGTGTTTGTACAGGACAAAGAGGCCCTGGAACAGAAGCTGCGGGAGTGCAGGGGCTGCGACAGAACCATTATGATTCTGACCGAGCCGCTCTGTGATATGGAGACCAGAAAGCAGATTTTCACGGATCTGATTGAAGAATACTCCAAGGAGGGCACCGTATTCTTAAAGCCTCATCCCCGCGATTATCTGGACTACCGCAAGGAGTTCCCGGATGTGCTTCAGTTCGATGGCACCGTTCCCATGGAGATGCTGAATTTCTTCCCGGATATTCACTTCGACAAGGTAATCGGCGTCCTGACGGAGCTTCGCGGAATCAATTATGCGGATGAGACCATTCGACTGGGCCCGGATTTCATGGACAAATATGAAAACCCCGAAATTCACAGACAAAATGAAATGATTCACAAATAATGACGAAAGAAAGGGCAGCGCGAGAAGGCCCGAGAGGTAAACGCCATGTACACATTAAAAAATGACAGACTGACCGTAACGATTGCAGAACCTGTGAAGGAATGCAAAACCAGCCGCTTTGACAGAGCGGGATTTATCACCGGTGTGAAGCTGGACGGAAAATACGATTTTCTGGGTCAGGAGGATATGCTGGACGGCAGCCCCAGCTCAGGCGGTATGGGACTTTGCTGTGAGATTCAGTGCGACCCCATGTCCGAGACTGTCGCAGTAGGTGAGAAATTCCCCAAGTTCGGTGTCGGCAACCTGATTAAGAACGAGGATGCTCCTTATTTCTTCATGAATACCTATGACGGAGATGACTTTGAGGTTTCCGTTGAGGTTTCCGAGGATGCGATTTGCTTTACCACTGCACCGAAGGAGCTGGCAGGCTACGCAGTAAGTCAGGTGAAGACTGTCCGCATCGACGGCAACAGGCTGACCATCACCAGCAAGCTGAAGAACGAGGGCACAAAGGATATTACCTTTGACGAGTACTGCCACAACTTTATGACACTGAACCACAAGAAGGTTAATCCTGATTATTATCTGACCATTCCCTGTCTGGAGATTCCCGCAGGTGAGATCAAGACTCACGAGGCATCCACCTGTTTCCACAGCGACGGCAAGGGCTTAAACAAGTCCGAGGAGAGCATGGTATTTGCACTGTATGCCTTCGAGAAGAGCCAGATGAAGCCCGTGGATTCCTACGGCTGGAAGCTGGAGGACCTGAAGGAGGGCCTGGTTGTGGAAGAGAGCGATGACTTTAAGGTAAACAACATTACCGTCTGGTCCGTAGGTGACTGCATTTCTCCCGAGATGTTCTTCCACGCAGCGCTCAAGCCCGGAGAAGAGACCCAGTGGAGCAGAACCTATACCTTCTCCAAGAAATAGAAGTGAGGTACGCATATGACAGAAGTGCAGAAAAGACTGTTTGAACTTCGGGACGAGAAGTACGCAGCCTTTCAGGCAAAACTGACTCCGGGCATACCGGAGGAAAAAATGATCGGTGTGCGAATCCCGCTGCTTCGAAGCTTCGCCAAAGAATTTGCAAAGGAGCCCGCTGCTGCGGCGTTCCTGCAGGTGCTTCCTCACCAGTATTATGACGAGGATATGCTGCACTGTCTGCTGATTTCCCACATGAAGGATTACGATGCCTGTGTCATGGAAATCGAACGATTCCTGTCCTTTGTGAACAACTGGGCGGTGTGCGATATCATGTCTCCCAAGGTGCTGAAGAAACGCCTTCCGGAAACACTGGACAGAATTGTGAAATGGGCTGCTTCCGGGGAGACCTACACCTGCCGGTTTGGTGTGGAAATGCTGATGAGCTTCTATCTGGATGAGCATTTCAAACCGGAGTATCTTGAAATTCCCGCGGTGATACAGAGCGAAGAGTATTATGTGAATATGATGCTGGCCTGGTTTTTCGCCACGGCGCTTGCGAAACAATGGGAGGCAACAATTCCCTATCTTACAGAAAATCGTCTGGGTGATTGGGTGCATAACAAAACCATTCAGAAAGCAGTGGAAAGCTACCGAATTTCAGACGAACAGAAAACCTATTTAAAAACTTTGCGACGAAAATAAGAAAGGAACAAAATCATGGCAGACAAAGTAACAAATTATATTTGCCCGGCGTGTCTGGGAAGCGTACATTTCAATGCAACCAACGGCAAAATCGAATGTGATTTCTGCGGCAGCCTCTACACGGTAGAGGAAATGGAAGAGATGATGAAGGCCCAGAACCAGGCGGCAGTTGAGGAAGCCGGCAAGGTAGATGAGTGGGAAGCGGTTCAGCAGGGCTGGATCGGCGAAGGCATGAAGGCATACAGCTGTCCTTCCTGTAAGGCGGAACTGATCTGCGATGAGACCACCGCATCCACAGCATGTCCCTACTGCGGCAATCCTACCTGTGTACCTGCACAGTTTGAGAATGAACTGAAGCCCGACTTTATCCTTCCCTTCAAGCTGGAGAAGCAGGCTGCGGTTGATAAGCTGAAGGCACACTGCAGCGGTAAGAAGCTGCTGCCCAGATCCTTTACCGCCAACAATCATCTGGAAGAGATAAAGGGCGTGTATGTTCCCTTCTGGCTGTATGACGGTATCGCAAAGGGCGGTGCAAATTATACCGGTGAGAAGAAACAGACCAAGACAACCTCCGACGAGAGGATTACCATCACAGAGCATTATAATATTGCCCGTGCCGGCGAGGTTCCCTTTGAGAAGATTCCCGCTGACGGTTCCTCCAAGATGCCCGATGATCTGATGGATTCCATCGAGCCTTACGAGTACTCTGATCTGGTTCCTTTCCAGAAGGCATATCTGGCAGGTTATCTTGCCGATAAATTTGATGTGACTGCAGAACAGAATGCAGAGCGCGTGGAAGAGAGAGCGAAGAATACCCTTCAGGAAATGCTTCGCGATACGGTAGACGGTTATGACACGGTATCAACAGTACAGTCCAGATCCGTTATTACCCAGGGTAAGGTTTCCTATGCGCTGATGCCGGTATGGCTGCTCTCTACCAAGTGGAACGGTCAGAACTTCCTGTTCGCTATGAACGGTCAGACCGGTAAGATGGTCGGCGACCTTCCTGTAGATAATGCAAAATACTGGAAGATTGTGATTGGTATTGTAGTCGTTTTTGATATCCTGATGGCAATCCTTACCAGAAACACTCTTGCTGCGTCAACCATTGCCATGCATGTTGTAAAGTTTGTTGCAGTTCCTTTCCTGATTGCGTTCATTGTGGGCGGCATTCTGAGAAGCCAGATGAAGAGCGTATTTACGGCAGGAAATGCCCGTGAATATATGGACAAGAAGAAACTTGAGCTGACCAGAAGAATCGATGCATTCTCTCATACCACAGAAAAGAGAGAGAAGATTCAGAAACAACAGAATTAAAGGGAGGCCGGTTCTTCTGCGGAACCGGCTTTTTCCTTAGAGAAGAGGACAGTATGGAATTAGTGTTACAGCAGGGCAGACCTGCGGATGTGACAGGCCGTGAGGAGAAGGAAATCAGAGTGTACGACCTTCTGGATCGCCTGAGAATCAACTACGAAAGAATCGATCACGAGGAGGCCAACACCATGGAGGCCTGTCTGGAGATAGACAAGGCACTGGCACCTGCGGTAATCTGCAAGAATCTGTTCCTGTGCAACTCACAGAAAACCAGATTTTATCTGCTGATGATCAGAGAGGACAAGAAGTTCAAGACCAAGGAAATCTCCCATCAGATCAACAGTGCGAGACTTTCCTTTGCCACTCCTGATTTTATGGAGGAGTTTCTGGATATCAAACCCGGCTCCGTCAGTGTCATGGGATTGATGAACGACAAGGAAAACAGAGTGCAGCTTCTGGTGGATGAGGATGTGCTGGCCAGCGAGTATGTGGGATGTCATCCCTGCAAGAATACCTCCAGCCTGCGCCTGAAAACGGCAGATGTATTCGGCCCCTTCCTGCAGGAGGTGCATCACGATTATATGACTGTTGTGCTGAGCAACGGGGAAGAATAAGGGGACCGATTAAAATGGAAATATTTGATGTATGTGACGAGCAGGGATTGCCTACCGGTGAGACGGTAGAGCGAAGTGAGGCGCACAGGCTGGGTATCTGCCACAGGACGGCCCATATCTGGGTGGTAAGAAAAAGTGAGAGCGGCTGGGAGATTCTGCTGCAGAAGCGTGCCAGGGGCAAGGATTCCTTCCCCGGCAGATTTGACACCTCCTCCTCAGGACATATTCAGGCGGGTGATGAGCCTTTGCCTTCCGCTCAGCGAGAATTGTTCGAGGAGCTTGGAATTGCGGCTAAGGAATCGGAACTAGAGCCTATGGGAACCTTCCGGGTGCTCTATGAGAAGGAGTTTCACGGCAAGGTATTTAAGGATAACGAGATTGCTTACATCTTCCTGTACAGACAGCCGGTGGAAACGGAAAAACTGGTGCTGCAGACCGAAGAGGTGGAGTGCGTGGAATGGTTCGACATCGAAGAGGTGCGAGCCGGTGTTGCGGTTCATGATATGAAATTCTGTGTGCCCAGAGAGAGCCTGCAGAAGCTCTATGAACATTTGCAGAATATGACAAAATAAAGGAATTGAGAGGTTAGTAAAGATGCAGATTTGTTTTGAACGGGAAAACACAAAGCAGATTCAGAAGGACATGTTCGGACTGTTCTTCGAGGATATCAACTATGGCCTGGACGGTGGTTTGTATGCGGAGATGCTGGAGAACCGTACTTTTGAGTTTCAGGAATGCCGCGGCAGCTTCAATGCCTTCTACCAGCTTCCTGCCTATCGTTACGGCTGGAATGCGTATCCTGTAACCGGCGGTGCTTACCTGGAGATTTGTGACGAGAGCCCCCTGAATCAGGTCAATCCCCATTACCTGCGCGCAGTAGTTTACAAGGCAGGTGACGGCTTCTGCAATAAGGCATACGACGGCATTGCCATGAAGGCCGGTGTGGCCTGCAAGGTTTCCTTCTATGCGAAGGGCGACGCGAAGCTGCAGATCTGCATTCAGTCTCCCGAGGAAGAGTTCCTGGTGGAGAGTGAAGTGATTGAAGTGACAGGCGATACCTGGCAGAAATATGAGACTATGGTAGTGTCTCCCGAGAATATTCGCGGCGGCATTTTCGCCGTGCAGTTTACCGAGCCCGGCATCTGCTGCTTTGACTATTTCTCCATGATGCCCGAGGATGCAGTCTGCGGTCTGTTCCGCAAGGACCTGGCAGAGATGCTGAAGGCCTTAAAGCCCGGCTTCCTGCGCTATCCCGGCGGCTGTATCGTAGAGGGTGCACAGCTCTCCAACCGCTATCAGTGGAAGCTGACGGTAGGTCCTCTGGAGGAGAGAAAGACAAACTGGAACCGTTGGGCGGTTCATACCAACGACGGCACCAAGCTGGAGTTAAGCCCCTGGCCTTATTACCATCAGACCTACGGCGTAGGCTTCTATGAGTATTTCATTTTGTGTGAGTATCTTGGATGTAAGGCTGTTCCCGTTCTGAATGTGGGACTTGCCTGCCAGTACCAGTCCAAGGAGCTGGTTCCCTCCGATACTCCCGAGTTTCAGGAATTTGTGCAGGATGCGGTAGACCTGATTGAGTTTGCCAACGGCGATGTGACCACAAAGTGGGGTGCTCTGCGTGCACAGATGGGACATCCCGAACCCTTCGGCATGGAATATATCGGTATCGGAAATGAGCAGTGGGAGACCGAGGAGGTTGACTTCTTCCATCGCTACGACTGCTTTGAGAAGGCAATTCATGAAAAGTATCCCGAGATAAAGGTTCTTGGTTCTGCCGGTCCCGATGTGGGAACCGAGAGACATAAGGCTGCATGGGACTTCTATGAGCCGATTCTGAAGGAGAACGCTGCATATGCTTATGCGGTGGACGAGCATTATTATGTGCCTGACATCTGGCTGTATGAGCATGTTCATATGTATGATGATTACGACCGCACCAAGAAGGTATTCGCCGGCGAGTATGCCTGCCATATTCGTCCCGACGCACCCTGGGGTGAGAGAAATACCTTTGATGCCGCTTTGGCTGAGGCTGCTTTCATGACCGGTCTGGAGAGAAACTGTGATCTGGTACTGCTGGCTTCCTATGCACCTCTGTTTGCGAGAATCGGTTACGCCCAGTGGCAGCCCGATATGATCTGGTTCGATGACACCAAGGCTTACGGTTCTCCCAGCTACTATGTACAGCAGATTTATACCAACTATACCGGTGACACCCTGCTGCCTGTGAAGAGTGACTGCGACAACGAGGCAGAGAAGCTCTACATCACAGCCTCCTGTGACAGCACCTCCGGCAAGACCTTCGTCAAACTCATCAACGCCGGTGACAAGGACCAGAAGGTTGTTATGGATGGCGTGAAGGGTGAAGTTAAGATTATTACCCTGAAGGCAGATCTGGATGCATTCAACAGCATTGCGGAGCCCTGTAAGGTTGCCCCTGTTGAGGCTATTGTGGATGTTACAGACGGTTTGACCGTTGCTGCAGGTTCCATTGTAGTTGTGATTGCATAATGATTAATCCCCACGAAAAAAGGTCGCTTTGCAAGCG
>JAZLKR010000005.1:0-7149 GCA_045597705.1 Acetatifactor sp.
CAGCAAAAACTGTTGGCAGCCTAATATCAGGCTTACGCCTAGCTACCGCGCTCTAGCGTTGACTAGGACCAGCCTAGCCCTCGCAGGAACTTGGTTTAATGTGCTTGAAGGGAATTTACACACAAAAATGGACTTGACTAATGACCTTTGCGGGATGCCATTGGAAATGAAAAATCTCCGGTTCGATGGCAAAAGTACGCCGCAAACTGCTAAAACAGAAGCATATGGCATCGAGATTGTGATTTAGAATGAAAAAAACAAATTGCAAGGCGTGAATTTGAATAGAAACTACAGCAGATTATTGCAATAATGAGAGGAATTAAGGATATTCATGAGCAGACAACGTCAGAAATATCATTTTACACCACAGATTGGCTGGACCAATGACCCAAACGGGTTGATTTGTATTGAGGGAACCTACCATCTGTTTTATCAGCATTATCCCGACGGCACTCACTGGGGACCTATGCACTGGGGACATGCCGTCAGCAAGGATTTGCTGAACTGGAAGCATTTGCCCATCGCGATTCTGCCTACTGAGACAGAGTATATTTTCTCCGGTTCCACGATTCTGGATGCGGAGAATGTGACCGGTTTGGGCGAGGCGGGCAAGCCGGTGCTGCTGGCGTTTTACACTGCGCACAACCCTGTGACGGGAGAGCAGAAGCAGTGTCTGGCTTACAGCACGGACTATGTGAATTTTACAAAATGTGCGGGCAATCCGTTGATTGATAATGACTGCACTAAGCCCGGGTTCAAACCGGACTTCCGCGACCCCAAGGTGTTCCGAAATGCGGTGACCGGCGGCTACGGCATGGTGCTGGCTGTCAATGATGCCATCGAGTTCTACGGCTCCGAGGATTTGCTTCACTGGCAGAAGATCAGCGCGTTTTATCCCGGACAGTACGGTCTTGCGGGCCTGTGCGAGTGCCCGGATTTCTTCCCTATGCAGGGTGAGGACGAGACAAAGTATGTGCTGACCATGAGCATGATTTTCAAGCCCGAGGGCGCGGCCGAGGAAGCTCATATCATGCAGTACTTTGTGGGAGACTTCGACGGAAAGTGCTTTGTGAATCCTCAGGCTTTCCGGGACAATCATCTGATTGATTTCGGACCGGACAATTACGCCCAGGTTACCTTCGCGGGAAGCGACAGACCACTGGCACTTGGCTGGGGCGAAGACTGGAATGAAGCCCGCCGCAATACAGAGGTAGGTTACTTCGGCAAGATGACTCTGGCAAGAGAACTTTGCCTTCAGAAGATTGGCGGCAGCTACTATCTGGCACAGAAACCTGTTGCCTGGAGCGACGGTGAGAGTAACGACGACCTCTGGCAGAAGACGGCAACTCTTAACGAGGGCGAGTGCTTTGAGGCAGCAGGTCTGCAGGTGACAAACCTCGGCAGCAGTGATGGCAAAGGCAGCCTGAAAATCGGCGATACAGAAATTGCGAGAGCAACCACCGGTCCCGTAACCATTGAGGCATTCTATGACCACGGCTATCTGGAGCTGTTTGCGGACGAGGGCAGAATTGCCTACAGCAAGAATATCAAGTAGGAGAGCATATGAACATTCAGATTTTCGGAACCAAGAAGTGCAACGATTCCAAGAAGGCCGAGCGGTACTTCAAGGAGCGCGGCATCAAATTTCAATACATTGACATGAAGGAGAAGGGCATGAGCAAGGGAGAGTTCACCTCCGTGGCAAGCGCCAACGGCGGTCTCGAGAACATGCTTAACCCGGACTGCAAGGACAAGGATACGCTGGCGCTGATCAGGTACCTGGCAGAGGAAGACAAACTGGAGAAGATTCTGGCAAACCCGCAGGTAATCAAGACGCCCGTGGTGAGAAACGGAAAGCAGTCCACTATCGGTTACAGGCCTGAAATATGGAAAGAATGGAAATAAACGGGCAGCCGGAAATGACTTGCATTCTCTTGAAAAAGAGAGTATGGTAAAAGCACAACAAGGGCGTTTGCAGCGGATGCAGACGCCTGTTTTTCATTTTGTTGAGCAAATGCTGAATAAATCTGTACGGCATTGCCGTAAATTGGCGAAAAGTGTTGACAAGAACCGCCGAAAAACGATATATTTTTTCTGTTATAGTTCTTTATTGACACGCAATTTTATGGAAGATTACGAGGTAAACTTAAATGCCCGAAGAGCACATTATTGAGGTCAAAGACCTTGGAAAAAGCTTTGGCAAGTTAGATGTTTTAAAGAGCATTGACCTTCAGGTAAATAAGGGTGATGTGGTAGCGATTATCGGCCCCTCCGGTTCCGGTAAGAGTACCTTCCTGCGCTGCATCAATCAGCTGGAAATGCCCACAAAGGGTGACATCATTTTCGACGGTCAGAATCTTTTGAAGGATAAAATCGACATTAACCATGTGCGCAGAAAGATCGGTATGGTATTCCAGCAGTTCAATCTGTTCCCGCACCTGACAGTAGAGAGAAACATCACCATCGGCCCCATGAAGCTGCTCGGCATGTCTCATGAAGAGGCAGTGAAGACAGCGGACAGACTGCTTGAGATGGTTGGTCTTCAGGAAAAGAAGCATGTGTATCCCTCCAGCCTTTCCGGCGGTCAGAAGCAGCGTATCGCCATCGCGAGAGCGCTTGCCATGAATCCTGAGGTAATTCTGTTTGACGAGCCTACTTCAGCACTGGATCCCGAGATGGTAGGCGAGGTACTGCAGGTTATGCAGAACCTGGCAAAGACCGGTATCACCATGCTGATTGTTACCCACCAGATGGGCTTCGTGAGAGAAGTGGCAAACAAGGTTCTCTTCATGGACGAGGGCTATGTGGTTGCACAGGGTACCCCGGAAGAGGTATTTGACAAGAGCGAAAACGAGCGTGTAAAAGCGTTCTTAAAGAAAGTACTGTAAGGAGGAAGCCATGGCATCTTTGTTGGACGTATTTATCAGATATCAAAGCCTGTTTGCAAAGGCTGTAGTCCTTACCATCGGACTTTCAATCGGTACAGTGCTGGTCAGCACATTCTTAGGAAGCCTTGTTGCTTTCATGAAGATTTCCAAGAATGTGGTGCTGAAGTCCATCGCCAGCGCATATGTAGCATTTATTCGAGGAACGCCGCTTCTGGTACAGATTTACATGGTGTTCTACGGATTGCCCCTCATCGGCATTACCTTCCCTTCCACGGAATTTCTGGGAACGGATTTCAACCTGTTCATTTCCGGTCTCATCGCACTGATTATCAACAGTACCGCGTATGTGTGTGAGATTGTCAGAGGTGGTATTCTTTCCATCGATGACGGACAGATGGAAGCGGCAAGAAGTATCGGTTTCAATAAGGCACAGTCCATGATTTTCATCGTGTTCCCTCAGGCCTTTAAGAATGTTCTTCCTTCCCTGGGTAATGAGTTCGTCAGCATCATCAAGGAATCCTCTCAGGTTTCCGTTATCGGTCTGGCAGAGCTTATGTACACCACCACAACGATTCGATCCATCAGCTACAAGGCCTTCGAGCCTCTGATTATCGTTTCCGTGATTTACTTCATCATTACCTTTATCACTTCTTCACTGGTAAAGAGAATGGAGAAGAAGCTTGCGGTAAGCAATCGCACCTAGGATTAGCCCTGCAATCGGCAGGTTGATATAATCAAATTAAAAAAAAAGAGGATGAAAAAATGAAAAAGTTCAAGAAGTTATTGGCAGTTGTATTGACTGCAGCAATGGTACTCAGCATGGCAGGCTGCGGCAGCGCAGCAGCAACCGGCAGCAAGATCGACCAGATCAAGAAGAACGGCAAGCTCGTTCTCGGAACCGCTTCCGGATATCCCCCCTTCGAGTTCGTAAGTGTGGAGAACAACGGTAATGTAATCGGTATCGATGTAGAGCTGGCTCAGGCAGTAGCAAATAAGCTCGGTGTTGAGCTTGTTGTTAAGGATATGCCCTTCGGTGAGCTGGTTACCGCACTCAGCGCAGGTACCTGTGACATCGTAATCGCAGGCATGCCCGAGACCGAGGAGAGAGCAAAGGTTGTTGATTTCTCAAAGGTTTATGTAAATGACGAGCAGACCATCATCGTTCGCGCAGAGGATGCTGACAAGTATTCCGCACTTACCGATTTCGCAGGCAAGAATGTCGATGTTGAGATGGGTGCTTCTTCCGAGACCGTTGCAAAGGACGAGCTGACCGACGCAAAGGTTAAGCCCCTTTCCCTGATCGCTGACTGCTTCCTGGAGCTTCAGCAGGGCAAGTGTGATGCAGTTGTAACCGGTATGGTAGTTGGTAAGCAGTATGTTGTAAACAACAGCGCATACGCTGAGCTGAGCAACATCAAGTTCGTAAACAAGGACAAGCCCACCCAGGCATGTGTTGCTAAGGGCAACCCTGAGTTCCTTGAGCTTGTTAACGAAGTAATCAAGGAGAACCAGGACAACGGAAACTTTGACAAGTGGATTGAGCAGTACAGTGCACAGGCACAGAAGGAAGCAGGCAACTAAGCTTCATTCGGTACATAAGTGAGATCAAGGCAGATCAAAAGAACAGTCGTATCGGTTGCCATCGGTACGACTTGTTTTGCCGTTTATGGCAGGTAACAAAACTTCACTAAAGGAGGTTCGTATGGCTAAGGTTAAATTGGATACCAGCCGCTGCAAGGGATGTTTCCTTTGCGCAAAAGTATGTCCTAAGGGTGTATTCGTACCCTCTAAGGAATTGGGCCCCAAGGGCTTCGGAATGATTGAGATGGATGAGACAAAGCAGTGTATCGGCTGTGGTTCCTGCTTCAAAATGTGTCCCGATTATTGTATTGAGATTATTGAGGAATAAGGAGGAAACAGGATATGGCAAAAGAGTTAATCAAGGGCAATCAGGCCTTTGCGGAAGCCTGCCTCCGTGCGGGATGCAGATTCTTCAGCGGCTACCCCATTACCCCTCAGTCAGATATTCTGGAATATCTGTGCTGGAGAATGGAGGAAGTAGGCGGCGAGTGTGTTCAGACTGAGTCTGAGCTGGCCGGCATCAACATGGTATTCGGTGCAGCAAGTGCAGGTGCACGTGCGCTGACCACAACCTCAGGCCCCGGCTTCTCTTTGAAGCAGGAGGGTATTTCTTATCTTTGTGCAAGTGATGTTCCTGCCGTTATCGCAGATGTAATGCGTATCGGTGCAGGACTCGGTGATATTTTCATGGGCCAGGGCGACTATTGGCAGCTGACCAGAGGCGGCGGACACGGTGACTACAGAACCATCGTTCTTGCTCCCGCAAGCTGTCAGGAAATGGCTGACCACGGCTACATGGCATTTGATCTGGCTGAAAAGTATCGTCATCCCGTCATCGTTGCATCCGATGCAAACATCGGACAGATGATGGAGAGCGTTGAGCTTCCCGAGATGACCGAGCATGACATTGACAAGTATGACTGGGCAATCCGTCCCCGCCAGGAAGGTGAGAAGCAGAGAGTCATCTGGAACCGTTTCTGGGATATCGGAGAGCAGCAGTACCCCGATTACCTTCGTGCAAAGTATGCCGAGATGGAAGCAAACGAGCAGCGTTGGGAATCCGTACAGACCGAGGATGCTGAGATTGTTATCGTAGCTTACGGTATCAGCTCCCGTGTTGCCAAGTCTGCAATTATTCGTGCCCGTCAGGAGGGCATCAAGCTTGGTATGATCAGACCCATCACCCTGTGGCCTTACCCCAGAAAGGCATTTGACGAACTGGGACCTCAGGTAAAGGCATTCCTGGATATCGAGATGAATATCCTGGGCCAGATGGTTGACGATGTAAAGCTTGCAACCGACAACAGACTTCCCGTAGAGTTCTACGGCGAGTATTGGAATGTAATTGATGAGAACAAGATCATATCCAAGGTTAAGGATATGCTTGCAAAATATTAATTGGAGGTGCGGATATGGAATTCAGAATCCCTAATGATTTAGACTTATCGCAGCAGGCCTCCTGGTGTCCCGGCTGCGGTCACGGCATTATCTGCCATGTGATTGCGGAGGCAGCAAAGGAACTGGGTGTCAGCGACAGAATCGTAACCGTAGATGACGTTGCTTGCGGACAGTTCGCACAGTACGCACTGAAGTACAATTCAATCATGGGCGCACACGGCCGAGTAGTAGTGACTGCTGCAGGTGTGAAGCGCGCACGTCCCGATGCACTGGTTATCGCACGCCCCGGCGACGGTTCCGCATACAGCATCGGTATCGAGTCCACACTTTACTGCGGACTTCGTAATGAGAACATTCTGAACATTGTTGTTAACAACAGTGTATTCGGTATGACCGGCGGACAGATGTCACCCACTTCACTGGTTGGCATGAAGACCGCTACATCCCCTAAGGGTCGTGATCCCAAGAAGAACGGTACTCCCGTTGATATCAGCAAGCTGATGACCGGTACCGACATGGCTTATCTTGCTCGCTGTGCGGTTAACTCACCCGCAAATATCGAGAAGACAAAGCAGTGCATCAAGAAGGCTCTGCAGAAGCAGATGAACGGCGAGGGCTACTGCCTTGTTGAAATCCTGAGCATGTGTCCTACCAACTGGGGTCTGTCTCCTGAGGCAGCTTGTGATTACATCAAGGACACTCAGAGCGTGGCATTCCCTCTGGGCGAGTTCATTGACAGGGAAGGAGGAATTAAATAATGATCGAAGTTATTTGTTCCGGTTTCGGTGGTCAGGGTATCCTGGTTGCCGGTATGATTCTGGCTGACGCAGGTATGGAGCAGGGCAATAATGTTTCCTGGTATCCTTCCTACGGTTTTGAAATGCGCGGCGGCGAGGCGAACTGTGATGTTAAGATCAGCGACGGCGATCTTCCCAGCCCCTACTGCCTGGAGCCCGATATTGTCTACACCCTGAATGAGGCTGCTGTGGATAAGTATGAGAAGAGATTAAAGCCCGGTGGATTACTCCTGGTTAACAGCACACTGGTACCCGCAGACCGTACCTACCGCGATGACATCAAGGTAATCAAGGTTCCCGCTACCGATATTGCAAACGAGCTGTCCAATCCCCGCGGAACCAATATTGTTATGATCGGTGCACTGGCTTGCGCTTCCGAGCTTTACGATGAAGCTTACATGCGCGGTGCAATCGACCATTATTTCGCTAAGAAGGGCAAAGTAAATCCTAAGAACGCACTTTGCTTTGACCGCGGTGCTGAAGAG
>JAZLKR010000006.1:0-22113 GCA_045597705.1 Acetatifactor sp.
GTCATAGGTATCTTCCCAATACCTACAGACTCATCATACGAAATCATGTCTTCATTTAACAGAACATATCTAAGTTCTGGATTACCAAAATATAAATATGCCTGTCCATCATCATCTATGAATACTGTTGGATCTATATCATTCCAATCACCTTCATCTACAAGTGGATGACCTAAATCCTTAAATGGGCCTGTTGGACTGTCAGATATGCCTACTGCAATAGCCATGCCACCGTCTTTCTTGTGTACTGGACAATAAAGATAGTACTTACCATTTCTTCCTATACACTGTGGTGCCCATGCTCTGTCATCTGCCCACTCGATATCATCCAGGGAGAAAATCTTGCCGTGGTCGGTCCAGTTTACCATATCCTTGGTTGAGAAGCAGCACCAGTCGTACATGGTGTAGAAATCATTTACCAGCACATCCTCATCATGTGTGGTATAGAGATACAGTGTGTCGCCGTACACCATGGGAGCGGGGTCCGCAGTGTAGCGCGATGTGATAATCGGGTTCTTGCAAATCTTCTTGTTTTCCATTGTTGTAATCCTTCCCAAATATAATTGTTTCTATTTCCCCTGACCCGCGAGATCCTTAAGGAAGCTCGGGAGTCCAGTAATGCATGTTGTAAATATCTGTGAGGCGGTACATGGCAGAGGTCTTGCCCTCAATGTCCACATTACCGATTTCTACATTGCTGCCGATTGTCATGGGATCGCCCAGCAGGTAGCTGTCGCTGTAGGTGCCGTCATAGCTATAGTAGTCACAGATGAATTGCAGCTGATCGCCGACCTTCACCTCAGTCAGGCTCTTAGCCACGGTCTCTGTTTCTGCATTTGCATATACACTTCTTGCACCTGCGATGTAGCCGTTGGGATTGCTGTCATCAAACACCAGAATCAGTTCTACGCGCTCGCCGTTTAAAAATGCGGGGACATAACCGGAGATAGCGTAATGGCTGCCCTCCTCCACGGTATCCAGATGATAATAAGGCACGGGCTGACGGTTAATGGAAAGCCAGGTGCCGTCAAAATCGCCGATCAGGTTACCCTGTGCATCAAAGTCGTAAACATTATCCAGACCCAAATCAATGTAGCCCTCGCCGTCATCATAGAACAGGCTCAGGTCAACGCTCTGAATCAGGGACCACTGTGCCTCGGAGAGCTTTAACTTGCTGTGGCCATCCTCGTTTGTCCAAACCAGTTTGGAAGGGTCAAAGGAATGTGCTGCTACAAGCGCACGGTCGGATGACAAATCTCTTCCGGTCAGGAAAGAAAGTGCTGACAGATCCAGGCCTGTCTCACCGCCCATACCGGAGAGAATGGAGGTCAGAATGCTGCCGCCCTGGCCTGAGAAGCCGGAAGCGGGATAGCTGTCTGCTGCCATGGACTGGCCGGTTGCCTCTACGCTTGCAAACTCCTTGATACACTTTGTGTACTCGGAATCCATGCCTAAGGTGTTGTACTGAGAAACTGCGGTGTCAACCTTGCCTACCTTCTTGTAAGGGAAGTAAATGGAAAGGCCGTTTGCGTTGCTGATGCAGGAAGCGGTTCTGTTGTACTTAACCGCACCCTTTACTGCGTTCTCCAGTTCCTTGGAGTCGGAGTTGCCGATATTCTGTGCCAGATGCACCAGGTCAACCTGGTCAATCTTGGAGGACTGTGCGAACTCTCTGGTGTTGTTTCTTGCGTTGGACACTGTCTGGTATCCGTCGTTCTGAATCATATCCTTGGTGGCTGTTGCGAAGCCGGTGAGCTTATCGGGCACGGTAGCCGCAAGCTCTGCCAGGTCAACCACGGAAAGGGTTGTCTTCTGACCTGCACAAACCTTGTCGCAGGTGTCAATGAAGCCGTCAACAATATCCTTGCCCACATTGATGGTGGCCATGGAAGTATCCTTGGAGAAGTTGGTCAGCCAGTCAGTGTAATACCAGCCTACGCCGGGCTCTGTCTCCTCGGAAGCAATCATGTAGTCCGCATGCTTGGAAAGCATCAGACCGTTCTCTAAGGTTGCCATCAGGCAGGCGTCAAAGCCGATGAAGTCAAACTTCATATCCGCATCGGTCAGAGCCTTGTCAATCTGCGCCAGCACCATGGAGCCGGAATTTGCGTTCTTCTCGTCGTAGCCGTAGCCGGAAAGTGATCCGCCGCCGTGATCCCAAAGAATCAGTTCATTACGGTCTGCAGGGAAATTCTTCTTACAATACTTGATGAACTCGGTCAATGTGGAAGCCTTGGTCATGGAAGCACTTCCCATGTCCTTCTCCAGCAGGGCAATCTTGCCGTCACGAATCTGATAAATCTGGTTCTTGTCGCTGCTGATCAGCTCATTCTTCCAGCCCTTACATCCGCCGGTGTAAACAATCAGATTCACCTTCTCGCCAACCCTGGCGTTCATCATCTCCTGTAGGTCCTTGGTTGCCATCGCACTCTTGGACTCCAGGTCGGTACCGCAAAGGTAAACCATGATAGTGACAATATCCTGGCCATTGCCCTTGATTGTCGTAAATTTGCTGCGTGCGCCGGGTGCCACGGAGGTATCAAGCTGGCTTGAACCTGAGGTCCAGTTGTTTGCCACCTGTGTGTAATGACCGGTACCTGTGCCCTGGAGCAGCTGACTGCCCAGAGAACCAAGGTCTGCTCCTGCACCGCCGCCGTTTCCGCCCTTTAAGAACAGAATCAGCACAATCAGAATGATGGAGCCGAAGGAAAGGCCTCCCTTTGCTCTCATGCCTCCGGAGCTGCCGCGTCTGTGTCCTGAGGAAGATGCCCCCAGGTTGCTTGTGCCGTTGAAGCTCGTCTTACGACCGCCGCTTCCCACCGGGCCGGTGCCAAGTCCGCTGCCTCGCTTATTGACGCCGCTGCCCTGGCCCAGCTGATTTTTATCTCTGCTTCTAGGTCTATTATTTTGTTCCATTTTCGATCCTTTCTGCCATAAATTTCAATATGCGTTCCCATTATATCACACTTGCCGCGCACTGCACATTTTTTTTGCAGGAATCACTGGGCATTTGCACGATAAACCATTGATTTCTCTCGGATTTCTCATTGTAACGCATGCCCCGTTATGATAAGATAATCCAAGAATGTGCCCGGGCAGATTTTGCATCGGTCACACCCAATCTGTATGGAGGACGAGACGCGTATGGAAGAGCAAAGAATCGAAGGTCTGTGGGATTGCACGGCCTGCGGCAACAACGGAATCAAGGCAAGATTTGACACCTGCCCCGGCTGCGGAAAGGCCCGCGGTATCGAGACCGAATTTTATCTGCCGGACGACTTAAATGCAGCAGCGCTCACTGCCGAGGAAGCAGCCAAAACCACCAATGCGCCCGACTGGGTCTGCGAGTTCTGCAGCTCCTTAAATCGCTCCGATGTGCAGATCTGTACCAAATGCGGCGGTGACAGAACCCAGAGCCGGCAGGATTATGGCATGCTCCACAAGCTCACCGGTATATTATTTAAAAAGAGATAGGGCAACAATATGGCAAAGCAAATGATCGCAGACCTCTACGGCTGCGGCAGCATCATAGACGATGTCGATGCGATTCGGGAAGCGGCTCACACCGCAATCCGCTATGTGGGCGCCGAGATTGTGGAGGAATGCATTCACAAATTTGAGCCCGTGGGCGTCACCTATTTTGCGGTGATTACCACCTCCCACTTTTCTGTGCACACCTGGCCGGAATACGGCTACGCGGCAATCGATATTTTTTCCTGCACAGACACTGTTGCGGACGGCATCGCAGAGAAATTAAAAGAATTATTCGGCGCCGAAGAAATCATCCTTCGCACCGCAGATCGTTTCGTCGGCAGTCAGCCAATCGGCTCACAGCCGGACAAAATTCAGAATAAGGGGGAATGACAGTGGAATATCAGATTGGAACCAATTTAAGAATCCGCAGCATGGATTTCACGGTAGTCGGCTTCATCACCTACGCCAACCGCAAAGACCGCGACAAAAAGTGGACCGAATACAGACTGCTCACTGCCAACAGGCAGGAGGTCTGGCTCTCCATGGATGACGAGTACAAGGAATACTCTCTCTCCTGGCCGGCCAACGATGTCAGCGGCCGTATCGGCCCTGAATGGCACGAGGTGGACCGAGGTGAACAGGTAGTCGTTCGCTACGGCGGTGATGTGGATGTGGATCCCGGCGAACGCGCCAACTTTATCGAGTACGAGGACGCGTCAGAGGACAATATCCTCTCCGTGGAAATCTGGAGTGACGGCACCGAGTTCTCCAAGGGCTATTATATCGAAACCAACGAAATCGAGGTTACCGGCTTCACCGAACTGAAGAATTCAGGCGATGTAAATGTCAATGCCGTTCTCACTTCTATGGCTATCATGTTCGCCGTCGCCATGGTTTTCTTTACCCTCTTAGGCGCGTTGGGAGCCAATTCATCAAAATCCATCGCCAAATACCTGAAGGGCTCCAGCCTATACACCTACGAGACCTCCATCACCGGAAACGCCAAGCAGAAGGCTGATGTATATGCCTATTTTTCGGACGCCTCCACAGATGTTATAGCCAAGCTCATCATTGAGGGCATCGAAGGAAACACGGAATCTGTCACACAGGCAGACGAACAGGATGATAATGAGATTGCAATCCTGACCAAAAAGGAGTACTGCCTGATTTACCATCCCGTGGACGATCCGATGAAAGTGTATGTTCAGGTATCCCCCCGAAAGTACAACTACTCTTCGGACAATGCTCCCTACAAGAGTTCTACCCATACCAGCACCTGGTATCGAAGCCATTACTACAGTTCCGGCTACACCAGTGATGTCTCCAGCTACAAAAGTACCCCTTCTGCCTACTCGAACTACAACGGAACCACAATTCATAATATCGGAAACGGTTACTTCGATTCCTACTCCAGTTCCATCAGGCAGTCCAGCATCAACAGCCGCAGTTCTTCCTCAGGCGGCATCAGCAGCGGCAAATAACAATTTATTTCAAATATAAAGGAGAATCAATTATGCTTACAATCGCACTTGAAACCGTAGTTTATTTCTTAATCGGACTGGTACTGATGATGGTTGGTTACTGGGTCATCGACCTCTGTATTCCTCTTGATTTCCCCAAGGAAATCAACGAGGGCAACAAGGCAGTGGGCTGGGTCAGCGCCGGTATCTACGCAGGTCTGGGATACATTCTTCGCAGCGCCATTGCAGGCGGCTCCGGTCTCGCTGTGGAAGGTCTTCTCATGGAGGCTCTTGACACTGCAGCTTTCGCAATTATCGGCATCATCGCTTTCATCGCTGCTTACTTCATCATCGACATTGTCAACAAGAAGTTCAATTTCAATACTGCCCTCAAGGAGAAGAATGAGGCCGCAGGTATCATGGTATTCGGTATCTTCGTAGGTATCGCTTTCCTGGTAAGCGGTGTCATCCAGTAAGAAAATGAGTAAGAAATACAGACTATTAATGCTGACCACACTGATTATCTCCGGCTGTTCCATGTGCTATGAGCTGATTATCAGTGCGGTCAGTTCTTACCTTCTGGGAAACAGTACCCTGCAGTATTCCGTCACCATCGGTCTTTACATGGCGGCGCTGGGGTTCGGTTCCTACATTTCAAAATACTTCAATAAGAATCTGTTCAATATCTTCGTCTCCATCGAGCTTTGCATCGGCGTGGTGGGCGGCATCAGTTCCCTGATACTGTTTCTTGCCAATATTTACATCACCAATTATGCGGCTGTCATGTATCTGGAAATCATCCTCATCGGCACCCTGGCCGGCGCGGAAATCCCCATTATGACCCGTATCATCGAAGCAGACGAAAACAACCTGTCCGTGACCCTGTCCTCCAT
Organism: Acetatifactor sp.; assembly: GCA_045597705.1. Taxonomy (GTDB): domain Bacteria; phylum Bacillota; class Clostridia; order Lachnospirales; family Lachnospiraceae; genus Acetatifactor. The sequence continues at coordinate 5,828 of JAZLKR010000006.1, forward strand.
TTTCAGCTTCGACTACATCGGCGGTCTGGTAGGCTCCATCGCCTTCCCGCTGCTTTTGCTGCCCAAGCTCGGCTACTTCGCCACTTCCTTCCTCTGCGGTCTTGCAAATATCATTGCGGCCCTGCTCATCATGTGGCGTTTCGGAGACCGTGTGAAGAAGATTCGCGTTTTCCGCCTTGCGGCCGTTGTTCTGGCTGTGGGAATGCTTGTCGGCATCATTTTCTCCGAGAATATTTCCGATGAAATCGAGGGCGGTCTTTATCGCGACAAGATTATTTTCATGGAACAGACTCCCTACCAGAAAATCGTTATGACCAAGCATCGCGATGATGTTCGTCTCTACATCGACGGCAACTGCCAGTTCTCCACCGCGGATGAATACCGCTACCACGAGGCGCTGGTGCATGTGCCCATGTGCGAGCTTACCGACAGAAGCAAGGTACTTATCTTAGGCGGCGGCGACGGTCTGGCAGTGCGAGAGGTGCTGAAATACGACGATGTGAAACAGATTGAATTAATCGACCTGGACGCGGAAATGATTCGCATCTGCAGCACCAACAAAAACATTACCGACATAAACAAAAACAGCCTCTCTTCCGAGAAGCTGCATATCTTGAACATGGATGCCTACGAGTATCTGGAGACCAACACGGAAAAATACAACCTGATTATCGTTGATCTTCCGGATCCCAACTGTGAATCCCTGAACAAATTATATTCCAATATTTTCTACCGCATGTGCGGCAATGCTCTGGCAGAGGACGGTGTGATGGTGGTACAGTCCACCAGCCCCTACTATGCTACCGACGCTTACTGGTGCATCAACAAAACCATCGAGAGTGAAGGCTTTTTCGTAAAGCCCTATCACCTGCAGGTTCCCGCCTTCGGCGACTGGGGCTTCAATATGGCAAGCCGTCAAAGCTTATCCGAGGACCTTCAGTTTCAGGTGGACACACAGTATCTGACCACCGAAAGTGCACCTGCGCTCTTCTGCTTCGGCAAGGACGAGATTTCCGAGGATGTAAAAATCAATCGCCTTACTTATCCTACTCTCATGGAGTACTACAACAAAGCCGTGGAATACTGGGACTAAGCGGTCTTCCAGAGAATCGCCGTTCCCACTGCTGCCGACACCGTACCGGCAATCAGCATGGTATTCACACCGAACATATCGATGATATTACCGCCCAGAGATGTGGCCAGAACGCTTGCAATGGTAAACGCCATGCCGGCATAGGCCTGTCCCTGGGCTTTGTCGTCCGCTTTCACCAGCTCGTTCACATAATAAACAATACCGACGGACAGGAAGCCCCAACCGTACATCTGGAAGGCCTGGATGAGATAAAATCCTGCCACGGTTTTTGTCAGCAAACTGAACAATGTCTTCAGCGTAAAGAACACGCCGGAAACCTTGATAATGGTCTTTAATTTGATTTTCTTCATGTACCAGACAAAGAAGAATGCGGTAATCAGCTCCAGCCCCGCTGCGATGGCGGAGGCAGTGCCCATGGTGCCGCTGTTGCCGCCCTTGGGCTGTACAATCTGCAGCGCAAATGTATTAATCAGGCAATGACTGAAGTAAATCAGAATCATACCCACCAGCATCACGGCAAAGCGGGGATAACGCTTCATAAAAGCGATGGGAGTACTCTTGGTCGGCTGTTCGGATGTCTCCGCCGGTTTCTCTGCCGCTGCGGCCTTTACGGGGTAAAAGTACAGCAGGAAGCAAAGCACGAAGAACCCCAGGGAAGATGCCATGGGGATACTCTTGGGACCGATTGCCACGGATACCATACCGAACACATAGGAACCCAGCGCATAACCCAGAGAGCCAATACTTCTGCCGATTCCCAGGTTCATGGGATAATTCTGGTTAATAGCCTCCGTGCCAAGAGAGTTTAAGAAGGGCTGGGCCAGCATCAGCAGCATGACTGCCAGTCCGTAGAGGAACATTTCCATGCCCATGCTCTTGCCCGGCACGAACAAAATCAATAAGCTGATCAGCAAAATCAGCACGCTGAAGAACAGCAGCACGCCCTTGGAGGAGATGCGTTCGCTTCTGTCAATCAGAGCACCCGTAGAGGGCTGCAGCAGAACGGACAGCAGTGCCGCCACCGCGAGCAGCATACCAACCTGGCCGTTGCTCAAACCGACAGCCTTCAGATAAACGCTGGAAAAGGCGGACAGGGTGACAAAGCCCACCGAATAAACCGCCATAATAATACCGTAATGTAATGTAACGTCCTTTTTCATTTTGAACCTCGTAAAACTACTCTACCCACTCATAAACAAAGCAGGCGCATATCTGTATTATGCGCCTGCTGTAAATATTTACCACTCATGGTTTGTCGCGTTTTTCGGGAAGTCCTCACATATTTTACTGAGGCATCTTTCCTGTCTTCTCCAAAGCACCGATAATGTCGGAAAATGCATTCAAAGCTCTCACATCCAGTCGAAGTCCCGGGAAATCCACAAACTCCGTCGCATCGGAGCTGTTCACAATCTCCACCTGGCCGTCCTCGATGGCATCCAGAAAATCAATCTCGTCGCCAACGGTCAATCTCTTGGAAATGGTCAGTTTTCCGTCCAAAGCATATTCATAAACATACACTCGCTTCGCATCGTGAAGCAGGCGAATGGCTACCTTTTCTTTCTTCATCTTAACCCTCACATCTTTCTTCTACTGCTGCAGGAATTCTACGATTGCTTTGAATTTCATGCCGTTGCTGGCCTTTACCAGAACGGTATCGCCCACATTAAGCACCTGTGCACTGCCCTCTAAAAATACCTCCTTGGTGGCGAAATAAAGCACGGTAAAGGCATCCTTGCCAAGCTCCTGCTTCTTCTCGCAAGCCTTTTCATACATGCACTTACTCATCTCACCGATGCACACCAGCACATCGATATCACTCTCTGCCGCCGCAGCACCTACGCTGCCGTGAAGCGCCAGTTCATTCTCACCAAGCTCGAACATGTCTCCCAGCACTGCCACCTTTCTGGTCTGTGCCATGGAAAGCAAAGCCAGCGCAGATTTCATGGAGCCGGGATTCGCATTGTAGCAGTCATCGATAATGGTATATTTCTCACCGCGAATCAGATTGCTTCGACCACCCACTGCGTGAACGGAACGAATGCCTGCGTCGATTTCCTCATAGGTCATGCCGAAATGCTCGCCCACTGCCGTAGCAGCCACCGCATTCCAGACCATATGCTCACCGGGAAGGGGCATAAAGCTCTCGAAGGAGCCGTTCGGAGTCGTCACGGTAAACGCACTGCCGAAGATGCTGTCCGGTGCCACATTGACGGCACGGTACGCATTGTTCTCACCGGTACCAAAGAAAATCGGTGCCTTGCCGGCAACCTCCTTTACGGTAACCAGCTTGTCGTCATCTCCGTTCAGCACGGCGATTGCACCCTCGTTCAGATGGTCAAACATCTCCGTCTTTGCCTTCAGAATGCCGTCACGGCTGCCCAGAAATTCCAGATGACACTGGCCGATGTTGGTGTAAACACACACATCCGGCATGGCAATTTCGCCCAGGCGATGCATCTCACCGAAGTGGTTGATACCCATCTCCAGAACCGCAATCTCGTCGGTATCCTTGATGGAAAATACAGTCAGCGGCACACCGATTTCATTATTGAAATTGCCCTGAGTCTTGCACACCGCAAACTTCTGCGCCAGAACGCTTGCAATGACCTCCTTGGTACTGGTCTTGCCCACACTGCCGGTGATACCCACCACCTTGCAGGACAACTGTCTTCTGTAAAATGCCGCAATCTCGCGCAGGGCCTTGAAGGAATCCTCCACCAGAATCACCGGCAGGAGACTGCCGTCGGCGCGGGTTCTGGTCTCGGTGTCAGGCTCCGTCTCACAGACTGCTGCCAGAGCACCCTTCTCCTTTACCATGCCGATAAAGGAATGACCGTCCACTCTCTCGCCCCTGGTGGCCACAAACACGAAATTTTCGCTGCATAATCTGGAATCAATCACAATGCCGGCTGCTGTCAGTGCCGCCTGCTCTTCTGTTGCCAGAAGCTTGCCGCCGCAGCTTGCCGCAATGTTGCTTAAGGACATATTTTTCATACTACCAATCCTGCCTAACAGTCTTTTAGAATCTCTTCAGGGAAATGCGGATGATTTCATCGCAGAGAGCCAGGTAATCCATACCTACCGCTGCTGCCTCCTGAGGGAGCAGGCTGGTAGGGGTCATGCCGGGAAGGGTATTAGCCTCCAGACAGTAGATGGAGCCGTCAGCTTCACTCATCATGAAATCGATACGTGCGTAAACATTCAGTCTGAGTACCTGGAAGGCCTTTTCTGCCGCACGCTGAATCTCTGCAGTCTTCTCTGCGGAGAGCTCTGCGGGACAGGTCTCTACGGTGCTGCCTGCCTGATACTTATTCTTGTAATCATAAAATCCCTGAAGGGGTGCAATTTCGATAACGGGAAGTGCCTTGCCCTCGATGACACCGCAGGAGAATTCTCTGCCCTTGATGTACTGCTCAACCACTACCTCGTCGCCGAAGGTAAATGCTTCGTCCAGAGCTTTCTTATATTCAGCGTCATCCTTAACGATATAAACACCGACACTGGAGCCGCCGGTGGTAACCTTTACTACCTTGGGGTAAGGAACATTGTCCTTGCTCTCCTCGCCCTTTTTGAAGCTCAAGCCTGCGGGAGTGGGCACGCCGTTCTGCAGGAACAGCTCCTTGGTGATTGCCTTATCCATGGAAAGTGCGCTGGAAACGGGGTCGGTTCCGGTGTACCTGATGCCGAGCAGATCAAAGGCTGCCTGCACCTTACCGTTCTCACCGTTCTCGCCGTGAAGTGCCATAAAAACAACATCTGCCTTCTGACAGACATCAATGACATTAGGTCCGAAGAAGCCGATTACATCCTTTGCTCTGGATGCCTTTACTGCCTCGATATCGGGGTTCTGCTCGCCGACTGCGTTGATACCCTTAACCCAGTCAATCTCCTTCTCAAAAATACCCTCTGTGTTCATTCCGGGAAGTCCCAGATACACATCGCAAAGTACTGTATTATGGCCGTTCTTTTTACAGGCCTCGTATATTTTCTTGCCGGAAACCAGAGACACGTCTCTCTCGGTGCTGATGCCGCCGCACAAAACTACTACATTCATTCCAATAACCTCCTGGTCATTCTATTCATAAGCGCAAACGCGCAAAATTATGCCGTTCTTATCATATCTCTATTTGTCAAATTCAGCAACAAAAAAAGTGCAGCCCACAGCCGCACTTTTTGTCTATTTCAGTTTGTACATCAATGTCTTCCAGTCACCGTGGAGATATCGGAGCACGAAGCCCGTGATACGCACAATCCAGTCGATGACCATGGCAATCCAGACACCGATGGCACCCATGCCGTACCGTACACCCAAAAGATAGCTGAAGCCTACTCTGCAGAGGAACATGGAGAGAATGGACAGGAACATCGTAAACTTCACGTCGTTGCAGGCACGCAGCATATTGGGGAAGGTAAAGGACATGGGCCAGAGCAGCATTGCCACGCCGTTGTGAATCCAGATCAGCTTGGTGGCCAGCGCCGTGGTCTCCGCACTCAGCCCGAAAATTGCCAGAATCGGCTGCAGGCCAAGCAGCACGGGAATATTCAGAACCGCCGTCAGCCCGTAAGCGATGAACAGCAGCTTCTTCATGTAGTACCTGATCTGTTCTTTATCGTCCGCACCTACACAGCGTCCGATGACCGTTATCATGGCCAGATTCATGGCAGAACCCACCAGGCTGCCGCAGTTGTCGATACTGTTGGCCACGCCGTTCGCCGCAATCTGCATGGTGCCGAAGCCGGAAATAATGCTGACAACCAGCACACGTCCCAGCTGAAAAATGCCGTTCTCGATACCGCTGGGGATACCGATGTAAAGAATCTTCTTGATAATCTCGCCGTTCAGGCGAAAAGCGCCCGGCTCTAAATAAATCTCATAGGAGGGCTTCTTCAGCAATAGGTACAGAATAATGCCCATCACCGCTCTGGAGAGCAGGGAGGGAATTGCCACACCGGCCACGCCCATCTTCAGGCCGAAGATGCAGACCGCGTTGCCCACCACATTAATGATGTTTCCAATGACGGAAACCTTGAAGGTGACGGAGGTTCTGCCCATGGCACGGAACAGTGCCGCACAGCCGTTGTATAATCCCAGGAACGGGAAAGAAATCGCGGAAATCACCAGGTAAATCAGTGCCGCCTCTCTTACCGCCGGTTCAATTTTTCCAAAGAACAGACTTAAAATACCCTGTCTGAACAGAATGCTGAAGAGTCCCAGCAGCAGACTTGCCACAACACCGGCGAACAGCAGCTGCTTTGCCGCATCCTTTGCCTCCTTCTGCTTGCCGGCACCCAGATTTTGACTGACGATAACCGCACCGCCGGTAGCCAACGCCGACAGGATACTGAAAATCAGCATATTGAACATGTCAATCAACGATACACCGGACACCGCGCTCTCGCCCACGGAGGAAATCATCATGGTATCCGCCATGCCCACCGTGATGGCCAGCGCCTGTTCGAACAGCAGCGGGATGAAAATATTGTAGATGTCCCGGTTGCTGAATATTCTGTTTGAATTTGTTGATTTACTTACCTGTGAAATGTTTCCTTGTCTCATACTGTTTTCTTCTTTTGACTTATTTCCCGTATTGCTTTTCAATTATTATATTGCTATATTGCTTTTTCTTTGCGTATCCCGTTCCTGTTTCACGCTTCGCGCAAAACCTGCTTCGTCCACTCTCAATCATACTACTTACTTTTCAGATTACTTACCATTATTTGTCAGTTTTTTGCTTTTCCGTTTCGCTTTTTTGCCATTACATTGCTGCATTTCTGTTTTTAATGGCAGAGCAATTTTTCACATCTGCCATCAAGACAAACAATTCTTATTTTCAATGGCAATGATTTCAGACTGGTTTGCCATTGATTGTGTCAAATGTGCAATTTGATGGCAAAGTCTCCCAGGCTACGTACCATCAAACAAATCAATCTCCCGTTTTAATGGCAAACACGCCAATTCGGCTTACCATTCACTTCTCAAAATCGCTTGTTTAATGGCAAATATCCTCACAATGCCAACAAAAAACCTGCCCGCAAAGGACAGGTCCTAGAATCCCGGGTATGTTTGCCGCAAAACAAACCTCATCCCAGGCTGAAAATCAATATTTTCTCCCGCTCTGCATTCTCCGGAAAGAAGTCGCTGCAGTCAATCTCATCGTAGAACTCCAGCTCCGGCACGGTCATCAGGTAGGACACGTACTCATCGCTGGGATAATAGAAAAACAGCAGGCACTCTCTGGACACCTCATAGTAAGAATCCAGAATCCTCCCCATCACACTCCGCAGAAGTTCGATGGAAAAAGGATTGAAAAAGTAGAATCGGTCTACCTCGGGCCGCACCGCATGAACACTTGCGTCCTCCTGCAGGAATTCCACACGTCCGCCGGATACAGCCGCAGTCCGGTTCTCCTCGGCTCGCACAAAAATTCTCTCATCATATTCGATGCCGATACATCGGCACTTGGTCTGGTAGGCCAGAAACAGATCCACCCTGCCCTTACCGCAGCCGTAATCCAGAAGCGTATTCTTCTTGCCGATCAGACCGCTGTTGCCTAACCGCTCCAGCACACAGTAGGGCGTTGGCTCATAGGGATATCGATAGGTATCCGCGTTGGAATCATCTCTGCCCCTCGTTGCGATATGCAGAAGCTTCTCCCACTCTGCCTCGCGCTTATCATGCTCCGTCTTCAACTTATATTCCCTCTTCTGCCTTAGAAAAGCACATAGAACTGCAGGCTAAGTGCAATCAGTGCCTGACCAAGATAATAGATGGACAGGTTTGCGATTCTCATGGGATATGTGCGCTTATCACCGAATATATAGAAAATCAGAATTGCATCAGATAACATAAATGCCACCGCACCGATACCGCAAAGAACATAAGGCGTATAAGGAAGCAAAACTGCCTGCAGCACTGCCGCGACCATCATAATATCCACGGCGCCAAGATAGAACACGCCGAAAATCTTGAAGACCTTCTTTACCTTCATGTGTGTAAATATGTAAGCCAGCAGGCCCACGGTCAGCGCTCCGCCAATCACGCAGGCAAGCGTGATAACCCTCACACCGGACTGGGACAGGAATGCCGCCAGATAGAAGAGATGTCCGATGAAGAAAACCACAATACCGCTTAAGAAAAACTTCTGGTCATATTTTTTGAAAACATAACGCAGGTTCAGCAGGATATCACCCAGCATACCAAAAAGAAGACCTAAAACCATCTTCATTTCTTCACGTCCGTTTTGTCCGTGCGTGAATCCGTAAAGGCCCACCAATACAAAGCAAAGAGAGGCAGAACCCTTCAGGATATCGGCAGCCACATACTTTTCCTTGTGCTCCACCATAATAAAGCTCGCCTGCAGAATGGCTCCCACAACAATCAGAATCATCGGTATCATCATTTCTTTATTCCTCCCTTACCTTTTTACTGTTCCTTCTTTTTTCCATCACTTTGCGAACATGCTCGAAGCCTTCCGGATCCTTTTCCTTAAAGTGCGCCAGCACATTCTCACGATGCCTGTTCAACAGCTCTATCGCCTGAGGATTCAGCTCCTGCAATCGCTCAAGACCGCTGGCACGCCTCTCCTCAATCCGGTTCTCAATCCACTCGGCATCCTCCATGGGGATAACGCCGTCCTTTACCAGTTCCTCCAGACGCTCCTCGATGTGGTCCCACAGCTCCTGCTCGTCGAAGAGACCGATCATACCCCACTTGGTGGTCGCACCATGGTTCTCCAGCACATCAAATTCACCGGTATGGTCTGCCGCATCCTGTACCATCTGAGCGGCCACCTCATCAGCCAGTTCTTCCAGCTTCCGCTCCGCGTCGTCACCGAAGGCCCACTCAAACTCAGCCAGTCGGTCCGCAGATACCAGGGAATCATCCTTCAGATCTCCGGTAACGCCTTCCAGAGGATAAGGCTTCTCCAGCCCCGCATCTCGCAGTGCCAGACTGATGGTTCGGCGAATCACGCCCTCCTCCAGCAGCGAAATGCCTCCCAGCGCCCGCAGCTGGTCATTTAAGCTGGACGGATGCTCTGTCAGGTAGAATTTAATGCCCCGCTCCCGCAGACTGCGATTTAAGATCACCAGCCTGTCTACCGCGGTAATGTCGATGGTACCGATGCCTCGGCCGTCCACCACAAAAATCTTCGTATCTTCCTTGATTGCCTGCTCGATATCACGCTCGAAGCGGTCAATATTCGCAAAGAACAGGTTGCCGCTGAACCGGTAAATAATTGTGCCGCAAATCGGTCTCGCATGTGTGTTTCGACGCAGGGAATGATAATTGCCGTGCCCCGGAATTCTGCCCATGAAATCCGTAGGCGGTGTCACCGCACGGACAGCCACCTCACCGAAGGAAAGCACGCAGCCCACCAGCACGCCGTTCACGGTGCCCAGAAGCAATACGCCCAGGAAAGAAATTGCAAACACAACCCACTCATTTCGGCAGGTCTTCCACAGTCGTTTGCACAGCTTTGTATCAATAATACCAATCAGCGCCGTAATGACAATACCCGTCAGCACCGGCACCGGCAGAAGCTGCAGCAGCCCGGTACCGAACAGCAGCACCAGCAGCATGGTCACCGCCGCAGACAGGCTCATCAGCTGGCTCTTGGTACCGAAGGAATCCGCAATGCCGCTGCGGGAAACCGAGCCGTTGATGGGGCAGCTTCCCACCAGCGCACCGGCCGCGTTCATGCCCGCATAGGCCAGCAGTTCTTTATTATTGTCCAGCTTATCGCCGTATTTCATGGCATAATTGCCGGAAGCCAGCAGTGTCTGTGCCATAATCACACCGGCAATGCTCAAAGTCTCCAGCAAAATCGTGGACGCATGCGGCCAGAACAATGCCGCCGAAGGAAGGTCGGCAACCGGCAGGCCGCTCTCAATCTGGGGCAGCACCTTCACACCGTACCGATCCAGCTGCAGGAAATACTGCAGCAATGCCCCCACACCCATCATAATCACCGTCATGGGAATGGCAGGCTTGATCTTCTTCATAACCAGAATCACAGCTACCGTGCCCATACCCAGTACGCAGGACAGGGGATGAAAGGCAGGCAGACTCTCATACAGATGCCAAAGCAGCGGAAACAGCTCACCTGTTCCGGCAGTGCCGCCGAACAGCTTTGGTATCTGCATCAGAATAATGGTCACGCCGACACCGGAAATAAATCCGCCCATTACAGGCGTGGAAATGTACTTCACCACGCGCCCGGCCTTGGCAAAATAGAACACAATAAACCAGCCGGCCACCAAAAGACTCATCAAGGGGACCAGCTGCATTGCCGCCTCCGACTCTGCCGCCACGCCCAGCTGTGCCAGGCAGGTGCCCACCATAACTGCGGGCATGGCATCCACACCCACCACAAACATCGGGGATGTGGTCAGCAAACCGAAGACCAATATGGGAAGCAGGGAACCGTACAGTCCGTAAACTGCCGGCAGCCCTGCAATCTGTGCATAGCCCATACCGATGGGGATGGAAACCAGTGCCACGATAACACCGGCCAGAACATCCTTTATGGGCGAATGAACGGAATGATTTTTAACCTGCGTGAAAAGTCTCATCTGCCTGCTCCTGTAATGCGGGCAGAGTTCTGCCCGTTTATTTTACGGGTTTGATGTTGAGGTTTACGCCCATCTTATCCTCGCTGTCAACAACAGTCCAGCTGCTGCCGGGATAGAAGCCGATGGTTCTCATGTCGAAGCCTTCCTTGTTCTCCAGCTCCTCGATGATAACATCTCTCTTGTCGCCAACCTCGTAGCCAAGGTGATGAACACCGTTGCCGTGCTTGGTCAGGAACTCTCTGAAGGTGCTGGGATTCTCATCAGGTTCAATCAGCTCAATCAGCAGATTACCTGCCTCCATAACAGCCATCTTGATGGTGTAATGTGCGATTTCACCGCGATAGGTCAGGTCGCTGTTGCCGGGAGCATCACTCACGGTAATCTCAGGACGAGCAATGTTGAACAGTCTGGTCCAGTAGTCCAAAGCAGTCTCGATATCCTCTACAACGATACAAACCTGAATAAACCCGTTTACATTAATTTTGTTTTCCATAGTCATACCTCTTCTCATCTTGTTCGGCCTCATATCGACCTGATTTTATTATAGAAGAGGTTTTGTCAGAAATATACTTTGTGCCATGCCTTTCTGACTCAATTTTGCTCATTTTTTGTCGAATTAAGAACTGTGGCGGCACTGGCCGGGGGTGATGCCATATTTTGCCTTAAAGGCTCTGTTAAAATAGGACAGATTATCAAAGCCCACAGACTCCGCCACGACTAATATGGTATCCTCGGAGGACTGTAAATATTCAGAAGCTTTTGTCAGACGATAGTCCTTCAGATAGTCCACAAAGGAGGTTGCCATCATCTCCTTGAAATACCGCATAAAATGAGATTCCGAAAAACCGGCCAGGTCAGCAATCTGAGCGATGGTAATCTTTTCCGCAAAATGGGTCTCCACATATTTCAGAATGGGCTTCATCTTCTCCAGGTTCTTGCGGCTGGCCTCCCGCCGCAGTTCTCCGCCGTATCTGGCATTCAGCACAAAGAACAGCTGGAACAGCCGGCTCTTGATATACAGCTCATAGCCCGCAGGCATGGTCATGCAAATCTCATCGCAGGCATCCACTGCCGATGCAATCTCATCATAGTAAGCATTGCTTCGGTCCACGATTGTGGGAATGGGCACCTTGCCGGAAAAAATCGGGTGCAGATACTCCGTGCTGCAGAGGTCCACGCCGCCCAGCATCAGCATGTCCGGGTGGAAAATAATATTCTCATATTCCATGGTCACAGACTCATACTGCTCGATGGAATGAAGCTGTCCCGGAAGCACCAGCACCAGCGTGCCCGCAGTCACATGATGAGAATTCAGATCAACCGTTACCACACCTTCTCCTTTCTTGATGTAGATGATCTCCATCTCATCATGCCAATGCAGTGCCACCTGCCGGAACATGAGCGGAATTGTGCAAGGATATGTATTATAGGGGAATCCTACATCCCCGTGCCTTTTGCTCTCATGATAGAGCTCGTATTCGTTTTCAATCATGGATGCATTATAGCATAAAATGATAGGATTGTGCAAAAAAATGCAAAGATATTACTAGAATGCTTTTCGGGAAACACTTATAATGCATTTATTAGTTGAAAGGGGACTACCGAAATGACTTTTGAAAAAGAATTACAGAAACTGTTAAATAAAGAAATTGAGCAGAGCACAGATGCTGAAATCTACAGCGCTCTGCTGACAATGGTAAAGGATAAAGCAACCGCAAAGGTTACCAATCAGGGCAAGAAGAAGCTCTACTACATTTCCGCTGAGTTCCTCATCGGTAAGCTGATGAGCAACAACCTGATTAACCTCGGTCTCTACGACCAGGCTAAAAAAGTACTGGCTAAGCATGGCAAGTCACTGGCTGACATCGAGGAGCTGGAGGCTGAGCCTTCTCTCGGCAACGGCGGTCTGGGCCGTCTGGCAGCCTGCTTCCTGGACTCTCTCGCAACCCTCGGTTTAAACGGCGACGGCGTTGGCCTGAACTACCACTTCGGTCTGTTCAAGCAGGTATTTGAGAAGCACCTGCAAATGGCAACTCCCAATCCCTGGATGAACGATGACTGCTGGCTGACCAAGACCGATATCACCTACACCGTAAACTTCGCAGGCTTCGATGTAACCTCCAGAATGTACGACATCGATGTAGTCGGCTACAACAACCGTACCACCAAGCTGCATCTCTTCGACATCGAGTCCGTTGATGAGTCCATCGTAAAGAAGGGCATCGACTTCAACAAGGAGGCAATTGCCAAGAACCTGACCCTGTTCCTCTATCCCGATGATTCCGACGACAAGGGCAGAATCCTCCGTGTATACCAGCAGTACTTCATGGTTTCCAACGCAGCCAAGCTGATCCTCACCGAGGCAGTAGCTAAGGGCTCCAACCTCCATGACCTTGCTGATTACGCAGTGGTTCAGATCAACGATACCCATCCTTCCATGTTCATCCCCGAGATGATCAGACTCCTGATGGAGGAAGGCCTGCTCATGGACGAGGCAATCAAGATTGTTTCCTCCATGTGCGCATACACCAACCACACTATCCTGGCAGAGGCTCTCGAGAAATGGCCCATGCATTTCATGATTAAGGCTGTTCCCCAGCTGATGCCCATCATCCGCGAGCTGGACAACCGCGTTCGTGCAACCGTAAAGGACGAGTCCACCTACATCATCAAGGACGGCCTGGTTCACATGGCTCACATGGACATTCACTACGGCTTCAGCGTAAACGGCGTGGCAGCAATCCACACCGACATCCTGAAGGAAACCGAGTTAAATAACTTCTACAAGCTCTATCCCGAGAAGTTCAACAACAAGACCAACGGCATCACCTTCCGCCGCTGGCTGCTCTCCTGCAACCACGAGCTCACCGATTTCCTCACCAAGACCATCGGCGACGGCTACAAGCAGAATGCAGACGAGCTGGAGAAGCTCCTTGCCTTCGAGAATGACAAAAAGGTTCTGGACCGTATCTACAAGATTAAAAAGGACAAGAAAAAGGCTCTGGCTGAATATGTTCTGGAGCATGAGGGAATCGAGCTGAATCCCGACGGTATCTATGACATCCAGATTAAGAGACTTCACGAGTACAAGCGTCAGCAGATGAACGCCCTCTATATCATCCACAAGTATCTGGAAATCAAGAGCGGCAAAAAGCCCGTCAGACCTCTGCAGTTCATCTTCGGTGCAAAGGCTGCTCCCGCTTATATCATCGCAAGAGACATTATCCATCTCCTTCTGGTGCTTTCTGATATCATCAACAACGATCCCGAGGTCAGCCCCTATATGAAGGTCGTTATGGTTGAGAACTACAATGTCAGCTACGCAGAGAAGCTCATCCCTGCATGTGACATTTCCGAGCAGATTTCCCTGGCTTCCAAGGAAGCTTCCGGAACCGGCAACATGAAATTCATGTTAAACGGTGCCGTTACACTGGGAACCGAAGACGGTGCAAATGTAGAGATTCATGAGCTGGTTAGCGACGACAACATCTACACCTTCGGTCAGGATTCCGATACCGTTATCGCTCACTATGCAAAGGCTGATTATGTTTCCAGAAAATACTACGAGGAAAGCCCCGTGATCAAGGAAGCCGTTGACTTCATCGTTGGCAAGCAGTGCATGAAGATCGGCAACAAGGTCAACCTGAAGAGACTCTACAATGAGCTTCTGAACAAAGACTGGTTCATGACCCTCCTCGACTTAGAGGACTACATCAAGGTTAAGGATCAGGCCTTCGCAGACTTCGAGGATACCGACAAGTGGAAGAAGATGATGCTGCACAACATTGCAAAGGCAGGCTTCTTCTCCTCAGACAGAACCATCGCCGAGTACAACAGAGATATTTGGAAACTCGAGCAGTAAACAAGTGATTTGGAATTGCCCACAGGCTTTATGCTTGTGGGCATTAGAAAGGTTTAGGATATTACTTTTATGAGAACCAGCGGTGTATTACTTCCCATCTCATCCCTGCCCTCCCGTTTCGGCATCGGATGTTTTTCCAAAGAAGCATACGCTTTTGTTGACCGACTAAAGGAGGCCGGCCAGAAATACTGGCAGATTCTTCCCTTAGGCCCCACCGGCTACGGTGATTCCCCCTATCAGTCCTTCTCCACCTACGCGGGCAATCCTTACTTCATAGATCTGGAAGCATTGATTGAGAAAAAGTGGCTGACCGAAAAGGAATGCCTCGCCTGTGATTTCGGAGACAACGAATCTTACATCGACTATGAAAAGCTGTACAACTGCCGCTTCAAGCTGCTGCGCAAGGCTTTCAAGAACAGCAAGATTGAAAAGGACGCCGACTTCAAGGCCTTCATTGCAGAGAACGCAAGCTGGCTGGATGACTACGCCCTCTATATGGCAGTGAAGACACACTTTAAGAATATCTGTTGGGTAGAGTGGGACGAGGACATCAAGCTCCGTAAGCCTGCTGCCATGAAGAAATACCGCAAGGAATTTACTGAGGAGCTTCTCTTCTACCAGTTCCAGCAGTACCTCTTTCGCACCCAGTGGTTGAAGTTAAAAGCCTACGCCAACGAGCAGGGCGTGGAGCTCATTGGAGACATTCCCATCTACGTTGCCTTCGACAGCGCCGATGCCTGGGCAAATCCCGAGCTCTTCCAGTTCGACGAGAACTGCGTTCCCGTGGCTGTTGCAGGCTGTCCTCCGGACCCCTTCGCCGTTACCGGTCAGCTCTGGGGCAATCCCTTGTACAATTGGGAATATCACAAGTCTACCGGCTATGACTGGTGGATGAAGCGTCTGGCTGCCTGCTTCCAGCTCTATGATGTGGTTCGTATCGACCACTTCAGAGGCTTTGACGAGTACTACTCCATCCCTTACGGTGACCCTACCGCAGAGTTCGGCACCTGGAAGAAGGGCCCCGGCTACGACCTTTTCGCAACCATGAAGAAGGTGCTGGGCGACAAGAAGGTTATCGCAGAGGATCTTGGCTTCCTGACCCCTTCTGTTATCAGAATGGTAAAGCGCACCGGCTACCCCGGCATGAAGATTCTGATGTTTGCCTTCGACAGCACTCCCGAGAGCGGCTACCTGCCTCACAACTACGACAAGAACTGTGTGGTTTACACCGGCACTCACGACAACGAGACCGTTGTCGGCTGGTACAAGAACCAGAACAGACAGGTAAAGCAATATATCAAGGATTACCTGCAGTTAAAGCGCTGCAATGCCAAGCAGGTCTGCCGCGAATTTGTTCGTCTGGCGCAGGCAAGCGTTGCCAACATGTGCGTCATTCCCATGCAGGACTATCTGGAGCTTGGCAACGAAGCCCGCATCAACACTCCCTCCACTCTGGGCGATAACTGGAAATGGCGTATGAGTAAGGATGCCTTCACTCCCGAGCTTGCAGAATCCATTCGCAAGATGACCGAAACCTACGGCCGTCTCGCCAAATAAAAATGCTAACCCCTTAATAACATCCCCCCTATAAACCCCCAAAAAAAGAACCGGCGTCGGATTTGATATGTACCCAGAATCCTGGACACATATTTATGAATTAGGTGGAACACATGGATGCTATCCTGTATTGAACAGGTGGCATCCATTTTGTTTTTGCCTGAATTCTTTTATTGTTATAATAATCTATGTATTCTTCTA
>JAZLKR010000007.1:0-23053 GCA_045597705.1 Acetatifactor sp.
AGTAGCAGGCATCCACAGACTTGCTGAGCCCGATTCCATTGAAATCGAGTCCGATCTTGCTCTGATTGCAGTTGTAGGACGCGGCATGAAGAATGCAAGAGGTACTGCAGGCAGAATCTTCTCCGCATTGGCACATGCAAATGTTAATGTTCGTATGATTGACCAGGGTTCTTCCGAGCAGAATATCATCATCGGTGTTGCCAACGACGATTTTGATGCAGCAATCAAGGCAATTTACGACATCTTCGTAGTAACCAGACTCTAATTCTTAAAAATCTTTTATATTCATTGACATTTTTGACACTGAAAAATATAATGATTTTGGAAATTGTATAAGGAAACGGAAAATACTTTCCGTTTCCTTATGTTGTATTGTGGGTGTATCGTGGGGTTAGAAATACCAAAGGAGACATTATGGGAGAAAAAGAACAGACTACGAAGCAGTCGGTTGAGGAACTGCGCGAGCTGAGAAGGAAGCGCCGTATCAAGAACCAGGTGCTTGCTTATATCGTAGCAATCCTTTTTGTGATAGCGATTGCAGCCGGCATTTGCTTTGCTGTAATGAAAATGACCTCCGGCAAGAATCCTGAGCCGGTACCTACCGTGACTTCAAGCGAGGAAACAAGCGAAGAGTCCAGCGAGGAAATTCCGGAGAGTACCGAGGAGTCATCCGAGCCGGAAGAGAGTGTGGAGATTATTGAAATCGAACCGACGCATGAGGAAAAACTCGCTGTGCTGGTAAAGAACACCATTCAGGGCATGACGCTGGAAGAAAAGGTGGCAGGCTTGTTCATCGTTACTCCGGAAGCAATTACGGGAGTTGATGTGGCAACCAAGGCCGGCGAAGGAACCAAAACAGCCTTAGAGAAATATCCTGTGGGCGGTCTGATTTACTTCGCTAAGAATATTAAGAACGAAGAGCAGTTCAGAGAAATGGTGGATAACACCAGAAACTATTCCAAATATGATTTATTCCTCACCGTGGACGAGGAAGGCGGCAGCGTTTCCAGACTTGCCAATGCAGGTGTGGCTACCAAGACTTCTTCGCCCGCCAAGATTGGTGAGGCAGGCGATTATGAGGCAGCCAAGCAGATGGGTGTAACCCTGGGCGGCAACCTGACAAAGTTCGGTATGAACCTTGACCTTGCACCTGTTGCGGATGTGAAGAGTGACAAGAAGAGCTTTATCGGCGATCGTTCCTTCGGTGCCGATGCGCAGGTAGTAGGAGATATGGCTTCTGCAGTGGCACAGGGCTTGAAGGAAGCCGGTGTCAGCAGCTGTGTAAAGCATTTCCCCGGCGTGGGAAGCACCGCACAGGATCCTCACAAGGGTATTGCAACCACAGACCTGACAGAAGAGCAGTTCAGAAACGGTGAGTTCCTGTCCTTCGGCAAGGTAATTGACAGCGGCGTTACCATGGTAATGATCAGTAATATGGCAGCTCCCGGACTGACCGGCAACAATGAACCCTGTGTATTCTCAGAGAAACTGATTGACATGCTGCGCGCTGATCTGAAGTTCAATGGAATTGTTATTTCCGATGCGATGAGCATGGGTGCGGTTTCCGAGTACTACGGAGCGGATGAGGCAGCCATTATGGCAATCAAGGCAGGCTGTGATATGATTCTGATGCCTGAGGATTTCGAGAAGGCATACGAAAGTGTGATTCAGGCAGTTGTAAACGGAACTATTTCTGAGGAGCGTATCAACGATTCGCTCACCAGAATTTTCAGCGTAAAGCTGGATTATAAAGTTCAATAAAAGGAGGATATGAAAATGGTAGGTATTATTGTTTCACTGGTTCTTGGATGTGTTACCGGTTGGTTGGCAGGTATCATCATGAAGAGTCAAGGCTCTTTGATTCGTAATTTGATTCTCGGTCTTCTCGGCGGTGTACTTGGCGGCGTTATCGGAAAGCTTCTTCCTTTCAGCCTTGGCAGCATCCTTGGATTCGTTCTTTCTGTGGCATGCTCATGCGCACTGATCTGGGCAGCAAAGAAGTTTCTGAAGTAAACAAAAGCAAAAATATAAGCCTCACAGTGGATGACACTGTGGGGCTTATTTATTAAGAGCGATAGACGGCGCACGAGGTCCGGGGGACCTCGGCCTTGCGCGGACCGGAGCGGAGCGGAGACCTCGAACGTTTGAGTGCGGGTGCGCTCAAACATGAAAAAAGCTCATCCTTTTTGGATGAGCTTTTTTATCTGCGAGCGATAGACGGGACTCGAACCCGCGATTTCCACCTTGGCAAGGTGGCGCTCTACCAACTGAGCCACTATCGCATGTGTTCCTTCGAACAAAATTGAGTATAGTATATGGGGAATGAATTGTCAACAATTTTTTGAAAAATATTTGCAATTTCTTTCTGAAGCGGTATGATGTAGAAAAGTGATTGCTCAAGAAAAGAGCAGAATGGAAATGAGGATATCTAATGTTTCGGAAGTATAGCGCAGTATTTAAAGAAAATTCCTGCTTCAAAGTATTTTTGCTGTCATTGCTGATTACGGGCCTGGGCTACGGAGTATACAAGGGCATTATTGATAACTATCTTGCAGAAATCGTAGGTATGGGTGAATTGGACCGCGGCATTACGGAATTCTTCCGTGAAATACCGGGATTATTGCTGGTGTTTATCTTGGCGGTGTTCTATATGTGTTCGGCAGAGACCATGTATAAAATTGGTGCAGTGATCATGCTGGGAGGCATGGCGATGCAGTCCCTTATTTCTCCGAGCAAAGTTTTGGTGGTTATGGCAGTTTGTATTTATTCGTTGGGTGAGCACATCCAATTGGGCATGAAGAATACGCTGACGCTGACCTATGCGAAACCGGAACAGTCCGGTGAGGCACTTGGATATCAGAATGCTATTTATCAGATTGGAACATTGGTCGGTTATGCAGTAATCATTGTTTCATTTTTGTTTTTGGCGCAGAGCAAACCTTATAAGCTGTTCTTTGTGATTGCAGGTATTTTCATGGCAATCGGTGCGTTTTTTTCATTCCGGATTACCGGCAGCAGCAAGACCGATAAGACAAAAAGCAGGTTCTATTTTCGCAAAAAGTTTTCCAAATATTATATGCTGGAGGTGTTCTACGGTGCAAGAAAGCAGGTGTTCTTCACGTTTGGCCCCTATGTACTGATTTTGTTTTACGGCGCCAATGCAACAGTCATTTCACTTTTGTTTGCAATCTCGGCAATCTGCTGTTATTTTCTGGCACCTGCCGTGGGTAAAATAATCGACAAGCTGGGTTACAAGATTGTCATGGTATCAGACACCCTGATTCTTGTCATTGTTTGTTTTTTCTATGGATTTGCACATCATATTTTCCCCACAAAAGTAGCTTTCGTGGTCTGCTGTATCAATTATATTCTGGATTCCATTATTTCGCTTGCGTCCATGGCTTCCAATGTATATGTAAAAGATATTTCGGACAGCCTGGAGGAGATGAAGGCAACCATTTCCACGGGCATTTCGGTTAATCATATGATTACTGTTTTGATTGCCCTGTTCGGCGGTATGATATGGCAGATGCTGGGAATTGAGACTTTGTTTATTTTATCGGCAGTATTGGGACTTTGCAACAGCGCATATGCGGCTACCATTAAGACAAAGAAGTAATTCTTGCCCTCGGGCCCAAAAGGCGATAGAATAGAAGAGATGTAGACTTAAGGTCTCCGGGACCGGAAAGGATCGTTATGGGACAGATTATTATTCAAAGTGAGACAACCATCGACCCCATCAGCTTAATCGGCAGAGAAGCAGGTGTCTGCTGGGGGGCGAATATTGAAGATAAAGAGAAGAATTACAAGAGAGGTATGGACTGCCTGGCATCCGGACACGGCAGAACCTGGGAATATCCGCAGGTCTATATGGTGCTGGACGGCTATTCCGCAAGAGTCATCAGAGAGTTCTATACCCACATCGGCGGCGGCCCCACCAGACTGCAGGCTTCCACCAGATATATCAACTATCAGAAGGGCTTCCCTTATGTAGTACCTCCCAAGATTGCCGCAAGCGAAGAGGCAAAGGCAATCTATGACAATGCCATGAATGAGATTCTGGTGGCAATGCAGAAGCTGGAAGGCATGGAGCTCCCCAGAGAGGATATCGGCATGCTGCTTCCTCTTGGCATGGAGACCAAGGTGGTATTCAGAACCAACTTAAGAAACCTCATTGACATGTCTCATCAGAGAATGTGCACCAGAGCTTACTGGGAGTACAGAATTCTCATGCAGGATATGTGCAAGGCTCTGAGTGACTATTCCGACGAATGGAAGTATCTTGTGGAGCATTATTTCGCACCCAAGTGCGAGGTGACAGGCTTCTGTACCGAGGCGAAGTGCTGCGGCAGAAAGCCTAAGAAAGAACAGTAAACGACAGCGAGGACAGCGATTTGAATATTATTGTAGCAGTGGATGAGCGTTGGGCCATCGGCAATAAAGGGAAACTTTTGGTGAGCATCCCCAACGATCAGAAGCATTTCAGAGAGGAAACCACCGGCAAGGTGGTTGTGCTGGGACGGAAGACTCTGGCAACCTTTCCCCAGGGAATGCCTTTGAAAAACAGAACCAACATTATCCTGACCAAGGATAAGAAATTCACCATGAAGGACGCTATCGTGGTGCATTCGATAGAGGAACTGATGGAACAGCTGAAGGCTTACGACAGCGAGGATGTATACATCATCGGCGGCGAGAGTGTGTACCGACAGATGCTTCCCTACTGTGATGTGGCGCATGTCACCAAGATTGATCATAAGTACGAAGCCGACACCTTTTTCCCGAATCTGGATGCGGATCCCGAGTGGGAAATTACAGCCGACAGTGATGAACAGACTTACTTTGATATTGCGTACACATTCTACAAATATGAGCGGAAAAAGTAGAAACTTTTCCGATTTAGCAGGAAAAAGTGTGTTGACTTTTAACCCCAAAAGGAACATAATATTTTCAGTAAAATCTTACTAGAAAGAAGGTAATGCCAATGAAAAATATTGATTGGAGCAATCTTGGATTTGGTTATGTACAGACAGACTACAGATTTGTATCAAACTTTAAGGATGGAAAATGGGATGAGGGTGTCCTGACTGAAGACGCTAACATCGTGCTGAACGAGTGTGCAGGTGTTCTGCAGTATGCACAGACTGTTTTCGAAGGCCTTAAGGCATATAGAACAGAGGACGGACACATCGTTACTTTCCGCCCCGACTTAAACGCATCCAGAATGGTGGATTCCGCTAAGAGACTTGAGATGCCTGCTTTCCCCGAGGACAAGTTCATCGAGGCAGTTAAGAAGGTAGTAGCAGCAAATGCTGATTTCGTTCCTCCTTACGGCAGCGGCGCAACTCTTTACCTGCGTCCTTATATGTTCGGTTCTAATCCCGTTATCGGTGTTAAGCCCGCTACCGAGTATCAGTTCAGAATTTTCTGTACTCCCGTAGGTCCTTACTTCAAGGGCGGCGCTAAGCCTATCACCATCAGAGTTTCAGACTTCGACCGTGCAGCACCTAACGGAAGCGGCCATATCAAGGCTGGTCTGAACTACGCAATGAGCTTGCATGCAATTGTATCTGCTCACGAAGAGGGATACGATGAGAATATGTATCTTGATCCCAGAACCCGTACCAAGGTTGAGGAGACCGGTGGTGCAAACTTCCTGTTCATCACCAAGGACGGCAAGGTTGTAACTCCTAAGTCGAGCAGTATTCTTCCTTCCATCACCAGACGTTCTTTGATGGTAGTAGCTAAGGAGTATCTTGGACTTGAGGTTGAGGAGAGAGAAGTATTCCTTGAGGAAGTTAAGGACTTCGCTGAGTGTGGTCTTTGCGGTACCGCAGCTGTTATTTCTCCCGTTGGTAAGATCGTTGACCATGGCAAGGAGATTTGCTTCCCTGCAGGTATGGAGAAGATGGGACCTATCACCCAGAAACTGTATGATACCCTTACCGGTATTCAGATGGGCAGAATTCCTGCTCCCGAGGGATGGATTCAGGTTATCCAGTAAATCATTTGATTTTGAGGGCCTCTGCTTGGTGTCAAGCAGAGGCTTTTTTTGAAGGATTCAGTATGCTTAAAAGAAAGATTGCAGTTGCCTTGAGTCTCATTATGTGCGCTGCGGCACTCAGTGCCTGCAAGGCGCCGGAGAAGATTCTCAAGGTGTTTAACAAGGAACAGATATTTACCATCAATGATATTGGTTGTGAGAAGGCAGAATATCTGGTTTATCTGTCCACGACACAGTCCAGATATGAGGATGTGTACGGTGCAGAGGTCTGGAATGTGTCCAGAGGTGATGTGACTTTGGAGGACAATGTAAAGCAGACAGTGCTGGCCAGAATCGCCAGAGTGAAAATCATGTATCTTATGGCCAAGGAACAGGGCATCAAGCCGGATGAGGCGGAAGGTAAGCTGATTGAACAGGCGGCAGACCGGTACCTGGAAGAACTGGGAGCGGAGTCGGCGGAGAGCATGGGACTGACAAAGGACCTGCTCAAGACGATGTATGAACAGTATTTCCTGTCAGAGAAGGTCTACGAGAGCATTATCAGCAGCGTTAATCCGGAAATCAGTGACGATGAAGCAAGAACGGTAACCGTGCAGAGTATCCTGCTGAAAACCTGGACTACGGACGGAACGGGGGAGAGAATTCCCTATCCTGAGAAGATGCAGGATGAACTCAGAGAGGAAGCACAGTCAATCGTGGCACTGGCCAAGGATGGCGAGGACTTTCAGGAATTGATTTCCAAGTACAATGAAGGCACAGAGAGCCTGCTTTCCTTTGGCAAGGGTGAAATGGACCCTGCACTGGAGCGTATGGCCTTTGCATTGGAGACAGGAGAAATCAGTCCGGTCATTGAAACCGAGGAAGGCTTCCGCATTATCAAGTGCATTTCCACCTTTGAGAGAGAGCAGACGGAAAGAAACAAAAAGGCAATTATTGAAAAGCGAAAGGAAGAGGCATTTACAGCGAGCTATCAGGCATTTGCGGACTCTGTGGAGAGTTCCCTGAATGCGGAACTGTTAGGGCAGATTGCCCCCAATCACGACAGCAAACTGGAGGTTCCGGACTTCTTTCTGATTTACGAAGCCCTATTTTAGAAAAACTTTAGAAATGAGAAAAGCCCGTAAATTCGGCGTTTTTCAGACATTATTAGCACTCGTAACAAACGAGTGCTAATTTGTTGTTGACTTTTGAAAATGAGGGGACTAAACTGATAATCAGTGATGAAAAGCATCAGAAAGGAAGTAAAAAACATGGCAATGAAACAAGGTAGTTTGTCTATCAACAGTGATAATATTTTCCCCATTATTAAGAAGTGGTTGTATTCCGATCACGATATTTTCTACAGAGAATTAATCTCCAACGGCTGCGATGCAGTTACCAAACTGAAGAAGCTGGATATGATGGGAGAGTATGCTCTTCCCGATGGTTTCAAGGGCAAGGTAGAGGTTATCGTAAATCCCGAGAAGAAGACCCTGACCTTCGTGGATAACGGTCTCGGTATGACCGCTGATGAGGTAGAGGAGTATATCAATCAGATTGCTTTCTCCGGCGCTACCGACTTCATCGAGAAGTACAAGGACAAGAGCAACGCAGATCAGATTATCGGCCATTTTGGTCTTGGTTTCTACTCTGCATTTATGGTAGCTGACGAGGTTCACATCGATACCCTGTCCTACAAGGAAGGTGCTAAGCCTGTTCACTGGGAGTGCGACGGCGGCACAGAATATGCTATGGAGGACGGCGATAAGGCAGAGGTAGGTACCAAGATTACTCTGTTCTTAAATGAGGATTGCCTGGAGTTCTGCAACGAGTACAAGGCAAAGGAAGTAATCAAGAAGTATTGTTCCTTCATGCCCACAGAGATTTATGTTTCCAAGGCTGACAGCAAGGAGACCCAGATCATTAAGGTTGACGAGAAACTGGATACCGATACTGTTCTGGAGGAAATCCATCCGACTGTAAAGGAAGACGGTACCGTTGACGGTGAGGAGAAGCTGAAGATTGCAAAGCGTCCCGAGCTGATGAATGAGACCAGACCTCTCTGGACCAAGCATCCCAACGACTGCACCAAGGAGGAGTATCAGGAGTTCTACCGCAAGGTATTCCAGGATTACAAGGAGCCCCTGTTCTGGATTCATCTGAATATGGATTATCCCTTCAACTTAAAGGGTATTCTGTACTTCCCTAAGATTAACATGGAATATGAGTCCATCGAGGGAACCATCAAGCTTTACAACAATCAGGTATTTATCGCAGACAACATCAAGGAAGTAATCCCTGAGTTCCTGCTTCTGTTAAAGGGTGTGATTGACTGCCCCGACCTGCCTCTGAATGTTTCCAGAAGTGCACTGCAGAATGATGGCTTCGTAAAGAAAATTTCCGAATATATCACCAAGAAGGTTGCGGACAAGCTGGCCGGCATGTGCAAGACCGAGAAGGATGAGTACGACAAGTACTGGGATGACATCAGTCCCTTCATCAAGTTCGGCTGCCTGAAGGATGACAAGTTCTGTGAGAAGATGAATGACTACATCCTCTTCAAGAACCTGGATGGCAAGTATCTGACCCTTCCCGAGTGCCTGGAGACCAAGCCCATCGATACCGATGAGGAGGGCGGCACCGCGGTAGATGAGAACGGTGAAAAGGTTGAGGCTGAAATCGTTGAGGATGAGGCCGATGAGAAGAAGGAGAAGGTTATCTACTATGTAACTGACGAACAGCAGCAGGGCCAGTACATTAACATGTTCAAGGCTGCTAAGATGGATGCTGTTATCCTGACTCACACCATCGATCAGCACTTCATCACTCAGCTGGAGAGCAAGAACGAGGGCGTGAAGTTCATGCGTATCGATGCAGACCTGACAGAGGCTATGAAGTCCAAGACCTCCAAGAAGGCACAGGAGGAGTACGAGGCACTGGCAAAGGCTATCGCCGAGAAGATGCAGAAGGCTATGAAGAAGACCGCTCTTTCCGTAAAGATTGACAAGCTGAAGAACAAGAAGGTAGCGTCCATGATTACTCTTTCTGAGGAATCCAGACGTATGCAGGATATGATGAAGATGTACTCTATGCCCGGTATGGATATGGGCAGCTTCGGCAGCGAAGGAGAGACTCTGATTCTGAATGCAAACCATCCTCTGGTACAGTATGTAACCGACAATCAGGACGGCGAGAATACAGAGATGATCTGCGAACAGCTTTACGACCTTGCTAAGCTGCAGCATGCACCTCTCACTCCCGATGAGATGAGCAAGTTCGTACAGAGAAGCAATGATATCATGATGCTTCTCGCAAAATAAGTAAAAGAGAATTCATAAAGATAACACAAAACCCCCGGTTCGATAGTGAACCGGGGGTTTTGTATTATTATAAGGGATTGTTAGAAAGCAAGTTATACATACTTCTCCAGAGTTGCTCTGATGGCACCAACGCCGCTTGAGAGCTCTGCGAAGTAATTCTTAACGGTATCTGCCATGCCGATGGCGAGCAGGTCTACACCGAAAATCTTCTCGTTGGAGAGAAGAGGATTCAACTTCTCCAGGTCCTTAGGCTCTGCAGAGAGTGAGTAATCCTTTACATAAGCGCTTGCCTCCTCCAACAGAGGATCTGAGGAAGGAGTGAATGCGTTGCCTGCGTCATCGATAGCCATTAAGTAACGAAGCCAGCCTGCGTAAACCAGGGGAATCAGCTTCAGGTCTGCAAGATTCATGCCGTTCCTGATATAAGCCTTGATGGTTTCACCGAAACGGATGGAAAGCTTCTGAGAGGTATCGGTAGCGATTCTCTGAGGGGTATCAGGCATAAAGGGGTTGGGGATTCTCATGGTGACAACCTGGTCGATGAAGACCTTGGGATCTAAGATGCCGGGATTTACAACCACGGGAAGGCCTTCCTTGTAGCCGATGGTCTCAACCATCTTTTTCAGAGTGGCATCCTTCATCTCATCGGAGATCAAGGTGAAGCCAAGGAGGCAGCCGTAAACAGCCAGTGTGGTGTGAAGAGGATTCAAACAGGTACAAACCTTCATCTTCTCAACCTTGTCAACGGTTTCCTTGTCGGTGAAAATGATGCCGCCCTTTTCCAGTGCGGGATGGCCGTTGGGGAAAGCGTCCTCAATTACCAGATATTCGCACTCCTCGGCGTTAACGAAGGGAGCGATGTAAGTGTTCTTGGAGGTGATAACGGGCTCCAGCTCCTCGATGCCGTCAGCTGCCAGCATTGCCTCAACCTTAGCGTCGGGTCTGGGAGTGATCTTATCGATCATGGACCAGGGGAAGGTTACCTTGGAAGCATCGGAGATGTAAGCCAGGAAGCCTGCATCTGCAAGTCCCTTTTCGCACCATGCCTTTGCGTAGGTCTCAACTGCTGCGCGAAGCTTGTCACCGTTGTGAGAGCAGTTGTCCATGCTGACCATGGCGATGGGAAGAGCGCCGTTTTCAAAACGGGTGTACAGGAGGGAAACAACCTTGCCCAGGTAGCTGTCGGGAGCCTTAGGTCCCTTCTCAAAGTCAGCAGCTACGAAGGGAAGAATTTCACCCTGTGCGTTTGTGGTAGCATAGCCCTTTTCCGTGATGGTAAAGCTTGCCATCTGCAGGGAGGGATTTGCGAAGATTTCCTTCAGACGATTGTATTCAGCGGCATTTGCACTGTCCAGAATCAGGGATTCCATGATACTGCCTACAACAGTCTTTTCAACGGTGTTGTTTGCCTTCAGGGTAGCGAGAATGGTGAGGTTGTCATGAGGACGATTGCTCTTTTCGATAATCTCGTAGTCGTAGCCCTCTGCGGCAATCAGACCGGTGGAAAGAGTGCCGTCATTCAGCAGATTCTGCACTACATTTGCCTGGAAGGCACGGAAGATATTACCTGCTCCGAAATGAATCCAGGTAGGATTCTCGTAAGTGTTCTTTTTTACTGCCTCGTAATCGAAGGCGGGAAGAGAGTAGCCGGCAGCCTCGAAAGCTGCGCGGTCTTTATTGATTCCTTCTAATGTAAGTTTCATTCTGATGTTCTCCTATTTGTGAGATTTCTGAATTGCTTCCCAAAGTCCGTTCAGGTAGGTAGCGCCGAGAGCTCTGTCGTAGAGACCGTAGCCGGGCATTGCAACCTCGTCCCAGATCATACGACCGTGGTCGGGACGGATGGGACCGGTAAAGCCGATATCGTAAAGAGCCAGCATAATCTCGTACATATCGAAGGTACCGTCGCTGGAAAGATGAGCGGATTCCTCGAAGTCGGTAGGAGAGTTGAACTTCAGGTTACGAACATGTGCAAAGTGAATTCTGCCCTTCAGGGAACGAATCATATCGGGAAGATCGTTCTCTAAGTTGGTGCCGTAGGAACCGGAGCAGAAGGTAACGCCGTTGTGAGGGATGTCAACCATCTTCATCATGCGTAAGATATTCTGCTTGTTGATGATGATGCGGGGAAGACCGAATACGCTCCATGCGGGATCGTCGGGATGGATTGCCATGTTGATGTCGTACTTGTCGCAGACAGGCATGATGCGCTCCAGGAAGTACTTCAGGTTCTCGAACAGCTTCTCATCGGTAACATCCTTGTACATCTCGAAGAGCTCCTTGATGTGAGCCATACGCTCGGGCTCCCAACCGGGAAGGATTGCGCCGTTTGCATCGCCGCTGATGGAAGCGAACATGTCCTCGGGATTCAGAGCGTCAACTGCTTCCTGAGTGTAAGCAAGAACGGTAGAACCGTCGGGACGAACTCTTGCAAGCTGGGTTCTGCTCCAGTCGAATACGGGCATGAACTTGTAGCATACCATATGAACGCCGGCCTGGCCGAGACGCTCAAGAGTGGTGATATAGTTATCAATGTAAATATCTCTGTCGGGAGTACCTACCTTGATGGCATCGTGAATGTTAACACTCTCGATACCTGCCAGCTCAAGGCCTGCATCCTCGATTTCCTTCTTCAGTGCGAGAATATCTTCCATTTCCCATACTTCACCGGGCTTGGTGCCGTAGAGGGTGGAAATAACGCCGGTTACGCCGGGAATCTGTCTGATCTGTTTTAAGGTTACGGTGTCGTACTTGCTGCCATACCAGCGAAGTGTCATCTGCATAATTGTTTTCCTCCTGAGAAATGTGTTTGAATCCGCGAGGAATATCCCTCCGAATTGGTTCTCATTAACATGATTTCATTATAAGAGCAAATTTTATAGGGGAAAACCATATTTGTTGCTTGAAATAGTGCAAAAGTTGCCATACTATAGAAATAGAGACTGACGGAAGGAGAAAACCATGAAACTGGAGAACAGTATCCGTAAGGTAGATGCGTCAGATGAGCGTCAATATATGATGAATGAGAATTATGAAGTGTATGAAAAGCAGGGCGCTCCCACCGGAGCCATCACTTTTCATTATCATAATTTCTATGAGCTTCTGTATGTTCTGGAGGGAGAGTATTCCTCCATGGTGGAAGACCGCTGCTACCGTTTGAGGAAGGGCGATTTCCTGCTGATAAACCAGAATGTAATGCACAAATATCAATATGAAGAAGGCAAGCATGACTCCTCCAAGAGAATCATCCTGTGGATTACACCCCAGATGCTGGCCAATCTTTCCGGAACGGGGCCGGATCTATCCGCCTGCTTTGGAATGGGAGGATACTGCGCTTATCACTTTCCGATTTACTACGAGGAAATGCTGCAGAGCTACCTGTTAAAGCTTGCCATGACGAAGATGCAGGAGTCTCCTGACCCGGAGATGAAAAAACAGATGGACAAGGGACTGCTCACACTGTTCTTTACCTATCTGAATGTGCTCTGTGAGAAAGAGGAGTACCTGTTCTCCGGTGAAGATTTAATCAGCCATCCGCTGGTGGAGCAGGTCAGCGCCTTCGTGGAGGAACATATGGCTGAGAAAATTACGGTGGATATGCTGGCAGACAGCGCTCATATGAGCAAATATTATTTCCTGCGCAAGTTCAAGGAAATTACCGGTGTGACGGTACATACCTTTGTGACCAGTAAACGACTGATTAAAGCCTGCGAGGCACTGAAAAACGGTGCCAGCGTGCAGGAGAGCTGTCAGGCTTCCGGTTTTACGGAATATACGGTATTCCTGCGTAATTTCCGGGAAACCTACGGCGTGTCTCCCGGAAAATACAGAGAGTTCTATTTAGAGTAGAGGCTTAAGGCTCGGAAACCCTGGTCACTCCCACATAGACCTCGGAAATTTTATACCATGTCGCGTAGTCGGTGATGCCGGTGGCAGGTAATCCAAATACCTGCTGGAAGGTCTTCACCGACTTTTCTGTTTTAGGACCGTAAATGCCGTCCGCGGCGGGAGCGGGAATAGCGGGAAAGTTCTTGGAAATTCGTGCCAGCTGATTCTGCAGCTGCCGTATCTTTTCACCGGAGCTGCCAACCTGCAGGTCGTAGCCGGGGTAGGAGGAGGGAACACCGGAAATCAGGTCCGCGGAGTTGATGAAGAGATCGCTGCCGTAATAGTAGCGCAGAATCTCGATAGCGGAATACCCCTCATTTCCCAGATACATGGAACCCCACTGACTTAAGCCCTTGCAGTTTACCTTGTCGCCGTCACAGTAGGAAGTAAAAATGGGCTGTCTCACGCCCGGGCGGGAGAGATAGTTGGCAAAGACATTATCCACAAGCCGGCTGATGTTCTCATAAATATTTCTGCCATAGATCCATTTGTGATCGTAGGCTGTGCTGGAAGTAATTGTAAAGTCATAGCCCTTGCTGCGGTACCATTCCGTATAGACCCGGTTTAACGTGAAGGACTGGATTGCCAGAATGTTGGCGTAAATCGTACTTTCGGGCCAGGTGGAATAGATTTCGCTGCAGGCTACATTTTTTATGTAGTCTTTGTACCGGACCCAGTAATTTTTGGCACCGCTGTCCCCGGGAGGACCGTCGTGCACAATGATATATTCCGGGATGACCACGCGGCTTAAGACGATTTCTCCGGTTTCCTCCATGGGTTTGATTTCTTCCTCGGGAATTTTCGGGGGATAGTCGCCGAACAGGGTGTGCGGCGGAATGACGATGGTTTCGATTTCGACATCCGACTGCCTGCGCAGGTGCACCGGCTGAACGGAGAGACTGTCCGGCAGCAGTTCCGAACCGGAGATGGTTTCCGACTCATACCCCTCGGCCCGTACAGTGACGGTGATTTCGGAGTAGGGCTGTCCTTCCGATTCGGGAGAAAGAGAGTAATCGAGAGGTGGAGCCGGCAGGGAGACTGCGGGAGTCTGGCCGGAACTGTCTGTGGTTAGTGAGTAGAGAAGAGAGTCCGGGTCGCCCGTAAAGGAGAGAGTTACCGTGGCATTGGCGATGGGAAGATATTCCTCAGCAGAGGTGACAAATACCATCAGAATGCCGGAAGTGTTTGCTGTATTGGTTGCCATAGGAATCCTCATAGCATTTTTCTCTTTCAATGTATGTTTTTGCCCGGAAAAAATGCATGAAAAGTGGAGAAGAAAAATTGACAAGCGGCAGAATCGGATGTATTATTGTATTATGCCGACAGTACAAAGCTGTCTGAACGGAAAAGACCTAAAACAGAAAACAGAAAGGATGAGAGGGATGGCTTGGATTTTAGATTCTGACAGACCGATCTATCTGCAGCTGGTAGAGAGAATTCAGGTGCAGATTGTGTCCGGCGAATATCCGCCCGGAGCGAAGCTTCCCAGTGTGCGCGATCTTGCAGCAGTAGCGGCAGTAAACCCCAATACCATGCAGAAGGCATTTGCCGAGCTGGAGAGCAGCGGCCTGATTCTGACGCAGAGGACCAGCGGTCGAACGGTTACTGAGGACGCAGGATTGATCGGAGAGGTCAGAGCGCGTATTGCAAGAGAGCACATTGAACACTATTTCAAGTGCATGTCTGAATTGGGATATACCAAAGAAGAGGCTGCGGCTATCATCAGGGATGACGCTGCAGAATAATGTCGGGCGGGGCCGACAATGCATGTGATGAAGCATGAAAAACAAAATGAGGGACGAAATATATGAGTGAATTAGTAGAAATTGAAGGATTGACAAAATCCTACAGTTCCAAGGTGGCGGCGGTAAATAATATTAACCTGAAGCTTTCCGGCGGAAAAATCGTGGGGCTGTTAGGACCCAACGGAAGCGGCAAGACCACATTGATTAAGATGATAAACGGACTGCTCACACCGGACTGCGGTACCATTACCATTGACGGAACTCCCGTGGGTTATGAGACCAAGGCGAAGGTGGCTTACCTTCCCGACAAGACCTATCTTGCGGAGAACAAGAGTGTAAAGGAAATTCTGGAGTACTTTGCCGACTTTTACGAGGATTTCTCCATGGAGCGCGCAACGGAAATGCTGAGCAATCTCGGAATTAACATGAAATCAAAGATGAGAACTCTTTCCAAGGGTACCAAGGAGAAGGTACAGCTGATTCTTGTCATGAGCAGACAGGCAAAGCTCTATGTACTGGATGAGCCCATTGCCGGTGTTGACCCTGCGGCGAGAGACTATATCTTAAGAACCATCATCAACAACTACAATCCGGATGCAACCGTGATTATCTCCACTCATCTGATCAGCGATATTGAGCAGGTGCTGGATGAGGTTATTTTCATGAAATACGGTCATCTGGTACTGTACACCTCTGTAGACAATATCAGAGAGCAGCACGGCAAAAGCGTGGATGCATATTTCAGGGAGGTGTTCGCATGTTAGGAAAATTAATGAAGCATGAGTGGAAGAATACCAAAGGCATGTGCGGCCTGATGATTGCGGTTTTGATTGGAATGACGATTCTCGGAATTCTGGGAACCAAAGGCTTTACACGATTTATCACGGTAGACGGCCGTCCCACAAGTCCTGTTGACGGTATCTTTTTGGTCTTTGGACTGTTGGTGCTGTTTTTGTATGTCATTGCAATTTTTGCGGTGAGCATAGGCATCTATGTTTACATGGGAGTTCGTTTTAATACAAATATGTTTGGAGCGGAAGGGTATCTGACTCACACACTTCCCGTAAAGAAGAGCAGCCTTCTTGTTTCAAAACTGATTATCGATTCCCTGGTTGTGATTTTTGTGACGCTTGTTATGTATGTTTCCATCGTGGTTCTGGCATTCAGCTTTGTGCCCGGTAAGGGAATACTGGAACTGATGTCGGAATTTGCAAAGAATTACAGCGAGATTGTTCCCCGGCTTTCTGAAATATTGGGACTGGATCTGACAGCTTATCTTGTCTTTGTGGGACTTGGCGGTCTGCTGGGTTCTGTCTTAGGGCTGGCAGTCATTTACGGTTGTGTCTGCATCGGACAGCTCTTCGGCAAGGCAAAACTTTTAATGTTCTTTGTTTCTTACTTCGGTGTGCTGCTGGTGATTGCAGTGATTAGATCGGCAGTGGGCAACCTGTTCCAGTCAAATCTGGTATTGGATATGCTTGAAACAGAGAATTTCCGGATTGCGGGCTTCTTCTATACACAGCTGTTTTTGAACCTGGGAATTCAGGTGTTTGCGGCTATCGTAATGTACCTGATTTCCTTGCTGATTTTGAATAAGAAATTGAACCTTCAGTAATAAAAATACACAAAAAAGTTTTGCTCTGCGCTGCATAATTTGTTATAATGTAGTGTAGAGCTTTCTTTTTTGAAAAGCAATTTTCACCGGATGCAGGAGAGAATAATGCAGACAATACTTAACCAGATTCTTGACAATAACTTCAATTATGACAACAGATATCTTGATTTTTCCTGCACGAAAATCGACATCTCGTTGACCAAGAGCAGAATCTATGAAGGATCTTTCCATATCTACGGACCGGAAGGCTCCTATACCCACGGCAGTATATTCTCGTCTGACAGACGACTGGAAATTCTGACCAAGAAATTTGCGGGCAGCAGCGAGGAAATCTACTACCGTTTCCGCGGTGAGGAAATGGAAGAGGGCGATGTTGTCAGAGGTACCATTTTCATTGTCAGCAATCAGGGAGAGTACAGTATTCCTTTTTCCGTATCCCGTGAATGCGCGGTGATGGAAACCTCCATCGGACCGGTAAAGAATCTTTCTCATTTTGCTGCACTTGCCAAGGAGAACTGGCAGGAGGCAGTGAAGCTTTTCTATTCCTCTGATTTCAAGAGGGTCTTCGCAGAGAGCGAACAGCAGTATGCTGAAAGCTACAGAGCGTTATCCGAATACAAGGGCTCCGAGCAGAATGTGGAGGAGTTCCTGATTCATATCAATAAAAAGCAGCGTTGTGAATTCCTGGTTCAGGAGAACCAGATCAGCATCGGTGAATCCAAGGATGGATTCCCGGTATCCGAGCATGAACTCACCATCATTAAGAACGGCTGGGGCTATACCCGTCTGAATATTGAATGTGTGGGTGATTTCCTGTTTACCGAGAAGGAAGAGCTTTCCGATGACGACTTCCTCGGAAACACCTGCAATCTTTCCATCTTTGCAGATCGGAATCAGTGCCATCAGGGTGCTAATTTCGGGAAGATTATTCTGTATAATTCCTTTCTGCAGCTGGAGATTCCCGTGCACCTGCATGTGGGAGACGGCAGACCTTCCGGCAAGGTTATCGTTTCCGAGAAGACCAGCACACTTCGACTGATGAAGCTGTATCAGGATTTCCGTGCGAAGAAAATTGATGTCAATGAGTGGATTAAGGAGTCCGGCAAGATTGCGGACAGAATGGCGGCACAGGATGAGAACAACATCGGCATAAAACTGTTCCAGGCGCAGCTTCTGATTACGGAGGAGCGTTTTGAAGAGGCGGGCTGGACGCTGGAAAACTGTGCGGCGCTTCTGGACCGGCAGGATGCGGATGAAACGCTGCTGGCATATTATTACTATCTGACCAGTCTGATTCGCAGAGAGAGTGAGTATGTGAATCGCGTGACTGCCGAAGTAGAACATATCTATCGCAAGGACAACACCAACTGGCGCGTGGCATGGCTGCTGTTGTTCCTTTCCGATGAGTATCATAAATCGCCCACAGGCCGCTGGGTATTTCTGGAGAAGCAGTTTAATATCGGCTGTGCAAGCCCCCTGCTTTACATCGAGGCAGTGATTCTGCTGAACAACAATCCGGCACTTCTGCGCAGACCCGGTGAGTTTGAGCAGCATGTGCTCTGGTACGGCGTGAAGCACGACATGGTCAGTGATGATGTAATCGAACAGATGCTGTACCTCTGTGAGAAGATAAAGGAATATTCATATCCCATGTTCAGAGCCCTGAACAGACTCTACGAGACCAGAAAAGACGCTCGCCTGCTGCAGCAGATCTGCAGCCTGCTTATCAAGGGCGGCAAGGTGGGAGAGGAGTATTTCCGTTACTACAGAGACGGCGTGGATCTGAATCTCCATATCACAAACCTTTATGAATTTTATATGATGTCATTGGACCTGAGTAAGAAGCGTGAACTCCCCAAGAGAGTTCTCATGTACTTCTCTTACCAGAACAATCTGGATTTCGAGCATACCGCGTACATGTACGGCTATATTCTGGACAATGAAATCAGCCTTCGTGACATTTATGCAACCTATAAGACCAGAATCGAGCACTTCTGCATCGAACAGATTCAGAGACAGCATTTAAATCGTCCTCTGGCCGATATTTACAACAAATTCCTGCAGCCCGGCATGCTGACCGAGGAAACCTGCGATGCACTTTCCCGAATCCTGTTCGGTCATCTGATTCAGGTACAGGATGACAGAATCCGCAAGGTTTATGTTTATCAGCCGGACCGACTGCAGCCGGATGATTATAATCTGATTGACGGCAAGACCTGGGTGGCTCTGTACGGCGGAGATTACACACTCTGCTTTGAAGATGCCTACGGCAACCGTTTCACCAAGTCCGTGGAGTACACCTGTGACAAGGTAATGTATCCCGGCAAGTTCCTGCAGCAGCTGGATCATTTCAAACCCGACAATCTGGGTCTGGATCTTTACTATGTTGACACCAAGAAGGAAGAGTCACTGGCAAGTGCTGCCGATGTGGAGAGAGCCCTTCGCGTTGCGGAGAGTCCCATGGTAGAGAAGAGCTGCCGTCATCGCATGATGATGAAGGTGCTGCTGTACTACTATGAGAAGGATGCATTCCCTTCTCTGGATGCCTATCTTTCCACGATTCCCATGGAGGAATTGTCTCCCAGAGAGCGCGGCGAGGTGATTCAGTACCTGATTCTGCGTGACCGTACCGAGGAGGCAGGACAGATGCTGGCCGCATACGGACCTTACTTCATCGATACAAAGCTCCTGGTAAGACTGCTGGACGAGCTGCTTGACAAGAACGGAATGACTGAAAATTCCACCCTGACGGCAGCGGCGCTTTACGCCTTCCGAAAGGGAAGATATGACAGCACCATTTTGTACTATCTCAGCCTGTACTACAAGGGAACTACCAGAGAGGCGAGAGATATCTGGAAGACGGCAAAGGTATATCAGCTGGATTGTTACCGTATCTGCGAGCAGATGCTGATACAGATGCTGTATACGGGTGCTTTCATTCATGAGCAGACAGAGGTGTTCCGCTACTATGTGCAGAACAATGCAGACCCTCAGGTGGAGGGCGTTTATCTGGCTCATTGTGCGACGGAGTTCTATCTGAAGGACAAGCCCATGGAAAATATTGTATTTGACGAAATCAGACATATGCATGTGGCGGGGCAGCCCCTGCTTCGCATTGCCAAGCTTGCCTTCTTAAAGTATTATGCGTCAAATCCTGCGGAGCTCACTGCCGAGGCGGCGCGCACTGCGGATGATTTCCTGGAGGAACTGATGAATCAGGGCATTCATCTGGAATTCTTCAGAAATTATAAGGATAATCCCCAGGTAGAGCAGGAGATGTCCGATAAGGTTATCTTCGAGTACAGAGGAAATTCCGAAACCAAGGCATACATTCATTATTGCCTGACCGAGGAAGGACACGAGCCAGGACCAGCGCAGTGTGAACTGCTCAGAGAGGTGGCAAACGGTATTTTCTGCAAGGAATTCATTCTCTTCTTCGGAGAGACAATAGAGTATTACATCACGGAAGAGGGCGTCCTGAATGAGGAGGACGGCACCGAGCAGATTCTGGAAAGCGGTACCCTGAGCAAGGAAGATCCCGCATCCGGTGCAGGCAGATATCGCCTGATCAATGATGTGGTTGCCAGCCGCTGCATGGGTGAGTACGAGAGAATGGATGCACTGCTGGAGAAGTATTACAAGAGAGAATATCTCAATGCAAAGCTTTTTGCATTGAAGTAAACTACGGGCGCAATGCCCATAAAGGAAGAGAAAAAGCATGGGATTTTTGAACAGCGATAAAGTTATCGTGGGATATGATCTTGGAAATGATTTCACACAGATCAGCTTCAGCTTTTCTGATGCAGGAGATGTAGAAACCCTGTCTCAGGCAGCCAATGCGGAGCATTACAATATCCCCACAGCCCTCTGCAAGCGCAATGATCTGAACCAGTGGCTTTACGGCAAGGAGGCAATCAGATGCGCAGAGGAGCATAACGGAATACTGGTAAACAATCTGCTGGACCTGGCCAGAAAGGGCGAGGAGGTTTCCATCGGCGGTGAAAATTACGATCCGGTGGCATTGCTCACCCTGTTCTTTAAGAAAAGTCTGGGCAGACTGACACAGCTTTCCTCCGCAAAGAAGATTCGTGCAATCATGATAACCTGCGAGGTGATGGACTTCCGCACCATCGAAGTGCTGAAAATGATTGTACAGGAGCTGCCTGTGACGGCAGACAAAATTTCCTTCCAGAGTCATGCGGAGAGCTTTTTCAGCTATGTGACACATCAGGCCAAGGATATCTGGGCCTTTCAGACGGTTCTGTTCTCCTATGAAGGAAACAGAATCAAGAGCTACCGCATGGAGTGCAACAAGCGTACCTCTCCCGTGGTGGCATATATTGATGAGAGGGAAAGCAGTTTTTATAAGGCAAGTCCCTTATCCGAGGAGCCGGCCATCAGAGAGAAGGAAATTCGTGAACTGGATGCAGGCTTTCTGCATGTATCCAAGGAGGTTTGCGAGAACCATCTGATCAGTTCGGTATTCTTAATCGGAGAAGGCTTCGATCAGGCGTGGATGAGAGAGTCTCTCAAATTCCTGTGCAGAGGTCGAAAAGTATTTCAGGGCAACAATCTGTTCAGCAAGGGCGCCTGCTTCGGTATGCAGGAGCGATTAAGCCCCGGCGAAGTCAGCAGCAGCCATGTATTCTTAGGCTCCGATAAGCTGAAGGCAAATGTCGGCATGAAGCTGTTCCGACAGGGAGAAGAGTCCTATTACGCTTTGCTGGACGCCGGTGTGAACTGGTACGAGGCCGATTGTGAGCTGGAGGTTTACCTGCAGGGCGGCAATGAGATTACCCTGACCATTACACCGCTCACCGGCGGCAGGGGAAAACTGGCACAGATCACACTGGAGGATTTCCCGGCAGAGATTTCCAGACTCTGGATTCATCTCCATATGGAGACAGACAGAATCCTGGTCGTGGACATCGAGGATCTGGGCTTCGGCGAGATGAGAGCCCCTTCCGGACGCACCTGGAAGGAAAGTATAGATTTGTATTAATTGCTTAGGAGGCATGTGACTAGATATGCGCGTTAGTGTCTGTATCGGAAATTACGCTGCAACTCCATATTGTTTTTCGGAACTGGGTATCAATGTTTACTGCATGGAGGAGCTGTGTGCCTGCATTAAGGAGAACAGCTTTCTGATTGATCCCTCCATGATTAACAACAGCCTGGTGGAGTGGATTGACCGAGAGTGTGGGTTGCATGAGCTTTCCCGTATTCTGAATTCTCTGTTCCACAAAAAGGAGCCCTTTCTTCCCGTGGTGATGACCATACTGAACTATGTGGGACTGTACGAGGAACGCACCATTCTGGATATCGAAGGAACCCTTCGTCAGGGAGCAGGTCTTTCCAATATCGAGAGAAAGAAAACCCAGATTGATTATCTGGTAACCAAGAAACGCCACGGAGCCGCAATCAAGGGCTATGACAGTCTGATTGAGAACTGGAATGAGCTGGAGATGCGAAACGAACCGCTGCCTGCGGCAGAGGTTCTGGCAGCAATCTGGCACAATAAGGGCGTTGCCCTAACCGGCCTGATGAATTACCAGAGAGCGGCTGACTGCTTCAGCAAAGCATTCGAGATTAATCCCGCAGAGGATTACTATCATGATTTCCTTGCGGCGAAACGTCTCGGCCTTTCAGAGAGCGGATATATCGACTTTGTTGCCGATAACATGGACGGCTACGATGCGACGCTGGAACTGGAACGGGAGATGGAAGGCTTCATCGGCGAGTGGGAGGAACAGCCGGAGTATCTGAGACTGTTTACCCGCAAAGAGTGGAAGGACAGCTACAATGATAATCGATACGAGCAGGAGAGCGAGCAAATCGCTGCCATACTGAAAGAAAGCTATCGAAACAGTGTTTCCGATTAGTTTTTTAGGTGATTATCACTATTGACGAATTACAAGAAACTGGGATATTATTTACTACGTTAAAAAAGTACCATAAAAAAGGAGACCGTAAAATGAGCACAGACAGATATGTTAGCCCTCTTTCAGAGCGTTATGCCAGCAAAGAAATGCAGTACATCTTTTCCCCTGATATGAAGTTCCGTACCTGGAGAAAGCTTTGGATTGCACTGGCAGAAACCGAGAAGGAACTGGGACTTTCCCGTGACGGCAAGCCCGTTATTACCGACGAGCAGATTGCAGAACTGAAGGCACATGCAGAGGATATCAACTATGATGTGGCCAAGGAAAGAGAAAAGATTGTTCGTCATGATGTAATGAGCCATGTATACGCTTACGGACAGCAGTGTCCCAAGGCAGCAGGTATCATCCATCTGGGTGCGACCAGCTGTTATGTTGGCGATAACACCGATATCATCGTAATGGCAGAGGCACTGAAGCTTGTAAAGAAGAAGCTGGTTAATGTCATTGCAGAGCTCGCTGATTTTGCGGAGAAATATAAGGCACAGCCTACCCTGGCATTCACACACTTCCAGCCTGCACAGCCTACAACCGTAGGTAAGAGAGCAACCCTCTGGCTGCAG
>JAZLKR010000008.1:0-7113 GCA_045597705.1 Acetatifactor sp.
TCCATTTTCTTGCATTACTGCTTGAATTCTCTTTGGAATTCAAAATTTGCACATCTTTGGTCGTTTTATGATGTGCCTGTTACTAATTGATTGGGGTTTGCACCCAATCGGACGCTGATTTGTAAGTTATCCGATCTTTCCGTAATGTGTCTGGTTTCGTAATCTTTATCATTATCGAAGCAGGCATCATTCCGGTATCAACAAGTAATCCAGCAAGCTCTCTTCCAGAAATTTATGCTGACCGCCGAGAAGTGAATCACATCACAGCGATCCAGCCGCACATAAACATCCGACAAAGAACTCACGCTACTTGTCGTTCGCCATTTCAGGCTTGGACAAGTGGTGATTAACCCTGTCTCTGTTTGTGCTTAG
Source organism: Acetatifactor sp. (assembly GCA_045597705.1). GTDB lineage: Bacteria > Bacillota > Clostridia > Lachnospirales > Lachnospiraceae > Acetatifactor. The sequence continues at coordinate 373 of JAZLKR010000008.1, forward strand.
GATTCTCGCAAATAACTCTGATGCGTCCTTTTCTCTTGATGATTTTGCACTTTTCGCAAATTGGTTTTACTGATGATCTAACTTTCATCTTGAAACCCTCCTTTCAAAAAAGACCGTTTTATACTATAACATAAGTCATTTGGTATTGCAAGTGTTTTACTTTCACTTTTTGAAAAATTACTTTATTTCTTTGTAAATAGTGAATTTTTCGCTTTCCCAAACTGTTTTATAGCCGTTTTCTGCCTTGAAATCCCACAAAATGCGGGCTTTTTCGTACATTGGAACCGTCCAGAGCGGATTAGCCTCAGCCTCTCGTTCCAGATAATTCACCCAACCTGTTTCTACTATTATAATAGGAAGTTCATTTCTCTGCTTTACTTCATTCAGGCTGCGTCTCATTTCCTCCACAGACACGGAATCCAGATCACTCCAGATATTCATGGCCGGTGTCAGTTCACAGTAGTAAGCAACTCCCGGAATCTGACCGTAAAGAATACCGTCCGTCTCTCCGCTGCCCTGCAGATACGCAAACAATTTTTCAAGCTGTTCTGCCTTTGCCGGATTGGTTTTCATTCCCTTCAGCACGGGCACTTCCGCAATTGCGGTATTCAGTTCCCGTCCGCCCGCTGCTTCCTCGTAATGGAACTGCAGTCCGTACGGGATGGCCAAAATCATCATCAGAACCGCCAGGGCCGACGCAAGAGCACTTACACCGAACAATTCCATTTTTCGGTAAGTCTTCCATTCCCGCACAACCAGATACACAAAAATCGGCAGTGCCAGGAACAGATTGTTCATGCAGTAGAACACTGCATTGTTTCCTCCCAGGGAGGTCAAAAACAAAATCAGGATTTCCAGACAGGCAAACAGCTTATCTTCCGGTGTTGTGCTCTTGCGGAGCAGCACCAACAGGGAAACTCCCATCGCCGCCAGCACAAATGCCACGCAGGGGCGATAAACACTTGTGTATGCCGCGAAGTCCGGGAAAAAGAATCTGCTCTTCCACAGCCAGAAAATCGTACCTGCAATGATAACTGTGCAAGCAGCCCGCTTCACCTTCTTCCCTTTACCGGGAAAAGGAATGCAGATAGCCAGCAATACTCCTGCCGCCAGAATTATCCTCTTAAGCCAGTAACTGCTCTCCGCTGCCGCATCCAGAATACCTGTCAGCATGCTGGTCGGCGTATAGTCCTGCGCAGTCTCCGTCATAGCAAACAGACGGCTGATGCTTTCAATGTAAGCTGAAATTCCATATCGAAGGATAATTGGCACCAGAAAAATGGCAAGTCCAAGCAGATAACCCGCGATACAGACAAGCGTCTGGCGAAATACCTGTTGGAATTTGCGTTTCCGCAGCCCACCGTAAAGCCACAGACCCAGAATCAGTGCCGCCTGCACGAGATTGGAAAATCTTACGCCCACATTCAGGCCAAGCAGTACACCTGCCGCCAGAAGAAGCTTATCATTCTCAACTATGATTCCTTTATATAGAAGAATCACTCCGCACGCAAACACCAGAAATGTCATGTAGTTGTACAGAGAGGCTGTCGGAATCCAACAGAGACTGATTGCCGCAAGCTCCGTGAGAAAGCCTACCCAGGCAGGCAATTTCAATGTTTTTTGGCAGAAGAGAAAGCCTGCTGTTGCCAGCAGGCTAACGAAAAGTCCTGTATAAACATTCATTCCTACCATGGTTCCCGCGCCGGGAAGCTTCATAATCAGGCTTCCGGTCAGGGTCGCAATCCAGGTCGCAAAGTACCACATGGAATCCATGTAATTCGTTCCGGGAAAGCGAAAGTTGGAATAGTTATATCCCGCATCCCACAAATCCACGCCGACATTAACCGCACGCAGTGGATACAGAATCAGTGCACCCAGAAACAACAGACCAAGCAGTCGCTTCAGAGATACAGTTCTTGACATTTTCATAATAAATCTTACTTATCTCTCCAAATGATACGTCCCTTGCTCAGATCGTAGGGTGAAAGCTCAAGAGTTACCTTGTCACCGGGAAGAATACGGATAAAGTTCTGACGCAGCTTACCGCTGATATGAGCCAGAACGCGATGGCCGTTCTCCAGTTCAACCTGAAACATAGTGTTGGGAAGTTTCTCTACAACAGTTCCTTCGATTTCGATTACATCACTTTTTGACATAAATTAATTACCTTTCCTTATTACAACAAATATTCTCTTTGTATTGTCTGATTGCAAATTTAATATCTTCGGGCCGGACCTTTTCACCGCGCTCCAGCTTCTCTCTCAATTCATCCGCTGCGAATGCATTGATCGGCTGAAGGTGCTTGCGGCTTTTCTTCTTGGGCGCTTCCACTGTCTTGCTTTTACCGTCTGCGAGGGCGAGCACATTGCCCTGCTCCCCCACAACCACATACAGTGTGTCCTTGTCATGGCCTGCCTTGGAGGTCACAAATTGTCCTACCATATTTCACATCCTCTACAGAGTGAGAATCTCGGGCTGACCGTCTTCAGTGATGAGAATGGTATTCTCATAGTGAGCAGACAGGGAACCGTCAGCGGTTACTACTGTCCAGTCATCGTCAAGCCACTCAACATCCGCACGGCCCATATTAATCATGGGCTCGATTGCCAGAGTCATACCGGCACGAAGCTTAGGTCCTCTGCGGAGCTGCGCGAAATTGGGAATCTGGGGATCCTCATGAAGCTTAGTGCCCACGCCATGTCCAACCAGATCACGTACAATTCCATATCCATGAGGTCTTACATAAGCATCAATTGCATTGGAAATATCAAATAAATGATTGCCTGCAACTGCCTGCTTAATACCTTCGAAGAAACTTTCTCTTGTTACATCAATCAGTTTCTGTGCCTCGGGGCTAATCTGTCCGACGCCGTGTGTTCTTGCAGCATCAGAGTGATATCCCTTGTAAATCATACCTGCGTCAAGGCTGACAATGTCGCCCTCCTGCAGGATTCGATTCTTGTGAGGAATACCATGCACTACCTCGTCATTTACAGAAACGCAAATACTTGCGGGATAACCGTTGTAATGCAGGAAATTGGGGATTCCGCCAAGTTTTCTGATCAGCTGATCGCCGTAAATATCAATATCCTTGGTGGAAATACCGGGTTTTACATACTGCTCCAGTTCCTTATGAACAATGGACAACAGTCTGCAGGATTCTCTAATCAGTTCGATTTCGGTTTCATTCTTAATAATAATCATTTCAGAACCTTCTTCTTACAAATTTAGGAATCATTAACCCAGGATAGCAACGATTGCTGCAAATACATCCTTCATATCTACAGTTCCGTCAACAGACTTCAGAACACCCTTAGCGGTGTAGAAATCGATCAGAGGCTGGGTCTGGGTGTGATAAACATTGAGACGGTTAAGAACGGTCTCAGGCTTGTCATCATCACGAAGAATCAGCTCGCTGCCGCAAGTGTCACAGATACCCTCTGTCTTGGGGGGAATGTGCTCGATGTGATAAGTAGCACCACACTTTACGCAAGCGCGTCTGCCGCTCATTCTGCGAACGATGTTCTCATCGGGTACATCAACATTGATAGCATAGTCAATCTTCTCGCCAAGCTCGTTCAGAGCATTGTCAAGAACTTCTGCCTGAGGAATGGTTCTGGGGAAACCATCCAGTACATAACCGTTTGCACAATCGGGCTGTGCTACTCTGTCAAGAAGAATCTTAACAGTCAGTTCATCGGGAACAAGAAGTCCCTGGTCCATGTATTTTTTAGCTTCCATACCGAGCTCGGTACCGTTCTTGATATTTGCACGGAAAATATCACCGGTAGATACATGAGGTACCTGATACTTCTCAGCGATCATCTTAGCCTGTGTGCCCTTGCCTGCGCCGGGTGCGCCTAACATAATAATCTTCATACTAATCTCCGTTCTGCCCATTGGGCTGTCTTTATAGTAGAACAAACTACATAGTGCATTTATGTTATCATACACTAATTAATGATATTGTAACGATTTTCTCCACATTTTGCAAGAAGCAAACGCTTAAATCCTCCGGACGGCAAAAAAATACCGAGTGAGATAACTCACTCGGTATTACTTTTTTACTTATTTCTCCAGGAAGCCCTTGTAGTTACGAACCATCATCTGGGACTCAACCTGCTTCATTGTCTCAAGGACAACTGATACGATAATGATAAGGCTTGTTCCACCGAAGGAAACATTTGCGCCGAATACACCACCGAAGAAGTAAGGAAGAATACAAATAATAGTCAGGCCAACTGCTCCGATAAATACTACATAGTTCAAAATCTTGTTGAGATAATCGCTGGTAGGCTTACCGGGTCTGATACCGGGAATAAATCCGCCTGCCTTCTTCATATTATCTGCAATCATCAAGGGATTGAAGGTAATGGAGGTATAGAAATATGCGAAGAAAATAACCAACGCAATGTATACCAACAAACCAACTGAGTATTTCAGATTACCGGGATTGCACCAGTTGTTGGAGTTCATGTACTTCAGGATTTCGCTCCATGCACCACCACCCTGATAGTTTGTAAAGGATGTGATGATGATAGGGAACTGTAACAGTGAAGAAGCGAAGATAACGGGGATAACGCCGGCTGTATTAATCTTCAAAGGAAGATTAGAAGTCTGGCCTCCTACCATCTTTCTGCCCTGTACCTTATTTGCATACTGTACGGGGATCTTTCTAACACCGCCATCCAGGAAAATAACCATAACTACCATTGCAACAATAATTGCAATGATGATTACTGCTGCCAAAACAGCAGTTGCGGGAGCCTTGCCAATTACAAACTGATTAAACAGTGCTGCAAGGTCCTCAGGTAAACGTGAAATGATGTTGATGACCAGTACAATTGAGATACCGTTTCCGACACCATTCTCGGTAATTCTTTCACCAACCCACATCAGGAATGCACTTCCTGCTGTAAGAGCGACCACCGCACAAATAACATTCAAAGCATTGTACTCAACAAGATAACCCTGTCTGCCGAAACCGATTGCCATTGCAGTGGACTGAACCAGTGCAAGTGCTACTGTTGCGTATCTTGTCATTGCGACAAGCTTCTTTCTGCCATCTTCGCCGTCACGCTGCATTTCCTCAAGCTTGGGAATTGCGATTGTGAGCAGCTGAATGATAATGGAAGATGTAATGTAGGGTGTAATGTTCAATGCCAAGATTGACATATTCATGAATGATCCACCGGTAATAGCATCAAAAAAACTGAAAGCGCCATCGGACTGAGCCTCAAACCAACTCTTAAAAAAAGCACTATCTACACCGGGCACAGGCAGCTGTGATCCAAGACGGATCACAACCAGCATGGCAAATGTAAATAAAATCTTATTTCTAAGTTCCTTAATTTTGAATGCATTTCTCAGTGTTTGCAGCATTACATCACCTCAGCAGTTCCACCAAGTGCCTCAATCTTTTCTTTTGCAGATGCGCTGAATGCGTCTACCTTTACATTGAGCTTTTTGGTAAGGTCTCCGTTTCCAAGAATCTTAACACCATCTCTGGGGTTCTTAATAACGCCAGCAGCTACCAATGCAGCTACATCTACAGTTGCACCATCCTCAAAACGCTCGAGAGCGCTAATGTTGATTGCAACGATTTCTTTTGTATTTCTGTTAGTAAAGCCTCTCTTAGGGAGACGTCTGTACAAAGGCATCTGTCCGCCTTCGAAACCGGGTCTGGGTGCTCCAGAACGAGCCTTCTGACCTTTGTGACCTTTACCTGCAGTCTTGCCGTTTCCTGAACCATGTCCGCGGCCTCTTCTAAAGTTGTCGCTGTGCTTTGATCCATCAGCGGGTCTTAAATTGGATAATTCCATCGTTAACACCTCCTTCGATTATGCTTCTTCTACTTTCAATAAATGGCTAACCAGACGAATCTGTCCCTTTGTCGCATCATTATCAGGAAGTATTACAGAACTACCGATTTTGCGAAGTCCCATAGATTCAACGATTGCCTTGTTCTTCGGTACTGCGCCAATAGTGGACTTAACCAAAGTAATCTTTAACTTCTTATCTGCCATTGTTTACTCCTTTCTGACAGAGAGCCATCTCTCTGTGCGGAAAACGAATGTCCCGGCCTGCAAAAGCAGGCCAGTGAACATCGATTTACGCTAATACCTCTTCTACAGACTTGCCACGGCTCTTAGCTACCTCTTCAGGTGCCTTAAGCTGGCTTAAGCCGGTGATAGTTGCGAGAACAACATTCTGCTTGTTGTTAGAGCCAAGAGACTTGGTTCTGATGTTCTTGATACCTGCAAGCTCACAAACGATACGAGCAGGACCACCAGCGATGATACCGGTACCTTCAGGAGCCTTCTTAAGCAGAACGCTTGCTGAACCGTACTTGCCGGTGAAATCATGGCTGATTGAATTATTCTCATCCATAGCAACGGTAACGATGTGCTTCATAGCATCTTCCTTACCCTTACGAATAGCATCAGGAATTTCGATAGACTTACCAAGGCCTGCGCCAACATGACCAGCTCCGTCACCAACTACTACAAGAGCGGTGAAACGCATTGTACGACCACCCTTAACAGTCTTGGTTACACGCTTGATGGTAACAACCTTGTCAGAAAGCTCCAACTGGGTTGCATCGATAATTGTGTGTTTCATAATGTTCCTCTTCCTTTCTTAGAATTCCAGACCAGCTTCTCTAGCTGCGTCAGCCAATGCTGCGATCTTACCCTGGTAAATGAAGCCGCCTCTGTCGAAAACTACTTCTTTGATACCCTT
>JAZLKR010000009.1:0-92122 GCA_045597705.1 Acetatifactor sp.
CGGCTTTGCGGTCATTGATGAGCTGGCAAAGCAGGAACATATCGATGTGGATGAAAATAAATTCAAGGGCATGATCGGGAAAGGTATGGTTGCCGGACAGAAATGTATTCTGGTAAAGCCCCTGACCTACATGAACTTAAGCGGTGAGTGCATCAGAGAGGTGCTGAACTTCTACAAGGTGGACGAGACCGAGGAGTTGATTGTCATTTCCGACGACATCAGTCTGGATGTGGGCCAGCTGCGTATTCGCAAGAAGGGCAGTGCCGGCGGACACAACGGTCTGAAGAATATCATTCTGCATCTGGGTCATGACACCTTCCAGAGAATCAAGGTCGGTGTAGGTGAAAAGCCCAAGAACTGGGACCTGGCAGATTATGTGCTGGGACATTTCTCCGGTGAGGAAGCGAAGATTATGGAGCAGTCCGCTCAGAGAGCCTGCGACGCCATCCGCAAGATGATTCTTGAGGGACCCGAAGCAGCGATGAATGAGTTTAACAAGAAAGTGTAAGTAGGTAACAGCATGCAGGCATTACTTTCTCCCCTTCAGGAACTGGCAGAGTTCGATGAACTGAAGGATGCACTGCGCAAGCGCACAGGCCCCATTGCCTTAAGCGGCTGCGTAGACTCACAGAAACTGCATATGATTTACGGACTCAGCGATGGCTTTAAGACAAAAGTCATCGTTACTTATAATGACTTAAGAGCAAGAGAATTGTACGAGGAGTACCGTTTCTACGACCGAAATGTGTGCCTCTACCCCGCCAAGGATCTGATTTTCTTCCAGGCGGACATTCACGGCAACCAGCTGGTGAGGGAACGCGTGAAGGTCATGAGAAGACTGATGGAGCGCAAGCCCCTGACCATCATTACCACCTATGCTGCGCTGATGTCGCCTCTGGCTCTCTGGGACAGAGAGACGGATGTGATTGAACTGGAAAAGGGCGGTCTGGTGGATGAACAGGCCCTGTCCCGCAAGCTGGTGGCCTTCGGTTACGAGAAGAGCTATCAGGTGGAAAATCCCGGTCAGTTCTCCATCCGCGGCGGTATTGTGGACATCTTCGATCTGACGGAGGAGAACCCTTACCGTATCGAGCTTTGGGGAGAGGAAGTGGAGTCCATCCGGAGCTTTGATGTTTTGAGCCAGCGTTCCATTGAGAAGCTGGAGCTTGTGAATATTTATCCCGCCTCTGAATTCGTTCTGGATGAGGACAGAATCCGAAGAGGCGTGGAGAAACTGGAAAAGGAAGCAAAGAAGCAGGAGAAAATCTTCCGGGATGCCTTCCAGACCGAGGAGGCACACCGCATTGCCACCTCAGTGAAGGAACTCAAGGAACAGCTGATTGACTTCGGCAGCAAGGTGAACCTGGAGGGATACATCCGTTATTTTTACGAGGAAACAGTGGCTCTGCCGGAGCTTTTGATAGCCCTGGCAAAGACCGGCAGCGGAAACATCATGACGCCCAATGTGCCTCTGTTTTTCCTGGAGGAGCCTCTGCGACTGAAGGAGCAGGCGGAAGCCGTGGAACTGGAATTCCGGGAGAGCATGGCCCAGAGAGCCCGGAAGGGTTACATTCTGCCCGGGCAGATGGACCTTTTATACGGCTGTGAAGAGGTTGCGGCCAAACTGCAGCAGGGCAATGTGGTCATGATTTCCACCATGGACTGGAAAAATTTCCCTATTAAGCCGGAACTGAAGGAGCACATTGAAACCAGAAGTGTTGCGCCCTACAACAACAGCTTTGAGTCGCTGGTGAAGGATTTGAAGCAGTTCAAAAAGAAGGGCTACAGAGTATTGCTCCTGTCCGGCTCACGTACCAGAGCAAAGCGTCTGGCACAGGACCTGCGGGATGAAGAACTGACGGCCATTTACACCGAGGACCCCTTCCGTGAGGTGCAGGAGGGAGAGGTTGTCACCTACTACGGTCATGTGGGAAAGGGCTTTGAATATCCCCTGATTCGTTTTGTGGTTCTCTCCGAAACCGACATATTCGGCGCGGAGAAGAAAAAGAAAAAGCCCAAGAAGATTTATCAGGGCGAGCGAATCAAGAGCTTTGATGAACTGAAGGTGGGCGACTATGTGGTCCATGAAAGCCACGGCCTGGGTATTTACCAGGGCATCGAGAAGGTGGAAATGGACAATGTGGTCAAGGACTACATTAAGATTGAATACAGAGACGGCGGCAACCTTTATGTGCTTGCCACCGGTCTGGATGTCATACAGAAATATGCTTCCGCAGATGCGAAGAAGCCGAAGTTAAATAAGCTGGGCAGCAAGGAGTGGGAGAAGACCAAGACCAAGGTCCGAGGCGCAGTCAGCGAGGTGGCGAAGGACCTGGTGGAGCTCTACGCGGCACGACAGGCTGGCCAGGGCTTCCAGTACGGCCCCGATACCGTCTGGCAGCGGGAGTTTGAGGAGATGTTCCCCTTCGAGGAAACTGAGGACCAGATGAACGCTATCATTGACACCAAAGCAGACATGGAGAGCGACCGCATTATGGACCGTCTGATCTGCGGTGATGTTGGCTACGGCAAGACGGAGATTGCCATCCGTGCAGCCTTCAAGGCCGTGCAGGAGAACAAACAGGTTGTCTACCTGGTGCCTACCACAATTCTGGCGCAGCAGCATTACAACAACTTCGTGCAGAGAATGAAGGACTTCGCGGTGCGCATTGAGCTGCTCAGCCGCTTCCGCAGTTCCGCTGAGATAAAGAAGGCGCTCACCGACCTGAAGAAGGGCATGGTGGATATCGTCATCGGTACCCACAGAGTGCTTTCCGCAGATGTGGAATTCAAGGATTTAGGCCTGCTCATTATCGATGAGGAGCAGCGTTTTGGTGTGACCCATAAGGAAAAAATCAAGAAGCTGAAGGAGAATGTGGATGTTCTGACGCTGACGGCAACCCCGATTCCCAGAACTCTGCACATGAGTCTGGTGGGCATCCGTGACATGAGCGTTCTGGAGGAGGCTCCCGAGGACCGACTTCCCATTCAGACCTTCGTCTGCGAATACAATGAGGAGATGGTCCGTGAGGCCATCTGCCGAGAGATGGCAAGAGGCGGCCAGGTTTATTATGTTTACAACCGCGTGAACAACATTGCGGATGTATGTGCAAGACTGGAGCAGCTGGTTCCGGAGGCGAACTTTGCCTATGCTCACGGCCAGATGAACGAGCATCAGCTGGAGCAGATTATGTTCGATTTCATCAACGGCGAAATCGATGTTCTGGTTTCCACAACCATTATTGAAACCGGTCTGGACATCTCCAATGCCAACACCATGATTATCCATGATTCTGAGAATTTGGGTCTTTCCCAGCTCTATCAGCTCCGCGGCCGTGTGGGCCGTTCCAACAGAACCGCATACGCCTTCCTGATGTACAAGAAGGATAAGGTTCTGAAGGAAGTGGCAGAGAAGAGACTGGAGGCTATCCGCGAATTTACCGACCTGGGCAGCGGCTTTAAGATTGCCATGCGTGACCTGGAGATTCGAGGTGCCGGCAATCTGCTCGGCATGAAGCAGCACGGTCACATGGAGGCCGTCGGCTACGATATGTACTGCAAGATGCTGAACGAGGCGGTGCAGACCCTGAAGGGCGAGACCACCCCCACTGATTTCTCTACCCTGATTGATCTGGATGTGGATGCCTTCATCCCCAATGCCTATATCATGAACGAGGTGCAGAAGCTGGATATTTACAAGCGAATTGCGGCCATCGAGAACATGAAGGAACGAGATGAGATGAAGGATGAACTGCTGGATCGTTTCGGTCAGGTGCCCAAGTCCGTTGAAAACCTGCTGCGCATTTCCCTGATTCGTGTGGCAGCCCATGCTTTGTATATGACGGAAATCAAGGGCAAGAACGAGAAGATACTATTTACCTTCCGCCCCGATGCTCTCGTCGATCCCGGCAAGATTCCGGACCTTCTGAAGAAGTACGGCCGTGACATGAGCTTCACCGCTTACGGCGCTCCCTTCTTCACCTACAAGTACAAGAAGACAGGCCTGGTTGAGAAGGATGCAGAGGTGCTCCTCGCCAAGACCGAGGAACTTCTGGAGGATATGAAAATACTGTTACTGCAGCAATAAAAAAGGTTGCCCTGTTTTCACTGGGCAACCTTTTTTCGTTGGTTATTTAGATGACGGTCAGCAGACCGACGGATTTTAAGAACAGGATGAACAGCAGCACAGGGGCGATGTACTTGATCATGACGGTGAAGAGGCGCTTACGGCCCATCTTCTTGCCGCCCTTCTCCACTTCCTCGATGATGGCAGCAGGCTTGATAATCCAGCCGACGAGAATACAGGTGGAGATTGCCACGATAGGCATCAGGGCATTGTTGCTGATGTAGTCCATGATGTCGAGAATCTGTGCGGTGGCACCGTTGGGAAGCTTGATCTCGAAGTAGAATCTGTTGTAGCCAAGGCAGACACAGATGCCGGCAGCCAGAGCAATGATGCCCTCAAGGATGGTAGCCTTGGGACGGCTCATGCCGAACTCGTCCATGATACTGGAGACAACGGCCTCCATGACGGAAACGGCACTGGTCAGTGCTGCGAAGAGAACCATGGCAAAGAACAGACAGCCGATGACGGTTCCGACGCCGCCCATGGAAGCGAAGACCTTGGGGATGGAGACGAACATCAAACTGGGACCGGAGGCGCTCATGCCTTCTCTGCCCATGAAAACGAACACAGCGGGAATAATCATAACGCCGGCGAGGAAAGCAACAATGGTGTCAAAGAACTCAATCTGGTTGATGCTCTTTACCAGGTTTGCTTCATCGGCTACATAGGAACCGTAGGCAATCATGATACCCATTGCCACACTTAAGCTGAAGAACAGCTGTCCCATGGCATCCAGTACCACTGTGGTGAACTGCTTCAGGGTGATGCCGGTGAGGTCGGGCACCACATAAATCTTTAAGCCCTCCATACCGGTTCTGGTGATACCGTCCGCATCGGTGTAGGAAATGGTCAGTGCATAGACGGAAATGCCGATTACCAGGATGAACAGGATGGGCATGATGACCTTGGAGGAGGATTCGATGCCCTGGTTAACGCCCTTGTAAATGATGATGGAAACTGCCAGGAGGAAGATTGCCATCAGAACAATGGGCTCCACTTCCTTGGTAATGAAACCTCCGAAGTAGCCATCAGCTGCGGCCTCCGTGCCCTGACCGGTCAGGAAGGTAAGGAAGTATTTCAGTACCCAGCCGCCGATGGAAACATAGTAGGGCAGGATAATGACGGGAACCAGTGAGGCGATGATGCCCAAAGGCTTCCAGCCCTTCTTTAATTTGCTGTAGGCGGTAAGAGGGCTCTGCTTTGTCTTACGGCCGATGGCGATTTCAGCAGTCAGCAGTGTGAAGCCGAAGGTCAGCGCCAGGAAAATGTAGATAACCAGGAACAGTCCGCCGCCGTCCTTTGCGGCAAGATACGGGAAACGCCAGATGTTTCCCAGGCCTACGGCACTGCCCGCAGCTGCGAGAACGAAGCCGATGGAACCCTTGAATGAGTTTCTTTCTTTCATATTTTTCCCCTTCTTATATAGAATGTTTTCAGTATATCATTGAGACCCCCTGCGTGTATAGGAAAATAAGGAAAAATGTCAAGAAAACTCATCGCGCACCGGCAAAATACAGAATGGTTGTTTCTGCGGGCGGTTTGTTGTATAATGTTCGCAGGAATTATATTCTGAACAAAAGGAAAGGCGGTTTCTGAAATGGCTATTGATATTAAGGAATTAATCACTACTTCTGTAGAAAAGGTAACAAAGGACGAGAAGACTCGTGAGCAGTTTTTGAAGGAGCCTGTAAAGACCATCGAGAGCATCGTAGGCGTAGACCTTCCCGATGACCAGATCAACAAGGTGGTTGAAGGCGTAAAGGCAAAGATTGCAGTCGATAAGCTGGGCGGCCTTCTTGGCAAGTTCGGCAAGTAAGAAGAAAGTGACGGAGAGAGGAGTTTTTCCTCTCTCTTTCTATATATAGATGGGAGAAGAGTATATGTCTTGGACAATGACACATCTGATTGTGGGAAATGAATATCTGAAAAAACATCCGGTGGCTGACCCCGAACTGTTCCTGCTGGCCAGTATCAGCCCGGACAGTGTGCATGGCAGAAGTGATTTCAATAAGGAAATGAAGGCGAAGACTCACTACATGCAGGACGGTGTGAAGTGGGGAGAAATCTACACGGAAAAGGAAATGAACGACTGGTACGAGTCTCTGGGCCGTTTTTACAAAGCGAGAAGAGCACTCTGCGAGAAGGAAAGTGACGTGATTTACCTGCAGGGCTATACCCTGCACATTCTGGTGGACATTTTCAACTGCTCCGTGCTCTATGCGCCGGAGTTCATCAAATATGGGCTGAATGTGGAGAAGTTCCGCGCGGACTATGCCAGGGAGAATGAAATCTGGGACCGCTATCTGTACCGGACCTATCCCGAGGCGGAAGAACTCTTGCAGAAGCTGTCAGCAGCCATCAGCAGGGAGTTTGCGGAAGATCCGCTGGCGCGCCTTGACGAAAATGCGCTGGTAAGGTTGGAGCATCTGAAGGCCCATACCCTTTCCAGTCTGGACCGATATGCCAAGGCTGCCCCTGCCGTAACCGAGGGACTGACCATGATTGACGATGTCAGGTCCGAGGAATTCCTGCAGATTATTCTAAAGGAGGGAGAGAGACTTCTGTTTGATTTCCCTGCACCTGACGGCTGTTTTGCCTTCCGAACAGGAAGCATTGCATAGAAATTCGTTTTCAAGTATAATGACTGTGTATGCCCTGAGGACGGGGCATGAACGGATAGTGACAGGAGAACAATCGTGTTCGAAGAAAAAGAATTTGCAGAAATCACAATAGAAGAGATGGCGGATATCCACCCTTCCAGATATGTGCTGTGTGATGTGCGGGATGAGATTTCCCATACCTACGGCTCCATTCCCGGTTCCCTTTCCATGGGGGACATTGCTCAGAAGGCGAGAGACGGGGAGCTGGACAGAGAGAAGTCGTATATCCTCTTTTGCATGAAGGGTGAGACGAGTGCCGATCTGGCAGCAGAACTGCGTGCCTTAGGCTATGACGCGGTCAGCTTAAAGGGCGGCTACAGCCAGTGGCTGGTATCAGCCTATCAGGACAATTACGAGGACAAGCAGAAGGATGTAGAACTGAGCATCCGGAAGAAATTCCACAAGAAACTGTTTTCGGCCTTTGCCAAGGGCATCAATGAATATGATATGATTCAGCCCGGTGACAAGATTGCGGTGTGTATTTCCGGCGGCAAGGATTCCATGCTGATGGCCAAGCTCTTTCAGGAGCTGAAGCGCCACAACAAGTTCCCCTTCGAGCTGGTATTTCTTGTGATGGACCCCGGCTACAGCGAGGTGAACCGTCTGGTCATCGAGAAGAATGCCAAGATGCTGGGCGTGCCCATTACCATATTTGAGAGCACTATTTTTGATGCGGTTTATGAAATTGAGAAATCCCCCTGTTATCTCTGCGCGAGAATGAGAAGGGGTTACCTGTACAGTCATGCGAAGGAGCTGGGCTGCAACAAGATTGCCCTGGGTCATCATTTCGACGATGTCATCGAGACGACCCTGATGGGGATGCTCTATGGTGGTCAGGTACAGACCATGATGCCAAAGCTTCACAGCACCAATTTCGAGGGTATGGAGCTGATCAGACCCATGTATCTGATTCGCGAGGAGGACATCATTCACTGGAGAGACTACAATGATCTGCATTTCATTCAGTGTGCCTGCCATTTCACGGACACCTGCTCCTCCTGCCGAGAGGACGGTTCTTCCGTTTCCAAGCGTATGGAGACGAAGCAGCTCATCGCCCAGATGAAGAAAATCAATCCCTTCGTGGAGAGCAACATATTCAAGAGCGTGACGAATGTGAATCTGAGCACGATTATCGCATATAAAGACAAGCAGGGCGTGCCTCATCATTTCCTTGAGGAGTACGACCGGGTAAAAGGAGAAATCGACTAAATGAAAATCAGAGATATTTTACAGAACAATACACCGACTCTTTCCTTCGAGGTATTCCCTCCCAAGACCCAGGACAACTGGGCGAGCGTGGAGACAGCAACCAATGCCATCGCTGAGCTGAAGCCCGATTTCATGAGCGTAACCTACGGTGCCGGCGGCGGAACCAGCAAGTTTACCACGGAAATTGCCACCAATGTGAAGAACCGCGGCGTTGTCAGCCTGGCACATCTTACCTGTGTGAATGCAACCAGGGAGAGTCTGGATGCACAGCTGGAGAATCTGAAGGCACACGGCATTGAGAACATTCTGGCGCTGCGCGGCGATCTGCCTGCAGGTGTGGAGAGCACAGACGACTGGGTGTACAAGCATGCCAGTGACCTGATTCCCGTGATCAAGTCTCACGGCGATTTCTGTATCGGAGGTGCCTGCTATCCCGAGACCCATCCCGAGGCAAAGAACAGCTACGCCGATATCGACAATCTGAAAATCAAGGTGGAGGCAGGCTGCGATTTCCTGACCACCCAGATGTTCTTTGACAACAATATTTTCTTTAACTACTTATATAAGGTGAGAACCGCAGGCATTCAGGTCCCCGTTGTGGCAGGTATCATGCCCGTTACCAACGCGAACCAGATGGCTCGTATCTACAAGCTGTCCCAGGCCTATGTGCCTCATCGTTTTGCCGCACTGTTAGATAAGTTTGCGGACAACCCCGCAGCCATGAAGCAGGCAGGTATCGCTTACGCAACAGACCAGATTATCGATCTGATTGCCAGCGGCATCAACAACATTCATATTTACACCATGAACAAGCCGGAGATTGCTCTTGCACTGCAGAATAATTTGTCCGAGATTATCCCTTCCTGCAAGAAGCAGTAAGGAAAGAAAGGCGGGTACCTTTAGCATGAGATATTGTTTGGAAAATGATTTGCTGAAAATGGAAGTGGATTCCTTTGGCGCGGAGCTTAAGAGCGTCTACGGAAAAACCACAAAGAGAGAATATATGTGGCAGGCAGACAAGAAATTCTGGGGAAGAACCTCACCGGTTCTGTTTCCCTTTGTCGGCAGCCTGAAGGAAAAAAAGTACACCTTCCGCGGCACCGACTACCCCATGGGACAGCACGGCTTTGCCAGAGATATGGAGCACACGCTGACCTCTCAGACAGAGGATACCCTGTGGTTCAGACTTGTTTCCAACGAGGAGACCCTTGCAAAATATCCCTTCGCTTTTGTGCTGGAGATCGGCTATCACCTGGAGGGAAATCAGATTCAGGTACTCTGGAAGGTATCAAACCCCGGCACGGAGCCCATGTATTTCTCCATCGGTGCACATCCCGCATTTAACTGTCCGCTGGAGGGAGATGACGATAAGTACGGCTATTCCCTGTACTTCGGCGGTGTGGAGGAGATCCACCACCATGGCAACGATGTGCCTACCGGCATGGCACTGCGAGAGGACATTGTACTGCCTCTGCAGAATCATCTGGCAGAGATTACTCCCGGCTTCTTTGACCGCTGCACCTACATGATTGAGGGCGCGCAGACCGGAGAGGTAGGTCTGGTAAGTAAGTCCGGAGAACGCTTTGTGACGGTTCACTTTGATACACCCCTGTTTGCAATCTGGTCCCCCGAGGGGAAGGATGCTCCATTTGTCTGCATCGAGCCCTGGTACGGACGCTGTGATGCAGAGGATTTCGAGGGTACTCTGGAGGAGAGAGAGTATACAAATGTTTGCGGTGCAGGCGAGCAGTTCAATGCTTCCTACACCATACAGTTCTCATAAAGAAAGAAGATACAGGATAAGAACATGAAAGTAGTATTGCAGAATCTCACCAAAAAATTTGCCAGCTATAATAAGAACACAAAGGACGAGGTCATTGCGGTAAACGATTTCACTTTTGAAATCCCTGACGGAAAACTGATTGGCCTGTTAGGCCCCTCCGGCTGCGGAAAGAGTACCACGCTGAACCTGATCAGCGGTCTGGAAACTCCCACAAGCGGAAAAATCTTTTTCGGCGAGGACGATGTGACGGAACTGCCCCCCGAGAACAGAGGCGTGGGCCTGGTGTTCCAGAATTACGCGCTGTATCCTCACCTTACCGTGAAGCAGAATATCGTATTCCCTCTGGAAAATCTGAGAGGAAAGGATAAGCTCACCAAGGAGGAGATGGCCGCACGCGCCTTAGAGGCTGCCAGACTGGTACAGATTGAGGAGCTGATGGACAGAAAGCCCGGCGAGCTCTCCGGCGGTCAGCAGCAGAGAGTGGCAATTGCAAGAGCGCTGGTAAAGACGCCCAGAGTACTGCTTTTGGATGAGCCTCTGTCCAATCTGGATGCAAGACTTCGTCTGCAGACCAGAGAGGAAATCAAGAGAATTCAGAGAAAGACACAGGTTACCACCGTGTTTGTAACCCACGACCAGGAAGAGGCCATGAGCATTTCCGATATGATCGTGGTTATGAAGGCCGGTGTGGTACATCAGATCGGCAAGCCCCAGGAGGTTTATGACAATCCCAAGAACCTGTTCGTGGCAAAGTTCCTGGGCACCCCTCCCATCAATGTATTTGAGGGCGAGGTAAAGGAAGGCAGGCTTATCATCGGCGATGAGGCAGTGCTTACCGTAAAGGGCATAGACGATCAGAAGGTTACCGTTGGCATTCGTCCCGAGGGCTTTGTGCTGGATGAGAACGGTCCCTTCACCTGCAAACTGAAGGGTGTGGAGGTTACCGGCCGCGATACCACCGTGGTATCTACCCATCCCCAGTCCCAGAATACGGAGATTCGCTCCATCATGAACGCGGAAATCGCGGTGGATACCGAGAAGAGCAGAGTTCGTTTCTCCTTAAAGCCTGCAAAGGTAAAGCTGTTCTCCAAGGAGACGGAAGAAAGTCTGAAGTTTGAGGTGGAGTAATGAACAAGAAGAGTTTGAAGGGCTGGCTGTATCTGCTGCCGGCAATCCTGTTTTTGGGCGTCTTCATGGTCTATCCGCTGATTGATGTCTGCATTTATTCCATGGAGGAAGGCTATAATTTTGCGTCCCAGAGTTTCTTTGGGGTGGGTTTGTACAACTACTCCTATGTGCTGCACGACCCTTATTTCCTGCAGGCGGTGAAGAACACCTTTATCATTGTTCTGATTACGGTGCCTCTTTCCACAGGAATCGCGCTGATGATTTCAACCCTGCTGGCGAGCATCAAGTCCCTGCGGGACTTATTCCAGACCATTTACTTCCTGCCTTATGTTACCAACACTCTGGCAGTGGGGCTGGTATTTATGATTCTGTTTAAAAAGACTGCCTACACCGACGGTATGGTCAATCTGGTGATACAGTGGTTCGGCGGCAGCGGCGTGGACTTCATCGACGGCCCCTACTGGGCGAAGATGTTTGTCATGTGCTTCTATACCATCTGGGTGGTTATGCCCTTTAAGATTCTGATTCTCACCAGTGCTCTGGCCAGCGTGAAGCAGGACTACTACAAGGCGGCCAAGGTGGACGGCACTCCCAAGTGGCGTATCTTTGTGAAGATTACGCTGCCCATGATTTCTCCCATGATCTTTTATCTGGTGATTACCGGATTTATCGGTGCATTCAAGGCCTACAGCGATGAGGTTGCCATCTTCGGCACCAACTTAAATGCGGCAGGCATGAACACCATCGTAGGTTATGTATACGATATGCTTTACGGCAACAGCGGCGGTTACCCGTCCTACGCTTCGGCAGCAGCACTGATTCTGTTTGCCATCGTATTCACCATCACGGTCCTGAATCTGCTGATCAGCAAAAAGAACGTACATTACTAAAGGTTACGAGAAAGGCATGCGAGAAAGCAATGAGTGCACAAGATGAAATCAAACGGCAGAGCCGGCAGGCGGACATCCGCAATGCGGCCGGCAAGACCGTTACCTATATCATACTGACCTTCTGGGGACTGCTGGTACTGTTCCCCTTCTATTGGATGCTGCTGACTTCCCTGAAGAGCTACGCATCCTACAGCTCGGAGAGAATCCCCAGATTCTTCGTGAAAGCCCCCACACTGCAGAACTATGTGGATGCGTTTACCACGGTGCCTCTGGCAAGATATTTCCTGAATACGGCGATTTTTACACTGGCTACCACACTGATTATGATGGCGGTGATTGTTCTGGCGGCCTACGCCTTTGCCAGACTGGAGTTTGTGGGTAAGAACATTACCTTCGCAATCTTCCTGTCTCTGATGATGATCCCCAACGAGTTAGTTATCATCACCAATTTTGTTACCATCACAAACCTGAACCTGCGAAACACCTACCTCGGTCTGGTGCTTCCCTCCGTAACGAGTATCTTTTATATATACCTGTTAAAGGAGAACTTTGAACAGATTCCCAATGAACTGTACCGCGCCGCAAAGGTGGACGGCACCTCGGATTTAAAATATCTGTTCAAGGTCATGATTCCCATCAGCAAACCCACCATCGTTACCATCGTGATTCTGAAGGTCATTGAGTGCTGGAACTCCTATGTATGGCCCAGACTGATCACGGACGATGCTTCCTATTTCCTGGTGTCCAACGGTATTCAGGAGATTCGCGAAAACGGTTTCGGACGAGAGAACATCCCTGCCATGATGGCGGCGGGTGTGGCTGTTTCCGTGCCCCTCATCATTCTGTTCCTGGTCTTCCATAAGAAGATTATGGCAGGCGTTTCCAGAGGAGGTATCAAGGGATGATGAAACTTTGCAGAAAAATGATACTGACTCTCTGCGGAAGCCTTCTGGCAGGCCTTCTGCTTACCGGCTGTCACGGCGCCAAGGAAATCGATGCCTTCGAGACACCGGAGAGCTTTGACACAGGCAGAAATTACGAGATTACCTTCTGGGCGAAGAACGATACCAACAAGAACCAGACCAGAATCTACGAAAAGACGATTCGGGAGTTCGAGGCGCTTTACCCCAATGTGAAGGTGAATCTGAGACTCTATACCGATTACGGTAAGATTTACAATGATGTCATTACCAACATTGCCACAGGCACCACACCGAATGTCTGCATTACCTATCCGGACCACATCGTGACCTACATGACCGGTAAAAACACGGTGGTTCCTCTGGGGGATCTGTTTGACGATAAGAAATACGGTCTGGGCGGCAGTGAGGTGCGCTTTGATTCTCCGAAGCGCTCCGAGGTAGTACCCCAGTTCCTGGATGAGTGCTGGATTGCCGGCAATTACTATGCATTGCCCTACATGCGTTCCACCGAGGCCTGCTATGTAAACAAGGATTATGTGGAAGCCTTGGGGTATACACTTCCCGAGGTCCTGACCTGGGACTTTATCTGGGAGGTTTCCGAGGCAGCCATGCGCAAGAATGCCGACGGCACCTTTGCCGTCAACGGACAGAAGGTGATGATTCCCTTTATCTACAAGTCCACCGACAACATGATGATTCAGCTGCTTCGCCAGAAGGGAGCGGGCTATTCCACACCCGACGGCAAGATTGAAATCTTCAACGATACCACCAGAGAAATTCTGGATACCGTAGCGGAGCACACCAGGACAGGTGCTTTTACCACCTTTAAGATGACAGGCTATCCCGCAAACTTCTTAAATGCGGGACAGTGTATCTTTGCAGTGGACTCCACCGCAGGCTCCACCTGGATGGGTTCCGATGCGCCCCTGCTGGATATCAGCGAGGAGAATATCGTAAAATTTGAGACGGTAGTCTACCCGGTTCCGCAGGAAAATCCGGAGCATATGCAGATGATTTCCCAGGGCCCCTCCGTTTGTATTTTCCAGAAGGAGGATCCCCAGGAGGTTCTGGCCAGCTGGCTGTTTACACAGTATCTGCTTACCGATGAGGTGCAGATTTCCTACTCTGAGACAGAAGGCTATGTGCCCGTTACCACCAGAGCACAGCAGACCGACCGCTACCGGCAGTACTTAAACGGAAATCCTACCGACGGTGCAGACCCTTACTATGTAAAGCTGGATGCAGTGAAGATTCTGTTAGACCATGTGGAGGATACCTTCGTGACAAATGTGTTCACCGGTTCCGCTTCCCTGAGAGACGCCTCCGGTCAGATGATTGAGAATGTGCACAAGGCAACACGAAGAAAGCAAACCATAGAATTTGAGACACTGACGAATGATATGATTGCGCTGTATCACCTGAATCCCGACGGCACCGGAGCTGCCAATGTGAAGGCAAATCTGGGCAAGCTTCCCGGCACGGCAGTGGCTTTGCTGGTGACGCTGGCTGTCACCTGGGTTGGTATTCTGGCCTACTTAATTTGTGGTATTCTTCGTGAAAAACTGTCGTCAAAAAAAGTTAATTAGAAAAAAAGGCTTGATTTCACTTAAAAAGTTAGTATAATACCACTTGACATAGTGAAAATCGCATGTCTGTAAGGAAAGGGAAGAGGAGCCCGCTCCTTACACCTACACTATTTGTGGAAAAGAGGATAAAATTATGAAAAAATTCACTAGTGGACTTGTTGCACTTGCATGTGTAGTTGCACTTGCAGGCTGTGGTCAGACTGAAGAGGCTGTTTCTTCCGAAGCAAGCGTTTCTTCTGAGGTTTCTACCGAGGCTTCCGTAGAGTCTTCCGTAGAAGAGAGTGTAGCAGAAGAGAGCTCTGAGGAATCCGTTGAGGAGCCCGTTGCTGTATCTGACGCTATGACTTATGCAGAGTATGTTGCTGCAGATGTTGACACCGAGGTTACTGTTGAGACCTATGTACAGGCTAAGCAGGGCTGGTGGGAGAACAACGGCGTTGGCGTTGCTACCGTTTACACCCAGAATGAGGATGGCGCTTTCTTCCTTTACAATCTTCCTATGACTCAGGACGAGTACGATGCACTTGTTGCAGGTACCAAGATTCGTGTTACCGGTTACAAGTCAGTTTGGGAAGGTGAAATCGAGATCGTAGATGCTACCTACTCTGTACTGGATGGTTCTTACATTGCAGCTGCTACCGATGTTACCGCTCTTCTCGGAACCGATGAGCTGATCGAGAAGCAGAATCAGCTGGTTGCATTCAACAACATGACTGTTGCTGCAGCAGGCCAGAACGAGGCAGGCGAGGATGTTGCTTTCCTTTACAAGTGGGATGGTTCCGGTGCAGACGGCGATGACCTTTACTTCACCGTTTCTGACGGCAATGCAAACTATACCTTTACTGTAGAGAGCTATCTCTGCGGCGCAGGCACCGAGGTTTACGAGGCTGTTAAGGCTCTTGAGATCGGCAGCACTGTAGATATGGAAGGTTTCCTGTACTGGTACAACGGTGCTAATCCTCATATCACCAAGGTTGTAGTTAAGTAATTCAAGCGCTTCACTTTGACAATTTTATATACTGAACGACAGTAATAATAGTGACTAAAGATGAATGACATAAAAGTCTGCCGAGTGGATGTTCCCTGTGGAAGCATTCGCCCGACAGGCTTTTTTTCTTCTTTCTGCAGTCGGTTCTCTTTGACAAATAGTACGAAAACTCCCGAAATTTCTTGATTATATCGGTTTTCTAACAAATTTATGCCTTTTTTTGTAATCTGCGGAGTGATATAATATATATTTGAGTAAGTGTTGTTTAAAGGAAAAGGTTTATGGCAAAAGGTACATCAAAATATGTCCTCAGACAGGCAGCAGGGTATTACTGGCTGCTGGACACGGAACAGTCGGGTGCATCCTACAGACCGCCCATGCCCATGAACGAGGTGGGAGCGGATATCTGGAAGATGCTGGACGAAGGACTTGGCATTTCAGAGATTGTGGATCGAATCAGCCGGGAATATGAAGTGGAACGGGCAGATGCGGAGCAGGATGTCCGGGATTTCCTGGGGCAGTTAAAGGCACAGAATATTGAATTTGGGGAGGAGATGTGAGCAGACTCACATCTGACAGAAAGGTTTAGGTAATTCTATGAATGTAATGTTAATCGGTGGAGCAGGCAGCTTGATTGATAACCTGATTATCAAACTGAACAAGCTGGGACACAAGGTATACTTGCTTACAGGCAGCAGATACCAGCAGACCTCTTACCAGAAGGTTTTCGAGAGATATAATTTCACCTACGACTCCGAGTGTATCGATGAAATTTTCGAGAGTACACATCCGGATGTCACCATTTTCATGGGTGCATTTGATACAAACTTCCATTGGGAGGATGAGGAGAAGGCCAGCGTACGTTTTTCATCCAGCCTTACCAACATCCTGATGGCCTTTGCAATGGCAGGCCGCGGAAGATTCATCTATCTTTCTTCCGATGAAGTATTCGGCCTTGATTATCCCGAGAACATCGAGACAAGCGAGAAGTCCAGCCCTCAGAATCTGAAGGGTCTGGCATTTTCACAGGGCGAGGCACTGTGTCGAAGCTACAGAGAGAGCCGCGGACAGGATGTGGTAGTTGCAAGACTGGACCATTACTACAATGTGCCCACCACTCGTCAGGCTGTTACCAATCTTCCCTCAAAGCTCTGCCTGGAGGCTTTGGAGAAAAAGACAATTACCATTACCGCAGAGAACCAGTTCTCCCTGCTGTATGAGACCGATGCGGTAGAATATATTTATAAGCTGATGGAGAAGTCAGTTTGTCAGAAGCCTCTGTATCATATCACTTCCGACAATGTCATCACCGAGCGTCAGCTGGCTGAGATGGTGGATGCCGCTATGGGCAAGGCAAACATTATCGTTGAGAGACCTGTTCCCGGCAGACGCTGTGTTCTGTCAGGCAAGGAAACCTACGACGAGCTGAGTAAGCTTTCCTGCTGTGACAACAAAGCCATCGTTCAGATGATTGCCGACCAGATGAAGAACAACAGCTATGTGTTCCTCACCGGCGAGAAGACAAAGCCCTCTCTGTACCAGAGACTGATGGAGAAGTCCGGCTGGATGATTAAGACACTGGTTCCCTTCGCAGAGAACATTCTGGGCTTCATCGTAGTATTTATTCTCAGCAGCCTTACCGTAAACAGCAGCTATTTTGCAAAGCTGGACCTGTACCTGCTCTATGTACTGCTGTTTGCCATCGTTTACGGACAGCAGCAGGCAACCTTCGCTTCCGTACTGGCAACACTGGGCTACTGCATTAACAGACAATATGCGGATTCCGGTCTGGGATTCGTTCTGGATACCAACACCTACTTCTGGATTGCACAGCTGTTCATCCTCGGCCTGACCGTAGGTTACATGAAGGACCAGATTATGGTTCTGAAGCATGAGGGACAGGAAGAGCGTGATTTCCTGGAGGTTCAGCTGGAGGATATGCAGGACATCAACACCAGCAACATTCGTGTAAAGGATGCTCTGGAGACCCAGCTGGTTAACCAGAACGATAGTGTAGGTAAGATTTACAAGATCACCTCCGCACTGGATTACTACAGCCCCGAGGAGGTTCTGTTCTACGCGGCTGATGTTATCGCACAGCTGATGGGAAGTAAGGACATCGCCGTATATGTTGTTTCCAACGATGTTTACGCAAGACTGTTCTCCGCAACCTCAAAGAAGGCAAGATCTCTGGGCAACTCCATCCGTTATGCCGAGATGGGCGAGTTCTATGAGAGCATCAGTCAGCATAAGGTTTACATTAACCGTCAGATGGATGAGGATCTGCCTCTGATGGCAAACGCTATTTTTGAAGAGGATAAGATGCAGCTGTTTGTCTGCGTATGGGGTATTCCCTGGGAGCACATGACCCTTGGCCAGGCAAACCAGCTTACCGTTGCCAGTGCGCTGATTCAGGATGCGGTGCTTCGTGCGAACAGATACATGGCAGCACTGGAAACCCAGCGTTATATTGATGACTCTCATATGCTGGAGACAGAAGCCTTCACGACTCTGACCCGCGCATATTTCAAGGCACAGACTCAGGAGCTGACAGAGTGTACTCTGCTTCATGTAAACACCGAGGGCCAGAACGTGGATCAGGTTGGCCGTGTTCTTGCAGAGAGAATGAGACAGACCGACTATGTCGGCAAGCTTTCCGACAATGAGCTCTATGCACTGCTTGCAAACACCAACAAGGCAGATGCTGAGGTGGCAGTTGCCAGACTTCTGGAGAAGGGCTACACCACCGAAATCGTGGAGGATGTAATTGTATGAGACGAGAAGTAGTCATTTTTATTATCGTCCTGATCTTAAATCTGATTGTTTCTCTGGTTTATTTCTTCCTGGCTTCCATCCACAAGAAAGAGACCAAGAGAAGTGAGCTGATTCGTACCATTGTTATGATTTTCTGCCCGGTTGTGGGCCCGCTGTTTTTCCTGCTTTCCTTCCTGTGCTACAAATGGCTGTTCTCTGAGCCTGTAGACCTTGCGGACGTTGTGTTCAGTAAGGAGAGGGTTAAGACCTATGTCAGGCCGGACGAAGAGCGTGAGAGAAATATCGTTCCTCTGGAAGAGGCAGTTGAAATCATGGATAAGGATAACCTCCGCGGCGTTATGATGAATGTCGTTCGAGGAGATATCCAGAAGTCCTTAAACGCGATTGCACTGGCACTGAACAGTGAGGATACCGAGACCGCTCACTATGCGGCGAGTATTCTGCAGGACTCCCTGAATGAGTTCAGAACCAATGTGCAGAATCAGTTCCAGCTGGTAAAGGACGAGGGCGAGGAGCAGAGCTTCTACGCAGAGAGCCTTCTGGACTACATGAATCAGGTATTGAGGCAGAAGGTCTTTGCAGATATCGAACAGAAGAATTACGCGGACATTATGGATCAGGTCGGCGAATCCCTTTACAAGTATCACAAGGCAAATTACACGCCCCGTTACTATGAGGCGCTGGCACTTCGCCTGCTGGAGGTAGAGGATTACGACAAGTGTAAGAAGTGGTGTGACAGAGCGATTTACCATTATCCCGATGCTCTTTCCACCTATACCTGTCAGCTGAAGCTTTACTTTGCAAGCGGACAGAAGGAAAAGTTCTTCCGTGTTATGGAGGAGCTGAGAGAGTCCAATGTCGTTATCGACAACGAGACTCTGGAGATGCTCAGAGTATTCATGCCTGAGCAGAAATAAGCAATCATTTTGAACAAAGGAGGTGTGGACTATGACAATGCAAGCTTATATGAATCTGCAGTTGATTGGCATAATCTGCGCCTATTTTGGACTGACACTGGCTGTTCCCGCACTGTTGCTGCACAAAAAGCTCAGTGAGAGAAGAGCAATCGAGCGCATTACCTACTATTTTATTTTTGGTAATTTCTACATTATGAATCTGGTGTTCCTGCTCCAGCTCATTCGTCTGTCCAATAAGGTGACGCTGGTTCTGGGCACAGTCATTCCTGCAATCGTAATGTGGGCAATCTGGAATGAGGTCCCCATCGTACAGTCCCTGCCCGGTCTTTCCAAGGACTTCAAGCGTGTGATGCTGGGCCAGATGGGAACAAAGACCGTGCTGGCCAAGGCCGGTGAGTTCCGCAAGAAGCACTATGACAGCGCATTGCTCAGATTCCTGAAATGGATTCGGAATAACTGGCTGGAGTGCCTGCTGTGTATTGCCATGATTTTTGCCCTGCTGTATGTGTACGGCAGCGAGACCGTTTCTACCTTCGGTTATTCCGCACAGGATATTCCGGTTCACAACAAGTGGATTAACGCCCTCAGCGATAATACTCTGTTTGTATCCGGCATTTATCCCATGGGCTTTCACTGTATTATTTACTATCTGCATACCGTATTCGGATTTGAAACCTACATTCTGCTCAGTCTGTTTGCTTTCATTCAGGTCGTATGCTTCTCTGCATCCCTGTTCTTCTTTATGAAGCTGGTCTGCAGAAACAAATTTATTCCTTACACCGGCATGGCTTTGTACCTGCTGGGTAGCTTCTGGCGTGAGACCACCTACAGCCGATTCGAGAGCACACTGCCTCAGGAGTTCGGTATGGTGTTCATCCTGCCACCTGTTTTCTATGCAATCACCTATTTCAGAAATTACTATGATGGAGAATGGAGCACCGAGGATACGGAAGTAACTCATTACTGTACCACCGGCTTTATCATGGCATTTGCCAGCACCTTCATGATTCATTTTTACAATACGGTTGTGTCCGGCCTGTTCATTATCGCCATCGCGCTTGGCTACTTTGGCTTTATGCTGAAGAGAAAGGTGCTGAAGCAGTGCGTTCACGCCTGCCTGCTGGCGCTGTTCATTGCCGTGCTTCCCATGGCAATCTGCCTGGTAAACGGCGCGAAGCTGGAGCCCTCCATGTACTGGGGTGTCAAGGTAATCAGCGGAGGCACCATCGGCGGTTCCTATACCCCCGGCGCGGTCATTGACAGCGATTATC
Source organism: Acetatifactor sp. (assembly GCA_045597705.1). Taxonomy (GTDB): domain Bacteria; phylum Bacillota; class Clostridia; order Lachnospirales; family Lachnospiraceae; genus Acetatifactor. Next base: position 20,257 of record JAZLKR010000009.1, read on the forward strand.
TTCATGAGACCGGCGGTGCGCTGGAGGATGTTTACGGAAGTGCGCAGGAATATGAGAGTACCGGCCTGGGAACCTCCGACACTGCGGACGGCACCGATACCGGCAAGAAAGTAGGCCTTTTCACAAAGATCCGGGCAGCCGGTCTTGCGATTTCCTATATGATTAACGAATATGTACTGCTGGATCCCACGGGCCTGATATCCAAGGGCGTGCTGTTCTGCCTGATATTGCTGCTGGTGGGAGCCATTGTGGAGAAGCTGGACCAGGAGCGATGTTACGGCTCGACGCTGCTTTCGGTATTCTTCTACATCTGTATTCTGTCCCTGCTGCTGGCTTCCGGCCCCCTTGGTCTGCCCAGACTGATGGACAGTGCGCGATGCGGTATTTACTTTGCATATTCTACCCCCATTCTGCTGATGCTGACGCTGGATTTCATTATCTCCCTGATCGACGACAAGCTGGATCTGGAGAAATGGGTGCACATCATTCCGTTGGCACTGCTGGGATTTGTTGTGGGTTCCCTGCTGCTTTCCAGAAATATCAGAGCACCTTACGAGAGCAGTATGCTGGCTACCAATGAGGCAGTTACCTGCCTGACCAATATTATTCGAAACGAAGAAGACTACAAGTGGACCATCATCTCTGCCGGAGACGAGCTGCAGATGGGCTGGGACCACGGTTACCACTATGAAATCAGTGAGTTCCTGCATGGCATGGAGAACATGAACAAGGAAACCTCCATCTATATTCCCACCGAGAAGGTATTCTTCTTTGTGGAGAAAAAGCCTCTGGGTCTTTCCAAGGTTTACGAGGGAGAAACCACAATTTCCGAAAAGGGTGCAAGAGCCATTCTGCCGCCGATTTACGCAGGTTCTACCGCCTACACCGGCTACAACAGATGGGTTTACATGTCAAGAATGTATTACTGGGCGACTGCGTTTAAGCAGATTTATCCCGGCGACATTGAGGTTTACTATGAGACGGACAATCTGGTGTGCTTCAAGCTGACCCAGAATGTGTTCCATTTATTTAATTTGGCTATCAACTACGGTTATAACAGTGTTTTAGGAGACTAGTGTGAAATGTTGACCAGAAGAAGTTTTTTTGTGATGACGCTTATGATGCTTGTGCTGCTGTTCCTGGTGCAGTCCACCAAGGTTATTCAGCAGAGCAGACTGTCTGACAATTCCAATGCAAATCTGAATAAGACGGTAACTGCCAAGGATGCGGCCTGGAAGCAGGGAGAGGAAGACCCTTACAATCAGGCGGGCGTTTCCAGAAATGTAGTGCTTTATGTAGGTGAGATTACCTCCAAGCAGGGCAAGGTAGTGCGTCAGTGGTGTAATTACTCCAAAAGACATCTCCTGACCTACAAAAAGGTTTCCGATATCCCCGAGAAGTGGATCACCAAGGCACAGGTTCTTCTTTTGGACGGCAATCAGGTGGACTACGGTCAGGATATGTCCTCTCTGGAGCAGTTCTCCAGAAGCGGACTGACCACTGTATTCTGTTCACTGCCCGATCCAGATACCATGCTGACCTACAAGAGACTTCGTGACTATCTCGGAATCAGTGAAGTGGCAGACGTCAACAAGGCACTGACAGGTGCGGTTCTGTACAGCGGCTTCCTGGTAGGTGGCGAGAAGCAGTATGCTTACAAGGATGCAATGGAGGAAGATTTTGACTTATTCCCCAGAAGTACTGCCTGGTATCACACCGGCAAGGGCTCCAAGGCTTACATGGTAGGTCTGGTGGATGACAAGAAGGTTACCAACGAGAATCTGCCTGTCCTGATCTGGAGAAGCAGAAACGAGGCTTCCTTCGTCTTTGCGGTAAACGGCGATTTCCTGGAGGACTATGCGGGACTTGGTATTCTGGAGTCCATGATTGCGGAGTCCGACAGCTTTGATGTATATCCTGTTGTCAACGGCCAGAATATGATTGTGGCCAACTTCCCCGGTCTTGCCAATGAGAATGATGAGACGCTGATGGGTATTTACAGCCGAAATCAGAAGGATTTAACCAAGAACATGATTGCGCCCGACCTGTCAATGCTGACCCGTCAGACCAACTGGAGAACCACACAGTTCGTGATGCCCCAGGCCAATTACGATGACGGTGCAGAGCCTCAGGGCGAGCTGTATGAGGAATATCTGAAGAACAATATCGAGGACCGCGGCGAGCTGGCCTACAGCGCAGTGGCGATGGGTGATATTTCCCTGAAGGATAAGGTGGAGCGTGACAGAGTCTTCTTCTGGAACCTGGGAAATGAGTACAGCTTCAGTGCCGCTTTTGCAAAGAATGCAATCGACATCAAGGATGTATTGAAGAGCCAGCTTCTGGAGAATCTGAGAACCATCGTTATGCCCGGTTCCAAGGACAGAAGCCTGTTCGAGTACTATACAGACACAGTTACAAGACAGTGTACCACAGCGAACTGCATGAACCCTTCCTCTGCGGACGACTTCAGAACAAGAAGCGTTCTCACGGCATTGGGCTATTCCAATGTCATGATGGATCTGTACGAGGCTGCGTATCCTGATGACGAAGAGGATACCTGGGAAAAGATCTGGGATCAGGTCAGCTCCTACGCAAAAACACTGGGCAAGCCCGGTACGGCGTTCTCTCATCTGACCGCTACCGAGACTGATGTGAGAATTCGTGATTTGCTGAACCTGGACTACAGAGCCTCCAAGAGCGGAAATGTGATTCAGATGTCAGCGGAGAACTACGGCGAGAACGGTTGGTTCATCCTTCGTGTGCAGGAGGGTACCATCAAGAAAGCCGCAGGTGTGGATTATACCTTGATTGAGAAAAATATGTATTTGCTTCGCATGACTGCTCCCAATGCTACCATTCAGCTGGAGGGCAGCGATAAGGATCAGTTGAAGTAAGGCGGCAGAGCCTGCAGAAAAGTGCAAAGAAAGGCATGGAACGAATATGAAGGTTTGTTTGGTTGCGGAAGGTTGCTACCCTTATGTGGTAGGTGGTGTATCCAGCTGGATTCACAGTATGATCAACGCGTTCCCCAATGTAGAATTTATTATCTTGTCAATTATTGTTAACCGTGAGCAGAGCGGCAAGTTTGTATACGAGCTGCCCCCCAATGTCACCCAGGTGTATGAGACCTATCTGGATGATCTGGACTGGGGTACCCGCTTCAAGAACGGTCGTATGCCCAGACTGAATCAGATACAGTACAGAGCGATGAGAAGCCTGCTGATCGGTGAGAGAGTAGACTGGAATACCTTGTTTGATCTGTTCCGCAACGAGGACATTTCCATTGATGATCTGCTGATGGGTGAGGATTTCCTGAACATTGTGCGTGAGACTTACGATCTGCAGTATCCTCAGACCGTCTTCTCAGACTTCCTGTGGACCATGCGTTCCATTTACAGACCTCTGTTCCTGGTTATGACTACCAACATCCCCAGAGCAGACATTTACCACTGCGTGGCAACCGGCTATGCAGGCGTACTGGGAAGTATGGCGAAGTACCGTTATCAGTGCGGACTGTTGATTTCCGAGCACGGTATCTACACCAGAGAGCGAGAAGAGGAGCTGTTAAAGGCAAGATGGGTAGCAGGTATTTACAAGAATATCTGGATTGACCAGTTCAGAAAGATGTCCCGTCTGGCTTACGAGAGAGCAGATACCGTTACCTGTCTGTTCCGTCGTGCGAGAGAACTGCAGGTAGGCCTTGGCTGTCCCAAGGAGAAAATCCGAGTAACTCCCAACGGCGTAAATGTGGACCGATTCGCAAACCTTCCCGGCAAGACCGAAGAGGATAAGCAATATATCAATGTGGGTGCGGTACTTCGTGTCACCCCCATTAAGGATGTAAAGACTATGATTCGTGCCTTCGCCTTCGCAAAGGAAAAGGTGCCCAAGCTGAAGCTCTGGATTATGGGCCCCATGGACGAGGATGAGGAATACGCAAAGGAATGCTGTGACCTGGTAGAGGTTATGGAAATCAAGGATGTAGTCTTCACCGGCAGAATCAATGTTATGGAATATCTGGGCAGAATGGATTTCACGCTGCTCACCAGTATCAGTGAAGGTCAGCCCCTTACCATCCTGGAGGGCTACGCAGCGCACAAGCCCGTTGTCGCAACCGATGTAGGCTGCTGCCGTGAACTGATTTACGGACCGGACGACTTCTTCGGCGAGGCAGGCATCCTGACCCATATCATGAATGTGCAGGAAATCGCAAAGGCGATTATCGACCTGGCAAAGAACCCCGCACTGGTGGAGAAAATGGGAGAGAACGGTTACCTGCGTGCAACCTCCCAGTATCGTGTGGACCAGATGCAGTCCATGTACAAAGAAATTTATCAGCAGATTTGTGCGGAATACGGCAAGGAATGGCCGGCCGGCAAATTTGTGCTTAACAGATAATGATGTATTTCGTTTTAGTTAGGAGTTAAAAATGGCAGGAATAGGTGTCAGACTAAATAAAATTTTCTCAAAAAATACCATCGCGACCAACCTGATGGGCTTCGGTTACAGTACAGTCGTAACCATCGCCCCCATGCTGTTGGTTATCACGGCGGTATTGATTATGGAGTATCTCCTGGATTTCTCCAAGGTAGGCTACATTGACAGAGAGTTGTTCTCCTGTACGCTTCTGTATATTTTCATTTTCGGTCTGCTGGCGGCAGCACCCTTCAATGCGGTACTGTCCAAGTACATGTCCGATGTCATCTACAATGAAACCTATGCCGATATTATTCCCTGTTACTATATCGGCCTGTTCATGAATGTGGGCTTCGGACTGCTGATGGCGGTTCCCTTCTGCATTCACGAGTATATTGTCGGTAAGGTGCCTCTGTACTATGTGTTCACAGGCTTCTGCGGCTTCATCTGTCTGGTACTGGTATTCTACTCCATGCTGTACCTGTCCATCTGTAAGGACTATAAGAGAATTTCAGAGTTCTTCCTGATCGGTATGCTGGTAACCATCATCCTTTCTCTGGTTCTGAACTATCTCTTCAAGGTAAAGACCACTTACGCAATGCTGCTTTCCATTACCGTCGGCTTCTTCCTGATTGCCGTATTGGAGCTGTCACTGGTATTCAGTTACTTCCGTGAGAACAGCGGTAAGTACAGAGATGTTCTTCAGTATTTCAAGAAGTACTGGCCTCTGGTCGGTACCAACTTCCTTTACACCATCGGCCTGTACATGCACAACTTTGTATTCTGGACCACTGATGACCGCATGACGGTTGTTAAGAGTTTTGTCTGCATGCAGCCTTATGACATGGCAACCTGTCTTGCCATGTTCACCAATATCTCCGCAAGCGTTATCTTCATTGCCAGAGTGGAAATGAATTTCCACGAGCGTTACAAGGCATATTCCGAGGCCGTTATCGGTCAGCGTGCCATGGACATCGACAATGCAAAGAAGAGAATGTTCCGTCAGCTGGGAAGTGAGCTGATGAACCTGATCCGTATCCAGTTTATCGTTACGGTAATCCTGTTCATCCTGTTCTTAACCTTCATGCCGGACTTCGGCTTCAGCGGACTGGTAACCAAGATTTATCCCTGCCTGACAGCAGGCTACTTCATCCTCTTCAGCATGTATGCGGAAATTATTTTCCTGTACTACTTCAGCGATCTGAAGGGATCTTTGGCAACCGCTCTGAGCTTTGCGGCTGCAACCCTGATCGGCAGTATTTTTGCAACTCATTTAACTCCCATCTGGTACGGTATCGGTCTTGTAATCGGTGCCCTGACCGGTTGGACCGTGGCTTACTTCAGACTTCGTTACATTGAGAAGCATCTGGACCGACATATCTTCTGTAACGGCAGAATTATGAAGGCCGGTGACGGACCGAAGCCTGATAACTGTGTATTTAACAGATACAGCACCGCGAAGTAAACATTTCGAAAGGCAAAGGTGGTCCTATGCTTAATGTGGATGCAGGTACCCTGCTTCGTATTTTGCTCCTGATTCTGGGAGTGGGCTCTTTGATTTTTACAGTATTTGCTCTGGCAAAGAAAAAGATTATGGAAAGCTTTTCCTTAATCTGGTGCGGTGTTTCCGTGATGCTGATTGTGGCAGGTTTCCTGATCAGACCGGTGCTGCTGCACAACTATATCAGCATTGCCAGCCTGCTGCTCATCATGTTTCTGATTTTCTGCGGTTTGTTTGCGGCGTTCTTTGTCAGCGTCAGAATCTCCGAGCTGATGGAGCGTCAGATGGAGATGGCAATTAAGATTTCTCTGCTGACCGATGAAAATGAGACACTGAAAAAGGAACTGAAGGAACTGGAAGAAAAGGTGGACGCCTTGCAGCAGGAAGGTTGAGTCGAGAATGAAAAAAGTGCTTTTTTGCATCAATACCCTGAGCAAAGCCGGCGCGGAGACAGCGTTGCTGGAATTGCTTCGGCGAATGAAGGATGCGGATTGCAGAATTGATTTATATGTGATTACCGGAATGGGCGAACTATCCAACCGACTGCCCGGTTATGTGACACTCTTAAACCAGAACTACAGCACGGAGTCTGTGCTGGGGGCGGCGGGGAGAAGGAAACTGACCGGCAGAGTGCTGAAGGCATTTTTCAGGCACGGGAATGGACTTCGCCTTTTGCCGTATCTTGTGAAGAACACAATTCGGATGCTCCGCGAGGGAAATCTGCGAAAGGATAAGCTTTCCTTCCGCCTGCTGGCACAGTCCGGCGAGAAAAATGAGACCGAGTATGATCTGGCGGTTGCTTTTCTGGAGGGCGGAAGCGCATATTATGTGGCAGACCGGGTGAAGGCGAAAAGGAAGCTGGCCTTTGTGCATGTGGATTACGCGCTGGCAGGCTACTGCAGAGAGCTGGACCTGGGCTGCTATGATGCCTTCGACCGAATCTATGCGGTGTCCGAGGAAGTGAAGAAGAGTTTTCTGGCGGTTTATCCGGAGTACGAGCGGAAAACAGATATTTTTGAGAATTTATTCTCCGGGGACAGCGTGAGGGAACAGTCCCTCGCGGACGGTGGCTTTACCGATGATTTTGACGGAAAGAGAATTCTGACGGTGGCAAGGCTGGTGCCGCAGAAGGCATTGGAGGTCTCCGCGGAGGCCTGCAGTCTTTTGAAGGAGGCCGGCATCTCCTGCAGATGGTATGTGCTGGGAGAGGGCGAGAGCCGCGGCAGACTGGAGCGCAGAATCCATGAGCTTGGGCTGGAACAGAACTTTGTACTGCTGGGGCAAAAGGATAACCCTTATCCTTACATGCGGCAGGCGGACCTTTGTGTACAGGCTTCTGCCTTCGAGGGTAAGAGCATAGCGGTGCGGGAGGAGATGAGCCTGGGGCGCTGTGTGCTTGTTTCCGACACCAGCGGAAACAGAGAACTGGTCAAAAATCTTGAAAATGGACTTGTCTGTGACTTTACCTCACAGGCAATTTATGAGAAAATAAAGCATATTCTCTTTGAGGAGGAACTGCGAACCGCACTGGGGGCAGCCGCGGCGCAGACTATGGTTCCCGAGGAGAACTGGTACGAAAAACTATTTGGGTAAATGAGGTATTGACATGGGCGAGAGCAGAAAGGAATTGCTGATTATTATTCCGGCATATAATGAGGAAATGAATATCGGTGCCTTTCTGGATTCCTTGCAGGAGAAGGGTGTCACGGCATTTGCGGATGTCCTTGTGATTGACGACGGCTCCGCGGACCGAACCCTTCAGGTGGTGAAGGAAAAGGGAGTGCACGCAGTCAGCCATGACTTTACGCTTGGGTATGGCAGCAGTCTTCAAACAGGATACAAATATGCGGTAAGCAACGGATATGACTATCTGATTCAGATGGACGCCGACGGTCAGCATGATGCCTGCAACGCAGAGCGTCTCTACGCAGGATTAAAGGAAGCGGATGCTTCAGGGCAGCTTCCGGACCTGGTTTTAGGGTCACGCTTTGTGGAGGGAGCGGAAAGCTATCCCGTTTCCGGCATTCGCAAGATGGCGCAGAACATGTTCAAACTGGCCATTCGAATGGCGACCGGACAGGTGGTTCTGGATTCCACCACAGGCCTGCAGGGCCTGAGCAGGAGGGCATTCTCCTTCTACTCCAGATTCCATTGCTTTGATGACATGTATCCCGATGCCAATATGATTCTGCAGATGCTTCTGCTTGGTTTTCGGGTGAAAGAGGTTCCCGCGGTAATGCATGAGAGAACAAAAGGGGTAAGCATGCATTCCGGAATCAAACCTTTTTTCTACATGTTCCGTATGTTATTTTCGCTTCTCGCAGTTTGGGTACGCATTCGGCTATATAAGATTGATATGGGGGCAACCGATGGATTTTCTGAATAAACTGATTAGAAGGAATAAGACCGGCAATTTTCTGGCGGAAGAGCTGAAGGAGCAGCCGCTGGAATTAGACAATCCTTCCCGTGGATGGTACAGAATCGTTCACTATGAAGCGACAGTGGATCCGGCGCCGCTTCTTGTGCGCAATGCAGGAAGTGTGACGGATGGTCTGGAGCTTGTGACTATCGGTATCAGCGGATTTCCGGACGGACCGATTTCCGGTGAGGCAATCGGCAATATCAAAAGGATTCTGCAGTGGTACAAGGATTGGGAGCGGGAGATTATCCTGCGCATTTCCTACGATCATGAGGGCAAGGCGCCTGAGCGCGAGCCTTTTTTCTTTAAACATGTGTTGGGGCACATCACGCAGGTGGGAGAAGCCATCGCGGAGTACGCCGACAGTATTCTGGTCTATCAGGGCTTGCTGGTAGGCAACTGGGGAGAGATGCACACCTCCAGATTCCTGGATCCCGGGAAACTGAAGCAGCTGTCGGAAGCACTGCAGACCGGCACCGGTGGGAAGATTCCCACGGCGGTGAGAAAGCCTGTGCAGTGGAGAATGATACATCTGGATGCCAGCATCGCAAAGACACCGGACCCGCAGAACTGTGGCTTCTTCGATGATGCGATTTTGGGCTCCATGACAGATATGGGAACCTACGGTGACAGAAGGCGTGAGAACGCCAGATGGGATGAGCCCTGGTGCAAGGAAGACGAACTGGCCTTCTTAAAACCCATCGGCTGTAAGATTCCGGTAGGCGGCGAGGTTGTTGCACCTCCGCAGGGCGCCATGCTCAGCCTGGAGGAAACTGCCGCAGAACTGAAAAAAATGCAGGTGACTTACCTGAACGCTTATCACGATCCTGTCATGCTGAATGCCTGGCGGGAGCAGAAATGGGAAGCGAACGACTGCTGGAAGGGTGTGAACGGCTTCCGCTATATTGGTGCCCACCTGGGATACCGCTATGTGGTAACCGGCGCAGATTCCGTGAAGACATCTGCCGTAGGGCAGAAGAGTCTGGTCACCGTCACGATTGCCAATGTAGGCTTCGCAGGTATTTACCGGCCTGTCAGCGTCTGCCTGGAGTGGCAGCAGAAAAACGGCACCCGCCGCAAGGACTGCATGCTGCCCGATTTGCGGACCATGAATGGAAGGGATACCTTTACGCTCACACTGGAACTGGAAAATGCGATTGGTGACATCTTCCTCTCCATGGAAAACAAACACACGCACAAAATCTGCTATTTTGCAAATGTCAGTGATGACAGAGGCAGAGTAAAGCTTGGCAGAATCGTGTAAAAATACGACAAGGAAGAATTGTGAATGAAACAAAACGAGCATCAAGTTCTGTTTTCTGCAGAAGAACAGCTGCTGTTTGCGTTGGTGACGGAAGGAATCGGCGGCAAACCGGCGACTCTTCCGGAAAGCATCGATTATGAAAAACTTCGCAGTCTTGCGGAAGCCCATGCGGTATACTCCTTCCTGCAGCCCGCGCTGGAGCGTCTGGATGAGGAGAGTGCTGCTTACGAGGTTTGCCAGCAGGTCAGCGTCAGCATTGTGCGCAACTGTTATCGAATGCTCTTTTTGACCAGATTTGTTTCGGAGCTTCTGGAGCAGGAAGGCGTCAGCAACGCTGTCCTGAAGGGCGTTTCCACAGCTGCCCTGTATCCGGTACCGGAGCTTCGTAAGACCGGCGATGTTGACCTCATGCTGTATGGTGAGTATTCCAGGGAGCAGATTATTGCCCTGATGGAAAAGGCGGGCTTTACGCTCTCTGAGGAACAGAATGTAACCTACCATCTTGGTTTCCTTTCGCCCGGCAATGTGGAGATTGAACTGCACACCTCCTTCGCGGAGCCCTTTGATCTGCCGGCAGTGAACACTGTCAGCGAGCAGGTGCGGAAAACCCTGAAGGAACATGTGGCAATGAATCATGAATTTGGTTTTCCTCTGAAGGGACTGGATTTGCCCTACCATGCTTTTCAGCTGCTGGTGCACATGCTGCATCATTTCCTGCGCTCCGGCTTCGGACTGAAGCTGCTGTGCGACTGGGTGGTCATCTGGCGACAGCCCTGGAGTGAGGAGGATGTGAAAACACTACAGAAGCTGCTGCAGGATTCCGGCCTGACCGCTTTCGCAAGGGCAATCACAGGTGTCTGCCGTGCACATCTGGGACTGGAGGAAGAGAACATTCCCGAGATGCTTCGCAGCGAGGAAGATTATGACGCCTTCCTGCGAGAGATTCTGGATGCGGAGGAATTCGGATCCGCGGACAGCACCCGCATGGTGGTCATGAAGAAGACCGGTTTTTGGGGATATGTGTCTGAGTTCCACCACCAGATGCACATCAACTACCCGAAAGCAGGAAAGATATTTTTGCTTTGGCCGTTTTTATGGACGGCCACGCTGGTACGATTTTTATACAATAACAAGAAACTGGACAGAGGACCTGCAGGTGCAATTCTGAAGGAGGCATCCAGAAGAAGCAAGCTTGCAAAGGATTTGGGACTGCTTACGAAATAGCGAGTACGAACCGAAAAGGAGCCGGGCCTATGAGCGAGACAAAATACAGAGTACTTTTGGTAGATGATGATAAAGAGGTGCTGCAGATTAACGGTGCTTTCTTAAAGACAAAGGGATACGAGGTATCTTTGGCGGATAACGGAGTTGCAGCATTGCAGCAGCTTCGGGAAAAAGAATTTCACTGTGTGGTGCTGGATGTGATGATGCCGGAGATGAACGGCTATCAGGTGCTGGAGGAGCTTCGAACCTTCTCACAGGTGCCGGTACTTCTGCTCACAGGCAAAACCGCTGAGGAGGACCGCATTATGGGACTGATGTCCGGCGCGGACGATTACATCACCAAGCCCTGCAGTCTGGAGGAGATGGCCCTGCGCATTCAGATTCATATCCGCAGATCCTGGAAGGAAACGACAACCGGCAGCGTGCTGGAGTTCCCGCCCCTTCGACTGGAATTGCTGGAGCACAAGGCTTACTGCGGTGATGTAGAGCTGCTGCTTTCCAACAAGGAATATGATATGCTGCTTTTGTTTGCGCAGAACCCCGGCAAGGAACTCACCTTTGAACAGATCGGTAACAGATTATATCAGGGATACCTTGATTCCGACCGCAAGAACATCATGGTAACCGCCAGCCGACTTCGCAAGAAGATGGAAGGAAATGTAGGCCTGGAAAATATGATTGAGACGGTTTGGGGCAAGGGATATCGCTTCAAGGGATAAGCCCTTTTGCTTGGAAAGGCATGAAACGGCTATGGAAAAGAAAAAATACGAGCGTCCCAGGGTTTCCAGAGAACAGCTGGAGGAGGAGCTCTTAATTGTAAATGAAACATTGTGGCTTGCCAATCGTAAGCTGGAAAATGAAGAGAATGCCCGCATGGAGCTGTTCTCCAATCTTTCCCACGACCTGCGCTCGCCCATCACTGCCCTTGTAAGCTCGGTGGAATATTTAAAATCCAACGATGACATCGGGCAGGAGGAGAAGCGTGCAATTCTGGACCTGATGGAGAGAAGACTGCGCGGCATGGAATCCATGATCAACGATATTTTCCTTCTGACCAAGGTTGAGAGCCCTACACTGGAGCTGCACAAGGAAAATCTGGATCTGAACCTTTTTCTGGAAGAGTTTTTCTATGATTGTGTGGCGGACAATAAATATGCGGAGCGCGATCTGCAGCTGGAACTGGATGAAACTTCGGTGACGGTATCTATCGATCCGCCCCAGATGTCCAGAGTTCTGGATAATCTTTTCACGAATGCGCTGAAATATTCGGAGGCGGGGGCGCAGATTATTCTGCGGACCCAGGTTTTCGACAAGTGGGTCTGGATTTCCGTGGAGGACACCGGAATCGGTATTTCCGAGGAGGATATCAAACACATTTTTGAGAGATCCTACCGTGCGACCAAGTCCAGAACACCCGGTGACGGCAGCAGCGGACTGGGTCTTGCCATCGCAAAAGGTATCACAAAAAAGCACGGCGGAAGCATCAGCTGCACCAGTGAACTGGGCAAAGGAAGCTGTTTTACGATGAAAATTCCCGCCGTAATCGATTAAGATTTTCAGGTTTCTATCATTTTTGTTAGAATGCTTGCAAAATATGTTATTAAGACTATACTGATATTATCAACAGTTGTTTAAGGGTCAGCTGTTGATAGGTTAAGGAAAAAGGATATTTATTAGAAGAGGAGATAAAAATATGAAGAAGTATGTTAAGCCTATGGTAATCGCTAATGAAGAGCTCGCAGAAGGCGTTTTCGCTGCATCCGGAGATAACTGCTACACATTCTGGGCAAGAATCTGCCAGACTCCCGAGCTTGGTAATGAGGTATATGTAATCCAGGTTGATGGTAAGCACGCAGCAGCTGATGGACATCACAGCTCTGAGAGAAGCGTAATCATTAACTTCAACCTTCCTGTTTCTTATGTTTCCAGCAACGCTAAGGAAGTTTCCGGTGACGGTACCACTTCTTTGAAGCTTGTTTATGTTGATGGTTACAACGGAGCATATCACAACAACGGTGAGGACAATATCGGTCTTGGTCAGCTGAAGGTTAAGGCTGAAGCAGGTCTTGCTATTACCGGTGTTGGTACCGACTACTGCAACCATGTTTGCACTTACGAAGGTCACTAATTTCAGTAACCGCGAATTGTACAAAGTACATAAATGTAGTATAGTAACCCTGAGGGTATTACCCTCAGGGTTAATTTTTGTTTTGAAACAGACCAAGGAAGGGAAACACGAATGCTGAAGGAGAGAGTACAGTTTTACATCGGACGCATTAAAGCCGGTCGTCTGCAGGAAATGCAGCGGCAGACAAAATGGATCTATCAGTATGCAAAGCATTATAAGTGGCAGATGGTGTTCTATACCCTTTTGGGATTTGCGAGCACAGGAGTCTCTCTGGTTCTCAGCTGGATTTCCAAGACAATGATTGATATCATCACCGGAAAGGACAGCGGCCCCTTGCTCCAGACCTTTGTGTTCATGATCTGCATGAACCTGGTGACAACCCTGATCAATCAGGCTTCCGACTTTGCCTCCGAATACATCAGCCTGAAGGTGGATGCCGAGATTAAGGCGGATATCTTCGAGAAGATTCTGGTGACGGACTGGGAATCATTGACCAATTATCATACCGGTGATTTGCTGACCAGATGGAGCTCCGATGCCACCAGCATTTCCAACGGCGTCTTAAGCTTTATCCCGAATTTTCTGATTTACTTATTCCGATTCTTTTCCGCGTTTATCATGGTGGTTTACAACGACTGGACCTTTGCGGTATTTGCTTTCCTGGGTATGCCGGTGAGCCTGCTGCTCTCAAAAACCCTGATGAAGCGCATGGTTAACAACAATAAACGAAGTGCAGCCATGAGTGCGAAGCTGTCCGGCTTCAACCAGGAGGCCTTCTCCAATATCCAGATTGTAAAGGCATTTTCCCTGATTGGCCTGTATGTGGAACGCTTAAAGCAGCTGCAGAAGGAATATATCGGGATGCGAATTGACTTCCGCAAGATGTCAATCTGGACTTCTTTGGTATTGAGTACAGTGGGACTGGCAGTGTCCTATGCTGCATACGGCTGGGGTATTTACCGCGTGTGGAGCGGAGCCATCACCTACGGTTCCATGACCATGTTTATTTCCCTGTCCGGCACACTGACAGGTGCCGTGCACAGTCTGACCTCCCTGATTCCCACGGTTATCGCGCTGACTACCAGTGCAGGGCGTCTGATGGATATCGTGGAAATGCCCAGAGAAGATTACAGCCTGAATGAAGAGACGGACGAGTTTGCAATGAAGAGCAAAAACGATGGTATCAGCCTGTATCTGGACGAGGTGCGTTATGCTTACAACACCGGTACGCTGGTTTTTGACCATGCAAGCATGGAAGCGCATCCCCATGAGATTATCGCTTTGGTTGGACCTTCCGGCGAAGGCAAGACAACCATGCTGCGACTGTTGTTGTCCCTGATTCCCGCCCAGGAAGGTACTGCGACCATGTGCGTCGGAGATTTAAGGCCCGGGGAGAGAATGGACTCCCAGCTGCCCATGACTCCCTCCTGTCGAAAGCTCTTTTCCTATGTGCCTCAGGGCAACACCATGATTTCCGGTACCATTGCGGAGAATATGCGAAACCTGAAGCCGGAGGCAACGGACGAAGAAATTATCGAGTGTCTGAAGCTCGCCTGCGCATGGGAGTTTGTAGAGAAGCTTCCCGACGGCATCAACAGCGCTGTCAAGGAACGCGGCGGCGGATTCTCCGAGGGTCAGGCCCAGAGACTTTCCATTGCAAGAGCATTGCTGCGCAAGTCACCGATTCTGCTGCTGGATGAGGCGACCTCCGCATTGGATGTGGCAACCGAGAGAAGAGTACTGAAAAATATTATGCAGGATGAATATCCCAGAACCTGCATTGTTACCACTCACAGACCTACTGTTTTAAGTGCCTGCAACAGAGTATACGCGATTCGCAGCAAGCGCTGCGTGGTACTGAATGAGGCGGAGATTGATGAATTGGTAAGAGAATTTTAATGATAAAGTAAATAATTGGTAAGTATTCAAGACGCTCAAGGGAACTTGGGCGTCTTTTTTGTGCGTGTTTTGGAGTGGCAGGTAGAAAAAAGCTTTGTTGACATCAAAATACTAACTTGCGCCTTACTTTGATGCTTTTTTTACCGCTCAAAAAATAGCCTGCATCAAAAACAGTTGTTTCCTTTGAATTTGATGTATTTTTTTTGAGTTTTTGGAATTGAAAGCATCAAAAACAGGGGATTTATGCATGGTTGATGCTTATGTTTTTGAAAGTAGTGAAAATAAGCATCAAATTTGATTCATTCCTCAAATTTTGATGCAGGCCAATATTGAGAGGGGGTAAAAAGGCATCAATTTAGGGAAAAGTAGGGGGGCTTGATGCGTGACACTCATAAATCCCTGCCGCTGCGCGTCAGTGCAGAGTGACACTCATAAATCCCTGCCGCTGCGCGTCAGTCGTTGCTTCGCAACTTGTGGATTTATTTCGTATACGCTCGGGTGAAAACATGCGAGCATGTTTTCCTTCCTCGCTATAAAATTTATCTTGACAATCAAAGTATTTTGCAATACAATCTCCATTGTAGATACTTTGAGTATCAAAATATTTGATTTTCAAACAAAAGGAGAAAAAACCATGTTAGAGAAAATTACTGAAATGATCGTTGAGAAGCTGGATGCAGATGCAGAGAAGATTAACAGAGACACCAAGTTCAAAGAGGATCTTGAGATTGATTCCCTTGACCTTTTCGATCTGGTTATGGCAGTTGAGGATGAGTTCAACATCGAGATCCCTTCTGAAGAGTTAGAGAAGATTACTACCGTTGGTGCACTGGTAGACTTCATCGAGAGCAAGCAGTAAGAATTAGGAGAGTCAGCAGCATGAAGACAAAGATTACAGAACTGCTGGGAATCGAATATCCTGTAATTCAGGGCGGCATGGCTTGGGTAGCTGAGCACAAGCTGGCTGCAGCAGTTTCCGAGGCAGGCGGCCTTGGACTGATCGGTGCGGCTTCCGCACCCCCTGAAATCATTCGGGAAGAAATCAGAAAATGTAAGGAACTGACCAAGAAGCCCTTCGGCGTAAATATCATGCTTTTGAATCCCAACGCGGAGGAAATCGCAAAGATCGTCGTAGAGGAAGGCGTTCCCGTAGTTACTACCGGTGCAGGCAGCCCCACTAAGTTTATGGAGATGTGGAAGCAGGCCGGTGTAAAGGTAATTCCTGTTGTGGCAAGTGTGGCTATGGCAAAGCTGATGGAAAGAGGCGGCGCTGATGCTGTTGTTGCAGAGGGTACCGAAAGCGGTGGCCATATCGGCTCCACCACCACCATGGCTCTGGTGCCTCAGGTTGTGGATGCAGTGAACATTCCCGTTATTGCCGCAGGCGGTATCGCAGACGGCAGAGGTATGGCAGCTGCTCTGATGCTTGGCGCAGAGGCTGTACAGATGGGAACCCGTTTCGTGGTTGCAAAGGAGTCCATTGTACACGAGCAGTACAAGAACAAGATTATCAAGGCTTCCGATATCGATTCTGAGGTAACGGGACTTTCCACCGGTCATCCGGTCAGAAGTCTTCGCAACAAGATGACCAAGGAATATCTGAAGCTGGAAAAGAGCGGTGCAGATTTCATGGAGCTGGAGAAGCTTACACTGGGATCTCTTCGCAATGCTGTTATGGACGGTGATGTGACAAACGGTACCGTTATGGCAGGACAGATTGCAGGTATGATTAAGTCTGAACTTACCTGTAAGGAAATTGTAGAACAGATTACAACAGAAGCGGCAGAGGTGATTCGCGCTGCCCGTGAAAGGTTTGACGCATGAGTAAGATAGCATTTGTTTTCCCCGGACAGGGAGCCCAGTATGTGGGAATGGGAAAGGATTTCTACGATCAGTTCCCCACAGCACGCAGGACATTTGAATTGGCGCAGGAAGTAACCGGCCTGGATATTGCGGAGATTTGTTTTACCGAGAATGATAGGCTCCCCGTGACAGAGTATACACAGGTTGCCCTTCTGACAACCGAGGTTGCGATGTTGAGAGTACTTGAAGAGATGGGCGTAAAGCCTGACATTACCGCAGGACTTTCCCTGGGAGAGTATGCTGCTCTTGCTGCGGCAGGCGCATTTGACGATAAGGATCTGTTTGAACTGATCCGCAAGAGAGGCATTTATATGCAGAACGCTTACCCCGAAGGCGGGGCCATGACAGCAGTCATCGGCCTGGATGCCGACAAGGTAAGTGCCATCTGTGCAGAGACGGAAGGCATTGTTTCCATCGCAAACGACAACTGCCCCGGTCAGATTGTTATCTCCGGTGAAAAGCAGGCAGTTGACAAGGCAGCAGAAAAGATTTCCGCAGCCGGCGCAAGAAGATGCATTCCCTTAAAGGTAAGCGGACCTTTCCATTCCGCACTGCTTGCATCTGCAGGTGAGCTTCTCGGCGAAGCACTGCAGGACAAGACTGTTGCAGAACTGAAGGTTCCCTACATCTGTAATGTGGACGCAAAGGTTGTAACCGATGCATCCGAAGTAAAGCCTTACCTGACAAGACAGGTGAGCAGCGGCGTCAGATTCCGCGAGATACTGCTCCAGATGAAGGAGATGGGCGTTGATACCTTCGTGGAAATCGGACCCGGAAAGACAGTGGCAGGATTCGTAAAGAAAGTTGATACCGCTCTTAAGGTAATCAACATTGAGAAGGTAGAAGACTTAGAGAAACTGAAGGAGATCATGTAATGGAGAAGAGCCTTGAAAATAAAGTGGCGTTGGTTTCCGGCGGAAGCCGAGGCATCGGCAAAGCAATCGTAGAGATTCTGGCCGAGAACGGCGCAACGGTTATCATCAATTACAGCGGCTCCAAACAGAAGGCAGAGGAGCTGGCAGCTTCCCTGGCAGCCAAGGGCTGTCAGGCAGAGGCTGTAGGCTGCGATGTTTCTGATTTCGAAGAGACCGAGAAAATGGTCAAGTATATCTGTGACAAGTACGGCAAGGTAGACATCCTGGTAAACAACGCCGGCATCACAAGAGACAATCTGTTGATGCGCATGAGCGAGCAGGAGTTTGATCAGGTTATCGCCACCAACTTAAAGGGTGCGTTCAATCTGACACGCCACCTTTCCAGAAATTTCTTAAAGCTCCGCTACGGCAAGATTATCAATATTTCTTCCGTATCCGGCGTGATGGGAAATGCAGGGCAGGCCAACTATGCGGCATCTAAAGCAGGTGTCATCGGACTGACCAAGAGTGTTGCCAGAGAACTGGCAAGCCGCAATGTTTCCGTGAATGCGGTAGCACCCGGATTTATTCAGACCGATATGACAGACAGTCTTCCGGCGTCTGTTCTGGAGGGAGCACAGAAGAGCATTCCCGCAGGCCGCCTCGGAACTGCAGAGGAAGTGGCAAAGCTTGTATTGTTCTTAGCCGGCAGCGGTTCCGACTACATTACCGGACAGGTAATCGGAATTGACGGCGGACTGGCTATGTAGAGTGTGAAAAATCAGCATTTTTCACGCGCAAATTTGTGCCAATGGCCTAAATGTTGCAGTATAAGAAAGGTTTAAAATTATTATGAAGAAGAGAGTAGTTGTTACCGGATTGGGCGCAGTAACTCCCATCGGTAATTCTGTAGATAGTTTCTGGGACAGCATCAAGGCAGGCAAGATTGGTTTTGCACCCATCACCCGTTTTGATACCACAGATTTCAAATGTAAACTGGCAGCTGAGGTGAAGGAATTCATCCCCGAAGAGTATATGGACAAGAAAGCAGCCAGAAGAATGGAGCAGTTCTGTCAGCTGGCAGTAGCTGCAGCCGGCGAGGCAATGAAGGATGCCGGCGTTGATATGGAGAAGGAAGATGCTTACAGAGTAGGCTGTGCAGTGGGCAGCGGAATCGGTTCCCTGCAGGCTATGGAGCGCGAGCATATCAGACTTCTGGAGAAGGGCAGCACCAAGGTTGGTCCCCTTCTGGTTCCCCTGATGATTTCCAACATGGCAGCAGGTAATGTAAGCATCACCTACGGCCTCAAGGGTAAGAGCATCAATGTGGTAACCGCATGTGCAACCGGTACCAACTGTATCGGTGAGGCATTCAGAACCATTCAGTACGGCGATGCCGATATTATGGTGGCAGGCGGTACCGAGAGTGCCGTTACTCCCATCGGTATTGCAGGCTTCTCTGCACTGACCGCACTGAGCACTTCAGAGAATCCCGAGAAGTGTTCCATTCCTTTTGATAAGGACAGAAACGGTTTCGTTATGGGTGAGGGCGCAGGTGTTGTTGTTCTGGAGGAGCTGGAGCATGCAAAGGCCAGAGGCGCAAAGATTTACGCTGAGGTTCTGGGATATGGCTGTTCTTCCGACGCATTCCATATCACTTCCCCCTGCGAGGATGGTTCCGGCGCTGCAACCGCTATGCTGAATGCGGTAAAGGACGGCGGTATCGCTCCCGAGGCAGTGACCTATATCAATGCTCACGGTACCAGCACACATCACAATGATCTGTTCGAGACAAGAGCAATCAAGCTTGCCTTCGGTGACCACGCCGGTGATATCAGAATCAATTCCACCAAGTCCATGATCGGACATCTGCTGGGTGCAGCAGGTGCAGTGGAGTTCATCACCTGTGTAAAGGAAATCGAGGAGGGCTTCATTCACAAGACCGTAGGTCTGAATGAGACTGAGGAAGAGATGGACCTCAACTACTGTAAGGAGGCTTATGTGGAGGAGGTGCCTTACGCACTGAGCAACTCCCTTGGCTTCGGCGGACACAACGCCAGTCTGCTGGTAGGTAAATATAACGACTAATTACGAAATGAAACGAGAAGGAAGAGAACGATGTCAGTATTAAAAATCAATGAAATTATGGACATTCTTCCGCATAGAATGCCTTTTCTGTTAATCGATACAATTGAAGAACTGGAGGTTGGTGTCAGAGCTGTGGGCAAGAAGTGTGTCAGCGGCAATGAGCCTTTCTTCGCAGGACATTTTCCCGGAAACCCCGTTATGCCCGGCGTGCTGATTATTGAGGCACTGGCTCAGGTAGGAGCGGTAGCAATGCTCTCTCAGGAGGAGTTCCGCGGAAAGACCGCTTACTTTGCAGGAATCGACAAGGCGCGTTTTCGCGACAAGGTAGTGCCCGGAGATGTTCTGTTTCTGGAGACCAGCATCATCAAGGTGAAGGGTCCCATCGGTATCGGTAAAGCCGTGGCAAGAGTAGAGGGAAAGGTTGTTGCGGAAGCAGAGCTGACCTTTGCAATCGGTAAATAACGCAGCTAGAGGTGATAAAAATGGCTTTATTTAATCGTATCGTATCGAAAGAAGCAGCAGAAGCACCTGTGGCAGCAGAGAGTCTGATTAAATGTCCCAAGTGCGGAAAGCTGATTGACAAAAACCGCGCAGCGCGTATGAAATATGTCTGCTACGAATGCGGCGGCTATTTCAGAGTGAAGGCGTACAATCGAATTAAGATGGTTGCGGACAGAGACACCTTTGAAGAGTGGTTCCCCGTATCCGAAATCACCAATCCCCTGGAGTTTGAGGGATATGAAGAAAAGCTTGCAGAAACAAGAGAAAAGACCGGCATTGACGAGGCTGTTGTGGTAGGTAAGTGCAAAATCTACGGCGAGGATGCAGCTGTCGGTGTCTGTGATTCCAGATTCCTGATGGGAAGTATGGGACATGTGGTGGGCGAGAAGATTACTGCCATGATGGACCGCGCCATCGAGGAGAAGCTGCCGGTATTTATGTTCTGTGCATCCGGCGGCGCCAGAATGCAGGAGGGTATTGTATCCCTGATGCAGATGGCAAAAACCAGCGCTGCAGTAAGAAGATTGGGCGAGGCAGGACTTTTGTACTGCCCCATTCTGACAGACCCCACCACCGGCGGTGTTACCGCAAGCTTTGCAATGCTGGGTGATGTCATCATGGCAGAGCCCGGTGCACTGATTGGTTTTGCCGGCCCCAGAGTCATCAAACAGACTATCGGTCAGGATTTGCCCAAGGGCTTCCAGACCGCAGAGTTTCTGGTGGAGCACGGTATTATCGACGGTATCGTAAAGCGTCGTAATCTGAAGAAGACCATGTACTTCCTGATCAAGTCTCATCAGGGTAAGGAAGGTAATTACGCCGGCTTCGGCGACAATCCCTTCCGTTTCCAGCTGACTGAAATTGTGAAGGAATATGCATGGAAGTCTACCGTAAAGGACGCCTGGGAGAGAGTAAAGGGTACCCGTAAGCTGGACAGACCTACCGCAATGCATTATATCGAGCGCATCTTTGATACCTTCGTAGAGGCACACGGCGACAGAGCCTTCCGCGATGACGGAGCAATTGTGGGCGGTATCGGATTTATCGGCGAGCAGGCCGTGACTGTAATTGCAGATTACAGAGGCCAGAGCGCAATGGAATACAAGGAACGCAACTTTGGTATGCCCATGCCTGAGGGTTACCGCAAGGCGCTTCGTCTGATGAAGCAGGCGGAGAAGTTCAATCGTCCTATCGTGTGCTTTGTCAACACACCCGGCGCTTATCCCGGCATTGAGGCTGAGGAGCGCGGTATGGGCGAAAGTATTGCGAGAAACCTGTTGGAAATGTCAGGCCTCAAGGTGCCTGTTGTCTGTATTTTAATCGGCGAAGGCGGAAGCGGCGGTGCGCTTGCTACTGCTGTGGGCAATGAAGTGTGGATGCTTGAGAATGCAACCTACTCCATCCTGTCCCCCGAGGGCTTTGCTTCCATTCTGTGGAAGAATGCAGACCGTGCCCAGGAGGCCAGTGAGATTATGAAGATTACTGCGGAGGATTTGCTGAAGCTGAAGGTAATTGACAGGATTGTTCCCGAGTACGGCGGAGCAAACGAGGTTACCAGAGATGCCATCGGCGATTACATGAAGGAAGAGATTCGTAAGTTCCTGGCGCAGTTTGACGGTATGACCGGTGAGCAGATCAAGGAACAGCGTGAAAAGCGGTTCAGAAGCTTCTAGGTTAACAGAAATGGATATCAGTATGAAAGAATGCTTTAAAATCGGAGACCTTTCCGTAAGGGTTCCCGTTGTACAGGGCGGCATGGGAGTAGGCGTCAGCTTATCTTCCCTGGCCGGTCATGTGGCAGCAGCCGGCGGCGTTGGCGTATTATCCGCAGCGCAGATCGGTTACCGCGATCCCGACTATGAGAAACATCCCTTAGAGTGCAATTTGCGTGCCGTTAAAACGGAAATCGACAAGGCCAGAGAACTGGCCCAGGGCGGCATTATCGGCATCAATATTATGTTTGCCACCTTTGCCTATGAGGAATATGTGAAGGCGGCCGTGGCGGCAGGGGTTGATATTATTATTTCCGGTGCGGGACTTCCCATGGACCTTCCGGCACTCACAGAGGGCAGTAGCACAAAGATTGCTCCCATTGTGTCAAGCGTGAAGGCATTGGCCCTGATTACAAGATATTGGAAAAAGAAATACAATCGCTATCCCGACATGGTTGTTGTGGAGGGACCGGAGGCCGGCGGTCATCTTGGCTTCCATACAGAGGAGATTGAGCGTTTTCAGACGGAGGATTATGACCTTTCCGTTGCAGAAATGATTGCTTTCACCCGCAGCCTTTCCGAGGAAGCCGGCGTGAAGATTCCCCTGGTGGTAGGCGGCGGTGTTTTCTGCCGCGAGGATTGGGACAGACTGCGTGCTCTGGGCGCTGACGGCGTACAGCTTGGTACCCGTTTTGTCACTACTGTGGAGTGTGATGCTTCCGATGCGTACAAGCAGGCCTATCTGAATGCTAAAAAAGAGGATATCGTCATCGTAAAAAGTCCCGTGGGCTTGCCCGGACGTGCCATTCACAATGCATTCTTAGAGAGAGTGGAGCAGGGCGAGCGGTTCCTGGGAACCTGCAAACGCTGTATTAAAAACTGCGACCGCACAAAGATTCCTTACTGCATCGCAGATGCCCTGATTCATGCAGTAGAAGGAAAAGTCGATGAGGGACTGGTTTTCTGCGGCAGCAATGCCTGGAGAACAAACCGAATCGAGACAGTAAAAGAGATTATGGAGGAATTTGTATAAATGTCCTTGAAGATACTGGGCACAGGCTCTGCCCTGCCCGAAAAAACAGTGACCAACGCGGAGCTGGAGAAATTTGTGGATACCAATGACGCGTGGATCAGAGAGAGAACCGGCATCGAGGCCCGTCATCTTTCCACCGGCGAGACGGTAGCAAGTCTTGCGGCAGAGAGCTGCAGACGCGCGTTGCAGGATGCGGGTAAGGATGCGGCAGAGGTTGATATCATTATTGTTGCAACCTGTTCTCCCGAGATGGCGCTTCCCTGCATGGCCTGTCAGGTTCAGAAGGAAATCGGCGCCAAAAAGGCAGTTGCTTTTGATTTGAATTCCGCCTGCTCCGGCTTCCTGTTTGCGCTGCAGACAGTGAATGCTTACTTTGAAGCAGGTATTTATAAGAGCGCATTGGTTGTGGGAAGTGAGGTCCTTTCCAAGATTATGAACTGGGAAGACCGTTCCACCTGTATTCTGTTCGGAGACGGCGCAGGTGCCGTTTATGCGGAGAACAGTGAGGAGAAGGCTTACTTTACGGCCCACGCCGACGGCGAGCACGGAGATGTTTTAAGCTGTGACCAGAGAGCACTGGCAAATCCTTACCATCCCGCAGAGCCCATCAACCCCTATGTCACCATGGACGGTCGCGAAATATTTGCCTTTGCATGCCGTCAGATTCCTGTTTGCGTAAGGGAAGTGCTGGATAAGAGTGGCCTGGAGGTGGCAGATATCGATCTGTTCCTGATGCATCAGGCGAACAAGAGAATCATTGAGGGAATTGCCAAGAGACTGCAGGCAGACCTCTCCCTGTTCCCTACCAATCTGGAGCGAGTTGGCAATATGTCCTCTGCTTCCATTCCCGTGCTGCTGGACGAGCTGAACAGAGCCGGAAGACTGCAGAAGGGTATGAAGCTGGTGATGGCCGGCTTCGGTGCAGGCTTGACCTACGGAGCATGTGTACTGACCTGGAATTGCTAGTCGGGGATTGACTTTTATCGAAATATAGTAGAGAATTGAAATGATAAAGAAAAGGAGGCGGTGTTCATTATGAGCAAAGGACCGACCAATGAACTGAATGAAATGCTGGTCAATCTGTTTAACCATGTAATGGATACGGAAGCTTCCGCAGTGATTACGGAGGAGTTCAAGGACATCAGCAACAATGATATGCATATTATTGAGGCGGTTGGCATCTCCGAGCCGCGCAACATGTCCGAGATTGCAAAGCGCCTGGGCGTTACGGTAGGTACCCTGACCACAAATATGAACGGTCTGGAGAAGAAGGGCTATATTACCAGAGAGAGAAGCTCAGAGGACAAGCGCGTGGTATATATCACCCTGACAGAGCGGGGCCGTAAGGCATTCTTCCATCACAGAGACTTTCATAAGAATATGATTCGTGCCGTCCTTTCCGGACTGGACATGGAGGAGAAAATGCTTCTGTACAGATGTCTTGTGAAATTGAACGCCTTCTTCGTGCCGGAAGAGTAATTGAAAAGAGAAAAGAAAAAGCGCAGCCGACAGCTGCGCTTTTATTATTTTGTTCAGACATCCAGATAAGAATCGATTCGTTCCTTCAGAACATAGACCGCCTCATTTTCCTGATTGCAGAACAGTCTGCAGATGAGAATGTGAGGAGCGATTGCCTCGGTGAGCGACATGTTGGCGTCGAATTGTTCTCTGGTCCAGGCGGGGGAGATAATACGCTGGTTCACCAGCAGAATCTGCTTGTGCAGCGGCAGCTCCGCAATGTGATTGGTAATGTCTCTGCCCAGCATGGAAATGCCGCCGAGAGGAACACGACCCTTGCGGTACAAACCGGAGGTTCCGCACCAGGGAATGCCGTGGATGACGGGAACGCCGTCCTCCAGGGAAATAAGGTTAATGTCGCCGTTGAAAATCTCGGTACCCAGCTGCGAGGACCACAGGTTTGCCTGGAAGGACTTGCCCATGCCGGTATGACCGGAGAACAGCCACGCCTTGCCGCGATATACGACAGAGGTGGAGTGGATGGCAAACATGTTGTGCATCTGTGCCAAATACAGGAAGGCCTGTCGGATTGCCTGGAAAATCTCTTCCTTCAGCGTGTCATTGGCAGGCGGAATACAGAAGAGACAGACATGTGTTCCGTCCTTCTTCAGGTACATGGTTTTTAATTGTTTGTTGGGCAGCAGGCGGATATGATAGAAATCACCGCAATCCAGAACGGAAAGCTCTGAATTAATCAGGATGGATTCGCCGGTGGGTAATACCGCAGGCTCGCCGCGAATGGCGGAGACAGTCAGATCGACCTGACCGCCGAGGTCTTCTTCTACGATAGAGAAATCGTCAAAATATTCGTGGAACAATTCGCCGGGGCCTTCCAGACGAAGTGTCAGGTCGGCAATGCACAGATACCTGTGCAGGGGGAGATTATATTTCGGAAAATAATTCTCCAGGAGAATGTTGTATTCCGATGAGGAGAGCAGCTCGATAAACTCGTGCACATCGTTTTTGATGTCGTCAATGTCCTCATCGTCCACATCATAATATTTGGAAAGGGCTTCTACCAGGTCCTTCTCGGATGTCGCACCTGACAGAGCATTCCATAGTACCAGGCCGGATTCATTTAACTGCAAGCCGCGTTTGTTCTCGGCAAGTGCCTGGCCAAAGGGAAGCAAATAGCTTTCGCCGTCAATCTCTTTCAATAGGAAGTAGGGGTTAATCTTCATGGGGGGATTCCTCCTTTCTGGAGAGACTATAATCCATTATAGCATTTTTTCGGATTCATTGCTATAATAATTAACAGATTAACGAAATGCAGTCATTTGGAAGGATAAAGGGAACAGGAATGAAGGAAAATCCGGAACAGCTGCTTCAGGAAGGAAATACCATACAGTTTGTGCCAAACGGCTTCAGCATGTACCCGCTGTTTGACCCCAGACGCCCGGACCAGGCGATTGTGGAGCCCGTGGGGGACCGGAAACTGAAGAGGGGCGATGTGGTGCTGTTCCGCAGGGACGGCAAGCCGGAGGAGACAGACGCGCAGGGAAACAGAATGGGTATTCTGGTCATTCACCGCATCGCGAAAGTGCACGGGCAGGAGATTTTCTGTGTGGGAGATAACCAGTATCTTTTGGAAGGCCCCTTGCGTACGGATCAGGTGAAGGGGGTTCTGACGGGCAGAGTGCGAGGAGGAAAAACACTTCCCGTGACGGCGCTTTCCTACCGCATCATCACAGGACTGTGGCTCTTTCTGCTGCCGCTGCGCAGGCCTGTTTTTGCCTGTGTAAAAGGCGTGCACAGGCTTTTGGGCAGGAAATAAAGAAATTGAGGTTTGTCATTATGAAACTGAGTAAAAAAGTAACAGCGATTCTGCTGATGGGATTAATGATTCTGGGGTTGACCGGCTGCGGTTCCTCAGAGAAAAGAGAATACATTCACTTTGCTGCCATGGCGGAGAATCCGCCCTTTGCCTTTGTGAATGCCAAGGGCTTCTTCGGACAGTACGACGGCATTGACATGGAACTGGTGAAAGCCATTGCGGCAGAGAATCATTATATGCCTGCGATTGAGAACATGGAAGTGACCAGGTACACGGCTGCGCTGCAGAATGACCAGGCGGAGGTTGCCATCGGTGCCATCACTGCGGAAGATGAGAATGTAAAGGATGCCGGTTTCTCACATGTGTACTATGATGCGACACAGGTGATTGTGGCGAAAGAGGGCGACGCAGTTGTAAGCAGCCTTGAACTGAAGGAGAAACGCATCTGCGCAGTGAAGGGATTTTATGATGAGGAAGCTATGCAGGCAGCAGGGCTTACCGTCACAGTTGTCGAGAGAAGTTCCGAGGCCGTTGATAAGCTTACAGGCGGAGAATGTGATGTGATTCTGGCGGATGCTTCCCTGGCAAAGGCTCTTGAGAAAAAGAGCGAAGGTCTGTCGGTTGGAGGATATGAAAGCCTGTCTGCCGGGAAGCAGTATGTGGTTGCCGTGAAGAAAGGAAACACTGCTTTGCTGGAGAAAATCAACGCTGTGATTGACGCTATGCTGGAGGACGGCAGAATGGAAGATGCCATCCTGAAATACGCTGACGGCACGAACTCGTAGGAGTGCGGAAAAACTGATTAAATAAAGGCATTTCAAAGGCTAAAAAACGGGCTTTTGGAGTGCCTTTTTTAGGCTCTTTTTGATGGAAATTATAAGCCGCTCATGTTACAATAAAGTTATCTTTTGAATTGATTTCCGAACAGGAGACTTCTATGAAAACAATTCCTTACGAATATAAGAATATGCCCATTCCCGGCGGCGGTTATGTCACCGGATTTGTGTATTCCAAGACAGAGAAAAATGTGCTGTATATCCGAACCGACATCGGCGGAACCTATCGCTTCGATTATGAAAAGCAGACCTGGAAGAGTCTGATCGATCATGTCACCATGGAAGACCTCAGCGAGACCTTCCCTATTTCCATCTGCATTGATGATGCAAAGCCCGGCAGCCTTTACATTGCCTCCGGTGTGAATCGCAGGAAGACGGGTGTGCTGGCTATTTCCGAGGATTACGGCGAGACCTTCCGCTATGAGACCATTCCCGTGATGGTTCACGGCAACCTGAACGGCCGCGGAACGGCGGAGAGGCTGTATGTGGAGGGGGACGAGATCTGGTTTGCTTCCCAGATGGGCGGCCTTTGGCACAGCCTTGACCTGGGCAAGACCTGGGAGAAGGCAGAAGGACTTGCAGAACAGTATCTGACCTTTGTGACGAAGGTAAGGGGTGTGCTGATTGTGGGAACCGCAGGTGTTACCACAGCCTGTCAGGCAATGCATTGGCCCAATCAGGAAGAGACGAAGGGATTCGGCTTAAGTCAGCCGTTCATGCGAGGTCACAGTCTGTATTGTTCCCGGGACGGCGTACATTTTGATGTGATGAACGAGCCGAAGAGCTACCCGATTCCCGGCTGTAAGCTGAACGGACAGGTGGCTCAGAGATGGAACGTGGATGATAAGTACCTGTATGTGACCTTTGCTTCTACCGGCCGTACCAACTATGTGATTGAAAACGGTTATTCCTGTGATTCCGGCGACAATATCGACGGACACATTGTAAGATACGATCTGGATTATCTGGGGAATCCCCATTTGCGCGGGCAGGATATTACGCCCGGCAGAAGCTCCCGCGCGGAAGGCTCCGATCTGGAGAAACTGACGCCCGGCTGCGTGCCGGAATTCGGCTTTTCCGGTATCTGCGTTTCGGAGCAGACTCCGGGTATGCTGGTGGCAACCACGCTGGTAAGATGGGAGGGCGACAGTGTCTTCCGTTCCATGGACTACGGCGAGACCTGGACGCAGGTGCTGTACGGTCTGACCGACGGCGAGATTTCCTTCCGTGCACCCTACATGAGACCGGAGTGCAATGGCGGCGGTTCGCTGATTCACTGGCTCAGTGATTTTAAGATTAATCCCTTTAATGACAATGAGGGCTGGTTTAACTCCGGTACCGGCGTATTCCGTACCGAGAATCTGAAGGATGAAAAATGTGTTAAGTTTACCGACTGGTGCGACGGCATCGAGGAGACGGTTCATCTGAATGTTTACAGTCTGCCTAAGGGAGAGGTACAGGCATTGGCAATCCTCGGCGACCTCGGCGGATTTGCTTTTAAGGAAGTGGATAAGCCCTGCGGCAATTCCTTCGCGGATGCAGAGGGCAACCGATACATTACCTGTATCAATGCGGATTTCTCCGACGAGAATCCTGCTGTTATCATAGTGACACCCAGAGGCAACTGGACCGGCAAGACCTTCGGCGGACTGATTCTTTCCAAGGATCAGGGTGATACCTGGCAGAGATTGCCCATGCCCTTTGGACTGACTGCAGATCTGGACGAGGCATTACATCTGATTGAGAAGCCCAATGTGAACTCCGGTTGGGTAGCGATGTCTCCCGACTGTCAGTCCATTGTATGGTCGGTGGCAAATGTGATTGACCTCCCGGCAGGCAGAGTCATCACCAGTAAGGACGGAGGTCAGACCTTTACCTGTACGAAGATTTTTGACCTGGAAGGCAGGGAGAAGACCACCGGCAAGATGAAAGCATTCTCCGACCGCGTGGACAGCGAATTGTTCTACGGCTTCGGTGAGGCTTCCCAGTTCTATGTGAGCAGAGACGGCGGACTTACCTTCGTACAGAAGGCGCTGCCTGCAGAGTTCCCCGTCATCGAGTTTGGCCTGATTGACTGTGCCAACAAGACAGAGGTGCGCGTGGAGAGCGGCAAGACCGGCGTGATTTATATGGCAATCGGTGCAGAGGGTATCTGGAAGCTTACCTACGACAAGGCAGCCGACAGTGTCAGCCTGCAGAGACTGACAAAGCCGGGCATCACAGCCTTCCGCATGGGTCTCGGTTTAGGGGCTCCCGATGCAGATTACTTTAAGGATGCCAAGGCCGTTTATTTCAACGGTATTGTGGACGGAACCTACGGCTTCTACAGAAGTCTGGACGACGGTGCAAGCTTTGAGAGACTGAACACCGACCGGCAGATGTACGGCGAAATCAACAGTATTGACGGCGATTGCAGAACCTTCGGACGGTTCTTCCTGGCAACAGGGTCTAACGGCGTGAAGTACGGCGATCAGATTTGATTGAGAGAGGTAGATACATATGCATATTTATCAGGAAAACAATAAGATTATCATTGCGGAAGGCAAGAGCCAGGTTTGGGTGGAGCCTTGGGGGAAAAACAGCATTCGTGTGAGAATGTCAGCAGCACCTGTTATGGATGAGCATGACTGGGCACTGGCTGAGAAGCCTGAGGAGGTTACTCCCGAGATTACCTTTACCACCATTGATGTGACCGATCCCTGGTACAAGTCAGAGGAGTGGGCAAAATATCATCAGACCGGTACCGAGATTACCATGGTGAACGGCAAGATTACCGTGAAGATTTCCCATGAGGGTTGGCTTTCCTTCTATAACCAGAAGGGCGAGCTGCTCACCGAGGAGTACTGGAGAAATCGTAACCGTCTGAATCGTTATTGTGTACCCCTTCGTGTGGACGCAAGAGAACTGAAGGCTTTGAACGGCGGAACAGATTACGAATTGTTTGCCCGCTTTGAGGCTTTTGACGATGAGATGATTTTCGGTATGGGTCAGTACCAGGAAAAGCATATGAACAAGAAGGGTGCAACCCTGGAGCTGGCACACAGAAACAGCCAGGCCAGCGTTCCTTTCTATGTATCCAGCAGAGGCTACGGCTTCTTCTGGAATAATCCCGCAATCGGTACCGCTACCTTCGGTACCAACAAGACCGAGTGGCATGCGAAGAGCACCAAGAAGCTGGACTACTTCATCACTGCAGGCGATTCCCCTGCAGAGATTGAGGCACAGTACTCTCTGGCAACCGGAAGAACTCCCATGATGCCTGAGTACGGCCTGGGCTACTGGCAGTGTAAGCTTCGCTACCGCAACCAGGACGAGCTGCTTGCAGTTGCAAGAGAGCACAAGAGACGTGGCCTTCCCATGGATGCAATCGTTATCGACTTCTTCCATTGGACCAAGCAGGGTGATTTTAAGTTCGAGCCTCTCGATTGGCCCGATCCCGAAGCTATGGTAAAGGAACTGAAGGAACTGGGTATTGAGACGGTTGTTTCCGTATGGCCTACCATCGATGAGAGAAGCGAGAACTTCGGCAAGATGGCTGACATGGGCTATCTCGTCAATGCGGACCGCGGCAACCAGAACCACATGACCTGGATGGGCAACACCGTATTCTACGACGCAACACATCCCGGCGCCCAGAAGTTCGTCTGGGACCGTTGCAAGGAGAACTATTACAAGCTGGGTATCAGATGCTTCTGGCTGGATGAGGCAGAGCCTGAGTACGGCCCTTATGATTTTGACAATTATAGATATTACGCAGGTCCTGCATTGCAGTGCACCAATACCTATCCCCTCGGCTACGCGAAGGGCTTCTATGATGGCCTGAAGGCAGAGGGCGAGACCGAAATCCTGAGCCTGGTTCGCTGCGCATGGGCAGGCAGCCAGAAGTACGGCGTTCTGACCTGGTCCGGTGATATTTATTCTTCCTTCCGTTCCATGCAGGAACAGCTGCAGGCCGGTCTTAGCATGAGCATGGCAGGTATTCCCTGGTGGACCTCCGATATCGGTGGCTTCCTGGGCGGCGACATTTCCGACCCCGCTTTCAAGGAACTGTTGGTTCGTTGGTTTGCATGGGGCGCGTTCTGCCCCGTATTCCGTATGCACGGTGAGCGTTCACCCTGGTACGAGAGAGAGCAGGAATTCAGAAACGGCGTGAGACAGCTGACCAGCGGACAGGACAACGAGGTATGGAGCTTTGGCGAGGACAACTACGAGATTCTGACCAAGTACCTCTTCATTCGTGAAAAGCTTCGTCCCTACATCAGAGAGTGCATGAAGGCTGCTTCCGAAACCGGTGCTCCCGTTATGAGACCTCTGTTCTATGACTTCCCTGAAGATAAGGCAGCATGGAAGGTTGAGGATTCCTACATGTTTGGTCCCGACCTGCTTGTTTCTCCAGTGATGGAGGCCGGCGCTACCGAGAGAACCATTTATCTTCCCGCAGGTTCTACCTGGAAGGATGCCTACACCGGAAAGACCTACGAGGGCGGCACCACTGTTACTGTTCCCGCTCCCATCGACATCATTCCCGTTATGATCCGCGATGGCAAGGAGTATGATATCTACTAATTTTTATTCAAACTGATTCAAATGCAATCCCGGCCGGGCGATTTTTCATCGCCGGCCGGGATTTTTGTGTGATGGGCCGATTTCTTGCATTTTTGGAGGTAATTACGGTGCTATTGACCGGCATGCTGTATTCTCCGTAGATTTTTTCGGGTGCTTACGGAGATTTTTGCCAGTGTCTGAATTGCTCCGTAGTAAAAATGGAAGATTTACGGTTCCTTTTCTGTTTTGCTGACATTTCTCCGTAAGTTTTCTTGAATGTTTACGGTTCTTTTTTGATTTGCTCGAATAATCTCCGTAATTATTTTGATTTCCTTACGGAGATTTCATGCTATCCCTTGATTTCATCCGTAACAACCTTCAATTTCCTACGGAGAATTTCATTATATTACATTATTCCACCGTAAAAGCTTGAAATTTTCTACGGAGCATTTGGATTAATGTGCAGGTTCTCCGTAACAGACTTGTGCGAACAACAAAATTAGGCCATGATTCGAAAATTCCCATAAAAAATGAGCAGGAAACGAAGTGGAAAAAGGACCATATTTCGTGTAAAATAAAGAGTAGCAAATCCCGTTGGGAAAGCGAAAGAAAATTCGCCTTTCTGCGGGAGAGATAGAACAGCAATTGGGGAATTACGAGCATGGCGGAACCCCAATTGCGTCAGAATTATCAACAAGAAAGGCAGGATATTATGAGCACAGTTTTCGAGGCGATGGAGAAGAGAAGCTCCACAAGAGGATATACACAGGAGAAACTGACACAGGAAGAATTGGATGCGATTTTGAAGGCAGGCATGCAGGCTCCTACCGCAACCAACAGACAGGAGATTCATTTCACCGTGACTGACGGAAGCAACCCTATCTGGGCAGAGATTGAAGCAGAGAAGATGAGACTGCGAAACGGTCAGGTCGGTGATTTGAATGCATTTTACAATGCACCGGTTATCGTGGTGCTGAGCGCAGAGGACGGTTTCCATTGGAGTAATCTGGATGCCGGCATAGCCGTTCAGAATATGTGTCTGGCAGCGGAGGGCTTAGGACTGGGCAGCCTGATTGTAGGCAGCGTATATGACGCTTTCCATGGGGAAAAGGCAGATTACTTTAAGAAAGCACTTGCCATCCCTGAGAATTTCAGCTTCCGTATCGGACTGGCACTGGGACACAAGGCAACCTCCAAGGAGCCTCATACCTATGAGGCAGAGAAGCAGGTAACAATTCTTTAAGAAGAAAGGGAAAAGGGTTACAAAATGAAAAAAGTGAAAATGGCCATTCTGGGCGCAGGCAACATCGCAAATGCCATGGCGACCGCTATCAAGGGTCTGCCCGAGCAGGTGGAAATGTATGCGGTAGCATCCAGAAGTCTTGAAAAATCAGAAGAGTTTGCAAAGAGGTGGGGCTTTCAGAAAGCATACGGTTCCTATGAGGAGATGGTATCCGATCCCGAGGTGGATCTGATCTATGTGGCAACTCCTCATTCCCATCACTATGAGCATGCAAAGCTTTGCCTGGAGCATGGCAAGGCTACTCTGGTGGAGAAGGCATTCTGCTCCAACGCAAAGCAGTCCGCTGAGCTGATTGCAATCTCAGAGGAGAAGAATATTTATCTTGGCGAGGCAATCTGGACCAGATTTATCCCTGCAAAGGATATCGTGCATTCTCTGCTGGCTGAGAAGATTATCGGCGAGCCTACAGAGCTGTTCGGAGAATTCTCCGTGCCCATCAGTCATGTGCAGAGACTGGTTGATCCTGCACTGGCAGGCGGTTCACTCCTTGACCTGGGTATGTACGCGCTGACCTTTGCTTCCATGTACTTTGGCGATGATATCGCAAAGGTAGAGTCACAGTGCGTGAAATATGAGACAGGTGTGGATGCCACAGATGATATCTACTATACCTATGCGGACGGCAAGAAGGCACACCTGAGAACCTCCTTTGTGGAAGGACCGAAGAACGAGGGTATCATCTACGGTACAGAGGGTAAGCTCTATGTGGAGACCCTGAACAATTACACCAAGATCGTCGCTTACGATAAGGACGGCAAGGTGATTCGTGAGGAGCCCATTCCTCCTCAGATTAACGGTTACGAGTATGAGGTGCTGGCAGCCATCGAAGCTATGGCAGCCGGCAAGATTGAGAGTGATCTGATGCCTCATGCGGAGACTCTGGAAATCATGAGACAGATGGATGCTTTGAGAGAAGCCTGGGGTGTGAAATACCCTTGGGAATAATCAAAAGCCCGGCACACAGCCGGGCTTTTTTTAATACTTAAACTCACATTCACGCATCAGATTCTTTACCGCAATCTCGTAGTCGGAGATGTGGGTGGATTTGCGGATTTTCTTCAGATGCTTATCACAATCCACGAAGCTGTTTGACAGGAAATTCCACAGATCCTTCATCTTAAATAAGGTGTTGGCGTCTCCTGACATGATGGCAAGATAGCCCTGAAGCAGGTCGTTGTGGAAGTTTTTCAGAGTTTCTAACGGCTTGTCGGCCCGGTAGAGAGGAGAGACCGTTTCAGGCGCTTCCTTTGACAGATGTGCCGCAACCATTCCGGGGTTGGAGAAGATGCCGCGGCCAATCATCACACGGTCCACGGCAGGCAATTCCTGTGTGAGCCATTTGAGGGTTCCGTAGCCGGAAGCTTCTTCCGTTAAGTTTGTAATGTCGCCGTTGTAGCAGATGGGGAATCGGAATCCGCGTTCAAACGCAGCCTTCACAGCATCTAAGTGCACCTGTCCGCCGTAGCCCTGCTTCTGCAGCCTGGGATGAATAATCAGTTCTTCCAGGGGGAACTTCGCATATACATCCAGAATGCGCTCCCATTCATTCACATCCTCGATGCCGATTCGGGTCTTTACGGAAATCTTCATGGGACATTTGGTGAAGATTTCATCCAGAAATGCTTCCAGGTCCGCCGGCTCCGCAAGCATGCCGCTGCCGCGTCTTCTGGTGACTACCGTTGCGGCGGGACAGCCCAGGTTCAGGTTGACCGTGTCGTAGCCGTACGCTGCAAGAAAGGCGGCGATGTCTAAAAATTCATCAGCCTTATTGGTAAGAATCTGCGGGATGACGGTCATGCCGACATTGTGCTCCGGCAGGATGTCGTTCAGCTCTCGGCTGTTGGGTTTGCGGCTGGCGATAAAGGGGGTAAAATAACGGTCCATGCCGCCGTAATTTTTATGATAAGCCATACGAAATGTGTAGGTTGTATTGCCTTCCAGAGGCGCTAAACAGTACTTCATAAAGGTTCCTTTCCGGGATGCGAAAGTTTCCTGTTCAGTATAGCCGTTTCCCGGCAGAAAATCTACAAAAATCGACAGGGAAAAGGGGCAAATTCATTGCCATACGCACTTTATCGTAGTAAAATGGTAAAGAATACACTTTAACAAAATACTATTATTTTGGAGGGAAACAATATGGATGTTTATGCAACCTTTTGGGCCTTGGTTCCGCCGATTGTGGCAATCGCGTTGGCGCTGATTACCAAGGAAGTTTACAGTTCTCTGTTTGTCGGTATTCTGGTCGGTGCGCTCTTTTACTCCGGCTTCGGATTTGAGGGTACCATCACTCATATTGTAAACGACGGTTTCATCAGTGTACTTTCCGATTCCTACAATGTAGGTATTCTGGTGTTCCTGGTTATTTTAGGT
This sequence comes from Acetatifactor sp., assembly GCA_045597705.1. Classification (GTDB taxonomy): domain Bacteria; phylum Bacillota; class Clostridia; order Lachnospirales; family Lachnospiraceae; genus Acetatifactor. The sequence goes on from JAZLKR010000009.1 coordinate 55,505, forward strand.
ACCATCGTAGCCCTGATGAACAAGGCAGGTGGTTCTCAGGCCTTCGGCCGCTGGGCAAGCACTCACATCAGGACGAGAGTGGGCGCACAGCTTGCAACCGTAGCCCTGGGCGTTCTGATTTTCATTGATGACTATTTCAACTGTCTTACCGTGGGCAGCGTTATGCGTCCCGTAACGGACAAGCATAAGGTTTCCAGAGCAAAGCTGGCTTACCTGATTGACGCGACAGCTGCTCCTGTCTGCATCATCGCTCCCATTTCTTCCTGGGCGGCAGCAGTATCCGGCTTCGTAGAGGGCGAGGATGGTTTCTCTCTTTTCATTCGTGCGATTCCCTATAACTTTTACGCAATTCTTACCATTGTCATGATGATTGGCATGGTATTGATGAAATTTGAATACGGTCCCATGCGCAAGCATGAGGCAAATGCAGCGAACGGAGATCTGTTCTCCATGACCGGCAAGAAGACTCTCGAAGTAGAAGCGGAAGACCCCACCAAGAAGGGCAAGGTAATCGACCTGCTGATTCCCATCATCTGCCTGATTATCTGCTGTGTTATCGGCATGATTTACACCGGCGGCTTCTTCGAGGGCGCAAGCTTCAAGGATGCTTTCTCCGATTGTGACGCTTCCGTAGGTCTTGCAATGGGAAGTATCGTGGGACTGATTCTTACCGTAGTTCTGTATCTGATCAGAAGAGTGCTTTCCTTCAAGGATTGTATGGAATGTCTGCCCGAGGGCTTCAAGGCAATGGTTCCCGCGATTCTGATTCTGACCTTCGCATGGACACTGAAGGCTATGACCGACAGCCTGGGTGCAAAGGAATTCGTGGCAAATGCCGTGAAATCCTCCGCCGGCGGCTTCATCAGTATCCTGCCTGCAATCATTTTCGTAGTTGGCTGCTTCCTTGCATTTGCAACCGGTACCAGCTGGGGAACCTTCGGTATTCTGATTCCCATCGTAGTAGATGCATTTGCAGACAAGCCTGAGCTGATGATTATCGCAATTTCCGCATGTATGGCAGGCGCTGTCTGCGGTGACCACTGTTCACCCATCTCCGACACAACCATCATGGCCAGTGCCGGTGCTCAGTGTGATCATGTAAACCATGTTTCCACACAGCTGCCTTACGCCATGACAGCCGCAGCTGTTTCCTTTGTAGCTTATATTATTGCAGGCTTCGTCCAGAACTGGCTCATTGCACTTCCCATTGCCATTGCGCTGATGATTGTGACTCTGTTCGGTATTAAGATGATGACCGCAAAGTCTGCAGAAGAGAATTAATCCCATAGGAGATACTCTATGAACAAAAGATTAAAAGCATCATATTACATGTGTCTGATTTTGTTCTTATTAGAATTATTTGGCTGTACCTGGGTATTTACGGGAATTCACTTTGTGGGCACACACCTGGAACTGTCCGACAACGGACTGAAAAGCCTGAAGTATTTCACCACGGATTCCAACATCCTCATGGGCGTGATTGCACTGATTCTGGTTGTGGCAATCAGACAGGTGCTTAAAGGCAGAAAGGATAAGCTGGCCGTCGGATATTATGTGCTGTTCCTGGTAGGAGCGGTAGGTGTGACTCTGACCATGCTGGTAACCATTTTCTTCCTGGCGCCTACCTCCAGCCATCCGGTTACCCTGTTCATGAACAGTAATTTCTTCCTGCACCTGCTGAATCCGCTGGTTAGCATAATCACTTTTGTATTATTCCTGCGTACTAAAGAGATTCCCTTTCGGGCGACCTTCCCCGGAATGCTTCCCATGGGACTTTATGCGATTGGTTATGTCATCAACGCCATGAATCATCTGGACAACGGCAGAATCCCCAAGAAATATGACTGGTACGGTTTTATGGTGATGGGACCGAAGAGTATCTTTATCGTGCTTCCGATCATCATCCTGGTGACCTACCTGATTGGTCTGGCTTTGTGGTTTTGCAATCGCCTGATAGCCGGCAAGCGTAAAGATTAGCCGAAAACCTGCGGAAAATTAGGAAATACGGCAAAAATTGTTATTGACAAAGCATTTATGCGTTAATATAATAAAGCGTAACTGAATAAAACCCACCAAATACATTGATGGAGACAGTACTTTTACATTGAAAGGCACAGAGAGCCGCGGCAGCTGAGAAGCGGTGCGAGTAGAGTAAAACGAATATCCCTCCTGAGTAGCAGCACGAAAGCAGGTGCGAGTAGATGCTGACGGAATCCTCCCGTGACAGAGGACGCATATGTTGGTATGTCGTAAATGGATTACAAGGATTTAATGCCCCTGCCGTTTACGGCGGGGTTTTTTTTGTAGCGAGGCAGGAAAACATGCTTGCATGTTTTCACCCGAGTGTATGAAAGGAAATTGATAAAATGAGAACATTAACCGAAATCAGATGGCACGGCCGCGGCGGTCAGGGTGCCAAGACAGCAGCCCTTCTTCTGGCTGATGTTGCTTTCCAGGCAGGAAAGCAGGTACAGGGCTTCCCCGAGTACGGTCCCGAGCGTATGGGTGCTCCCATTACCGCTTACGACAGAATCAGTGATAAGGCAATCAGAGTTCACTCCAATATTTATGAGCCTGACTTTGTAGCAGTCGTAGATGATACCCTGCTTCATACCGTTGATGTAACCGCAGGTCTGAAGGCTGACGGCGGCATTCTGGTAAACACTCAGAAGAGTGCGGAAGAGATTCTTCCCTTATTAAAGGGTTATACCGGCAAGGTTTACCTGCTGGATGCACATAAGGTAAGCATGGCAACTCTTGGCAAGTACTTCCCCAACACTCCCATGCTGGCAGGTGTGGTTAAGATTTCCGAGGTAATGGAGATTCACGAGTTCCTTCGCGAGATGGAAGAATCCCTGAAGCATAAGTTTGCAAGAAAGCCTGAGGTACTGGAAGGTAACCTGAAGGCGCTCAGAATGGCAATCGACGAAGTACAGTGCATTCAGTAAGCAACCGTCAGAAAGGTATGGATATAGAAATGGCATTAAAAGCATCTGAAATCAACGAAAAGACAAGATGGCAGGACCTGACCGAAGGCCTGCAGATTTATGAGCCTGCAACCTCTAAGCAGTTTGCAACCGGCGAGTGGAGAACCCAGACTCCCGTAATGAACTGGGACAAATGTAAGCAGTGTCTTCTCTGCGTTCCTTACTGCCCCGACAGCTGTATCGTGGTAAAGAACGGACAGAGACAGGACTTTGACCTGGACCACTGCAAGGGCTGCGGCATCTGTGCAAAGGCTTGCCCTTTCAAAGCAATCGATATGAAGGAGGGAAAATAAATGGCTATCAGAACACGTATGTCAGGTAACGAAGCGGTTGCACATGCAATCAAGCAGATCAACCCCGATGTTATGCCTGCTTTCCCCATTACCCCTTCCACCGAAATCCCCCAGTTTGTAGCTTCCATGATTGCAAACGGCGAGATTGATACAGAGTTTATTCCCGTAGAGAGTGAGCACAGCGCAATGAGTGCTACCATGGGTGCTTCCGCAGCAGGTGCAAGAGCGATGACCGCTACTTCTTCCTGTGGTCTGGCACTGATGTGGGAGGTTCTCTACGTTGCAGCTTCCAGCCGTCTTCCCATCGTACTGGCGCTGGTAAACAGAGGACTTACCGGACCTTTGAACATCAATGCTGAGCATTCAGACAGTATGGGTGCAAGAGACGCAGGCTGGATTCAGATTTATTCCGAGAGCAATCAGGAAGCATATGACAACTTCCTGCAGGCAAACAGAATTGCGGAGCATCCCGCAGTACATCTTCCCGTTATGATCTGTCAGGACGGTTTCATTACCTCTCACGCAGTTCAGAACATCACTCTTTGGGAGGATGAACCTATCAAGAATTTTGTAGGCGAGTACAATCCCGAGCACTACCTGTTGAAGGAAGATGAGTCAATGGCTGTTGGCCCTTACGCTGTTTCCAACTACTGTATGGAAGAGAAGAAGGCACAGGCTGAGGCTATGAAGAACGCTAAGCAGGTTATCCTGGATGTAGCGAAGGAGTTCGAGGCAGTAACCGGTCAGAAGTACGGTCTGTTCGAGGAGTATCGTCTGGACGATGCTGAGTATGCGGTTGTTGCAATCGGTTCCGTTTGCGGTACCATCAAGGATGCCATAGATGAACTTCGTGAAAAGGGCCTCAAGGTTGGTCTTCTGAAGGTTAGAGTGTTCAGACCCTTCCCCGGCGAGGAGATGGCAAAGGCGCTGAAGCACTGCAAGGCAATCGGTATCATGGACCGCTGCGAAAGCTACAGCGGCAACGGCGGACCTCTTGGCGCAGAACTGATGGCTGCCCTTTACAGAGAAAAGGTAACCGCAGAGGCAGTGAACATTATGTACGGTCTTTCCGGCCGTGATGTAACCGTAGGCGATATGGGTGAGGTATTCGGCTGGCTGCAGAAGATGGCAGCAGGTGAGCTTCACTTCGATGAGTATCCTTACTTGGGCCTCAGAAACTAGTTTCGGATTATTTGGAAAGGACAGGTGCCAAAATGAGTCAGCAGGCATTTAATTTTAGAGAAATTCAGGAGAGACCCGACCGTCTCGCTCCCGGCCACAGAATGTGTGCAGGTTGCGGCGGTACCATTGCAGTACGTAATGTACTGAAGGCTCTTCATCCCGGAGACAAGGCAGTAGTCGGTAACGCAACCGGCTGTCTGGAGGTTTCCACATATATGTATCCCTTCACCGCATACGAAGACAGCTACATTCACAGCGCTTTCGAAAATGCAGGTGCAACCCTTTCAGGCGTTGAGACCGCTTATCATGTTCTCCGCAAGAAGGGCAAGATTTCTTCCGATTACAAGTTCATCACCTTCGGTGGTGACGGCGGTACCTACGATATCGGTTTGCAGTCTCTTTCCGGTGCAATGGAGAGAGGACATGACATGGTTTATGTCTGCTACGATAACGGTGCTTACATGAACACCGGTGTACAGCGTTCTTCTGCAACTCCCATGTACGCAGATACCACAACTACTCCCAGCGGTAAGTGCTCTGACGGTAAGCCTCAGACCCGTAAGGACCTGGCTGCTGTTATGGCTGCACATAACATCCCCTATGTGGCACAGACCACCTTCATCGGCAACATGAAGGATCTGTATGTAAAGAGTGAGAGAGCAATCTACACTCCCGGCCCCGCATTCCTGAATGTAATGGCTCCCTGCCCCAGAGGCTGGAAGTACGATACCCCCGATATCATGGAAATCTGCAAGCTTGCTGTTGAGACCTGCTACTGGCCTCTCTTCGAGGTTGTTGAGGGCAAGTGGATTCTGAACTACAAGCCCAAGAACAAGCTTCCTCTGGAAGACTTCTTAAAGAAGCAGGGCAGATTCAAGCACCTCTTTGCACCCGGCAATGAGCATCTGCTGGAGGCTTTCCAGGCAGAGGTAGACCGTCGTTGGGAAGAGCTTCTTGCAAAGTGCGAGATGTAATTATTTGAATGAATGAGAGGCAGTCAGCTATGGCTGCCTTTTCTTTTGCGTATCAGATTTACTTTGAGAGTCAAAAATGATAGAATACTGAATTAGTAGGAATTTGCATAACGGAGGACCCCCGCGATGACACTTGCAGAAAAGGAACAGGCTTTAATTTCATATTTTCAGGAAAAGAAACAGGCAGCCATTGCCTTTTCCGGCGGAGTGGACAGCGTGTATCTTCTGTATGCGGCCGGGAAGAGCGGCGCGGATGTGAAGGCTTATTATGTGAAGAGTGCCTTCCAACCGGAGTTTGAGCTGGAGGATGCCAAGAAAATCGCGGAACAGTTATCCGCCAACATGGAAATCATTCCCGTGGATGTTCTGTCGGAGGAGACAGTGGTGGCAAATCCCGCCAATAGATGTTATTATTGTAAACAGAGAATCTTCGGCACGATTTTAAAGGCTGCCGCAAGGGACGGATACACTTTGGTTTGTGACGGTACCAACGCTTCCGATGATGCGGGGGACCGCCCCGGCATGAAGGCGCTCAAGGAGCTTTCCGTGGAGTCGCCCCTTCGTGCGGTGGGACTTGCCAAGAGTGAAATCAGAGAGCTGTCAAAGCAGGCCGGTTTGTTCACCTGGAATAAGCCCGCATATGCCTGCCTTGCCACAAGAATTCCCACCGGGGTAAAGATTACGGCGGAGGCGCTGGAGCGGACCGAGCATGCGGAGAGCTATCTGGCAGGGCTTGGCTTTACGGATTTCAGAGTGAGACTTCTTGGGGATGCTGCAAGACTGCAGTTACCTGAGGCGCAGCTTACATTATTTATGGAAAAGAGAGTATTGATTTTAGAGGAACTGAAGAAGAGCTATTCAGCGGTTCTTCTGGATTTGGAGGTCAGAGGGTGAGTACAGAAATGAAACAGGTTTTGGAGCAGGTGAAGAACGGTTCCATGTCCATAGAGGATGCCATGCTGGAAATTAAGAAGGAACCCTTCGTGGAGCTTGGCTATGCCAAAATTGATATGCACAGAAAGGTTCGTCAGGGCGCGGCAGAGGTTATTTACGGTGCAGGCAAAACCGGCGAGCAGATTGCAGGCATTGTGAAGGCCATGCAGGAGAACGGACAGGAGCTGGTGCTGATTACCAGAATGAATGCAGAAAAGGCAGCCATTGTCGCAGCAAGCTGTGACCTGGATTATCGCAGCGAAGCACAGGTAGGTATTGTGGGCAAGCTTCCCGTACCTACCGGACTTGGCAGGATTGTGGTGGCAACCGGCGGAACCAGTGATATCCCCGTGGCTGAGGAGGCAGCGCTGACTGCCGAGGCTCTGGGCAATGAGGTGGTAAGATTATATGATGTGGGCGTGGCAGGTCTGCACAGACTGCTGGCGCACATGGACGAGATTATGGGAGCGAAGGTAATTATCGCCATCGCCGGCATGGAGGGTGCTCTTGCAAGCGTCATCGGCGGCCTGGCAGATTGCCCCGTGATTGCGGTTCCCACCAGCGTAGGATACGGTGCTTCCTTCCATGGAATTTCCGCACTGCTGTCCATGTTAAATTCCTGTGCAAGCGGCGTTTCCGTGGTCAATATCGACAACGGCTTCGGTGCAGGCTATCAGGCAAGCATGATCAATCATATGAGTAAATAAAAACAACCCCTTGGCAATCGCCAAGGGGTTGTTTGTTTTCGGAACTAACGAATCTCGTCGGTATAGTATTTGCGGTACTCACTGGGAGAGCAGCCTCTGCACTGACGGAACACGCGGTTGAAGGTGGAAATACTCTTGAAACCGGCGCGATAGGAGACCTCGGTGACATTCAGGGAGGAATCAATCAGGTACTGCTGAGCCAGCTTCACGCGCTGGAGATTCAAGAAATCTACGAAGCTGTAGTGAGTGGTCTGCTTGAACAGTCTGGAGAAGTAGCAGGTGCTGAATCCGATGTGGTTTGCCACGGTATCCAGGGAGATGTCGCTGTCGCAATTCTCCTGAATGTAGGTGCAGGCGTAATCGATTTTCTCCAGGGCCTTGTCAGCCATGGGGCTTACCTGGGTGTGCACATGTCTGCCAAGATCCATGAACATTTCGTACAGGCAGATAATCATCTCAACGGTAGGAAAGAGGGAATCGCTCTTCTTGATATCGTAGATGTGCTGAGTGTACATGGAGAGATTCTGGGAAAGCTCGGGATACTCGCTGGACTTGATGTGTCTGTAGGTGCGGAGCATATTTAAGTAAGGAGCAAAATCGGGAATCTCGTTAAAGATGGAAACCGGGAACTGGAAGCCCATCATCTGACGGCTGGAATTGGAGGTGACCTCGTGAGGCTCACCGGGCCAGATTAACAGAACATCGCCGGGCTCCAAAGCGTAGGGCTTCTGATTTACATTGATAATGGGGCTCTTGTCGGTATCGGCATTGTCAGTGTAGACAATAATCTCGGCGTACTTGTGCCAGTGCATGGGGAAACTCTGAGGAAAGCTTTCCTTGCCGATGATGTTGATGGTCTGACCGATATGAAGATCCTCAAAGGTATTTTTCTTGGACATTTGTAACCTCCTGAATGGGAGAACAACCCTGCGGTTGTGAAATGATGTCGACAGGAACATTCGCAAAAATTGCGTTTTTTACAGTAACAGAATACTAGGTAAAATGGGTGAATACAATGTGTTATTTTGTAATTCAAAGCAAAATATGAGCAAAATAACACATGGGTACTTCAGAATAGCAAAAAATGAAACTAGTTTGGGTCAAAACGCTGTGATACAATAGGAAAAGAAATGAAAAGAGCGGAGATTTCGAGAAATGAAGAATTATAAGTTAATCATCGCCTATGACGGGACAAGATATTACGGATGGCAGCGCCAGCCGGATCAGAATACCATACAGGGAAAGCTGGAGAGTGTGCTTTCCGTGATGACGGGACGGGAGCTTGAGGTAATCGGTGCGGGGCGTACCGATGGCGGCGTGCATGCAAAGGGCATGGTGGCCAATGTAAACCTGGAGACAGAGCTTTCCTGCGAGGAAATCAGAGATTACCTGAACCGCTACCTGCCGGACGACATCGCTGTGCTGGAGGTGCGAGAGGCTTCTCCCAGATTCCACGCCAGATACAATGCCATCGGCAAAACCTATCAGTACACCTGCTACGACGGCGCTGTGAAGAGCGTCTTCGACAGAAAATATGTGACCAGACTGGACGAGTGTCCTGATGTGGAGCTGATGCGGGAGGCCGCGAAGGTAATCATCGGTGAGCACGATTTCCGCAACTTCTGCGTAAATCCCCGCATGAAAAAATCCACCGTGCGCAAGGTGGACAGACTGGATATCGAGAGAGACGGCGGTTACATCCGATTTACCGTCCACGGTACAGGCTTCCTGCAGAATATGGTCCGCATTATTGTGGGCACCCTGATTGAGGTGGGCTGCGGACGCATGACCACCGCTGAAGTGAAGGCAGTGCTGGAAAATCCCGACAGACAGAAGGCAGGTCCTACGGCTCCTGCGCAGGGACTTTGCATGATGAGTGTGGATTATGATTAAAGCATGTCCTCACAGACATGCTTGCAAGAAGCTTCGCTTCTTGTTGAAAGGGTATAGACAGCTGCATTTGCGAAAAAAACGACAGGTTTTGCCTGTCGTTTTTTTATTCTGCGCTGTCCAATTCTTCCAGTTCTTCCTCGGCTTCCATCATGCGCTCCAAAAGGGTTTCCTGCAGGTGCTCCTGCTCATCCAGCTCCTTCTGTAGGCTCATGAGCTTCTCATAATCGGTTCCCAGGGCGGGATCCATCAGCTGAAGCTTCAGCTCTGCGGCCTTCTGTTCACTTTCGGCCAGCTGGTTTTCATATTTCTCCAGAGCCTTTACCAGACGGGAGCGAATCTTGCCGGGATTGTAGTAGGTCTTCTTGTCGAAGACATCGGAGAGGGTAGGAGCTTCCGCTGCCTTGCGCTCGGCAGCTGCCTTGGTATCGGCCTGCGCCTGTGCGGCAATTCTGGCATCGTTGGCCTGCTTCTTGCCCTTCTCGTAGAGGTAATCGTCATAGTTGTGAGGATAATGGGTCACGACGCCGTTTTCAAACTCCAGGATGCCGGTGGCAATCTGGCGGATAAAGTAACGGTCATGGGAAACGAAGAGAACGGTGCCGGAGAAATCTGCCAGCATCTTTTCCAATGCTTCCTTGCCGATAATGTCCATATGGTTGGTAGGCTCATCCAGAATCAGGAGATTGGGTCTGGTCTGGAACATCTTACACAATTCCAGACGAACCTTCTCGCCGCCGGAGAGCTGGCCCATTTTCTTTTCCACTTCCTCCTGAGAGAAGAGGAAGGCGCCCAGGGCGCTGCGCACCTGTTCGCGAAGAAGGGAAGGATATTCCTCCCAGAAATTGTCCAGTACGGTCTGCTCGGGGTCGGCGTCATTGACAACGGCCTTCTGCTGGTCGAAGTAGCCCCATTCCACATTGGGACCGTAGGAGAAGCTGCCGCCCAGGGGCTTTAACAGTCCCACAACGGTTTTTAATAATGTAGATTTGCCCTTGCCGTTTTCACCGATGATGGCGAGACGCTCGCCGCGGCGCAGGGTGAAGGACACCTTGCTTAACTCGGTATCATAGCCGATGCTCAGCTTCTTGGTGGTGAGCACTTCGGTGTAGCTCTCCAGTCTGGGCTCAAACTGGGCACGGAAGACTCTGGTGTCAAAGCGTCTGGGCTTCTCAATCAGCACCATGTGCTCCAGTGCCATCTGCTTGGAGTGAGCGGAGGCTACCTTGGTGGGCGTGTTCTTCCATTTTTCAATCCACTCGGTGAGGCGCTTGATTTCCTTCTGCTGCTCCTCGTAGTCCTTTTCCTGCTTGATCAGGGCTTCCTCCTTCAGCTTCATGAAGGTGGAGTAGTTGCCGGGGTAACGCTTGATGCGATGATATTCGATTTCGTAGGTAACATCGATGACACGGTCCAGGAACATTCGGTCATGGGAAACGATGACAACGGCGCGGTCGTAATTCTGCAGGTAACCCTCCAGCCACTCGATGGTGGGAAGGTCCAGATGGTTGGTAGGCTCGTCCAGCAGCATAATGTCGGGACGGGAGAGCAGCAGCTTAATAAAGGCAACCTTGGTCTGCTGGCCTCCGGAGAAGCTGCCGATGGGACGCTGCAAATCCTCCAGAGCAAAGCCGAAGCGCTGGAACATGATTTCCATGTCCTGCTTCCAGGTGTAACCGCGGAGTGCGTCCATCTGCTTCTGCAGTCTGTCGTATTCATTCAGCAGGGCCTGATGGTCCTCTGCCGTGTTCAGAAGCTCCTCTACCTCCTTCATGCGGGCTTCGCACTCGAAGATGGGGGCGAAGGTCTTCTTAATCTCATCCTCAACGGAAATCTCGCCGTCGGTAAAGCTGACCTGACGCAGAACGCCGATGCGCTGCTTACCGGCCATGGTAATGCCGCATTCCTCGTCGCTGTCCGGGTTTGCCATGGTCAGTTCGCCGGTAATGAGTTTTAAGAGTGTGGTCTTGCCGCAGCCGTTTCTGCCGACTACAGCAATCTTTTCTGTGTCGTGAATCTCAAAATTCACATCTTCCAATATAGTGTCTGCACCGTACTGAACCAGTGCATGTCTGATCTGATATCTCATAGTATTCCTTTAATAAATCAATTATTTCGTCAACTGTGCGGTCACTGCATCCAAAACCTCGAAGTAGTTTTCGAAGGTCTTGCGGCAGCAGCCGGGATCCTTGATGGTAATGCCCTGACTCTTCAGGCCGATGAGAGAGAAGCCCATGGCCATGCGGTGGTCGTCGTAGGTTTCCACCTCGGCGGGAGCGGGAGTGCCGGGATAAATCTTGATGGAGGTATCCCCTTCCTCGCAGCGGATGCCCATCTTGGTAAGCTCCGTGACAATCGCCTGAATACGGTTGCTCTCCTGGAAGCGGATGTGACCGATGCCGGTGATGGTTGTGGGTGTCTGGGCAAAGGGTGCGATGGCAGCCAGAGTGATGGCCTGATCGGAGAAGGAGGCCATATCAATCTCCACGCCGGAGAACTTGCCGTCAGCGGGAGGGGTAACCAGCACGCCTTTCTCGGTTTCCACGGCAGTGCAGCCCATCTGCTCCAGCACGCGGATAAACTGAATGTCACCCTGCAGGGATTCGAAGTGTACATTTTCCACGATGACGGGAATGTTAAGCAGGGGGCTCATGGCGTAGAAGTAGCAGGCTGCGGAAACATCCGGTTCAACCTGATAGTCAAGTGCCTGATAATGCTGGCCTGCGGGTACGGTATAGGCGTAAGGACGGCCGCTGTTTTCACAGCCGGTGCAGTCGTGATTCCCGGCATTGCCGCCGCAGTAGTACAGCGGGTTTGCCTTCACGCCGAACTGCTCCATCATTTTCGCGGTCATGGTGACATAGGCCAGACCGTGCTCGCCTTCCATATGTGTGGTAAAGGATTCGCTGCTTAAGCAGGAAGCAATGAGCAGAGCACTCATAAATTGGCTGCTGGAATCGATGTTAACGGTAATCTCGTTCTTGCAGAAGCCGTGACTCTTCAGGGTGAAAGGAAAATGACCTTCCTCGGCAGCCTTGTCGTCATAGAGAACCTCGCAGCCCAGCTCCTTCAATGAATTCAGAAGGGGAGCCATGGGGCGCTTGCGCATCTGCGCGGAAGCATCCATATGATAGGTGCCGTTGGAAATGCCGAGGTATGCGGTGAGGAAGCGAGCGGCTGTGCCGGCGCTGCCAACATACTGGGAAGCTTCCTTCAACGGAACCTCTCCGCCCATTCCCTTTACGGTGATAACGGCATTTTCTTCATCTACAGTGGTCTCGAAGCCCAAATCCTGTACACATTTTAAAAAGTGTCTGGAATCATCGGAGAAGAGAACTCCCTTTAAGGTAGAAACGCCGTCGGCCAGAGTAGCCAACAGCAGGGCGCGGTTGGTGATGCTCTTGGAACCGGGAACTCTCACGAAGAGAGGAGTGGTTTTCGCGTCTTTATTCGGAATGACAGGTGTTACGGTGTAGGTCTTGCCGCAGGGCGCTGTCTTTTTTGCGGTAATCGGTGTGGTTGTCATGTTTATTCCTTTTCCTTCTGCTCATAATATATAGAAACAAAGCATTACACTTCAGTATACAAAAGCTCTGATGGAGTGTCAACTTTTTGGCTGAAATTGGGGCTTTCTCAGAAATAGAAAAAAATAGAAAATTAGTTGTTGACAAAGTCCTCATATGGGTTTATAGTCAATTCATAACATTCCTACCGAGATAGTAGGAAAGAGCAAAACAACAGATTATGAGGAGGATTTTATTATGGCAAAGATTTATGCAAATGCAGCAGCATTGATTGGAAAAACACCCTTGGTTCAGGTAAGCAATTTTTCTAAGGCAGCAGGCGTGACAGACGCAACCATTCTTGCAAAGGTAGAGCTGTTCAACCCCGCAGGCAGCGTTAAGGACAGAGTAGCGCTCTCCATGATTGAGGATGCAGAGGCAAAGGGGCTTCTGAAACCCGGCGCAACCATTATCGAGCCTACCAGCGGAAACACCGGTATCGGCCTTGCAAGTGTAGCAGCAGCTAAGGGCTACAGAGCAATCCTGACACTTCCCGATACCATGAGCGTTGAGAGAAGAGTTCTCCTGAAGGCATACGGTGCAGAACTGGTTCTGACCGAAGGCGCTAAGGGCATGAAGGGTGCCATCGCAAAGGCAGAGGAGCTGCAGAAGGAAATCCCCGGTGCAGTAATCCTTGGTCAGTTTGATAACCCTGCTAACCCCGCTGCTCATACCGGCACAACCGGTCCCGAGATCTGGGAGGATACCGACGGCCAGGCTGATATTTTCGTAGCAGGTGTTGGTACCGGCGGAACCGTAACCGGTGTAGGTCAGTACTTGAAGTCTAAGAATCCCAATGTTAAAATAGTAGCTGTAGAGCCCGCTGATTCACCCGTTCTGAGCGGTGGAAAGCCCGGCCCTCACAAGCTTCAGGGTATCGGTGCAGGTTTTGTACCTTCTATCCTGGACACTCAGGTTTACGATGAGATCATCACCGTAACCACAGACGAGGCATTTGCTTCCGGCAGACTGATTGCTCACAACGAAGGTATTCTGGTAGGTATCACCTCCGGTGCCGCTCTTCATGCAGCTTCTGTACTGGCAAAGCGCCCCGAGAACAAGGGTAAGACCATTGTGGCACTGCTTCCCGACTCCGGTGACAGATACCTGTCTTCCCCTATGTTCACAGAAGGCTAGTAATTTGGAGGTTTCCCGATGAAAATTTCGACGAAGGGCAGATATGCGGTCCGAGTAATGCTGGACCTGGCACTGAATGATAACGGTACCTGTATTAAGATGAAGGATATTGCAGCAAGACAGGAGCTTTCAGAGAAATATCTGGAGCAGATTATTGCAATGCTGAATAAGGCTGGTTATGTTTCCAGTGTGAGAGGTGCTCAGGGCGGTTATCGCCTGTCTAAAAAACCGGAAGAGTATACCGTCGGAATGATTTTGCGTCTGACGGAAGGTTCCATGGCTCCCGTAGCCTGTCTGGACTCCGGAATCGTGAATTGCGACAGGGCAGATACCTGTGAAACCCTGGATGTCTGGAAGGAACTGTACGATGCCATCAATAATGTAATCGACGGCATCACCATTGCAGATCTGGTGGAGAAGCGTCTTCGACGAACCGAAAACTTTGATTACAGTATTTAAGCAAAAGCGTCACCTTTTTGGTGGCGCTTTCTTCTTGCGAAAATACTTAAAAAATGGTATGCTTTTTTTATCAAATTATGGGGCATTAAGCTACCAATACGGAGGGTTATTTTATGAAGAACTATTTTGATCTTACCGGCCAGGTTGCAGTTGTAACCGGCGCATCTACAGGACTTGGCCTTCAGATGGCTAAGGCTTTCGCCAGCCAGGGCGCAAACCTTGTACTTCTTGCAAGAAGACAGAACCTTCTTGACGAGAATGCAGCAGCTATCGAGGCTGAGTACGGCGTTAAGTGTCTTCCTTTCGCTTGTGACATTACCGATACCGAGAAGGTTAAGGCAGCAGTTGCAGCAACCATGGAGAAGTTTGGCCGTGTTGATATTCTGATGAACAATGCAGGTACCGGCGCAGTTGGCCCTGCTGAGGACATCACCGATGAGCAGTTCGAGCATGAGATGAACATCGATATGTTCGGTTCCTTCAAGTGTGCACGTGAGTTTGGTAAGGAGATGATCAAGGCTAAGTACGGCCGTATCATCAACATCGCTTCCATGTACGGTCTTGTTGGTAACATGATCGTTGGTTCCGCTCCTTATCATGCAGCAAAGGGCGGCGTTGTTAACATGACCAGAGCTCTTGCAGCTGAGTGGGGTAAGTACGGCATCACCGTTAACTCTATCTGTCCCGGTTACTTCTACACCGATCTGACCACAGAGACTCTTGATTCTGACTACTTCCAGTCTATCGCAAAGAGTAACATTCCTCTGCAGAGATATGGTAAGGAGGGCGAGCTGGATACCGCAGCACTGTTCCTTGCTTCTCCCGCTTCTACCTATGTAAACGGCCAGAACCTTGCTGTTGACGGCGGATACACCTGTATCTAATTTTTGAAGTGTACTTTTCAGGCTCCTGTCGGGATTCCGACGGGAGCCTTTTTGAGTTATTGAAGAAATTTTTGATATGTGTACGGGCACATTTCTATTTATCACAATTTGGCATTGAAACCCTTCGAAAATGTGGTATGGTAGTAATGATTTAGATGGAAACATCTTATGAAAGAGAAACACGAAAGAGGAAAGGAAGATGAAGGATATGAAAAAGACTTCATGGATTGTCCTGGCAGTAGGCATCATTCTCTGCATGATCGGTATCGGACTGATTTGCTATAATCTGGGAATGAGTAAAGGCGGAAAGAATGATTCTGCTGTGGGAAAGGAAGCACAGGCTGCAGAGACAGAAGCTTCACAGACTGCAGAGAAGGAGACAGCAGCTTCTTCCGAGACAGTGAAGGAGAGCGAGACAGCGAAGGCTGAGAGTTCAGAGGAGACTGCAGAGAGTTCTGAGGAAAAGGAGGTTGTTCTTGCAGAGAAGAGAGAGGGCGACCTGGCGACTCCCGCCAACAGCGGAGCGCTTAAGGTAGTCGGAACCGATCTGTGCGACCAGAACGGCAACCCTATTCAGCTGCGCGGTATCAGCACTCATGGTATTGCATGGTTCCCCGGCTTTGTGGACCAGAATGCGTTCAGAGAATTCAGAAATGACTGGGATGTAAATGTAATGCGTCTTGCTATGTACACCGCTGAGAATCAGGGCTATTGTGAGGACGGCAACAAGGAAGACCTGAAGAATATCATTTACCGCGGCGTGCAGTATGCGACAGATAACGATATGTATGTCATCATCGACTGGCACATTCTCCACGACCTGACTCCTTTAAAATATAAGGACGAGGCAATTGACTTCTTCGACTGCATGTCCAAGAAGTACAAGGACAACAACAATGTGATTTACGAGATCTGCAACGAGCCGAACGGAGGCACCGGCTGGGCTGATATCAAGAAGTATGCGCTTGAGGTAATCCCCGTGATTCGTGCAAACGATCCCGACGCAGTGATTATTGTAGGTACTCCCAACTGGTCCCAGAGAGTGGACGAGGCTGCGGCAGATCCTATTACGGAATATGATAATGTTATGTATGCACTGCATTTCTATGCGGCAACTCATAAGGATGATCTGAGAAAGACCATGACCGATGCCATCAAGGCGGGCCTGCCCGTATTCGTCAGCGAGTACGGTATCTGTGATGCCAGCGGCAACGGCGGCCTGGATAAGTCTTCCGCACAGAAGTGGATTGAAACCATGGATGATAACAATGTCAGCTACATCTGCTGGGCACTTGCCAACAAGAGCGAGTCTGCCTGCCTGATTAAGAGCAGCGTTTCCAAGACCAGCGGTTTCACCGAGAGCGATTTAAGCCCTCAGGGTAAGTGGTTGTATCAGATGCTTACCGGCAAGGAGTCCATGTCTGCGGAAGGTGAGAAGAAGGAAGACACCGGCAGCCAGCCCGTGGAGGATGTGCAGGAATTCCAGAGCGGCGGCCTTGAGGTAACCGTTTCCCTGGGAAGCCAGTGGGAAGAGAAGGGCGTGAACAAGTATCAGCTGAATGTTTCCCTGGCAAATCCTTCCGATTCCAAGATTAAGAACTGGGCAATCGATATTCATTTCAGCGGTGATGTGAAGATTTCCGACAGCTGGAATGCAAAGTATACCGCAAACGGAAACACCATTCATATCATCAACGGTGACCACAACGGTGAAATTGCCGGCGGCGGCACTTTGGGTGACCTTGGTTTGATTATTGAAGGACCTGCGGGTTTGGAGATTACAAAATAAGCGATTCTGAAAATGAGAAAACCCGAGTCGAAGGACTCGGGTTTATTTTTGTATTAACCTAGTCAGGTCTGTATTCACAGAAGCCCTGCTCCATCTGTAGCGTGTCAATCAGTTCACGACCGCCGGGAGTTCGTTTGAACAGTTCAATCTTACCCACTGCACTGCCGCCGGCCAGAAGAGGAACGGGGGATTTGCGCCCGTCGGGATCCTCATAGCGGATGGAAAGCATCTGCTCCTTGGTACAGGTACCGGAGATTTTGATGACAGAGGTTTTGTTCTGCGCCAGAATGTGCCAGACAAAGCGCTTGCCGGTTTCCTTGGTTTCCCATTGGACGCGGGAGAGCAGGAAGGGCTGGAAGCCGAATTCGAAATCCTCGCCGGTGTAGGTCAGCTGAATCAACAGCTTTCTGCGCAGAGGCAGGAACAGGAATCGGGGACAGCAGCCGTTGATGGCCAGCACGGAGTGACGGAGCACCTGACCGGATTTGGCGCTGGTGAGCTTGCCGCAGGCAAACTGCATCCAGGGGCGGTTAAAGCTCTTGCCCCAATGCTTGTCGGCGTAACCGTTGCTGAACTCGGGAAGCACCTCGTAAACCAGACCGTTTAATACCACTGTGCCGCGGAAGAAGGACTTGATGCCTTCACCGTGCCAATAGCTGTCAAGGGCGTTGATGGCCTGAAACAGAGGACTTGCCAGAATACCGGTGTTGCAGGAAACTGCCTTGTGCACCTCCAGACTCCATTCCATGGAACCGGTATCGGACATCAGGGAAGCATGTCTGGATTCCCCTCTTGTGACGGAAACGAAACCTTCCAGACGCTCTTCACTGTAGAAACAGTCATCTACCTGCATAATCAAGGGGCTGGGGGTTGTTCTCAGGGAAGAAATCGGGTAGAAATTGTGGAGCTGCATACCGTCGCCGCCTTCCGCAGAAGGGAAGACACCAGCCTTGATGCAGACATAGGAGGGTTTCATCCCTCTCTTTTTGTAATATGGATGCTGACCCAGAATAGGCGTATCACCGCCAAGACCGGGATTCATAACCAGAAACTCTATAAAGAAAGTGCGGATTTCACCGGTAACCTCACTTCTTCCGCAGAAGGAGTGCCACCATCTCATGTAGCCTTTCTTAGAGAGCCGGCCCCGCAGCATATATGCATTTCTTGCCAAATTCGACTGATTCATCTTCTGTTTCTTTCCCCCAAACAGTAAAAAAGCGATAGAAATCAAGATTTCGTATCATACCCTAAAAGCATACCACAATATGTTGAAAATGACAAGTGTGTCGGCGCAAAAAATGAAGGAATTATAACGAAAAAATGACAAGAAAAGGGCAGGAAAATCAAGGCTTTTTTATTGCTGTTGTTATCGGCTTATGGTAAAATATTCGTAATTGCATTCATTTATTAAGAATAAATTAATTCGGAGGAATACAAATGAGAAAGAGAAGGTGGAAACAATGGATGGCAGGCTTCCTGGCACTGGCAATGCTGGTGACGGAAACACCCATTGTACAAGCTGAGGAAGGTGTGACTTCTGTAGCAGAGGAAACTGTGGCAGAACAGATTACGGCAACTTCGTTGGAGGCAACTACCCTTGAGGGAACTGTTGGCTCATTGATTGACGTGCCCGGCGGCAGCCAGATGGAGATTAGTTACTATCTGGAGGCAGGATATTACAAGATTGCAAATCCTGACGGATGTACGATTACTCTGACGGATGATATGGGCGGCCAGATAAACACGGAAGATGGGTGGTACCTGGTGGCAGGCGGTACGCATACATTGTATGTTGATGCGACAGGTGTTTCCAACACCACTATCGCTATTGACGAGCCGACCACGGCAACATTGGGCACTTTTAATCTTAATGTGATTGAAGGACAGGTGGATTACTATCAGATTATCCCTTCTGTGACCGGCAGATATAGAATCTATACAACCGAAGAGTCAGAGCCCTGCTATGGATATCTGAAGGATGAGACCGGCAATGTGCTTGCTGACGATGTATTTTTCAACTTTTCTGCTACTCTGCAGGCAGGGAAAAAGTATTTCCTCGCATTGGAAGGCTGCTACGATGATGAGTGGAGCGCTGCTGAGATTGCGATTGAGAAGTCTCCGGAATTTGTTTCATGTAATATTGAAGCGCTTCCGAACGTTACCACGGTAATACAGGGTCTTCTCGATTCGAGCACAAAAGATGGATTGGATTTAGAGGGACTGCAATTTGTGCTTGTTGATGAATACGGACAGAACTATTCTTATACCTATGATCATGAATTGGATGACTACGAGAGGGATGTATGGTATTCAGATGACCAGAATAACCCCATTAATCTTTCTCAGTTTACCTATGCCGGACCGGCAATTAGACATAGTAATTTCATGGGGTATGATTTGGAGATTCCGTTTACAATCGATCCTGTTGAAGAATGGGTCCCCGAAAGGGAATATAGCTTGAACGGTGAACCCCGCTATTTCCATTATTGCCTGGAAGAGACAAGTACAATAGAATATAATCTCACGAATGCGGAAACCTACCGGTTAGAGTGTTATGATGGATTGGGAAATCGTATTGAAGCGTATGAAATGCAGGCAGATGATTACTATTATGCGCTTTTGACTGAAGATAGTAGTTCGAGTTCACAGGATATGAGCTTCTCCTTCAAGGTAACTCCTCTTGAATCAGAAACTCCCGAGGAAGAAAAGTATGTTGTCGACGCAGCAGTAATCGGTAAATACAATCCACTCTTTTATCTTGATTTGGAGGAGAGTTATGGACCTACCGATCTGACCATCGAATTGACTTACTCAGATGGAAGCGCCGAACAGGTTGTTTACGACACTTCTCGTTGGAATGAACTGGAGAGCGATGTCTACTATACCGATGCAAACGGGAATATGGTCGATGTTATTTCTAGTCCCGGTGAGTATCAAAGAAATTTCTGCCTGGCCGGACAGAGAGTCAGCATATCTTTTACAGCGTATAAAGTGTATGCAGATGAAATTGACGGTGCTTTAGATACTGCATATGAAGTGTGTCGCAATACCACAGCTGATATCATTTATGAAGTTCCCGAAGGCTTTTATAGAGTCAGTGCGCCTTTGAATTTAGCTGTGGCATTGAAGAAGGAAAATGGAAATAACATTTCGAGTGATTTGAGAACATGGGTATATCTTCAGGCAGGAAAATATACACTGTCTGTGGAAAACCAGACTGAAAATGACGAAAATGTAAGTCTGATTTCTGTTCCTGAAGTGGAAGAAGGTCGCTTTGCGGCTGTTATTGGCGAAGAGATTTATACAGAATATTTCAAGTTTGTTCCTGAAACTTCCGGAACCTACTATATTTATTCGGTAGGTGACAATGATACCTATGGATATTTTATTGATGAGCCGAATGGAAGCTATCTTGAAAGCGACGATGACGGTGCAGGAACTAACTTCCGCTTTGCTTTGGATCTGGAGGCAGGAAAGGCTTACTTTATCGGTACTCGTTTTTACGGCCCTGAACCCGGTACTATCAATGTAGTCATTGAGAAGGTTCGAAACTATGTTTCCTACGAGATTATTACAGAACCTTTCGAAACTTCCATTGAGGCCGGTGACGGATACTACCAGCCGGACGGAATGATAGTTCGGCTAATTGATGATAGCGGCGATGGTATCACTTTGACTTACGGCACTGATGAATGGTATCTTGCAGAGACAGGCTATGATTTCTTTGATGAAAAATGGAACCATGTAAATCTTTCCAGTTATCAATCGTATGGAAAAGTAATCAGACGAAGCTATCTGTACGATACTTTTCTGGATGTACCGTTTACCGTTACCCCGATTGCATTGGGTGTTCCCGGGCAGGAGTATGTTCTGGAGCCCGGAAAGACTCTCCGTTTCCATTGGAATGCGGAAGAGAATACAAAGATAGTATATGCATTTACCAATGCAGAGGATGTGCATGTCAGCAGCCATAATCCTTATGGATATGGACCGGGAGAGGTTGAAAGCGGCTATGTGTTTGGCGAAGATATGTATTTCGAAGTGGTTTGCAATGGTAAGACCGACGATTCAAAAGATAGTACCTTCTCTTTCCGGATTACTACAGCTGAAGAATCAGCATTTACCGGTGAATTAGGTGCAAGCTACACCCTGCAGCCTGATTTCAATACGACGATTACTTATGAGATTGCAGAATCAGGATTCTACAAGTTGCTGTACAGCGGAGCCAACGGCGTGGCAACAATGTACAACAACTATGACAATTGGTATAGCCCTCTTCAGTCCGGATGGGAGTTCTACAGAGCAGGTACCTACACTGTAGAGATTAGTACCTTGGCGGAGAACGAGGCATGTACCCTTACATTTGCTGTCCCTGAATATCAGACGGTAGAAGCAGGACGCCACACTGTGCTTGCAGATGATTGCGCTTTCCTGAAGTTCGTTCCTGCCACAACCGGTTACTACAATTTCTACTCTGAAACAGCGTTTGATACTTACGGCTATCTGGCGGATGCCACCGGTGACTATCTGCAGAATAACGATGGTGGTATGGAAATGAATTTCCGCATCATGAAGTGGATGGAAGCCGGATCGGAGTACTATCTTGGTGCTCGCTTTGCGGATAATCATACTGCATCCATGGATGTTGTGATTGAAGCAGAGACCGGTATTGTAGGATGTGTACAGGTTGGCGGTTTTTATGCAAACTATAATATTTTGGATGGTGGAGAGTATGAACCCGTAGGCCTGACCCTTGAAGTTATCTATGGTGACGGAAGTACCCAATATATGACTTATGGCACTCCTGAGTGGGATGCACTGGAGAGCAATGTTTACTATACCGACGGATACGGTAACTCGGTCGAACTTGAAGATATCGGCACCGGTTATTATAGCAGATGCTTTGAATTTGCCGGAAATTATGTTTCTATTGGCTTTACTGCGGCACCTGTTTATAAAGAGCAGGGTATTGTTGGAACTGGTTATACTGTGGAAGAAGGCACAATTCTTAACATTACCTACAATCTTTCTGCCGGATATTACAGTATCAGACATGAAGAAGGAATTCCTCTTACTTTCCATTCTGTTCGTGGTAATGTAATAGAGCTTATCACATCCGACGGCCGAGACTGGATGTATCTGGACGAGGGTACTTATGAGTTGAACCTTGACAGTGTTTATTTTTCCGGCCTGGAAGCAAGTCTGCTGGGCTGTCGGGATATAGAAGAAGGTCGCACTGAGGTAAATATTACAGAAGGTGGTTCTGCAGTATTCTTCCGGTTTGTTCCGACTGTGTCAGGAAGATTTGACATTTATTCGGTCGGAAGCGATGATACCTATGGCTATTTTGCAGCTGAAAACACAGGTCTGGAAGCCGATGACGATAGCTATGGTGACGGTCAATTCCTCTTTGGGCGTGACCTGGAAGCAGGCAAGACCTACTATATTGGCGTGAAGTTTTACAGCCAGAGTATGACAGGTCCCATTCAGCTGGTAATTGAAAGACATTACAGCTTTGTTTCCTATGCAATCAGCACAGAGCCTTCCGTTACTGCGATTGAAGCAGGAGAAGGAGAGTATATTCCTGAGGGTCTTGTTATTTCCCTGATTGCGGAAGATGGCTATAAGAAGCCCTTTGTCTACGGCAGCGAAGAGTGGAATGAAGAAGAATACAGTGTGTGGTATTCAGACGAGTATAATAACTCAATTAATCTTTCCAAGCTGTCATGGACAGGTAACGCAATCAGACACAGTGAAATAAAGGGAATTTCTCTGGAGGTTCCTTTCACAGTTAATCCGATAGCTGATATCGTTCCCGAACAGCAGTATTCTCTGGAAACAGGAAAGGTTCTTCGCCTCCATTTTGCACCGGAAGACAGCAGTAAGCTGGAGTTTACCTTCACAAATGCAGATGATTACACCGTAGAAGTTTATGACTTCTGGGGAATGTATTACGGCTGTTATCAGTCCGGTGACGCATTGGGTGCCGGCAACTATTATTTCCTTGTAACGCTGAATACCAAGGCAGATGGGGAAGAAGCTGCAGCTTTCTCCTTCCGTCAGACTGTTCCCGAAAAGGTAGAATTTGACGGTGTGATTGGCGAAACATATACCTTGCAGCCCAACACAGTTACTACCATCAGATTTGATGTACCGACGACCGGATTCTACAAGCCTCTGTATGACGGTACACGCATTGACCTTCATGTCAGTGGATGGGGTGGTTCTTATTCGACAGGTTTCAATCAGTGGGACATTCTTTATAGGGGTAGTATCGAACTGACAATTACCAGTTGGTGGGATGAGGAGGAGCATTCCTTCAGCCTGATTCCCGCTGAATATCCGGCAGTCACAGAAGGAACATCCACTGTCTATGCGGATAATTATGCCTTTATGAAGTTTGTACCTGAGGTTTCTTCCTACTATAACTTCTATTCTTCGAATGCGAAGCATGACGCGGGTGCGTACATCATGTATAACGGTGGTTTCAATACCACTGACGGATATAAAGAGGAAAACGATTTCCGCATGCAGTATTGGATGGAGGCAGGCGAAACATATTATCTGGTTGTTTTCTATGGTTCTGAGGATGCCGATGATATGGAGGTAACCATTGAATGTGAGACAGGTATCGTCGCTTACTACATCATTGACTCCTATAATAGCTTCTACCAGTGGGACAGCGGTGTGGATTTCGAGCCAATCGGCATGCAATGTGTCATGACCTACGGTGACGGCAGTACTGTAACTGTTGTCTGCGGTACTCCCGAGTGGGATGAACTGGTAAACGATGTATATTACACCGATGCCTCGGGCAATGAAATCTCCCTGGCCGAAATTGAGAAGGGTGCTTATTATAAGTATTTCAGGATAGGTAACCTTCTCTTCGGCGCATATTTCATTGCAGCAGACCTTAATATTATTCAGGGAACTGTTGGGGAAACTTATACGACAAACACAAAAACATACAATGTTATCACCTATCATGTTTCGAACGGATATTACAGAGTCATTAATCCCGGAAACTGCATTTTCAATGTAAAGAATAACGATAATTTCATTTCTGTTTATAATAATTCAACATGGCTGCGCCTTACTGAGGGAACATTAACCATGGAGTTTGACGCAACCTACGAACAGACAGGCATTACTGTCGGACTGCAGGCTGCAACCGATGTTGAGGTGGGAAGTTTCGTTGCGGAAATAACAGAGGTAGATGGACTGGAATATTTCAGATTTGTACCAGCTGTTTCATCAAGATATGACATTTATTCTACCGGAGATGTTAATACACTGGCTTATCTCCATACCGGCGATGTTTATCAATACAGCAGCAGTGACGGAGAGACCGAGAACTTCCGCTTTAATGAACCGTTGACTGCAGGTCAGGAGTACTTTATAGGTGTTGGCTTTGAGGATGGCACTGTCGGCAGCATGGATGTTGTAATTCAGATGGCCTACAATTATTCCGAGGCGGAGGGTGAACTTGGCGAAACCTATCTGTTGGGATATGAGGAGCAGCTTGTTCTGGCCTATAACATCAGCGAAACCGGTTATTATCATATTGAAGTGCCTTATCAGTGGGCTTGCACGGTCTATGATGCGGAGCATAATGAGATATCTGCAGATGGCATGTTCAATTACAAGTTAGTGCCCGGTATCTATTATGTTAGTGTAATCAATGATTATTATGGCGACTTCTATGTACGGATGAACGGCGCAGAGAAGGTTTCAGAGGGCAGAAAGCAGCTGTATGCGGAAGGATACGGC
Source organism: Acetatifactor sp. (assembly GCA_045597705.1). Classification (GTDB taxonomy): domain Bacteria; phylum Bacillota; class Clostridia; order Lachnospirales; family Lachnospiraceae; genus Acetatifactor. The sequence continues at coordinate 80,073 of JAZLKR010000009.1, forward strand.
CAGTATTATTACTCCTTTACTCCTGAAACCTCCGGCAGATATATGCTGTATTCTGAAGGCATGGGCGATTTCCTTTTGCGCTACTATGAAAACGGTCACGAATGCATGATTGACAACGGCGGCGAGAGCATGAACTTCTGCGGTACTCGTTACATGGAAGCCGGAGAAACATATTTGTTCTGTTTCCAGAATTGTGGCTATTGGGATGAGGATGCCGTATTTGGAATTGAAAGACTGAAGGAAATCAAGAGCAGCGAGCTGGTAAACAGTACGATGCCCTGGAAGATTGGCTATCAGAATTCTATTACTTATTCAGACCTGATGCTGAAGGTTACCTACGAGGATGACAGCACGGAGGAGATTCCCAATTCATATGTTGGTGCCTTAAAATGGTTTGTACTTGTCACTGACAGTTACCTGAGCTGCGAAAACGGTACTCGTGTCGATGATGCGGAAGAAGTATGGGACGAAAGTGGTTGGCTGTTGCCCGGAAACTATGTTTTCCATGCTTTTGTGGGAGATGCAGATAATACAATTACCTTAACCGTAACAGAACCCATCGTTCTTGAAGTCGGTAAGAAGGCTGCAGTGGATGAAGAATCTGTAAATACTCTCAGACTGAAGATAGAGAAAGCGGGTATCTACAGAGTAACAGGACCTGAAAATGTAGTTGTAAGTGTAGGCTTATCCTACCATGATAGATTATTTGATACAGAGTATTACTGTTTGGAGGCCGGTGTATATACTCCTTATATAAGTCTGAGCCAATATGATGAGAATTCCTATGTAATGCTGCAGGAAGCAGAAACGGTTGGAGTCGGAGCCACAAGCCTTTTGGTTAATGCAGGGGAAACTAAAGTAGTAACATTTATTCCCGATTCATTCGGTGACTATGTAATCTACTCCGCAAATGATGGCGAGGACACCTACGGTTATCTGCGTGGAAGCGATGTGTATGCCGATAGTGATGATGATGGAGATGGTTCAAACTTCTGGATGAGCCGATATCTGAAAGCAGGTGAAGTTTATGCAATCGGCTGCCGTTTCTATGCCGGCGATGAGGAAGGCGCAATTGAACTTCGTATCGAGGCAAACAGAACAATTACTGACTGTTATCTCACAGATCCCGGTTTTGTCGATCAGGCTTGTCTGGGAGATTATCAGTATCGGCCCGAGGGCAGAAGAATTGTGACCGTTGTATATTCGGATGGAGCAGAAGAGTCTGTCAATTATAATGATTATGCATGGTGTGTACATGAAGAGAATGTAAGAATTCTGAGTGCCGAGGGAACAGAATTTCAGACCTGGGATTATATTAATTTCTTGCCCTGCGGAAGATATTACAGAGCATGTGAACTGTATGGCCATGAAATAAGAGTTCCGTTTGACATTGTGGAGCCGACTGATATTTCTGAAGGAGAGTATGAACTGTCTCTGCAGCCCGGTGAAAAAGCAATGTACACCTTCCGCGCAGAAGAGAGCGGTGACTACGACTGGTTCTTTACTGTGAGTGAAGTTACGAACCTGAGAACCTGGCTGCACTCATATGATAACGGCGGCAATACATTGTATCCCGGAACCGATGATGCGCATGCATACCAGATTTATCTGAATCAGGGAGAAGAGCTCAGATTTAATGTATTAAACGAGAGCGAAACAGATGCGGATGACATAAAATTCACAATTGCAAGGCGCAAGGATGTTAAAGCGTTAGAATTGGTTGATGAAGGAAAAGAATGGAGATTCTATCGCGAGGGCTATTTTGATTTTGTCGGATTGAAATTCAAGGTTACCTTCGAAGATGATACTACTGAAATATTAACCAGTCGAACAGACGCATGGAATCTGTACATTAATAACATGGGTGTCTACAGACCGGATGGTACTCTGACAGATGATTCTGATTATGAGGAAGTTTATGACGGTATGGATTACCTTTCATACCTGTACGCAGGGGAGTATCTGTATCGGTTCACAAGTGGCAACTGTGTAATTGATGTTCCGGTTACCTGTATAGATTGGGCGGATTTGGACGAATTCCTGCCCGGAGAGATGATTGATCTTCCTGGCGGCCGCTCCGAAATAAAGAAACTGGTTATCACGGAACCCGGATGGTATGTGTTCGGCTCTGATTCAGCAGACAATGATGTGGAAATCAGGGTTTACGAACCCGGTATCGGCGGCGGAGCGGTTGATAAGGCATTCTCAAGAAATGAATGGATGCCCGGCGTAGAAACTTATTATCTGAACAGTGGTATTTATAAACTGGCATTCTTTAATCGTTCTGTGCAGGAAACAAAGGTAACCATCAAGAAACCTGATGAGCTCCCCGTTAATCAGACCGTTGAGATCCCCGGATGTGAGTATCAGAACTTTGTGTATACAATCACGCCGGAGAGAGATGTGAAGTATATTTTCCACACCACAGGTGATTGGGATCCCCAGATTGCAATCTATCGGAGAGATATCTATGGCAACATTTATACGATGTTTTCAGCAGATAACTCATATGATGAAGGCTTCAATATCAATGAGAAGGTGGCTCTGCAGGCAGGTGAGTCCTACTATGTGGCTGTGCTGTCCAGATATGGCAACAATGCAGGAAGTCATACACTGACCGTAACAGAGCTGCCCAGAGTGGCAGGGGTAAGAACCGAAGAACCCGTACAGCAATATCCTGATGAATATCACGGGTCTATGTTTGATGACTGCGTATTCATTCTGGAATTTGAAGATGGAAGTGAACTTCATGTATCAGCATATTCTGCTGAGTATTACGAATATTTCGATAGCTTATATACCGACTATGACGCAGATCATAACCAGGTAGAATTTTACGATATTAATGAAATCGGAGAGTACTGCAGACATTACATCGTTGACGAAAATGAATTCGAGGTTCCTTTTGCAATCCTGGATTATCCTGCGATTGAGACAGAAGAAAGAGTCAATGTCAAGGTTGGCAAATATTATACATTCAGGCTGCAGGTTGAAACTCCCGGCGCTTACAGATTGGAACTCCCGTCAGATATTTCTGCAAACTATAGGATTGATGGTATCGGTCAGGTAATCAGCGGTTCAGAATACTATTACCTTACAGCGCAGGAGTATCGGTTTACGATTTGCATGAGTGGATACTTCGATGGTTTATCTGAGAGTTACTTTAAGTTTGTTCCTGCAAGTGCTATCGGAATCGGTGAGCATGATTTGAATGTCGGCACCGGTGAGATTGGTGTTGTTACATTTATTCCTGAAGTAACCGGTACCTACAACATTTATTCGACCAGTACAGGTTATTCGGATACTTTCGGATATCTTGCATCAAAATATTTCCTTACATCTAATGATGATGGCAACGGCAACGGAAACTTCAGAATGAATTGCAGGCTGGAGGCCGGTCAGACCTATGTGATTGGATATAAATTCTATTACGGTACAACATCCGGTACAATTCATCTTGTTGTAGAGAAACAGAAAGAACTCACAGCCTATGAGATTCTTGAAGAGCCCGCAACCAAGGTTTACTATGCTCCTTTTGCGAATGTCGGTAATCTTAATCTGAACGGTTTGCGTATCAAGAAGTACTATGACGACGGCACTGAGGAAATCGGCGAGATTACTTCGGGCAATATGTCTAGTTATATTGACGGTTATCATGTTGCTGATGGTGGAAATATTTATCACAGCGGTTGGGAACGTCTTCCTGTGGGAACCTATACCTGCGTTCTTTGCGCTCAGAATGGTGTTCATACCGGTTTCGAATTTGAGGTCAGAGAAGTTGAGAACGAGGTCGCAGTAAATGAGAGGTTCTACGTTGAAGGAGTAAATGTTACCTCTTATTTCAAGATTGTGATTGATGATGTGACTGCGTCATACAGAGCGATAGGCAACGGACCTTATGATTTCAACCTGCGTGCTCAGGACGGCTCATATGTATGGCTTAATCCTAATTCTGAGCCCGGCATTTATTACCTGGAGATTTGCCCTCATGTAGAGGATTTCTTGGTCCAGTATGTGAAGTTTGATGAACTGGAAGAGGTTGAGATTGTTCCCTATGATCTTGATATGAACAGACTTTTCAAGTGGAACAGCATATCCGGAAATGAGAACGCCTTCTTAATCAGATACACCACAAAGTCAGGATACAGCACTCAGGATAATTTGCTGTCATTCATGAATTTTTGGAGTGATATTTATCCTCACACCCTGTCAGTTGTAGACAGTGAAGGCAAAGAATATTCTACTTACAAAAAGCTTAATGTGGGTACTTATACATTAAAGATGTCCTTTACAAACTTTGATATGGAAGCAACCACCGAGATTGAAGTAAAGGATAATGTAGACTATATTCCCATGCGTAAGGGCCTGAAGTACAGTGTTGGCCCCAGCGTCAGATACAATTGCTTCTCACTGGATGTACCTATGGATACACAGCTGGTATTCTATACAGACAGATATGCAACCATTCTGGTTTACGACATTGAGAAGGATCAGTATTATTCCTTCACAGGCGGAGCATTGGTACCTTTCCATGCAGGAAAGTACATTCTGAATGTAACGAGCAGCACAGCAAACAATACAATTCACTTTGAACAGATTTCTGCTTTGAAGGAAGTGAAGGAGGTTTCCGGTGCTTCTACGATAATTCCTTACGGCACCTGGGGCTACAACCGCTTATCTGTCAGCGGCAATATGTATTATGGCGGCCAGATTACATCACGCGCACCCGCTAACACAGTTATCAATGAAATCCCGATGGGCTATGTCAGCGGAAACAATGTTCCTGTGAAGAAGCCTGCTTATACAACCATCAGCGGCAATAACAGACCTGCAACCGGTACTGCCGGAAGCGGCACAGGTTCTTCCGTAAGCGGAAACAATTCAATCAGCGGCAACAATGCAGTGAAGCCTTCCGTAAGCGCTAATAATGTTCCTGCTGTTACCAAACCTGTAATTCCTTATGTAAGCAGCAATTACAGAAAGCCTAACAAGAGTAATTCAATTTATGCATACGCTAATGTTTATCATGACATCAGCGGAAATACCTGGAGCGTCAGCGGCAATACTGTCGGCGGCTACTACAATCCTATGAGACCTCAGATGGGTTATGATTGGGAATTCGAGACCGTGGACGACGCAGGAGAAATCAAGAACTTCAGCTTTAACGACGCGCTTTGGAAACTTTATGATTTTGTAACCAAAATGTTCTTCAATGCAGACGGAACACCTGCAAAGACCGATGCAAACGGTTTCCTGGCACCCGGCAACTACAAGGTTGAGGTAGGCAACGATGATGCATCTACCATGATTGATGTACAGGTAACACTTCCCGAAAATGCAATCTATGTGAAGCAGCAGCCCGTTGATACCAAGGCTTATGTTGGCACGGAGGCAACCTTCTCAATTGATGTATTGGGTAATAATCTGACCTATCAGTGGGAGTACCTGGATGTAACCGATACCGCATGGCAGCAGGCAACCGGAGACGGTGCGAAATCACCCGTTCTGAAGGTCGCAGTGGGAGACAATACCGCTCTCGACGGCAGACTTTATCGATGCATTGTAATTAACGGATTAGTAGGACAGATTATTTCCGACGAAGTATTACTGTATGTGGAGCAGAAGCCTCTGCTGGTAATCAGGCAGCCTGAGAGCATCAGCGTGCAGGTTGGCAAGACAGCAAGCTTTATCGTAGAAACAGACGGTACGGATGTGGAATATCAGTGGCAGTTCAGAAATGCAGGTTCACCTAACTGGATCAGTTCCGGTATTAAGGCAGCGAAGACTGCAAACATGAGCTTTGCGGTTGGAACCGACAGCACCATTAACGGACGCGAATACCGTTGTGTAATGAAGGATAAGACAACCGGTATGACAGCAACCTCTGAGGCAGCAACCTTAACCGTTCTGCCTGCAGGACCTACTATTACAACTCAGCCTGTTGACATTACTGCTTGTGCAGGTGACAGCGTAACCTTCTCCGTAAAGGCAGAGGGTGAGGGACTCACTTACCAGTGGCAGTTTGCAAATGCAGGTTCACCTAACTGGATTAATTCCGGTATCAAGGCAGCAAAGACCGCAAATATGACCTTTGTGGTTGGAACTGACAGCACTATTAACGGTCGTCAGTATCGTTGTATCGTAACCGATGCAGACGGCAACAGCGCAACTACAGATGCGGCAACTCTGACTGTAGAGGCACCCGGACCTTCCATTACCACTCAGCCCGTTGATATCAGCGTGGCAGACGGTAAGTCCGTAACCTTCTCTGTAGCAGCAGAGGGCGAGGGACTCGCTTACCAGTGGCAGTTCAGAAATGCAGGAGCAACCACCTGGAGCAATTCCGGCATCAAGGCAGCAAAGACTGCAAACATGACCTTTGTTGCAAGTGAGAGCATCGACGGACGTGAGTACCGTTGTGTGATTACCGATGCAAACAAGAAGTCTGTAATCAGTGACATTGTGAAGCTGACCGTACTGACAGGACCTGTCATTGCAGCTCAGCCCGAGGATACCACCGCTTGTGCAGGTGACAGCGTAACCTTCTCCGTAAAGGCAGAGGGCGAAGGACTCACCTACCAGTGGCAGTTTGCAAATGCAGGCTCACCTAACTGGATTAATTCCGGTATCAAGGCAGCAAAGACTGCAAACATGAGCTTCGTAGTCGGAACTGACAGCACACTGAACGGACGTCAGTATCGTTGTATCGTAACCGATGTGAACGGCAACAGCACAATCACCGATGCAGCAACCCTGACTGTAGAGGAAGCAGGACCCGAAATCATCACTCAGCCTGCAGATATTACTGCAAAGAATGAGGAGACCGTAACCTTCTCCGTAAAGGCAGAGGGTGAGGGACTTACTTACCAGTGGCAGTTTAAGAATGCGGGATCCGAGACCTGGATTAACTCAGGAATCAGAGCAGCAAAGACCGCAAATATGACCTTTGTAGCAAGTGATACCATCAGCGGCCGTGAGTATCGTTGTGTAGTTACCGATGTGAATAAGAGGTCTGTTATCTCTGATGCAGCAACACTGACCGTTCTGACAGGACCTGCCATCATTACCCAGCCTGCAGATATCGTCGCAGCAGCAGGACAGACCGTAACCTTCTCCGTAAAGGCAGAGGGCGAGGGACTGACCTACCAGTGGCAGTACATGAATGTAGGCTCAACTACCTGGATCAACTCCGGTGTCAAGGCAGCGAAGACCGCAAACATGACCTTCACCGCAAGTGAGAGCATCAGCGGCCGTCAGTATCGTTGTATTGTAACCGATGCAGACAACCAGAGCACAACAACAAACGCAGCAATTCTGACTGTTGGCGAGGTAGGACCTGTGATTATCAAGCAGCCCACTAACATTACAGCGGCAGCCGGTGAGAGAATCACCTTCTCCGTAGCGGCAACCGGTGAGGAACTGACCTACCAGTGGAGCTTCAGAAATGCAGGAGCAACTACCTGGACCAAGTCCGGTATTGCAGCAGCGAAGACTGCCAATATGACCTTCGTAGTCGGAACCGATAAGACACTGAACGGTCGTGAGTACCGTTGTGTAGTCACCGATAAGGATGGCAAGACAGTTTCTTCCGCTACGGCTGTACTGACAGTTAAATAATTTGTTTTTGAAACAGGATTAAAAAAGAAGCCCCGTGCTGCAGGAATGCGGCACGGGGTTTTTATGTCACAGAATTGAAAAAAGAGTATAAAGCTTTAGATGTTTTCCTTGATTCGAATGTCCACGGCTACATAATTTTCTTCCTTTTCGGGAAGCTCACCGGTGGTCAGGTAAGTGAAGAGCAGAGCCAGAGGTTTGCTGCCCTGGGTCTTGGGCTGCTGACAGATGACAGCGGCGATGGTCCCTTTTCTCATCAGTTCCCTGGTGGTGGGCACCATGTCGTAAGCGATGATGCACATTTCCTTCTGCTTGCCGAGAGACTTTACACTGCGGCAGCCACCGTAAACACCGCCGGCTGCAAAATACAGGGCATTGATCTCGGGGTGCTCGGTGAGAAGCCTGGTTGTCTTCTCGTAGCTCTCGATTTCGTCATCGTGCACTTCAATGATATCAGTGATATGAATGGAATCCTTGTAGGGCTTCAGAGTTTCCTTGAAGCCTGCGATTCTCTCGGTATGACAGAGAATGTTGGAGGAACCGGTAACAATGCCGATGTTGATGTCACCGTGTGTCATCAGACGCATCAGACCGGCAGCGGTGGAACCGCTCTTTGTATAATTGGAACCGACATAGGCGATACGGTCGGAATTTTCGATATCGGTATTCAGGGTTACCACGGGAATGCCCATCTGGAACAGCTCATTGATACGGAGGCGGATGCGCTCATCGTTGTAGGGAGCCATGGCAATGCCGTTGACATCTTCCTCCACCAGTTCATCGATGGCCTGCAGCTGTTCCTCCACACCGGAAGAAATCTGCTTCACGATGACTGTGCAGTTGTAGCCCGCAAGCTCCTCGGCCTTGTCATTGACACCGGCCAGCACATCGAGATAGAAGGGATTCTCGGGAGAGAAGAGGATAACGCCAAGCTTCAGTCGGCGCTTCTGCGCTGCCAGAACAAGACCGGCCACATTCGGTTTGTAGTCCAGCTCTCTTGCTATTTTTTCAATACGCTCCGCGGTGGCCGGATTCACGCTTCCGCGATGATTCAGTACACGGTCAACGGTTCCTCTGGATACGCCTGCCAGAGCGGCGATTTCTTTGATTGTAGCCATAGTGACTCCTTTCATACATCCGCATCATCAGCGTGCCGCGGCACGATACCGTAATCGGTTAAGAAATAATCGACAAAAAAGCCTTCGGACTTATAGCTGATTTTACGAAACGCTTCTTAAACAGTAGCACAAAAGAAGCGAAAAATCAACGAAAGAGGAACTTTAAAATGCTCTTTTTTCCCGCGATGAGTTTTCTTGATAATCTGCTTGATTTTTTTTGTAAGAACAGTTATAGTGAAATTAGACCGTGCTCGAACACACACAAGGCAAATCGCACATAAGTGCGCCCTTGTTTTTGGGCAAAATTATTAAACGGAGGTAAACAAAATGCTTTACATTGGTGTTGATTTAGGTACATCCGCAGTAAAACTCCTGCTGATGGACAGTGAAGGCAAAATCGTAAATATCGTATCCAGGGAGTATCCCCTGTATTTCCCTCATCCCGGCTGGTCTGAGCAGAAGCCCGAGGATTGGTTCGCTCAGTCTATGGACGGTATCAAGGAACTGATCAAGGACGTTGACAAGAGCCAGGTTGCAGGCATCAGCTTCGGCGGCCAGATGCACGGACTTGTTATTCTGGACAAAGATGACAATGTAATCCGTCCCGCAATTCTTTGGAATGACGGCCGTACCACTGCTGAGACAGAATATCTGAATACCGTAATCGGCAAGGCTAAGCTTTCCGAGTACACCGCAAACATCGCATTCGCAGGCTTCACCGCTCCCAAGATTCTCTGGGTTAAGAACAACGAGCCTGAGAACTTCGCAAAGATTGCAAAGATCATGCTTCCTAAGGACTATATCGCTTACAAGCTTTCAGGCGTTCATTGTACCGATGTATCTGATGCTTCAGGTATGCTGGTATTCGATGTTAAGAACCGTAAGTGGTCTAAGGAGATGTGTGACATCTGCGGTATCACCGAGGATCAGCTGGCTACCTGCTATGAGTCTTACGAGACTGTAGGTACCGTTCTTCCCGAGATCGCAGCAGAGCTTGGCATCCCCGCTACCTGTAAGGTGGCAGCAGGTGCAGGTGACAACGCAGCAGCAGCTGTAGGTACCGGTACCGTAGGCGACAATATGTGTAACATTTCCCTGGGAACCAGCGGAACAATCTTCATCTCTTCCAAGAACTTCGGCGTAGACAAGTTCAACGCACTTCACAGCTTCGCACATGCTGACGGAAGCTACCATCTGATGGGCTGCATGCTTTCCGCTGCAAGCTGCAACAAGTGGTGGATGGATGAAATCATCAAGACTAAGGATTATCCTGCAGAGCAGAAGAATATCACCAAGCTGGGTGAGAACCATGTATACTTCCTTCCTTACCTGATGGGTGAGCGTTCTCCTCACAACAACCCCAACGCAAGAGCTACCTTCATCGGTATGACAATGGATACCACCAGAGAAGATATGACTCAGGCAGTTCTGGAAGGTGTTGCATTTGCACTTCGTGATTCCCTTGAGGTTGCTAAGAGCCTTGGCATCGACCTGAAGAGAACCAAAATCTGCGGCGGCGGCGCTAAGAGCCCTCTGTGGAAGAAGATTGTTGCCAATGTTCTGAACCTGAAGGTTGATGTTATCGAGTCTGAGGAAGGCCCTGCAATGGGTGGTGCTATGCTGGCAGCAGTTGCTAACGGCGAGTACGCTTCCGTAGAAGAGATCGCAGCTAAGGTTGTTAAGATTGTAGACACCGTTGAGCCCGATCCCGAACTCGTAGCTAAGTACGAGGCTCGTTACAACCAGTTCAAGCAGATTTACCCTACCTGCAAAGAACTCTTTGATGCTATTCAGTAATTTTTATTACAGTAAATACTAAACAATTTAAGAAAGGAACGATTCACCATGAAAATTTATTCTGTTAACGATCCTGAATTCCGTGAGTACGGCCGTGTAATCAACAATGTTGATTTCACAGAACTCGTTGAAGCAATGAAGAAGACTCCCTGCCCCGAAGGCGTTGTTTACGAGCCTTCCATCGCAGAGCTTGAGGCTCTTCCCGTTTGCGAGCAGCTTTCTGCTATCACCTATGGTGAGATGCCTATCCAGATCGGCTACTGCAACGGCCACAACTCTAAGCTGAACGCTCTTGAGTATCACAGAGATTCCGAAATCAATGTAGCAGCTACAGACGCTATTCTGATGCTTGCTCTGATGAAGGATGTACAGCCTGACTTCACACTTGACACTGCAACCGTAAAGGCATTCCTTGTACCTGCAGGCACTGCTGTAGAAGTATTCGCTACTACTCTTCACTATGCTCCCTGCGGCGTTGACAACAACGGCTTCCAGGTAACCATCGTACTTCCTAAGGGAACCAACTATCCTTTGAAGGTTGCAAGACCCCGTGCTACCGGCACAACCACAACCAACGAGGATTGCCTGATTACCGCAACCAACAAGTGGCTCATCGGACACGCTGAGGGCGGTCTTGACGAGGGCAGCTTCCTTGGTCTGAAGGGCAAGAATCTCGATCTTAACGATTAATTTATTTTCGTTAAAATTTGAGAAAATTTCTTGAAAACTGTGGCGATTCTGTTTCGCAGCAGTTATAATGAAAGATAGTTATGGCACTGCATTGGTGCTTTATGACTAGATGTAATTATTTTATTACAACACATTTTAGGAGGATTATCACATGAACAATTTACCTCAGGTAAAAATTGGTATCGTTGGTGTATCTCGTGACTGCTTCCCTGCATCCCTGACCATCAACAGAAGAGCAGCTTTAGTAAAAGCTTACACCGAGAAGTATGGCGCTGCAGACATCTATGAGTGTCCCGTAACCATCATCGAGAGCGAAATCGATATGGTAAACGCTCTTGCAGATGTTAAGGCTGCAGGATGTAACGCACTTTGCGTATACCTTGGAAACTTTGGTCCTGAAATTTCTGAGACCCTTCTTGCTAAGCACTTCGATGGACCTACCATCTTCGTTGCAGCAGCAGAGGAGAGCCAGGCTGACCTTATGGATGGCCGTGGAGATGCTTACTGTGGTATGCTGAACGCAAGCTACAACCTGAAGCTTCGTAATGTTAAGGCATATATCCCTGAGTATCCTGTAGGAACTGCAGAAGAGTGTGCTGACATGATCAAAGAGTTCGTTCCCATTGCAAGAGCAATCATCGGACTTTCTGATCTGAAGATTATTTCTTTCGGTCCCAGACCTCTTAACTTCCTTGCTTGTAACGCTCCTATCAAGCAGCTTTACAACCTTGGTGTTGAAATCGAAGAGAACTCTGAGCTTGACTTGTTCGAAGCATTCAACAAGCATGCCGGAGATGCCAGAATCCCTGCAAAGGTTGCTGAGATGGCAGC
>JAZLKR010000010.1:0-50327 GCA_045597705.1 Acetatifactor sp.
ATCAGGTTAACGGATATTATTCCGGGTACACTTTTGCTAATCTTCTTGGGTTAACAACACAAGTACCTTATACGATTGAAATTGTAAGCAATGGTGCAAGTGCGAAATGTAGAGAGGTTAGTGTAAAGAATCAAAAAATAATGCTTAGAAGACCTCGGACACAAATAAATAAAGAAAATGTCGATGTATTACAGTTACTAGATTTATTGAAAGATTTTGAGCAATATGTGGATGAAGATATGGTTGTAGCAACAGGTATTATTAGTTCATATATCAAAAAAATCGGAATGAAACGTTCAGATGTAGATGAGTACATTACATTGTTTCCAGATCGGGTTTATAAATATATTTATGAAATGAGGTTATATAATGTTTTTGCATAATGACAAGGAATTATTTCAGGAAGTAATTGTTTCTGCTGCTGAAGATTTGGATTTGGTAGTTCCTATTGTAGAAAAGGATTATTATGTGACAATGATTCTGAAAAAACTTTCCATATGGTGCCCGGAGTGTGTGTTTAAAGGTGGTACATCATTATCAAAATGCCACCATGTAATAGACCGTTTTTCGGAGGATATTGATATTTCGTTTTCAGATAAGCTTACACAGGGCATGCGAAAAAAGCTGAAGAATGAAACGATTGCCGGGATAAGCGAAGAATTAAGTCTGCCGATTATTGATTGGGAGAACGCAAGAAGCAGAAGAGATTATAATGCATATACTTTCTCTTATGACCAGATAGAAGGTTATGTGTCGGAAGGAAGGCTCATTCATGGAGTGAAGATGGAGGTGTCGCTTGCATCATTGTCTTTTCCTACAGTGGAACTACCTGTTGAGAGCTATGTGTATCAGTATTTGATGAAAGAGAATGAAGATATTGTTGATGAGTATGATTTGCACCCATTTACTATGAAAGTTCAGAACATCGACAGAACCTTGGCAGATAAGGTGTTTGCGATTTGTGATTACTATTTACAGGGAAAGACAAAAAGATATTCAAGGCATATATACGATATTCATAAACTGCTTCCCAAAGTTCCACTAGGAGAAGAGTTCAAAGTTTTGGTAAAGCAAGTTAGGGCAACAAGGGCAGAAATGGACATATGTCCATCAGCCGCCAGCGGAGTTAATGTATCAGAACTTTTGATGGAGATAATTGATAAAGAAATATACAAAGAAGACTATGCATCAATTACCACCTATTTTCAAAGAGAACCTATAAGCTATGACGATGCAATAAAGTCGGTTGAGATTATTGCAAGAAGTGGCATATTTGAGGAATAGAGTTAAAACTTGATATGTTCCCGTGTACGAAAAATAGCCGTTTTATTACAATTTCAAGATTTTGAAAGTTGTTTCAAAATGAGCAAAATATTGAAGTCAAAAAGTGGCTGGGAAAACCGCATATATATAGGAACCCGTAGCGTTTTTTCGAGCCATGTGGAGACAGTCGTGTTACTGTCAAAGATAAAATAGGGATAGCCGTCAAGCGGTCTCCTTATTGTAGGGCAGAAATGAGTATGTTATACTTTAAGGCAGATTGTCAAAAGAGAAAGAGAGGAAAGACTTATCAGTAAGCAGCAAATTGAGAACAACAACACAAAAACTTTGCACAATGCGTTAATGATGGGATTGTTGAGCACGACTTCAACGCTGATTACCGCAATCATTGGCCGAAGTACGACGCAGATAGTAGACTTGCTTCGAAGATTGATGGAAGCAATTTCGACACTGGTTTCCCTCCTGTCATTTCAGCATAATCTGAAAGAGGAATCCGAGGAGAAAATTGCAGAGAATAACAGGCGGGTTCACATTTTGATCAATGTCACATTGATTATTTCCGGTATCCTGATGGTATTTATCGGAGTCGTGAAGTACAAGCTTGGAATAGGCCACAAAAATGTTGTACCGGGATTTTTTGTAAGTTTTATTGGTGTCCTTATCAATTTCTATTTTGTGGTGAAATACAAAAAATCACTGAAAGAACATTATGAACCGATTATTCAGTCACAGTTTCATTTGTTCACGACTAAGACAACTGTGGATTCTTGTGTATCGGCGACTATGGCAGTTATGATTCTGTTTCCGACATGGGAATATCTGAATTTACTGGATGCGTTCACATCTGTTCTGGTGGCACTGATTTTGTGCTTCCAGGGCGTGCGAAATCTGAGAAAAAGCAATTAACAAAGGAGAACATGAGACATGATTTGGGTGGGGAAATATCTGATTTGTATTTTGTACTTGTTGTTTATGCTGGGAGCAGCTTCTTTCCTGAAGAAGCAATTTCATGTGCAGGATGAGACATCCAGAAAGACTGTACATATTATGTTAGGTGGTATGTGGGTCCTGTTTTATGTTTTATTCTGGGGAAGCGCGCATTATTATATGGCACCGTTTGTAAGTGTTCTGATTGCAATAGCCGGAGTGAAATTTGATTTCCTGACTGTCTTAAAGCGAGAGGGAGCTGATGAATATGAACCCGGAGTCGTGCTGTACATGGTTTCAGCATTTATTCTGGCAGCCTTCGCGTCCTTCTATCCGCCGGCGCTTCCTTCCTGCCTATACGGTATGATGGCAATTGCATTCGGAGACGGAACAGCAGCCCTGGTTGGCCGTAAATGGGGAAAATATACGCCGAAGCTGAGAAACAAAAAGTCTCTTGCAGGAAGCTTTGGATGTTTCTTTTTTGCGACACTGGCAATGGTGGTAGTGTGTCTGTTGCTGGGATTTGAGCTGAATATCTGGAAATTCATGGTACTTGCGCTGGCAGCTACCATTGTAGAGCTGTTTGGTGATAAATATGACAACCTGTTGATTGGACTGACAGTTGCAATTATCGGAACAGTTTTAAGAGTCTGATAAAAAGTGTTGACATTCTCTAAAATATAGAGTATTGTTTACACAATATTCTGAAAGGAGCAAATCCGAATGAACAAACTTGTAACCGGAACTACACATATGATTATTTGGGCTGGGCAGATTAGAGTCGTGCGTGGTCTTAATGTGTTATGTGAAAATGAAGGTTACCGGTAAGAAAAGAAGTTCAGAATATAGGATACGCGTATCAACTGACCACTTATCTTTCCAGGTAAGTGGTCTTTTTATATCATAGGGGGAGAAAATCATTCCGTATGCAATCAGAAGGCTGGACTATCATGATTTTGCATTCTATTGTGAGAATCTGGAGAACAGGAACTTCCTATCAGAGAATTTTGTGACGGATTCTACCTTCTTTTGCCTGGAGGAAGAGAGCGATACCGTGGTGGGCGCAGTAAATATCAGGCATTATTTGAACGAGTCTTTGCTTCTGGATGGCGGACATATCGGAGACGGTGTCAGACCATCCATGAGAAGAAAGGGTATCGCCACGAAGATGATTTCGCTTGCTTTGGAGGAGTGTAAGAAATTAGGAATTTACAGAGTCCTGATGGTGTGCGAT
This sequence comes from Acetatifactor sp., assembly GCA_045597705.1. GTDB lineage: Bacteria > Bacillota > Clostridia > Lachnospirales > Lachnospiraceae > Acetatifactor. The sequence continues at coordinate 3,443 of JAZLKR010000010.1, forward strand.
AAGGACAATATCGGATCGGCGAAGAGCATTATCAATAACGGTGGAATATTGGAGGATGAACCGGTTGTGGATGGCATTCCGCAGCAGCGTTATTGGATTGATTTGTCAGATGATGGTAATGAGGAGCAGGAAACAATACGGCATATGTCCCTGGAGGAAATTCCTGCCTGTGTGCAGGTGGTCAGAAATGCCTTTCAGACAGTTGCGGATGAGTTTGGACTTACGGAAGAAAATGCTCCCAGATATACCGCTTTTGCTACGGATGAGGGGAGACTCTGGTATCATTTTTGCAGAGAAAAGAGGCCGATGTTTGTTTATTCAATCGGTAACAAAATCGTTGGTTACTATTCGCTGGCTCTTCTGAACGAGGAGGAAGCGGAATTAAACAATCTTGCTGTTTTGCCGGAATATCGCCACAGAAACATTGGCGGGAAGCTTTTGGAGGATTGCTTCCGAAAGGTAAAAGAGACCGGCAGAAGCAAAGTGAAAATTGGTATCGTGGAAGAAAACCAAATCCTGAGAAAATGGTATGAGACCTTTGGATTTGAACACACGGGATGCGAAAAATTTGATTTCTTTCCTTTTACATGCGGATACATGAAAAAGGAGTTAGGAGGCACTGATGAAATTTGAATCCAGAACAATAACATTAAAGGATGGTCGTGAGTGTATCCTCAGACCTACCACCGCGGAATATGCGCAGGAGATGATAGACTATCTGAAACTGACTGCGGAGGAAACACCTTATTTACTTCGTAATCCGGACGAGGTTCGGTACACATTGGAACAGGAAGAGGAGATTTTGAATTACCTCTATGAAGAGGAACACTCTGTGATGATGCTGGCACTGGTGGATGGCAAAGTTGCAGGCAACAGCAGTATCAACGGGCTTGGCGGAAAACGCAGAATTTTGCATCGCTGCAGTCTGGCAATTGCTTTGAAAAAAGAGTTCTGGGGCCTGGGCATCGGAAGTGCTATGATCGGATATCTGTCAGAACTGGCAAAGCAAATCGGTTATGAGCAGATGGAACTGGAATATGTAGAAGGAAATGAGTCTGCAAGAAGACTGTATGAGAAATGTGGTTTCACTGAAACAGGAAGACATTTCAGGGCGATGAAATATGACGACGGTACTTACAGAGATGAGTTCATTATGAGCAAGTTATTGTAGGAACTTATGAGATTCAGCAGAAACACAAGGAGGAGAAAATGATGAAACCGAGAATGAAGGAAATAATGGACAGATTCCATCATTATAATTCCGAACATATGGCGGCAATGGCCTTTGGATTGGATGAGAACGAGCATTACGATGCGCTGGTAATCGCTCCCAGTTATACCCCTTATAAATTGAGGATGGACAGTTATTGCAAGGTTACGACTTTAAAGGAAGGTGCTTATATTGCCGGATATCTCGTAGAAAAGGATCAATTAAAAATCGCATGGGTAAAAACTGCCTCTTCAGATTCCAATGTGCTGGACCATACGGCGTTATGTGCGGAGTTGACCTTTGATAAACTGATTTTTATCGGTGCAGTAGGTGCGTTGAAGCCGGAGCTTGCACTTGGTGATCTGTGCACTCCTTCTTATTCTATAGCAGGCGGAATTGCTCATACCTATCTGAAGGATTCTATCAAGGACTTTGTTCCTTTCGAGAAGATTACACCGGAAATGACCTTTGTGGACAGAGTCGTAGAACTTGCAAAGGAGAATCAGTATGAACTGAAGAAGGCTTCCGTATTCTGCACGCCTTCCGTTGCGGCAGAGTATTACCATCTGGATGAAATCAGAGCCTTTGACACAGATTTGATTGAGATGGAAACGGCAACCTTTTACCTGATGGGAGATCTGTTGGAGGTACCGTCAGTAGCCCTTCTGATTGTATCTGATAATTCTGCTACGGGTGCAGCTCTGGTAGGAAGAACAGAGGCAGAAGAAGAGAAATATGATCGCGGGCGAAAAATTGTTTTACCCGATATGATTTTAAAGACCGCAGGAATGACATTGTCGTAAGGTTTATCGAGAAAACAGCATTTGTGCATAGGCACTGATGCTGTTTTTTGTTGCGCATTGTGCCATTTATGAGGTATAGTAAAAATGAGGTGTTTTATGCCAAAAAGTGCCTAGAGGAGAAAATTATGAAAAAATACAAAGCAATTTTATTTGATATGGACGGAACTTTGGTACCCATGGACCAGGAAGAGTTTACACACGGTTACTTCAAATTTCTGGCTAAGAAGTTACTGCCTTATGGCATTGAGAAGGAAAAGCTTGTGCCTTCTATCTGGGAAGGAACGGCAGCTATGGTGCGTAACACCGGAGAGAAGAAAAACAGTGAAGTGTTCTGGGATTACTTCGAACAGATTACCGGAATCGGCGAGGCCGTCATCGGAGATGCCTGCCTTGACTTTTACGGCAATGAATTCCAGCAGGCAAAGATGTTTACACAGGAGAACCCGTTGGCAAAGGAAGCGGTGCAGGTCGCTCATGAGAAGGCAGATTTTGTTGCGCTGGCAACCAATCCCCTGTTCCCTATGGTAGGACAGAAGACCAGAATGAACTGGGTTGGATTGTCGGAGGAAGATTTTGACCTGGTTACCAGTTATGAGTCTGACTCATATTGTAAACCCAATCCTCAGTACTTTATCAGTGTCTGTGAGCGTTTGGGTGTAGAACCCAAGGATTGCCTGTTGATTGGTAATGATGAAAATGAAGATATGTATGCAGGAACGCTTGCAGGTTTGAACTGCTATCTGGTAACGGATACCAGAATTGCCAGCGAAAAGCATCCCTGGACCGGAGAAAGTGGTACTTTTGCAGAAATGGTGGAGATGCTGAAAGCATTATAAATAATGGAGGGGAAAACAATGAAACTGACAAATACAGAATTGCAAAAATATTATACAGGAGCTTACTTCTTTGAGGAGACCGAGGATGGCTGGCTGCAGGCTTTCCAGTACAGCAAGGAACAGATGGAGTACTTTAAGGGAGCCTTTGATTTCTGGTATGAAAGATGCTCAGCAACCACATCCAAGACCATCGAGTTTGTGACAGAGGCAACGGAGATTTCCTTTGATTACAAGATTGTCTGGATGGGCTCACCGGACTCTTTTGAGGTGACCGTAGACGGCCTGGTAACACAGATTCATTATGTAAAGGATTTGGAAAAGGAAGGAAAACTTACCTTTACCCTTCCCGAAGGAAAGAAGAATGTTGCGGTTTATCTGGCAGCAGATGCAACCGTTCTGGTTAAAAATTTTGAAGTAAATGCTTCCGTAGAAGCAATCGAGAGAGGAACCAAGGTGCTCTGGCTGGGCGATTCCATTACCCAGGGCTTCGGACCTTTGCGTTCTTCCTGCACTTATGTCAGCGTGGCAAATCGTTTGCTTGGCTATGATATTATCAATCAGGGTATTGGCGGCTATGTGTATGACAAGAAATCTCTGATGAAGATGCCCGGTTACAATCCCGAGAAGATTATCGTCTCTCTGGGAACCAATCAGTACGGTACGGAAACTATGACAGATATCGAAGAGTACTATGAGACATTGATCGGTATTTACGGCACAGAGATTCCCATTCTCTGCATTACTCCTATCTGGCGTGGCGATAATATGGAAGGTGTACCTACCTTAATCAAGTTCTGTGAGAAACTGGTCGAGATTTGCAAGAGATATAAGAATATAAAGATTGTGGATGGATTTTCACTGGTACCTCATTTGTCAGAGTACTATCTGGACAATCTGCATCCTAATTGCCTGGGCGCTGAAATTTACGGCAGAAATCTTGTGCGCGCAATTGAAACATTAGAATTTTAATTTAGAAGAAAGAGGATGACTATGAGAGTAGCGGTTACTTACGATAATGGTGAAATTTTCCAGCATTTTGGAAAGAGTGAGCAGTTTAAGTTTTTTGATGTAAAGGGCGAGGAGGTAGTTGCCCTGGAAATAGCGAAGGCAGAGGAAAGCGGTCACAGTGCATTGGCCGGATTTCTGGCTGAGAATGCCATTGATGTGTTGATTTGCGGCAATATCGGCAGTGCGGCACAGCAGGCATTGGATGAGGCAGGAATTATCGTAATTCCCGGTGTCAGCGGAGATGTAGACGAGGCAGTTGCTGCCCTGGCGAAGGGTGAACTGACTCCCGAGGAAGCAGGCTGCGGCTGTGGTTGCGGCTGTGACGATGAGGAAGGTCAGGGCTGCGGTGGTCATTGCGGCGGAGGCTGCTGTGGCGGCGGACGTCCCGCAATCGAAGGCCCCAATGTGGGTAAGAGTGTTAAGGTTCATTACAGAGGTACCTTTAATGACGGAACACAGTTTGATTCTTCTTATGACAGAGGAGCCACCCTTGATTTTGTCTGCGGTGCAGGCATGATGATTCGCGGTTTTGATGCTGCGGTTGCAGTGATGGAAGTAGGACAGACCGTAAATATCCATCTGATGCCCGAAGAGGCTTACGGCCCCTCCAATCCCGACGCAATCTTTACCATTGATGTGGCACAGCTGCCCGGTTCCGAGGAACTGCAGGTAGGACAGAGGGTTTATCTGGCAAACGCTATGGGTCAGCCTTTCCCCGTAACCGTAGTTGGTCGCACGGAATCAACCATCACCTTTGATGCAAATCCTGAGATGGCAGGTAAGGAATTGAATTTTACAATCGAATTGATTGAAGTACAATAAAGGACGCGTTGTATGAAGCAGTTTTTACCGATTACGAAAAAAGAAATGAAGGAAAGAGGATGGGAGCAGGCAGACTTTGTCTATGTTATCGGAGATGCCTATGTAGACCATTCCTCCTTCGGACCTGCCATTATCAGCCGAGTGCTGGAATCCAGGGGCTACAAGGTAGCAATTATCTCTCAGCCGGATTGGAAGGATGAGGAGAGTATTACTGTCTTTGGGGAACCCAGACTTGGATTTCTGGTCAGTGCCGGCAATATGGATTCCATGGTCAATCATTATTCGGTAAATAAGAAGCGCCGACAGATGGATGCATACACGCCCGGCGGAGTCATCGGTAAGAGACCGGATTATGCCACCATTGTGTACTGTAACCTGATTAAGAAAAAGTATAAGAATGTGCCGGTTATCATCGGTGGTATTGAGGCCAGTCTTCGCAGATTGGCGCATTACGATTACTGGTCCAATAAAATGAAGCATTCCATTCTGATGGATTCCGGTGCCGATCTTTTGATGTACGGCATGGGCGAGATTGCCATGGTGGAGGTGGCAGATGCTCTGAATGCGGGCATTGATGTCAGCGATATTACATTTATTGCAGGTACTGCCTACAAGGCAAAGGATATTTCAAATGTGGTGGATGGCATCATGCTGCCTGATTTTGAGAGCCTGCAGGCAGATAAGCTGGAATACGCGAAGAGCTTTCTGATTCAATATAGAAATACGGACTTTGCAACGGCAAAGCCTCTAATTGAAAAATACGGAGAAAAGCGCTATGTGGTGCAGAATCCTCCGGCAAGACCCTTGACCACGCAGGAGTTTGATGATGTATATGAACTCCCTTACATGAATACTTATCATCCATCCTATGAAGCGGCAGGCGGTGTGCCTGCAATTTCAGAGATTAAGTTTTCCCTGACCAGCAACCGCGGATGTTTCGGCGGCTGCAGCTTCTGTGCCTTAACATTCCATCAGGGCCGTATTGTGCAGGTGAGAAGCCACGAATCCCTGATTCGGGAAGCAAAAGGAATGACGGAACAGCCTGATTTTAAGGGATATATTCATGATGTGGGAGGTCCTACGGCCAATTTCAGACGCCCTGCCTGTGATAAACAGCTGGAGCACGGCGCCTGCACCAATAAACAGTGTCTGTTCCCGCAGCCCTGTAAGAATCTGAAGGTGGATCATACAGATTATATTGCATTGCTTCGCAAACTGAGAACACTGCCCAAGGTAAAGAAGGTCTTTGTTCGTTCCGGTATTCGATTTGATTACTGTATTGCAGATAAGAACGATGATTTTCTGCGGGAACTCTGCAAATATCATGTCAGCGGTCAGCTGCGTGTGGCACCGGAGCATATTACCGACCATGTGCTGGAGCTGATGGGTAAGCCGAAGAAGGCTGTTTACGATGAGTTCTGCAGACGATTTGAGAAGATTAATGAGCAGTACGGACTGAACCAGTTCATTGTTCCATATCTGATTTCTTCCCATCCCGGTTCTGATATGAAGGATGCGATTGCTCTTGCAGAGAGTGTCCGTGATATGGGATATATGCCGGAGCAGGTGCAGGATTTCTATCCGACGCCGTCCACAATTTCAACAGTAATGTATTACACCGGGGTGGACCCCCGAACCATGAAACCCGTGGTGATTACCTCAAATCCCCATGAGAAGGCGATGCAGAGAGCATTGATTCAATACCGAAAGCCGGAAAATTACGATCTGGTAAAGGAAGCCCTGCTTCGGGAGGGCAGAGGAGATCTGATTGGTTTTGACAAGAAAACCTGCCTGATTCCGCCCAGAAAGATTGAAAAATCCGGTGACGGAAGGAAGCCGCAGGGCAAACAGACGAACAAACCGGCAAATAGAACCGCGAATAAATCCGAAAACAGGCAGGGAAACAGACCTGCAAAACAAACTGCCGTTAAGCAGGATAATCGAAAGAGAAAAAAGTAGTTAGAGGAGTAAAGTTATGGGAATTACCTTAGTTGTTGTCAGTTTTACTGCGGCAATATTCTTTGCAATGATTTTGAATCTGGCAGCAAAACCGAAATTTACCGCGCAGGTGACGGGAATCCTGTTGGCGTCAGCTACTCTTGGAGGCTTGCTGTTATATGGTTACGGTTTCGCCATGACCTTGGACAATCCATTGCTGGCAACTGTCAGAGCGCTCTTGGCAGTCTGCGGAATGTTCGTCGGTAAGAATGAACTGTCTGCCATTGCGGCAGCTCCGGGAATGGACCATGATATTCTGGTGTTCCTGTTCTGGATAGTTCATACCTTTGCTCTGTATACTACCGCAAGTGCGGCAATTACCACAATCGGTGCAGAGGCATTGAAAAAACTCAGACTCCTTCTTTCCAGAAGAGGTGATCTGGTGCTGATTTACGGCAACAACCTGAAGGGCTTCGCCATCGGAACGGAGTACGGAAAAATGGAACACACCTCTGTTGTTTATGTGGCTTCCGCACCGGATGCGGCCTATCAGGCAGAAATTGCAAAGAGCGGTGCAGCGCTCAGAATTGATGACGCCGCATTAAATCCGAATCCCGCATTCCTGCGCAGCTTAGGTATTACGGCAAAAACTGAGCGAAATATTTATCTGTATGCTTTGGATGAGGATCATGGACTGGATTTGGGATATGCCATTAAATTCAGAGATGCATTGAATGCGTTGGGAGTGAGTTCCAAGAGAACGCATGTTACACTTCCGGGAACCGAGGCAGCGCTGGTGGGTGAACTCCAGACCTATGGAGAACATAAGGGTTACGGCTTTGTAAATATCTATGAAGAGGCAGAAAGAATGGCCAGAGTGATGGTCAAGAAGTGTCCTCCCTGGGAATGTATTTCTTTTGATGAGAATGGTAAAGCTACCGAGAATTTTGAGGCCTTTGTCATAGGCTTTGGCAGAATGGGTCAGGCTGTTTTGAAGGCATTGGTAATGAACGGACAGTTTGAAGGAAGTCATTTTCATGCGGTAGTAGCATCCAGAGACTGTAAGGAAACCTCCGGATTCATTCGCAAGGAATGTCCCGATATGTTCCGTGAATATGACATTGATTTCCTGGAAGCCGACGGAAGAAGTATGAAGGTTTTCGAATATATTGAGGAACATATTGCAACACTGAAATATGTGGCTATCTGTGTCGGAGACACCAAGACAGCCAATGAGATTAAGGATCAGCTGATGAGTTATGCGGAGAAACAGGGCGTTTCCCCCAGAGTTGTCATCTGTTCTCCAATTGAAGTCAGAACACAGGAAACACTTAAGAAACCTGCGGATGTCTGGACACTCTACAGCCTGGAGGCTTTGGACAACTACCAGCTGGACCGCAGAGCAATGATTTTAAATTACAGCTATGTGAAAAGCAACAGTACCCCCGAGGAGGACGATCAGCCCTGGGTGGCATGGCTTGACTGTGATGCGTTCGGACGAAAGAGCTCCAGAGCCAGTGCGGATTTCTTTGATGCCATGATTACAGCGGCACATTCTTCAGAGGAAAATATTCTGGAAAACGGCTGGGAACTGAGTGAAGAGCAGCAGGAAAATCTGGGAAGAACAGAACACCTGAGATGGTGTGCTTTCCATCACTGTATGGGCTTCAGCTGCATGTCAAAAGAGGAATTTCAGGCCAGAACAAAAAAGTATCTGGAGGAAAAGAGAGAACAGGGATTCAGTAAGACGAGAATCGGCAAGAATCTGGTGGGAAAGACACATGCCTGCCTGATTCCCTGGGAGGAACTGGATAAACTTTCCGATACGGAAAATGCAATCACCGGAGGCAGCGTCGACTACAAGCGCATGGATGTAAATAATGTGCTGGCGATACCGGAACTGTTGAAGGTTACCAAGAGATAGAAGAGGCTATAGACCATGAAAAAGAAAATTATCATTATTACAATGGCTGTGCTGATATATCTGGGACTGCTGGAAGTGCTGGTATATTTTGAGGGAAATACATCGGGTGCCAGCATTCAGACACTGGGGGATGCGGTATGGTACTCCGTTGTAACCCTGACCACTGTCGGTTACGGTGACTTTTATCCGATTTCCTCGGCAGGTCGCATTGTAGGTGTCGTTCTTGTCTTCTGCAGTCTGGGTTTGATGACGGCATTGATTGGTGCCATGATTTCTGTATTTTCCGGACAGCTCCTGCCCAGATTGCAGCTCATAATGCAGAAAAACAAGGTCTGGAATGTGTTCACCGAGGAAAATGATGCCAGCAGGGCTTTGGCCGGCAAATTGCAGGAGCAGGGAGACGGTATTGCTATTTTTCTGCAGGAGAACAGTGCACAGAACCGCAGGGTGGTAAACGATGGGAAAGTAACCTTGTATCTGAATATGGATTTAAATAAGGTTGCCGCACTGCAGAAAAAGAAAGAACTGCTCCGTTTTTTCTTTATGAGAGGAGACAGCTACCGCAATTATGCGGAGAGTCTTGAACACAGTATTCCCGGTGTTGAACTGTACTGTATGACGAAAATGACGCCTGACAAGGTGCCTGACAGAGTGGTATTGTTCCAGAAAACTGACTGTATCAGCCGCTTATATTGGAAGGAACACCCGGTAGAGAATCCCAAGGAAAAGATTGTACTGATTGGCTGCGGTGAACGAGGAGAGGCGATTCTGGAGAGAGCGATTCTTACCAATATCATCGACCCTGAGCAGGAGATGGAGTATCATATCTTCGGAGAATGGACTCATTTTAAGAACACACACTACGGTCTGGAAAACTGGCTTCCCATTAACCATAAGGAAGCGGGGAAGGACAGCGTATTCTTTCATGAAGACAGCTGGAACAGCGATTCCGGTTTGCTGAAGAATGCGGACAGAATCATTGTCTGTACAGAAGATGATGAGGAAAATCTGTTGATTTGCAGAGAATTGAAGAAGTACTTCAATACGGCTGCAAAGGTGCATGTTCGTCTGGATCAGAATCAGTACCAGTCCGAACTGAACAATTTTGGCTCTCTGGACTCTATGATGCATCCGGAATTTGTCATGAAGCAGCAGTTAAACATGCTGGCCATGAACATGAACGATATCTACAAAAAGAGTGTGGGCGGAGAGGCTCCCGGCTGGGAGGAATTGTCTGATTTTCTGCGACAGTCGAATCTTGCGGCTGCTGACCATCTGTATGTTAAGGTCCGTGCATTGCTGCCGGGCAGAAGGATTGATGTCCTGGATAAGGAAATTTGCGCACAGGCCTATGCCGAATACCTGAAGCGCTATGACAGGGATTATATCCGGTTTGAAAGAATTGAACATGAACGCTGGAGCAGATTCCATGTGATGAACAACTGGGAATATGCACCGACAAGAAACAATGCAGAAAAGAAACATCATTTGCTGGTTGCTTTCGATCAATTGAGTGTTGATGATCAGAAAAAGGATGATTTTGCATGGAAACTTTTGGAGGAGCTCGCTAAGTGAGCTCCTTTTTTAGTGCGCGGACACAAAATAGAAGAAAAGTTATTGGGATAAGGAAAAAATTAACTAAAAATATTGCAAAAATTAACAAAGTTGCGCTATAATTTAACAGAAAGTGGCATTTTGTTCTGTTGATAAAAGCGAGAGCAAAGACATGTTGTCTTGCATCGTATGGGGTATGGGCTATGCAGATGAATCAGGATATTTTCAGCCAGTCAGGAAATCGATTACTAGAACAGTTTTATCACATGATTCTTCACATTAACATTGACGAGGATTCTTACCAGCTGGTGAGCGAGTTCACTCCGGGTTGGGCGGATTTATATAAGGATTCCGGGGTGTTAAGAATCAGTGAAGCATTTCGGATGTTTGCATGCAGTGAGTTGTGTCATCCGGAGGATCGACAGAGACTGGTTGAATTGACAGACCTGGATTATCTGCATTTTTTGTTTACGGATAATGGATATCAGCCCATGCGGTTTACATATCGCAGAAAACTGGAGGCCGCGGACTCTCTGTATCGAACTGTGCGAATGGAAGTGTTGCCGCAGAAGAATACGCAGGGGCAGATGACGGCATTCCTGTACGAAAGAGAGACGGATGATAAGGTCAGAACCAGCGTTCTGCATACAAACTCCCTCAGACAGGGTGACGAAAAGACAGAAGTAAAGCGCAAGATTCTGGTTGTTGAAGATGATGAATTGAATCGTCGTCTGTTGGTTGATTTGCTTTCGGCACAGTATGATGTCTATCAGGCGGAAAACGGTGCCAGAGGCTATGAAGTATTGACAGAAAACAGCAAAGAAATCTCTTTGGTTATGCTGGATGTGCTTATGCCGGTGCTGGATGGCTATGGATTTTTGAAACTGGTATCCCAGAATCCTGCTTTGACGCAGATTCCGGTTATCGTGATGACCGGCAAGACCGGCAAAGAGGAGGAAGAGAAGTGCTTAAGTCTCGGTGCGGTAGATTTTATTGAAAAGCCGTACTCAGGACAAGTCCTGCTTAGCCGTATTCAAGGCATTATCAGGTTGAGAGAGTCATCCGTGATGCTCTCCCTGATGGAATATGATGAGCTGACCGGATTATATACAAGACAGGCGTTCTATCAGCATGCGGAGATGCTGTTAAAGAGGAATCCCGGAAAGCAGTATGATCTGGTGGTTTCCGATTTGGAGGATTTCAAACTGATTAATGAGCGTTTCGGTGTCCATGTGGGTGACGAAATATTAAAGGGAATCGGAAGACAGCTCAGAAAGCTAGCGGCAGCGGGCGTTCTGGTGGGCCGATACAACGGAGACCAGTTTGCAAGTCTGACCGAGCATATGGAGGGTGGAAATCCCTTGAGCCTGCAGGAAGGTCTGGCAGGTCTCATGACGGATGCACCGCTGCAGAATATTGTGATGAAGTTTGGTATTTATGAGAATGTGGATCACGATGTTCCCGTGTCCGTGCTTTGCGACAGAGCAGTGATGGCGCTTCGTACCATTAAGCATCAGTATGGTCAGGTTTATGCGAGATTTGATGAAAAACTTTTACATAAGGTGACACAGCAGCAGAATATCGAGCTGGATATGCATGAGGCGTTGAAGGAAGGCCAGTTTAAGGTATTCTATCAGCCGAAGCATGATTTAAAGACTGGAGCACTGGTAGGTGCGGAGGCTTTGATTCGCTGGATTCATCCTGAGTACGGCTTTATGCCTCCGGGAGAATTTATTCCCTTGTTTGAGAAAAACGGTTTTGTCACCGAGACGGATTATTATGTATGGGCGAGAACCTGTGAGAATCTGCGTCGTTGGATTGAACAGGGATTGAGTGTGGTGCCCATCTCCGTAAATGCATCCAAACTTGATTTTAAACAGGTTAATTTCCTGGAGCGATGGCTGAAGCCCGTAAATGACAACAAGGTTTCCCACGAATATTTACATATAGAAGTAACGGAATCGCTGTTCTCGGATGATGTAAATGAATTGATTGATATCTTAAAGGATTGTCGTCAGGCCGGCTTCCAAGTGGAACTGGATGACTTCGGTACAGGCTATTCTTCCTTGAATACGCTGGGTGCTTTGCCCTTGGATGTGGTGAAGCTGGAGATGTCCTTTGTGAAACAGATTCACGAGGAGAGGCGTATGCGTGTGCTGGCAGCCTGCATTAATCTGGCGAAGAGTCTGAAACTGACGACCATTGCCGAAGGCGTTGAGAGCACGGAGCAGATGGAGGTACTGCAGAATCTGGGAGCGGATGTGGTACAGGGTTACTATTTCTCTAGACCCATTCCCGAGCAAGAGTTCGAAAATTATCTGTGCCGCCATACAGTCGGACAGAAGAGCCGCGTGGATTATTCTGTGGAAGAAAAGAATGATGATATCGGATTGATTATTGTGGATAAGGAGCACAAAATCATCTCCTATAATGAGTTCGCTTTGCAGAATTATCCCGGTTTGCGGGAGGGCGCGTCGACGGAAGAATGCTTCCGTCAGATGGAGGATTTCCTGCCTGATCTGATTGAGGAAAGTCTGAATCAGGGAATTCATATTCACTGGAACACCTACAGAAAACTGTATGAGCTGGTAGATGTAATGGAACTCAAAATTCCCGGCAAGGGTATGTGCTATGCCATTTCCTTCTCTTCCATGCAGGACGAGAGCAGTCTGCAGGAGAAGTATCATGAACGGGAAGAAAAGTCTCAGTACATGAGCATGATTAAGGCTTTGACTGAAGAATACAATGATGTTTACTCGCTGAATCTGAAGAACGGTCAGATTAAGGTATATCGCTTCGGCGGATATTCCGTAAATGCAAGAGAGAAGATTTCTGCCGGTTACGGATATCGTGAGGCAATGGAAACATATGTGAGTACAAATGTCTATGAAGAAGATCGGGAAAGCTTCCGAAAGGCAACCAGACTGGAGAATGTGTTGGATATGCTGGAACAAAACAGTAGCTTTACGCATCGATATCGTGTATTCCGCGACGGCAGACCGCAGTATTTTATGGCGAGATTCATGAAGCTCAAAGACGAAGAATATACGGATTCTCTGATTGTCGGATTTGGTGATGTCGACTATGAGACAAAGGTTCTTCTGGAGGAGCAGAAGCGGCAGGAGATGGAGCTTGACTTTATCAAAGCAATTACTACTCTTTACTATGCGGCGTACTATGTTGATATTGAAGAGAATCACTTTGAGGAGATGAACGGTAAGGCACATCTGGAGAATCTGGTGGGTGCCTCCGGTGACAGTCAGGAAAGTCTGAATCTTTGGTGCAACCAGTATGTCAGCGAAGAGGAGCGTTCCAAGATGAATGCCTTCAATGACATGAGTACCTGGCAGGAAAGACTTAAAGACAATAATTATGAAAGCATCTGCTTCCATGATCTGAAAATGGGAGCAGCCATGGTTAATCTGATTGCTGCCCGCAGAGATGAAACAGGCAAGGTGACGCATGCGATTTACGCAACTCGAAAAATGGATGAATAAACTTGAAAAGTGCGGCTAATAAGCCGCACTTTTTCTGCATTTTTTGGAAAAACACTATTGCACATTATCACTTTACCATGCTATACTACTGAAGTATTTTTCGGGTGAATGTCAAGTAACCCGAGGAGAGAGGAGAGCATATGTTATCATCTACTATTAACTTTTGTATTATTGCAGCAATCGTTCTCTATCTGGTAATCATGTTGGGCGTTGGTTTCATCTTCAGTAAGAAGAATGAGAGCGCTACAGACTTTTACCTTGGCGGACGTAAAATCGGTCCTTTGGTAACAGCAATGTCTGCTGAGGCAAGTGATATGTCCAGCTGGCTGTTGATGGGACTTCCCGGAGTTGCTTATCTGTCCGGTGTATGTGATGCGTTCTGGACCGCACTTGGTCTGGCAATCGGAACCTGGTTCAACTGGTTTTTCGTTGCACGTCGCCTTCGTCGTTATTCCAGCAATATCGACGCAATCACCGTTCCTGATTTCTTCTCTAAGAGATATCATGATAATTCAAAGCTGCTGAATCTGATTGCCGCTCTGGTTATCATCATTTTCTTCATTCCTTACACCGCATCCGGTTTCGCTGCCTGCGGTAAGCTGTTCAACAGCTTGTTCGGTGTTAACTACACCATTGCAATGATTGCTTCTGCATTGGTTATCCTTTGCTATACCGTAATGGGTGGTTTCAGTGCGGTATCTACCACAGACCTGATTCAGAGCTGTGTTATGACTCTGGCACTTGTTGTTGTACTTGGATTTGGTATCAATACAGCCGGCGGCTGGAGTGCTGTTATGGCAAACGCACAGGCACTTCCCGGTTACCTTTCTGTTACCGCAATGCATAATCGCGGAACAGGTCTTGCTGACAACTATGGATTTATTACCATCATTTCTACTATGGCATGGGGCTTTGGTTACTTCGGTATGCCTCACATCCTGCTTCGTTTCATGGCTATCAAGGATGAAAAGAAGCTGGTTCTTTCCCGCAGAATTGCTTCCATCTGGGTTGTAATCGCAATGAGCGTTGCAATTATCATCGGTATTGTTGGTTACGGTATGACTCAGGCAGGTGCTGTTCCTTTCCTTGAGGGCAGCTCAAGCGAGACCATTATCGTTAAGATTGCAGGCCTGATTAGCCAGAAAGGCGTATTCGCTGCAATTGTTGCAGGTGTTATTCTTGCAGGTATTCTTGCAGCAACCATGTCAACCGCTGACAGCCAGATGCTGGCAGCAGCTTCCAGCGTAAGCCAGAATATCGTTCAGGACTTCTTCAAGAAGAAGTTAACTGAGAGACAGAGCTTAAATGTTGCTCGTCTTACCATTCTTGCAATCAGCGTAATCGCAATCCTGCTTGCAGGTGATCCCAACTCCAGCGTATTCGGTATCGTATCCTTCGCATGGGCAGGCTTCGGCGGCGCATTCGGTGCTGTTATGCTTTGTGCTCTGTTCTGGAAGCGTTCCAACATGCAGGGTGCTCTGGCAGGTATGATTGCCGGTGGTGCTACCGTATTTATCTGGAAGTACATGGTTCGTCCTTTGGGCGGTGCCTGGAACATTTACGAGTTGCTTCCCGCATTCATCGTAAGCTTGATTGCAGTTATTGTTGTCAGCCTTTTGACCAAGAAGCCTGATGCAGCAGTTGAGGCAGAATTCGAAGCAGCAAAAGCAAAATAAGTTTAGTCTTAGAGGAGAGCTCTCACTTCGGTGAGAGCTTTTTTGTTGCCTGCTTTCTTGCGAGGAAAAAATGAAAGTGCTATACTAAAGGATAGTAATAAAATTATGAAATAACGAGGAAATGACAATGAACGTACAGACAATGGTTGATAACTGGAAGACAGAACTCCCTTTGTTCCGCGAGAAGACAGAGAGCTTCTTAAGCGGAGAACTCCCTAAGAATGAATACAAGGGCTTTTCCGGAAGATTCGGTTCCTATGCGCAGAAGGACGGACAGCATTTCATGCTGCGACTCCGTACGCCCGGCGGAAGAGTGTCCAGAGAGCAGATGGACTTTGTGACGGATATGATTGCAAAGTATCATGTGGAGAAAACCCACCTGACCACCTGCCAGACCATGCAGCTCCACAATCTGGATAAGGATCAGCTTTTCGGCATCATGGAAGAGGCACTGAATCGAAATGTCATCATTATGGGAGGCGGTGGAGACTTCCCCAGGAATACCATGTGTTCCCCTCTTTCCGGTGTGGAAGTGGAAGAGAACTTTGATGTAATGGACTATGCGAGAGCTGCAGGCAATTTTGCGCTCAGCTTTATTGACGGACCGAAAATGCCCAGAAAGCTGAAGATTTGCTTCTCTAACTCCGAAAAGAATGTGACACATGCTACCTTCAGAGACCTTGGTTTTGTGGCAAGAAAGGACGGTGCCTTTGATGTATACTGTGCCGGTGGTCTGGGCAACGGGCCTAAGCTTGGCGTAAAGGTTGCGGAGGCAGTGAAGCCTGTTGATATTCTTTACTATGTAAAGGCAATGTGGATTCTGTTCAGAACCTATGGCAATTACGAGAACAGAGGTCGCGCCCGTACCAGATTCATTCAGGAGGTATTCGAGACGCAGGAGCAGTTTGTGGCTGCTTACAACGAAAAACTGGCAGAGGTAAAGGCAGAGGGTGTGGACCTGACTGCCGAGATGGAAGAACTGCTGCAGCAGGTAGGAAAGAGCCTTCCCGAAAAGCAGGCTGACGGTTCCGTGATTGAGCATCCCAGAGCAATCCCTCAAAAGCAGGCAGGATTATATGCAGTTGTATATCATCCTATTGGAGGCAATCCTTCTCTGGAGACAATGGCTGCGCTGGAAGCTGCGGTAAAGGAAATGGATGGTGTTGAACTTCGACTTTCTCCCGATGGTTCTGAATATATCATCAATCTGACCGGTGACGAGGCAAAGAAGATCATTGCGGCCACAGAGGCAGATCATGCAAGAAGTCTGTTTGAAACCTCCGTGTGTTGTATCGGCGCATCTGTCTGCCAGACAGGCGTGAGAGATTCCCAGGAACTTTTGCATGCTTGTATTGCAGCTGTTCGTGAGGCAGGCATCAAGGATGGTGCACTTCCCAAGATTCATATTTCCGGATGTCCTTCTTCCTGCGCAACTCATCAGACCGCACCGCTTTCCTTCCGCGGCGGCGTAAAGAAGACAGAGGCAGGAAACATACCCGCATTCAGCATGTTTGTAGGCGGAAGTGAGAGGATGGGTTGCGAGAAGCTGGGCACAGAGGTTGGAGCCATTGCGACGGAGCAGGTTCCCGTATTTCTGGTAACTCTTGGAAAAACTGTCGAAGCAGCAGGTGGAAACTACGCGGAATGGTTGCAGCAGAATCCCGATGGATTACTGGAAATTGCAGCACCTTTTCTTGCATAGAAGAGAGTTGAAATAAGAAATTGATAAATATTTAACAAAGATTGATAAATAAATAACAATCCTGTATAATGTGCGCAAGAACCTGAAAAAACAAATTGGCTGTGACTCATCGAAGGAGCACGGACCGGGAAAGAGGTGCACATATGAATAAAGTAAAAGCGTTTCTGAAGAGAAAGAACATTGAGTTTTCTGCAAAGCGTTACGGCATTGATGCTTTGGGAGCCATGGCACAGGGTCTTTTCTGCTCCCTGTTAATCGGTACCATCATCAAGACCATCGGACAGCAGGCAGGCATTCAGCTGCTGATTGATGTAGGAACCTATGCGATGGCAGTATCAGGCCCCGCAATGGCAGTAGCTATCGGTAAAGCATTGCAGGCAGATCCCATGGTATTGTACTCACTGGCAGCAGTAGGCTGGGCAGCAAATGCGGAAGGTGGCGCAGGCGGTCCTCTGGCAGTTCTGATTATTGCCATTATTGCAGCCGAGTTTGGTAAGGCCGTTTCCAAGGAAACGAAGATTGATATTCTGGTAACTCCCGCAGTAACCATTCTGATTGGTGTGGGACTTGCGAAACTGATTGCGCCCCCCATTGGTGTGGCAGCAAGCTCCTTCGGTACACTGATTAACAGCGCAACAAATTTACAGCCCTTCCTGATGGGTATTGCGGTTTCCGTACTGGTAGGTATTGCATTGACCCTTCCCATTTCCTCCGCAGCAATCTGTGCGGTACTGGGATTGACAGGTCTTGCCGGCGGTGCAGCGGTAGCCGGCTGCTGTGCACAGATGGTAGGCTTCGCTGTTATGTCCTACAAGGAGAATAAGATGGGCGGCCTTGTATCTCAGGGTCTGGGAACCAGCATGCTGCAGATGCCTAACATTGTGAAGAATCCTCGCGTATGGATTGCTCCCATTGTGGCTTCCGCAATTACCGGTCCCATTGCAACCTGTGTTTTCAAACTGCAGATGAACGGTGCTCCCATCAATTCCGGTATGGGTACCTGCGGATTGTGCGGACCGATCGGTGTCATCACCGGTTGGCTGGATCCCAGTGAGAAGGCAATTGAAAACGGCGCAGTTGCAATCAGCCCTGCAGCCTTTGACTGGATTGGCCTGATTCTGGTATGTGTTGTACTTCCTGCTGTGATTACTCCTCTGATTAACATGCTTTGCAAGAAGCTTGGCTGGGTGAAGGATGGCGACACAAAGCTGGCAAACTAATATGGATTTGAAAGCGATATTTCCGAAAGGGAGTATCGCTTTTTTAATGGAAGAAAGTTATAATGGAACTATTCTGAGCAGTATGGAGAATAGCATATGAAGAAGAGTCTTTTAGTATTGGTGCTTGCACTTTTCCTGACAGGCTGTCAGGCGAAAGAAGATGTGGCAGTGGAAGAGAGCACCCTGCCTGAATACAGCATTGCGGAAGAAGTGGTGTCGGAAGAAACACAGGAAGCGGAAGAGGTGTCGGAGTCAGTATCCGAGCCGGAGGAAACCGTCGAGGAGGCGGTAGACCTGCATCCTTATGATTTTACCCTGTGTTTTGCGGGAGATATCAATTTATATGATAAATGGTGCACTACATTGTTTATGGACAGGCAGGAGAACGGCATTTATGACTGTATCTCACCCGAATTGATCGAAATGATGTGCGCGGCGGATATCATGTGCCTGAATAATGAATTTACCTATTCTGACAGAGGCACACCTACGGCGGGCAAAGCGTTTACCTTTCGCGCGAAGCCTTCCCGTGTAGAGGTGCTGCATCAGCTGGGCGTGGATGTGGTAAGTCTTGCAAACAATCATACTTACGATTACGGAAAGGATTCCATTCTGGACACCTTCGATACTCTGGAGGAGGCGCAGGTTGCTTACTTTGGAGCGGGACGAACATTGGAGGATGCCATGCAGCCTTACTATGCTAAGGTGCAGGGCAAGACGGTTGCATTTGTGGGAGCAAGCAGAGCGGAAAAGAATTTTAAGACACCCCAGGCAACGGAAAGTGCTCCCGGAATTCTGCTTTGCTATGACACGACCTTGTTCCTGCAGGTGATAGCCGAGGCGAAAGAGAACGCTGACTTTGTGGTTGCTTATGTTCATTGGGGAACAGAGAATACCAGCAAACTGGAACAGGTGCAGCTGGACACCGGCAAGGAATATCTGGATGCCGGAGCGGATGTAGTTATCGGGGCACATTCCCACTGTCTGCAGGGAATGGAATATTATAACAGTAAGCCCATTATCTACAGTCTTGGCAATTACTGGTTCAATGAGAAGACTCTCGATACCATGCTGGTCAATCTGACCTTTACCGGGGATGACGAGCAGAGCAGTCTGGCAGTGCAGGTAGTGCCTGCCGTGCAGAAGGGGTATCAGACCATTTACGCTTCCGACTTTGCGGAGCAGAGAAGAATCTATGATTATCTGGAAAAGATTTCCATCAATGTTCAGATAGACGACAATGGTATTGTCAGCGAAAAAGCACCGGCAGAAGAGTAGACAGTGGAAAGCAGGTTTGATAAAATAAAAGGTGGACTTTAGGCAAAGGAGTATTTGCAGTGAGTAAAGCAGAACACAAACCGAATTTCAAAAAAAGAATTTTTGATATCATACAGATTGGCTACCGCAATGATTTCATCAGCAGACTGTTTGACTTGTTCATTGTGGCAGTCATTATCATTAATATAGCAGTGACCTTCATCGAGACCTTTGATCAGGTGCAGCCCTATATGGGAATTCTTCATATGGTGGAGTTTGTTACCATTCTGATTTTCCTGGGTGAATATATCCTGCGAATCTGGACGGCAGGATATCTGTTCCCGGATAAGAAGCCGGCAGTTGCAAGAATGAAGTTTCTGCTTTCCTTCTATGGATTGGTAGACTGCCTTACGATTTTACCGTACTTTCTGCCGTTTTTCTTCCCCAGTGGAGCGGTTGCCTTCCGTATGTTCCGCGTGGTTCGAATTTTCCATTTGTTCCGCGTGAATTCCAACTATGATGCTTTCAATGTCATCACAGAGGTTATCAAGGAGAAGAAGGACCAGCTGTTTTCTTCCATTTTCCTGATTCTTATCCTGCTGGTGGCATCGTCACTTTGTATGTACGGTCTGGAGCATGATGCCCAGCCCGAGAATTTTTCCAATGCATTCTCCGGTATCTGGTGGTCGGTATCCACACTGCTGACCGTAGGCTACGGTGATATTTACCCGGTAACGGCGGGCGGACGATTGATGGCTATTTTCATCGCTTTCTTAGGCGTTGGCGTAGTAGCTATTCCTACAGGTATTATTTCCGCGGGATTCGTAGAATACTATTCACAGATTAAGAAGGGTACCTACGCCCAGAAGGAAGCTTCCTTTGCAACCCTCGACATTAAGGAAGGACATCCCTTTGTGGGTCTTCAGCTGAAAGAGGTGAATATTCCCGTCGGTCTGTATCCGGCGGTAATCATGCGAGGAGAGGATGTCTATACACCTACACCGAATTTCGAATTTCAAAAGGGCGACTGCCTGATGCTTGGTTCTGTGGGCAGAGTGCGGAGCGATTGTACCCTGGAGGAAATTGTACTGGTAGGTGCACATCCCTGGATTGGACAGAGAGTCAAGGATCTGGATATTTCCAGAAGATCCTATGTGGTTATGATTCGACGCGAGGATAAAAATATACGCCCTCAGGATGATACGGTATTCAAACAGGACGATACCGTTATGATTCTGGAGCGATGAGAAAGGAACAGAAAGAAATGAATTATCAGGCAAGAAGAGAAGCTGTTATAAATCAGATGGAGCAGGGCAGTATCGCTGTTCTGTATTCCGGAATTGAGGTGCATGTGTGCGCCGACGAATATGCAAAGTTTGAGGCAAACAGAAATTTCTTTTATCTGACGGGACTGCGCAGAGAGAATATGGCACTTGTATTGGACAAGGCAGTGAAACCCGCAAAGGTAACACTCTTCATTGAGGAGGCTGATCCTACCAAGGAGCGTTGGTACGGCCGAAAGGTAACCGTTGAGGAGGCAAAGGCAATCACCGGAATTGAGAATATTCAGATGATTGATTCTCTGGAAGCAGTGATGAATATGAAGCTGACAAGAGAGGATGTCACTGCAGTTTACTTTGATACTTATCGTCACGCGAAGAGTGACCTTCCTGATTATAATCTGGTGATGGCAAAGGAGTTTGCGGCAGCATATCCCGGAACTCCCGTGAAGAATCTGTTCCCTCTGGTGGCAGCAGGCCGTATGTGGAAGGATGAAGATGAAATTGCAAAGATACAGGAAGCCGTTGAACTCACAAAGAACGGTCTCGAACTGGTGATGAAGAACCTAAAGCCCGGCCGTAAGGAGTATCAGGCACAGGCTGATTTCGAATATTCCATCATGAGCAACGGTGCAGATTGCCCGGCGTTCTTTACCATCGCAGGAAGCGGTATGAACGGAACCATGCTGCATTACAACACCAATCGTGAAGAGTGCAAGGATGGTACCTTACTTCTGCTGGATCTGGGCGCAAGACTGGATGGCTACAATGCAGACATTACCAGAACCTATCCCGTAAACGGCAAGTTCACTGAGAGACAGAAGGCGGTTTACAATATTGTACTGGCAGCGAACCGTAAGGTGGCTGCGGAAGCAAAGCCCGGTATGACCTTGTTTGAACTGAACGAAATCTGCAAACAGGTACTGGCAGACGGATTGATCCAGCTCGGTTTAATCGAGAAGCCGGAGCAGGTATCCAAATATTATATGCACAGCGTATCCCATCATCTGGGAATTGACGTGCATGATGTGACGGTAGCGGCCAACAGCAAACTGCAGCCCGGTGCAGTGATTACTGACGAACCCGGCCTTTATATTGATGAGTGGGAGATTGGTATCAGAATTGAAGATGATCTTCTGATTACCGAGACGGGAGCGAAGTGTCTTTCCGAAAATATCATCAGAGATGTTGCAGATATTGAGGCTTTTATGGCGTAAATCGTGCATAAGATATACTTTACTTCTGTATGTTAAAGTGATAAAATAAGGCATCAACTTAAGAAAAAGGAGGACAATGTAATGTCTAACTATCCCGAGGCTTCACAGGGTCTCAGAAAAATGTTTATTGCTGAAATCGGTGCAATTTTTGCTACCATTATCGGCATCATTCCCATCATCGGTATTATCGGTGCAATCGCTGCAATTGTATTTGCTGTTATTTCCATCATCGGACTGAATCAGGCCGGCAAGGAAATCGAAGGCTGTAAGAAGGCACTGTATCTTACCATCGCAAACATCGTAGTAAACCTGCTTGGCAACATCAAGGTGCTTTCCGGTATCTGTGGTATCGTAGATGCAATCATCAGCCTTGCAATCGTTTACTTTGTATGTACTTCTGTTGCTGCAGTTCTGCAGTCTGAAGGTCATGCAGGTGTAGCTGCTAAGGGACAGAAGGTATGGAACATCAACCTGGTTTGCACTATTATCTCTGTTATCTGCTCAATCCTGGCAATCATTCCTTTGATTAACATCATTGCAGGTATTATTACATTCATCGTTGCAATCGTAAGCATTTACGCTGCAATTCTTTACCTGATCTTCTTAAAGCAGAGCTCAGAAGCACTTGCTTAATAAGCAGTATACAAAAGACAGCGGGCATGCCTGCTGTCTTTTTCTATATCCGGAAATAGTTGTCTGTTGAAGGGAGGTGAGACAACGTGAGTACAATTTTAGAATATCTGGACAAATACGGGGATTACTCCTTTCGGGAGATGCCGTTTACAGAGGTGGACAGTCTGATTTTATGCCAGTTGTCTTACCTGAAATTTGACGGTATGGTGCCGGATGTGAAGGAGAATGCCGCATCCGTGACACTGGAGAGTCTGCAGAAGCGGGACGATTTTGACCGTCTTTTTGCGGATGTCCGTTTTGAAAAGCGCAACAAAGAATTGATTGCGCGTCTGCTGCAGGGACAGAGGTTCCGAAATCTGAAGCTGAACTGTTTTTACAACATGATTGAAAAGGAGTGGGAGATTCAGTTTGCTGCGGTTACCTTTATTCTGGATACCGGTGTAGTGTATGTGGCTTTTCGCGGAACGGATGAAAGCATCGTCGGTTGGAAGGAAGACTTCAATATGGCCTTCATGGCAGCGGTTCCTTCTCAGGAATTGAGCGTCAGATACCTGAACACGGTAGCCAGCAAAATCCACAGCAATTTTTATGTGGGAGGTCACTCCAAGGGCGGCAATCTGGCGGTATACAGCGCCATGAACTGTCAGCCGGCGTTTCAGGACAGAATTTTAAGAATCTACAGCATGGACGGACCGGGCTTTCGACCGGAGGTCCTGGACCGGTGTAAGTACGATATGATTTCGGGAAGAGTACTGAAGCTGCTGCCGTATTCCTCGCTGATCGGTATGATTTTCGAGTCGGACAATTCCTATGAAGTCGTTGTGAGCAGCTCTGCCGGCGGCGGACTGGCCCAACATGATCCATCCACCTGGGTGGTAGAGGATGATCATCTGAAGCGTATGAATCAGTTGAAGAGAAGCTCCAGACGGACCGACAAGACATTGAATAAATGGATTCTCTCACTGGAGGAAGAACAGAGAAAGACCTTCATAGATACCCTGTATCAGGTGGTATTAGCCACGGAAGCGGATAATCTGATTGATTTGTCTGTGGAATGGCGGAAAAGCGTCAACAGTATTCTCGGTGCAATGAAAGGACTTGATCCGGAAACTTCGGCTGCGTTGAAGTCTACCGTCAAGGCTCTTTTTGAGATTGCAGGTGCCGATATGAAGGAAGAAGTAGCCCGCAACAGCCGTGCTGCTTGGGATACTACCAAGAAATATGTGAGTCGCGGAAGGGCATTTTTATCCGCACTTACACATCATGATAAGAACGACGACAAATAGAATACAGAAAGTGCTCGAGCACATCGATTTCCAAGAAAAATTAAGGAATTCGATGTGCTCATTTTTCGGGAAAAATGTTGTTAGAACCCTCATTTTTTGCTAAAATAGTAGAGTTAAATAAATGTCTTGAGGTAACTAAAATGATGAAAAAACAATCGGGTTTATGGAAGCTTCTGGCGTTCCTGACACCTACCGTTTTGATGGTTATTCTATATGCGGCGAAGGGAATTGCTCCCTTCGGCAGCAGGAGTTTTCTTACAGGAGATCTGTACCATCAATATATGCCGTTTTTAAGTGAATTCGTGCACCGAATTCGAGGCGGAGAGGGAATGGATTTTTCCTACAATCTTGGAATCGGATCTAACTATCTGGCATTGTACGCGTACTATCTGGCCAGCCCTTTTCATTATCTTGCATTGTTGCTGCCGGAAAAGCTTCTGATTGATTTCGTCGCGTATCTGATTGCGGTGAAAACAGGTCTTTGCGGACTGACAGCCTGCAAATATCTGGAAGAACATTTTGAAACACAGAATGTGGGCGTTTTCCTGTTCTCTATGTTCTATGCGTTCTCCGGCTTCATGGCAGCCTACAATTACAATATCATGTGGGTGGACTGTGTCTGGCTGCTGCCCCTGATTCTTCTGGGAGTGGAGCGACTGGTGAAGGAAGGCAGAATCGGTCTGTATTGTCTGGCTTTGGGATTCTCTATCTACACCAATTACTATCTGTCCATCATGATTTGTATTTTCCTGGTACTGTATTTTGCTTATCTGTTCCTTACCTGCTCCGGCAACAGAATGCGCAGCATCGGTTTGTTTGCGGTCTGTTCTTTGATTGCAGGAGCACTTGCTTCCGTACTGTTGATTCCTGAAGTGTGTGCAATCCTGCAGACAGATTTCGGTGATATGGATTTTCCCACAAAGGTGGAAAGCTATTTCTCCGTGCTGGATGTGCTGGCAAGGCATGGTATCAATACCGCGTCGGAGAGAGGACTGGACCACTGGCCCAATATTTACTGTGGTTGTGCGGCAATGATGCTGATTCCCATGTATGTAACCAATCAGAAGATTTCCCTGCGGGAGAAATTTGGAAAACTTGCCATTGCAGGTTTTATGCTTCTGAGTTTTTCAACGAACATTTTGGACTTCCTGTGGCATGGTCTGAATTATCCAGATTCCCTGCCTGCAAGACAGTCCTTCCTCTATTGCTTCCTGGTAATCACCATGTGCTTTGAAGCATACCTGAAGATGGAGCAGGAGGATAAGAAGCAGATTCTTTACGGTTATCTGGCAGCAGTGGTATTCCTGCTGTACTGTCAGAAGTTTGTGGATGACGATGCCTTTGCTTACGGTGTGAAGCTGCTGAGCCTTGGCTTCGTCACCGGGTATGCAATTCTTTTGTATTTCTATCGGACAAAGAAGAATTTCTACATTCGCGTGGGAATCGGTGCGCTGGCTTGTTCTCTGGTGATTGCGGAATGTGCGGTGAACACGATTAATACTTCTCTTTCCACAACCTCCAGAACCAATTATCTGGCAAAGGAAGCGGATTACAAAGCGCTGTATGAGAAGAGCAAGGAATCCGGAAAGAGTTTTTACCGTGTGGAGAAGTTCACCAGAAAGACCAAAAACGACGGTACGCTCACAGGCTATCCCACAGCGAGTATTTTTTCATCTACCTTGAATTCTCAGGTAATGGATCTGTTCACAAGACTGGGCATGCGTCACAGTAAGGTTTTCTACGGCTATGACGGTGCAACGGCGCTCACTTCGGCTTTGTTAAATGTGGATTACATGTTCGGTGAGTCCAGCAGTTATGAAAACAGTCTCTATCAGCTGCTGGAGCAGAGCGGGGATGTCTTCCTGTATGAATGTGAGAAGACCCTGCCTTTCGGCTATGTGATGCCCACCGGCTATGATTTGCCGGAAGGATATAAGAATCAGCCCTTTGCACTGCAGAACAAAATGGTGGAAAAACTGGGCGTGAACGGCAAGCTGTTCGAAAGTGTAAAGAAGTTTTCCAAGGTAAAGGAAGCGGAGTACAATGCTGAATGGGACGATATTTACTATGGTGTGGTAAATGCTTCCGGAACGAAGAAACTGAAGTACGAGAATAATGATGAGGTCATTTTCAATGATTTGAAGATTGGCAGCATCGTTTATCTGGAGGAACTGAAGAAGGGAGATACCATTCTTCTGACCAACGGAGATGATAAGGATACTACACCTGAGTTTTCTGTTGAGATTTATCGCATGAACAGAAATGTTCTGGATGCGGTGCTGGAGAAATTATCTGCGCAGCATATGGAGCAGGTGCAGGTGACAAGCAATACGATTAACGGACAGCTGAACCTGACGGAGGCAGGCAGACTGGTTCTGTCAGTACCCTATGAGGATGGCTGGAAGGTAAAGATAAACGGCAGTGAAGTTCACGGTGAGAAATTCGGCGACGTGCTGATGGCATTTGATCTGGAGGCCGGTCAGTATGATATTTCCATGAAATATACGCCGATAGGAAAGACTGCCGGAAAACTGGTAAGCCTGGCGGGCATTGCAGCATTTTTGCTGATGCTTAAGGTTACCCGAAAGAAGCCCGACAGCAGTAGCGAAAGCGAGGTAGAAGATGAAGTATGATGTGATTATTGTGGGCGCAGGCCCTGGTGGTATTTTTTCGGCATATGAGCTGCTGAAGCAGAATCCTTCCATAAAGGTTGCTGTATTTGAAGCGGGCCATGCCATGGAAAAGAGACATTGTCCCATTGATGGTAATAAGATCCCTTCCTGCATCGGCTGCAAATCCTGTTCCATCATGAGCGGTTTCGGCGGCGCGGGAGCATTTTCCGACGGAAAGTATAACATTACCAATGACTTCGGCGGCACGCTGTATGAGCATGTGGGAAAGACCGAGGCAATCAACCTGATGAAATATGTGGACGGCATTAACATGCAGTACGGCGGCGAGGGCACCAAAATGTACTCCACTGCAGGCACTCATTTCAAGAAGCTCTGTCTGCAGAACAAACTGAATTTGTTGGATGCTTCCGTGCGTCATCTGGGCACCGATATCAATTATGTTGTGTTGGAAAATCTCTATGCCGACATGAAGGAGAAGATGGATTTCTTCTTTGATACTCCCGTATCCAAGGTAGAGAAGCTGGAGAACGGCTATCGCATTATCTGTGAAAAGGGTGTATTTGACTGCGAGAAGTGCATTATCTCCGTAGGCCGAAGCGGCAGCAAGTGGATGGAGACGGTGTGCAGCGATTTGCAGATTCCTACCAAGTCCAACAGAGTTGACCTTGGCGTGCGCGTGGAACTGCCGGCTGTTATTTTCTCCCATCTGACAGACGAACTGTACGAGAGCAAGATTGTGTACCGCACAGAAAAGTTTGAGGACAATGTGCGTACCTTCTGTATGAACCCTTACGGCATTGTGGTAAATGAAAACACCAACGGCATTGTAACCGTAAACGGCCACAGCTATGAGGATGTGGAGAAGAGAACTGCCAATACCAACTTTGCGCTTCTGGTGGCAAAGCATTTCTCTGAGCCCTTCAAGGACAGTAACGGTTACGGTGAAAGCATTGCCAGACTTTCCAATATGCTGGGCGGGGGAGTTATCGTGCAGCGCTTCGGAGATCTGGTCAGAGGACGCCGAAGCAACAAGAAGCGAATCGAAGAGGGATTGGTGCAGCCTACCCTGGCGGCAACGCCCGGCGATCTGAGTCTGGTGCTTCCCAAGAGAATTCTGGACGGCATTATTGAGATGATTTATGCGCTGGATAAGATTGCACCCGGTACCGCAAACGATGACACCTTGCTGTACGGTGTCGAGGTAAAATTCTACAACATGGAAGTGGAGCTGGATGAGAATCTAGAGTGCTGTCACAAGAATCTGTATATTATCGGTGATGGCAGCGGTGTGACACATTCCCTGTCCCATGCATCGGCCAGCGGCGTCTATGTGGCAAGAAAGATTACAGAGACTTCAAAATAAAATCGAAAGAAGAATCGGGGAATAAAAATGAGCAACTATACATTGAACGGTGAGAAATTTATCATTGAGAACTACGACAAGGTGGCACCTTTTTCCAGCTTTTTGCCCGGACTTGCAGGCGTGAAGGGTATTCCCATCTGGTCCTTCTACACCAACAGAGGACAGGCAATCAACAGCTTTGGTATTCACAACAAGGGCAATGCCATGATGGAGTTCAACCCTGCCAACACTGCGTACGAGAATACACCCCTGAAGGGCTTCAGAACCTTCTTCAGGGTGGACGGCAAGTTTTACGAGCCCTTCGGTGCGCATGCGCCCAAGGTGAACCGCAGCCTGGAGATTGAGAAAAATATTATCACCATCTGTGAGGAGAACAACGGTCTTAAGATGACTGTAACCTATATTGTTCTTCCCAATGAGAATATCGGTGCTCTGGTTCGTAAGGTAACCATTGAGAATACAGACAGTGCAGCGCATGAGCTGGAGCTGTTGGACGGTATGGCACAGATCATTCCCTTCGGTGTGCAGAACAGTCTGTATAAGGAGATGTCAAACCTGTTCAGAAGCTACTCTGACATCAAGAATGCAGAGAACAATGCTCCTTTCTTCTCCACCAGATCCTCAGGAGACGATTCCTCCGAGGTAGTGGAAATCGAGGGCGGTTTCTTCTATCTGGCAGTGAAGAACGGCAAGCTGCAGCCCGTTATCTGTGATAAGAGTGTGCTGTTTGATTACGACCATTCCATGGTAGTGCCCGTTGTATTCGAGGAGGAAGGCCTGGCAGGAGTACTTGGCAAGGAGCAGTATCCTGTGAACAAGGTGCCCTGCGGATTTATTGCAGACAAGTGCACACTGGCAGCAGGAGAGACTTTGACCTTCACTGCATTTGCAGGCTTCTCGCCTTCCATTGCATTGCTGAATCAGAAGGCAGCTGCTTTCTGTGAGGAGGGTTATGTAGACAGAAAGATTGAAGAGGCAAGAGGTCTGGTAAATCAGTTCACAAAGGATGTCTGGACCAAGTCTGCGAATCCTTTGTTTGACGCTTATATGGAGCAGTGTTATCTGGATAATTTCCTGCGCGGCGGCTATCCTTTCATTTTCGGAAAGGATGACAAGAAGTCTGTTGTGCACCTGTTCAGCAGAAAGCATGGCGACCCCGAGAGAGACTATAATTTCTTCTCCATTGCGGGAGAGTATTATTCCCAGGGTAACGGTAACTACAGAGATGTTTGTCAGAACAGAAGAAACGATGTGTTCTTCAATCCTGCCATCGGCGATTTCAATGTAAAGCATTTCTACAGTCTGGTACAGATGGATGGTTACAATCCTTTGGAAATCAGACCCTGTACCTTTGTGATTGATGCTTCTAAGTTTGATGAGGCAAAGAAGATTATTGCGGCACATGTAGTAGACGAGGGAGAGAAGGTCTTCCATGTCATTGATAAGAAGTTTACACCCGGCCAGATTACCAATGTCATCGCAAAGTATCAGATGATTGTTACCGGCGACGAGGAGAAGATGGTGACTGACCTGATTGGTCTCGCTGAGGAAAAGCTGGAGGCAAACTTTGCGGAAGGTTACTGGAGCGATCACTGGGATTACAATCTTGACCTGGTAGAAAACTATCTGGGCGTTTATCCCGATAAGAAGGAGCAGCTGCTGTTCGGCGATGCTTCTTATCGCTTCTACGACAGCATCGGTGTGGTAAGACCCAGATCCGACACCTATGTGATGAATAAAAAGGGTAAGGTGCGTCAGTACGGCGCCGTTTACCCCTGCGATGAGAAGGCAGCTCGTCCCGGCTTTGTAACCGGTGGTACCAACTGGCTGAAGGACAAGAGCGGCAAAACGGTAAAAACCACATTGTTTGGTAAGATGCTGACGCTTGCAATCAATAAATTTGCTCTGCTGGATTCCTATGGAATGGGTATTGAGATGGACGGCGGCAAGCCCGGCTGGAACGATGCCATGAATGGTCTGCCCGGACTGTTCGGCAGCTCCATGCCTGAGACCATGGAGTTAAAGAGACTGGTAGAGTTTATGGTACAGGCGGTTCCCGCGGAAGGCGCAATGAAGCTTCCCGCAGAACTGGCAGGTTTTATGAGAGATATTTATGCTGCGATGGCAAAGGAGCAGTCTGCTTTCGAGTATTGGAACGAGACCGCAAACCTTCGCGAAGCATTCCGTGCGGCAACCACACTTGAGACAAGCGGCGAGGAGACAGAGGTTTCCTTTGCTGAAATCGGTACCGTCCTGAAGGCATTTGACGAAAAACTGCAGAAGGCCTGTGATCTGGCACTGGAGCAGGGCAACGGCATTATGCCTACCTACTTCACTTATGAAGCAGAAGAGTTTGAACCTGTGCTGAATGCAGACGGTACTCCCAGAATCAGCCCTTACGGCATGCCCAGCGTGGATGTAAAGAAGTTCAAACTGGTATCAGTTCCTTTCTTCCTGGAAGGTCCCGCAAAGATGCTGGCAGCCTGCAAGGAGCAGGACAGACCCGTTGCCAAGGCGATGTTCGACAAGATTAAGACTACCGATATTTACGATAAGAAACTGAAGATGTACAAGACCTCAGAGTCCATTGATGCCATGTCTATTGAAAATGGTCGTGTGCGCGCGTTTACTGCAGGATGGCTGGAGAGAGAAAGCATCTTCCTGCACATGGAATATAAGTACTTCCTGGGACTGTTCAAGGCAGGTCTGTACGAGGAGTTCTTTGCTTCCGTTCAGGATGCGCTGATTCCTTATCAGAAGCCTGAGGTTTACGGCAGAAGTATTCTGGAGAATTCGTCTTTCTTGGCTTCCAGCGCAAATCCCGATCCTAATGTACACGGACAGGGCTTTGTGGCAAGACTTTCCGGATCTACGGTTGAGATGCTGTCCATGTGGATCGGCATGTTCGTAGGCAACGGCGGCTTTGTGATGGAGGACGGCAGCCTGAAGCTGAAGATGGCACCCATTCTGCCCGCCAATATGTTTGATGAGAAGGGCGATTGTGCATTCCGGTTTGCAGGTAACTGTAAGGTAACCTACCATAACACAACCGGCAAGAATACTTACGGAGCAGACGGCGCAAAGGCAGTTCGCATCGTAGTTTCCGCAGAAGGCAAGCAGTACACCTTTGACGGTGACTGTACCGATACCGCAGTGGCTGAGCTTGTGAGAAGCGGCAAAGCAGAGAGTATGGAGGTAACCTTCGCATAAAGGAGCAGCAAAAGAATGGCAGCATATCATTTTACAGATAAAGCAGGCTCTTTCCATATGGAAAAGCCTGAGAAAAACAGTTATTTATACTTCCCTTTGGCCAATGAAGCCGGCATGAAGAGTGCAATCACTCCTTTGCTCGGCGGCGATGCAAAATATGACCAGAACAGTTTTCTGTTTCAGCCGGTCAGCGCAGAGGAACTGCATAATCTGAAGGCAACCAGAAACTTCTGGTGTGTACTGGAGGACGGCAGTGCGTGGTCTGCGGCAGGTGCAAGTGCCGAAACGGAGAGCCTGCAGGATACAGACCTGGAAGAGGAAAGTGCCCTGGATGCAGGCCTTATGTGGCATACCATGAGCAGAAAGAGCAGGAAGTACGGACTGGCAGCAGCCATTACTTCCTTTGTGCCGAATGACGACAATGTGATGGAAGTGATGGAGGTAACCGTTACCAATGAAAGAGAGACGGCAGTCACCTTCCTGCCTGTAGCGGCAATTCCTCTGTATGCCAGAAGCGCGGATAACATTCGTGATCACAGACATGTAACCAGTCTGCTGCATCGCATGCATGTCAACAAATGGGGTATTGAGGTAACTCCTACCCTGACCTTTGATGAGAGAGGACATAAAAAGAATACACTGACTTATTATGTGTACGGAACGGATGCTGCCGGATGTGCGCCTGCGGCAAGCTGTCCTTTGGCAGAGAATTTCCTGGGCGAAGGCGGTTCCTATGCTCGTCCCAAGCAGATTTACGGTAAGTCAAGCGTGCTGTATTCTCTGAACAACAACGATATCTGGATGAAGGAAGGCAAGGCGGCAGGCAATGAAGCCATGGGAGCGCTTGCTTTTGAGAAGAAGACACTGCAGCCCGGTGAGAGTACGACCTATCTGATTTATATGGGCATCACTGCTGCAGAGGGTGCGGAGGAGCACAGAAAGGCCTTGCTTGCGAAGTACTGTAATCAGGCGGCTTGCGAAAAGATTCTGGAGCAGACCAAGAAAGAATGGCTGACAAAGACCAATGTGTCTTATGAAACAGGTGATGACTTCTTTAACGGTTATATGTATTGGGTAACCTTCCAGCCGATTCTTCGAAGATTGTTCGGCTGTTCCTTCCTGCCTCATCACGACTATGGTAAGGGCGGAAGAGGCTGGAGAGACCTTTGGCAGGATTGCCTGGCGCTGTTGATTATGGAACCTGCAGGCGTGCGAAACATGCTGGTGGGCAATTACGGCGGCGTGCGTATGGACGGTACCAATGCAACCATCATCGGCACGAAGCAGGGTGAGTTCATTGCAGACAGAAACAATATTACCCGTGTGTGGATGGATCATGGTTTGTGGCCCTTCATGACCACGGAATTTTATATCAGACAGACCGGAGATGAGAAGATTTTTGCAGAACAGGTGCCTTATTTCAAGGACCGTCAGGTTTGCCGCGGCGAGGAGAAGGATGAAGCGTGGAACGCAGAGTACGGAACCTGCCAGAAGAGTGAAAACGGTGTGGTAACCGGTACGGTGCTGGAGCACATCCTGCTGCAGAATATTTCTGCTTTTTATGATGTGGGAGAACATAATCATATCAGACTGCGCGGTGCAGACTGGAATGACGCTTACGATATGGCGGCACAGAACGGTGAGAGTGTTACCTTCACTGCAGCTTATGCAGGCAACCTGGAGAATCTGGCAGTGCTGATGGAGCATTATGCGGCCAATGTTTCCGACTCCATGGAAATGCAGAAGGAAATCTGTACACTGCTTTCAGACAACAGTGCAATCTATGATGATGTGGCTGCCAAGCAGGCATTTATTCATGATTATTATGTAACCTGCAGGCATATGGTTTCCGGCGAAAAGCAGACAGTTTCCCTGACAGAAACAGCAAAGCTTCTCCGCAGCATGAGCACCTGGATGAAGCAGCATATCCGTGAGACCGAGTGGCTGCAGACAAAGGACGGCTCCTTCTACAACGGCTATTATGATAATCATTGCAGAAAGCTGGAGGGAGACTTTGCGGGCGGCACCAGAATGACACTGACCAGCCAGGTATTCCCGATTATGTCAGGTACAGCTTTGCAGGAGCAGATTCCCGCCATCACAGAGGCTGCGGATAAACTGTTATTTGCACCGGACTGGGGCGGCTATAAACTGAATACCGATTTCGGTGAGGTAAAGGATGACATGGGAAGAGCATTTGGCTTTGCCTACGGTCATAAGGAGAACGGTGCAGTGTTCTCACACATGGCTATCATGTACGGAAATGCTCTTTATCAGAGAGGCTTCGTCAAGGAAGGCTACAAGGTAATCGAGGCATTGTATAAGCAGTCTGCAAACTTTGAGCGCAGCAGAATTTACCCCGGTCTGCCGGAGTACTTCAGCAACACCGGCAGAGGCATGTATCATTATCTGACCGGTTCCGCAAGCTGGCTGATGATGACGATTGTAACTGAGGTATTCGGTGTAAAGGGTGATTACGGTAAGTTAACTCTGCAACCCAAACTGGTGAAGGAACAGTTAAGTGCAGCAGGTACGGCAGGAATTTCCCTGCAGTTTGCCGGCGTGCCCGTTCATGTGGTTTACAAGACGGTTTCGGATTGCGAGTGCTATACCGCAGTGCGGAAGGTGACGGTTAACGGTAAGACAATCGAAGGAAATGTTATTCCTGCGGATCTTTTGTGTGCGGTAGACGGCACCTGCGAAGTAACTGCCGAAATTCTATAAATTTTCCTTTCATATTTTGTCATAAAAATCCAGATTTTGCCGACTTTGTGGGAAATGAAGGATTTCCTTTGCAAATCAAATATTGTGCCGATATAATAACAATCACAAGGGATTGTATCGGAGAAAAGAAACGCCCGCGGATACTCATAATTGAGTGAGAAACGGGCGTTTCACAATAGGAAGGGAGAAAAATATGAAGGTATTATTTATTGGCGGAACAGGCACCATCAGCAGTGCCATCACAAGACAGCTGGCAGCAAAGGGAGAGGACCTGTATCTTCTGAACAGAGGAAACAAGAATGACACACTTCCCGCAGGTGTGAAGACCATTACCTGTGATATCAATGACGAGGCAGCAGCTGCCAAGGCATTGGAGGGAATGCAGTTCGATGTAGTTTGTGATTTCATCGGATTTGTAACTTCACAGCTTGAGAGAGACTATCGTCTGTTCGCAGGTAAGACCAAGCAGTTTATGTATATCAGCTCTGCATCCGCTTATCATAAGCCTGTCAGAGATTATCGCATCACTGAGGGAACCGCGCTGGTAAATCCTTACTGGGAGTACTCCAGAAACAAGATTGCCTGCGAAGATTTCCTGATGAAGATGTATCGTGAGAACGGTTTCCCAGTTACCATTATCAGGCCCAGTCATACCTACTGTGAGAACTCAGTTCCCATGGGCGTACACGGCAATAACGGCAGCTGGCAGGTTCTGAAGAGAATGCTGGAGGGCAAGCCCGTTATCATTCACGGTGACGGTACTTCACTTTGGACCATCACCAGCAACGAAGATTTTGCAAAGGGCTTCATCGGTCTGATGGGCAACCCTCACGCAATCGGTGAGGCTTTCCAGATTACAAACGATGAGTCTTTGACCTGGAATCAGATTTACCAGATTGTTGCAGACAGTCTTGGCGTAGAACTGAAGCCTTATCATGTGGCTTCCGAGTTTCTGGCAGCAATCAGCAATTATGATTTCACCGGCGGTCTGATCGGAGACAAGGCAAACACCGTTGTATTTGATAACAGCAAGTTAAAGGCTGCAGTTCCCGGCTTCGTTCCCGTTATCAGAGCAGAAGAGGGTATCAGAAAGACTGTAGAATATGTACTTGCACACAAGGAATGTCAGGTTGACGATCCCGAGTTCGATGCCTGGTGTGACAAGGTAATCGATTCTCTGGAAGCAGTAAAGAAAGCATTTTAAGAATATTTTATTAAGAGGTAATCCATTATGGTTAATGTAAAAGGAAGATGGGCACTGATTACAGGTGCCGCAAGAGGTATCGGATACCTGTCAGCTATTTTTATGGCAAAGCAGGGTTGTAATCTGATTCTGCACAGCAGAAAGCCCGAGCATACGGCAAAGGTTCTGGAGGAAGTAAAGGCACTTGGCGTGGAAGCAGTTGCTGTCAGTGCGGAATTGTCAGATCTGGATGCAGTCGAGAAGATGCTCACTGAAATCGACGCACTTGGCGTAGATGTAGACATCGTTCTCAATAACGCAGGTCTTCAGATTGCATACAGAACAGAATATTTTAAGACACCGACCTCTGATTATACCGAGAGCTTCAAGATTAATACCATCGCTCCTGCAATGATCTGCTATCATTTCATGCCCAAGATGATTGAGAAGGGCTTCGGAAGAATTTTGAATACCACCAGCGGCATTGCACTGGATCCTTATCAGGCAGGTTACTCTGCAAGTAAGGCAGCATTGGATAAGATTACAATCGACCTTGGCTACACTGTGCAGGGAACCGATGTATGTATCAACCTGACCGATCCCGGCTGGTGCAGAACTGATTTGGGCGGCCCTCATGCTCCCAACGCACCTGAGAGTGCAATCCCCGGTATTGTGGTAGGCGCCTTTATCGATGATAAGAAATCCGGTCGTAATCTGGGCGCACAGAATTTTGCCGGCATGACTTTGGAAGAGGCAGTGGCAAAGGCTGAAAGAGAATTTGACAGCCCCTACAGAAAGTAGTAAAAATATGGTAGAATTAGCGACAGGAAATGTGCAATTCATTTCCTGTCGTTTCTTGTTTCCGAAAAGAAAACGCTTGCGCTGAGGAGGACACCATGAACCTAAAAAAGGCAAGAGAAGGGATGCTGATTTTATTTGCATTTCTGTTTTTCATTATCATGCCGATTATCATATACGACCATTATTATGAAATGGCATATATTAAATGGACTTTTTCGCAAAACTGCATGATTATTCTGTTCCTGCTGTCTGCCGTGTTATCGGTGCTGATAGGAATGCAGGGATTGTTTGGAACGAAGCGGGAGAAAAGCGGCAATACATTTCTGTTGGTAGATTTGTTCGTACTTTTGTATGGAGTCAGCAACTTTGTTACCTTTCTGGGCAGTGAGAATCCCATGGCTGCCTGGATGGGGACGGACGGATGGTATATGGGAACTGTGATGCAGATATTGCTCCTGCTGACTTACTGGGCGTTTTCACGGGAAGAAATGACGATTGCCACGGTGGAGACAGTTTGCCTCGGCGGTACCGTATTCCCTGCGATAGTTGCTATATTTCAAAGATTAGGCAATGATTTCCTGCATTTATATTGGGACATGCCGGATGAAGTGCAGCGAGACTATATTTCCACTATCGGTAATAGAACCTGGTTTTCAGGATATTTCTGCACGGTGTACCCGATTGCGATATGGTTGTTCATCTGTGAGAGCAAAAGAGTCACAAAGCTGTGGCTCGGAATCTATCTTTTCATCAGTTTTGCCTGTCTGGTGGTTACTTTTTCGGACAGTGCTTACGGCGCGATGGGAGTTGTGCTCTATGTTGCGGGCGTGTTAAGTCTTCGCAAAAAGGAATATTTTGCGGACTGGCTGAAGGTGGTGACCTTGCTTCCCGTAGCCTGCATTGTTATGGAAGTATGCAGACGCATGTCAAACGGTCTTGTGAGAGAAGCGAGAGGAGTGGCGAAGCTGCTTTTGGATTTTCGATTCAGTGTGCCAATGTTTTTGATCTGCGCGGCACTGCTCGGTTTGCTGCTGCAGACGAAAAATGAGAAACCGATGACAGGTGTGTATACATTTTTGAAAAAACATGCAAAACTGTGGTGCATTTTGCCTGCTGCGATGCTTGCAGTCGGTGTTTTGTTTATTGTGTTGAACACGAACGGATTACTTCCCTTTACCGTTGAGAGCGGAATGTTTGTATTTAACGGTATGTGGGGAGACGGCAGAGGAATTATCTGGCCGATAACATTGGAAATGTATCAGGATCTTTCGCCGATGCAGAAGCTGTTTGGAGTGGGGCAGGATTGTTATGCACTGCATGCCTACAGCATCGAATATTACGCGTACGCTTTTCAGAGAATCTGGGGAGATGCAATTATGCCAAATGCACACAATGAGTGGCTGAATATGCTGGTGTGCGGCGGTCTGTTTGGCCTGATTTCATATGCAGGAATTTTTATTTCTTCGATTTATGTGATTTTGAAGGAATCGGGAAAAAGTAATATTAATCTGGGAATCGGCGTGGTTTTAAGCATATTTAGTTATATGGTTCACAATTTTTTCTGCTACCAGCAGGTGACGGCGGTTGTGCCGATGTTTATCCTGTTGGGAATGGCTGCCGGAAGTGCGAAAAGCGCGAAAAAATCAACGAAAAGTGCCATGGAAGGTTGATTGATGCGGCGAGATTGTGATAAAATGAAAAGTAAGTTTTATAGCATTACTATAAACCTGAAAGGGGAAGTAAAATGAAAAAGAGAAGTATTTTTGGTATCAAAAATGTTCTGCTTGCACTGTGCTTCACAATGCTTATGGCTTTGTGCTGGTCACAGACTGCACATGCGGAAGAGTTGACAGGTACGGTACGCATCACCGGCGACTATAAAGTCGGCGGAGTACTGAAAGCAGAATTGGTCAATTCAAACAATACAGGAACCCTGAGTTATCAGTGGGTACTGGGATTGCTGAATAACAATTTTGAACTTTATCAGCAGCAGACCTACACTTTGGTATCCGCTAATTTCGGACCTTCAAAGTTCGTTTATTGTGTCATCAGAAGCAGCGAACAGAGCGGCTCTGTGCAAAGTGCAGCCATTTCTTTGAATACATCTGCTACGGCAAAACCCGGAATGGTTACCGGCCTGACTGCAGCAAGCGGAAATGGAAGCCTGACACTTACCTGGGATTCCATGCCCGGTGCCGATAAGTATGCTGTTTACCGTACATATGGAGACAGTGGCGTCCTGTATAAGACAACTACCGGTACAAGTATGGTTGTAACAGACTTAAATAACGGTGAAACTTACGAATATCATGTTATTGCGCACAATTCCAACGGTTGGGGAGATTCATTTGTTTTTACCAGTGTGACTGCAGTTCCCGGTGGTTCAGGTTCTAATACAAATCCTACCCCCACACCTACACCTACCCCTACCCCCACACCTACCCCTACTCCGATAAGCATTACTCAGCAGCCCAGTGACAGAACTGCTACAGCAAACGAGTGGGTATGGTTCGGCATTAATGTGTCAGGCGGACAGAACCTTACCTATCAGTGGCAGGAGAGTACTGATGGTAAGAACTGGACCAATCTTACCGTAAACGGAGCAACCAACAATTCCATCAGCTTCCCTGTTATAGCGGCAGATAACGGAAAATTATATCGCTGTGTTGTAAACAACAATG
This sequence comes from Acetatifactor sp., assembly GCA_045597705.1. GTDB lineage: Bacteria > Bacillota > Clostridia > Lachnospirales > Lachnospiraceae > Acetatifactor. The sequence goes on from JAZLKR010000010.1 coordinate 41,901, forward strand.
GCACAAAGATTAACAGTAACAGCGCAAAGTTGACAGTAAAAACAGTATTGCAGATTACCTCGCAGCCTGCGAGCAAGACCGTAAATCAGGGAGATACGGTAACCTTCTCTGTAGTTGCATCAGGTGATATTACTTCTTATCAGTGGCAGTACAGAAATGCCGGAACAAATACCTGGATTTCTTCAGGTATTAAGGCTGCTAAGACAGCAAACATGACATTTACTGCAGATAATTACAGTACTTTGAACGGAAGAGAATATCAGTGTATTATTACTGATAAGGAGGGAAAGACGGTTACCTCCAATATTGCAAAACTGACTGTAAATGCACCTGCATTGAAAATTACATCACAGCCTGCAGGTATTTCAGCGGCACCCGGTGAGACTGCATCCTTCTCTGTTAAGGCGCAGGGCGCAGGACTTACTTACCAGTGGCAGTACAGAAATGCCGGAGCCAACGACTGGATTTCTTCCGGTATTAAGGCTGCTAAAACAGCAACCATGAGCTTTGTTGTTAATGCAGACAATTCTCTGAACAACAGACAGTACCGTTGTATCGTTAAGGATGCATCAGGCAACACTGTAACAAGCCAGACTGCTACTTTGAAACTGAAAACAACCATTGTAACTCAGCCCGCAGATCTTCTTGCAAATGTTGGCGATACTGCTTCCTTCCAGGTAAAGGCTGTAGGAAACGGTCTCAGCTATCAGTGGCAGTACAGAAATGCCGGAGCAACCAACTGGACTTCTTCCGGTATCAAAGCAGCTAAGACAGCAAATATGACCTTTGCAATCGGCACAGATGCTACCCTGAACAACAGAGAGTACAGATGCGTCATTACGGATGCTTCCGGTGCGACCTTTACAACTTCTGCCGCAACCCTGAAGCTTCATACCGCTATTGTTTCACAGCCTGCAGCTGCGAGCGTTGCAGTAGGCAGTCAGGCAACCTTCCAGGTAAAAGCAGTAGGTGAAGGACTTACTTACCAGTGGCAGTACAGAAGTGCAGGATCCTCAACCTGGTTGAATTCAGGTATCAGTGCAGCAAAGACTGCAAAGATGACCTTCGGCGTTACTTCCAACAGCGTAAACGGCAGAGAGTATCGATGCATTGTGACAGGAAAAGATGGAATTTCCGTTACATCTTCTGTAGCAAAGCTTACTGTGAAGTAAAAACGATTCAACTACAATTAGAAAGTATCGTGAATTCTTCACTTGATTTTTTGTGAGGAATGCCATACACTCATAGATGTGTCGGCGGCAATTCATAAGCGATGCCGATGCCGAAATGTGAAAAAGTGCAGAAATGAGGAGAAATAACAATGCAGGAACTGAAGCCTATTAAAGAGGGTAAAGTACGTGAGATTTATGACAATGGAGACAGCCTGATTATGGTTGCAACCGACCGTATCAGCTGCTTCGATGTAATTCTGAATAATATCGTTGATAAGAAGGGTACTGTTCTCACCCAGATGTCTAAATTCTGGTTTGATATGACAGAGGATATCCTTCCCAACCATATGATTTCTGTAGATGTAAATGATATGCCTGAATTTTTCAGACAGGATCGTTTCAACGGCAACAGTATGATGTGCAAGAAGCTTGAGATGCTTCCCGTTGAGTGTATCGTTCGCGGCTATATCACCGGCAGCGGCTGGGCAAGCTACAAGGAGAACGGCACTGTTTGCGGTATCAAGCTTCCTGAGGGTCTGAAGGAATCTGATAAGCTCCCTGAGCCTATTTACACACCTTCCACCAAGGCTGAAATCGGTGACCATGATGAGAATATTTCCTACGAGCAGAGTGTGGCTTATCTTGAGAAGCGTTTCCCCGGCAAGGGCGAAGAGTATGCTTCCAAGCTTCGTGACTATACCATTGCTCTTTATAAGAAGTGTGCTGAGTATGCACTTTCCAAGGGAATCATCATTGCAGATACCAAGTTTGAGTTCGGTCTGGACGAGAACGGCAACATCGTAATCGGTGATGAGATGCTGACACCTGACAGCTCACGTTTCTGGCCTGCAGAAGGTTATGAGCCCGGTCATGGACAGCCTTCCTTCGACAAGCAGTTCGCACGTGACTGGCTGAAGTCTAATGAGCATGACTGGACCCTTCCTCAGGAGATTGTTGATAAGACTATCACAAAGTATCTTCAGGGATATGAGCTTCTTACCGGCAAGCCTCTTGTATAAGAACAGAATTAACGATAAGACCCGGATGAGTGCATCCGGGTCTTTTTTTATGCCTAATAGAATCGTAAAAGCGACAAGTTATTAAGGACCATTAAGAATTGATTAAGAATCTGTTGGCGCTATGGAAAAAGCAAAAGGAATGGCGTATAGTCAGGATAGCCCATGGGGGTGGGCCTTATCATGAAAAAAATGTTGAACAAAATAGAGAAAATAATTCCGGTGCATGCCATGCTGCCAATGCTGTTGGTGCTGAGTGTGCAATGTTTTGCGTTTTGGGGGACACGTCTTTTTACCATTTATTTACCGCACTATGATTTTACCTCGACATGGGACAGGAAAATTCCTGTGATTCCGTGGACCAGTGCGATTTATTTTTCCTGCTATCTGGTGTGGGTTGCAAATCATATCATCGCATGTCGGCAGGAAAAGAGAAAAGTGTATCGCTTCTACGCAGCAGAACTGATTTCGATGGTAGTGTGCATGCTGTTTTTCTGCCTGATGCCGACTACGAATGTTCGCCCGCAGATCGGGGGAAATACCTTTTGGGATGAGGTCATGCGTTTCCTGTATCAGGTAGATCGGGCAGATAATCTTTTCCCGTCCATACATTGCCTGCTCAGTTCGTTTTGCTTCATTGCCGTTCGATGGAACAAAAAGGTTCCTTTTGGATATAAATTATTTACATTGTTGGATGCCTTTGCAGTATTCGTATGCACCTTGACTACCAAGCAGCATATCCTGATAGATGTAATCGGTGGAATTCTGCTGGCGAAGATTTCATTCCATTTGGTGGAAATTACCGGTTTTACCGCATGGTTTGAAAAGAAGATGGATGGGATTCTGAGGTATTTGCGTTTTAGGGCTTGCAATGATAATCGCAAAAAAGTATAATTTATATGGTATATCTCGATAGAAACCTCTACCATATCTTGTAGTGTACGGGAATACTGAGGGGAAGGAATCTTTTTCATGAAGAAGAAATTGTTAGGTTACTATGACTACACAGTCATACTCACATATACAGGCATGTTGTCCGCCTTTTGGGGCATCATAACATTAATCAATCTGAATTTCCGCGCATCTGTATTTTGCCTGATGCTGGCAGGTATCTGCGATATGTTCGACGGTGCTGTTGCCTCTACCAAGGACAGAAACCGCGACGAGAAGAATTTCGGTATTCAGATTGATTCGTTGAGTGATTTAATCAGCTTTGGCCTTTTGCCGGCTTTGTTTGTTTACATGATTTCCGGTAAAAGTCTGACAGTAGGTGTACTTTCCGGATTATATGCGCTATGCGCGCTGATTCGACTTGCGTATTTCAATGTACTGGAGGCATCCAGACAGCAGGAAACCACGGAAAAGAGAAAAGCTTATCTGGGTGTTCCCGTAACGACAATCGCGTTGACTTTGCCGCTGGCATATCTTGTTTATCAGAGTCCGATTGTGAAATCCTATTTCATATTCCCGATTTTGATGGTTGTGACTGCTATTTGTTTTGTGCTTCCGCTGAATATCAAGAAGCCCCAGAAAGTTGGAAAGATTATCATGATTCTGGTTGGCGTTGCGGAGCTGGTGGGTGTATTGCTCGCCTAGATGGGGGACATATGAAAGATTCGCTTTCATTACGATTTTTGTATCATACAATACCGGGAAGATGCGTACTTAGAGTACTGATTGCTCCCGGTATTTCTAAATTTGCGGGAAAGGTATTAAGTACCGGGTTCTCAAAGTATTTTGTGGAGGGATTCCGCAAAAAGAACAATATTTCTCTGGAAGGCTATGCTGTTCCCAGAGGAGGTTTTGCCAGCTTCAATGATTTTTTCTATCGCAAGCGCAAGATGGTGATTTTTGATCGTGACGAAACACATTTCTGCAGTCCTTGTGACGCACTGTTGACCTGTGTCCGTTTGACAGGCCAGGATGTGCTGGATGTAAAGCATACCAAATTCTCTGTGCAGGGCTTGCTGCAGGATGAGAAATTGGCATGGGAATATCGTGATGGATATGCTTTGATTTTCAGACTGACACCGGCCCATTATCACAGATACAGCTATCAGTCTGATGGAACAAGACTTTATCGTAAACGGATTGACGGCGTGCTGCATTGTGTCAGACCGATTGCGACGGAAAAGATTCCTGTATTTGTGCAGAATGCGCGCGAATACGAGGTGATTGAAACTGCACAGTGGGGTAAGCTTGTGCAGATGGAAGTGGGGGCCTTGATGGTAGGAAAGATTACCAACTTAAATCCCATGGGCGGTGAAATCGCTGTTCGCAAAGGCCAGGAAAAAGGTTACTTTGAATTTGGCGGATCAACCATCATCATGCTGGTGAAAAAAGACACTATTGCACTGCGAGAGTCAGTGCTGGAAAAAGTCAATGACGAGGGCGAAATCCCCGTCCGCGCAGGAGAGTGGATTGCAGATTCATGCCAAGCGTGAAAATGATTTTCGGCGTGCCTGAGAAGGCACGCTTTTTATGTGCGGAAATAGCAATTTATGCAACATTTATGGCACAAAATGTATTAGAAATTTCATTTTGTGTATGTTATACTTTTTTTGCTTACTGAAATACGCAATGTAAGAAAGGCATGGTAGAAACATGAATAAAGTATTAGAGCAGATCAGTAAAATCGGAATTGTTCCGGTTGTAAAGATTGACAGAGTGGAGGATGCACTTCCTCTGGCAAAGGCATTATGTGCGGGCGGACTTCCCTGCGCAGAGGTTACCTTCCGTACCGATGCAGCTGCAGGCGCAATCAAGGTGATGACAGAGAACTTCCCTGATATGTGCGTAGGTGCAGGTACCGTTCTGAATGCAGCGCAGGTAGATGCTGCAGTAGAAGCAGGTGCACAGTTTATCGTAAGCCCCGGCTTGAACCCCAGAACCGTAAAGTATTGCCAGGAGAAAAATGTCCCCATCACTCCCGGTACCTCAAGCCCTTCCGATATTGAACTTGCAATCGAACTGGGACTGGATGTTGTAAAGTTCTTCCCCGCAGAACAGTCCGGCGGACTTGCAAAGATTAAGGCAATGGCTGCTCCTTATGTAAATATGAAATTTATGCCCACAGGAGGCATCAATGCAAAGAATCTGAACAGTTATCTTGATTTCCCCAAGATTATTGCCTGCGGTGGTTCCTGGATGGTACCCGGCGACCTGATCAATGCAGGAGAGTGGGATAAGATTGAACAGCTGACAAGAGAGGCAGTACAGACTATGCTCGGTTTTGAACTGGCTCATGTAGGCATCAACGCAGAGAACGAAGCTGAGGCTTTAAAGGCAGCAAACCGTTTCGCCCTCCTGTTCGGTATGCCCGCTAAGGTAGGCAACAGCTCTATCTTCGCAGGAAGTGCCGTTGAAGTAATGAAGACACCTTTCAAGGGTAAGAACGGACATATCGCAATCAGAACCAACTACATCGAAAGAGCAGTCAACTACATGACAACTGTTCTCGGGGTAGAGTTTGAAGAGCCCAAGAAGGACGAGAAGGGCAAATATAAGGCAATCTATCTGAAGGAAGAGATTGGTGGATTTGCAGTACATCTGGTACAGAAGTAAGAGAAGGAGAATTGTAAAATGGCAAAAGTAATTACTATGGGTGAGATTATGCTGAGACTTTCCACCCCTAACTTTGAGAAGTTTATTCAGGCAGATGAGTTTGATATCAACTACGGCGGCGGTGAGGCTAATGTAGCAGTTTCACTGGCTAACTATGGTCATGATGCAGAGTTCGTAACTGCAGTACCCAACAATGAAATCGGTGAGTGTGCAGTAGCTGCTTTGAGAAAATACAATGTAGGAACCAAGCACATTGCAAAGTGCGGTGAGAGATTGGGAATTTATTTTCTGGAGAGCGGTTCTTCCATGAGACCTTCCAAGGTTGTTTACGACAGAGCACATTCTTCTATTTCTACAGCAACCGCTGCAGACTTTGATTTTGATGCTATTTTCGAGGGTGCTGACTGGTTCCATTTCACCGGAATTACTCCCGCTGTATCTGATGCAGCAGCAGTTCTTACCGAGGAAGCGCTGAAGGCAGCAAAGAAGCACGGCGTAAAGGTTTCCGTAGACCTGAATTTCAGAAAGAAACTTTGGACCTCTGAGAAGGCTCAGAAGGTTATGAAGAATCTGATGCAGTATGTTGATGTCTGCATCGGTAACGAAGAAGATGCAGAACTTGTTCTTGGCTACAAGCCCGGCAACACTGATGTTACCAGCGGTGATCTGGAGCTGGCAGGTTACAAGTCAATCTTTGAGCAGATGGTAGCAGATTACAATTTCGAGTACTGTGTATCTTCTCTGCGTGTCAGCCATTCCGCTTCTGACAACGGTTGGTCCGCATGTATCTACAACAGAGACACCAAGGAATTCTATCATTCTAAGGAGTACAGCATTCATCCCATCGTTGACCGTGTAGGCGGCGGCGACTCCTTCGCAGGCGGCGTTATCTGCGGCCTCCTTGACGGCAAGGATTTTAAGGCAGCTCTTGAGTTTGGCGTGGCAGCTTCAGCATTGAAGCATACCATCCCCGGAGACTTCAACCTCGTATCCCGCAAGGAAGTAGAGACTCTTGCAGGCGGCGATGCATCCGGAAGAGTGCAGAGATAATATATACTCGCGAATATAGAAAGAGCGTCCTTAGGGGACGCTCTTTTTTATGCCTCCAGGCAAGGGGGCTTTTCAGCACATCATTCATAAGTGTAACAAGAACCATCTCCGCTTTATTCTTCGCCAAATATTTTAATTTAATATGGCAATTATTTTTTCAAACCAAAATGTTCAGCAACGAGATTAATAGTATCATCAACACTTCTATTCAAATCTCGTTCTAGCCAAAAATAACCACTTTTCTTAATTTCTGAATATGGCTTATCATTAATACTTTTTAATGTTGCACTAACTGTTGCTTTTGCCGTTTCAACATCTGTTGCACTATTAATGAAACCATTAAAATCCTGATGGTCGGGTCTATTACAATAATCTTCAATCAAATCATTTGGCTCTTTTATCATAAATGCTATTTTGTCTGATGAAGTAAACAAATCAGCCTGTAAAAGATTAAGATGACAATCACAAATGATTGGTCCATTTTGCGACAATCTAATCAAATCCATAAGTACAAATTCAAGTTGTTCTCTTGTGTTATTTATTAACCATTCTCTATACTCATCAACTGTTCTGCCAAAAAATTCATCAGCATCTTTAAACTGTTTGTTCATGGCAGGCTGACATTTAACATTAGACATATTTTGATGAACAGGAAACATCTCGTCAACATCATATACAGGGATATTATATTTTTTCCCTAAACCTCTTGAAACTGTTGTCTTTCCTCCGCATGGTGTTCCTGTAACAAAATATACATTCTTTAAATATTCTCTAATAACATTATCTTGAAAATTCATTATTTTTCTCCTTGATTAAATAGTTTTGTTTGCAATCAACTTGTGCATGAAACTATCAACCAAAAGTTTCATGCTATTAGATGTTACGTATTCTCATTGCAACTACAGCCAACATTGCATTGTCCTCCTTAAATTCATATTGTTAAAAATAACAGAATTAATTGTATCATGATTGAGCATAGTCGCCAACATAATTATTTCTTAACTTTGATATATGTGATCTCGACTCCGTTATTGTTATTGGTAGAAAAACTTGTATCTCTGAACTTCATGATAGTCAGTTATTACCAGATAGAATGATTTCAGATTTTGCGGGTCATAAAGATATATCAACCACACAAAGATATTACATTCACTCTGTTACTCCATTAGTTGATAAATCTGATGTTTTTGCCAAAGTTCTGGGTTCAAAAGCGGTGTAACAAAATTGCAAAAAGAAAAAGCCTTGAAAAATCAAGGCTTTTTCTTAAAAAATTAATGCGGAAGATGGGGTGAGACGGAAAGAGAAAAAGGTCCAGTGGACCTTTTTCCCGCCGAACCGACCGACGAGCCATTTATGGCGAGGAGACCTTGGAGAAGCACAGCATTACAATGAGATGCTACGAGATTCGCAGAATACTGCGTATTCTTGCTCATCTCGCAACATTCGTTGCATAAAGGCATAAAACAAAACAGACCTAGGTGTAAACACCAGGTCTGTTTATTTTACGCCTTTGCGCATCTCATTGTAATGCGGAAGATGGGACTTGAACCCACACGACTGCAATAGCCACAAGATCCTTAGTCTTGCTCGTCTGCCAATTCCGACACTTCCGCATTTCAGAAGGA
>JAZLKR010000011.1:0-7890 GCA_045597705.1 Acetatifactor sp.
AATGGAGGAGACGATGAACAAATTAGAGCTGCAGAAGTGCGCTAATGAAGTGCGCAAGGGCATTGTAACAGCTGTTCACAGTGCAAAAGCAGGACATCCCGGCGGATCTCTTTCCGCAGCAGATATCTTTACATATCTGTATTTTGAAGAAATGAATATCGATCCCAAGAATCCCGATAAGGAAGACAGAGACCGTTTCGTATTGTCTAAGGGCCACACAGCTCCCGGACTTTACTCAGCAATGGCAAACAGAGGTTATTTCCCTGTTGAAGATCTGACCACTCTTCGTAAGCTTGGTTCTTATCTTCAGGGACATCCCAGCATCCATATCCCCGGCGTTGATATGTCTTCAGGTTCCCTGGGACAGGGTATCTCCGCAGCAGTTGGTATGGCGCTGAGCGCAAAGCTTCGCGGCTGTGACTATCGCACCTACACCCTTCTCGGTGATGGTGAGATTCAGGAAGGTCAGGTTTGGGAGGCTGCTATGTTCGCAGGCCACAGAAACCTTGACAACCTTGTAGTAATCGTTGACAACAACGGCCTTCAGATTGACGGACCCGTTGATGAAGTATGTTCTCCTTATCCTATCGATAAGAAGTTCGAAGCATTCAACTTCCATGTAATCAATATCGATGGACATGATTTTGATGCTATCAAGGCTGCATTTGATGAAGCAAAGGCAACCAAGGGACAGCCCACCTGTATCGTATGTCATACCGTAAAGGGTAAGGGCGTTTCCTTCATGGAGAACAATGTATCATGGCACGGTACCGCTCCTAACGATGAGCAGTATGCACAGGCTATGGCTGATCTTGAAAAGATCGGTGCAGAATTAGAGAAGGCAGGTGAATAATCATGGCAGATGTTAAGAAGATTGCAACTCGTGAGAGTTACGGTAACGCATTGAAGGATCTCGCTGAAGAGTTCCCTAACCTGGTTGTTCTGGATGCCGGCCTTGCAGCGGCTACCAAGACCGGTATTTTCAAGAAAGCTTATCCCGATCGTCACATCGATTGCGGTATTGCTGAGTGTAACATGATGGGTATTGCAGCAGGTCTTGCAACAACCGGCATGATTCCTTTTGTAAGTTCTTTCGCTATGTTCGCAGCAGGACGTGCTTATGAGCAGGTTCGTAACTCTGTAGGATATCCCGAACTGAATGTTAAGATCGGTGCAACCCACGCAGGTATCACCGTAGGTGAAGACGGTGCAACTCACCAGTGTAATGAGGATCTGGCTCTGATGAGAACCATCCCCGGCATGGTAGTTATGTGCCCTTCAGATGATATTGAAGCTAAGGCAGCTGTTCGTGCAGCTATCGAGCATGACGGCCCTGTTTATATCAGATTTGGTCGTGCGGCAGTGCCTGTAATCAACGATAAGCCTGATTACAAGTTTGAGATTGGTAAGGGAACCGTTATCCGCGAGGGTAAGGATGTTACCATCGTTGCAACCGGTATCTGTGTTGACTCCGCTATCGGCGCAGCTGAAAAGCTGGCAGCAGACGGAATCGATGCTGAGGTTATCAACATCTGTACCATCAAGCCTCTCGATGAGGAGCTGATCATTGCAAGCGCTAAGAAGACCGGTAAGGTTGTTACCGTTGAGGAACATTCCGTAATCGGTGGTCTCGGAAGCGCCGTAAGTGATTGCCTGAGCGCTAAGCTTCCTACTCTTGTTAAGAAGATCGGTATGCAGGATATGTTCGGTGAGTCCGGTTCTGCAGGCGCTTTGGTTGCTAAGTATGGTCTGGACGCTGAGGGCGTTTACAAGTCAGTAAAAGAGTTCATGTAATTCTCTATCGGATTTATAATGCATGGAAAAAGAGCATGGATTACGGTCCATGCTCTTTTCTAAAGGAAGGGACAGGGTATGAACATTTTATCACCGTCGATTCTTTCGGCAGATTTTTGTATCCTTGGAGAACAAATTAAAGAATTGGAGGCTGCGGGTGCGCAGTATCTTCATATAGATGTCATGGATGGCAATTTTGTACCGGCAATCTCCTTTGGTATGCCGGTTTTGAAGTCTATTCGCAAAGCGTCCAACATGTTTTACGATGTACACCTGATGATTGAACAGCCTGAGAGATATGTGCAGGAATTTGCCGATCTCGGTGCCGATATGGTCAACTTCCATCTGGAGGCTACCAAGCAGGTAGAGGAAACCATCCGTCGTATTCGCGTCTGCGGCAAGAAGGTAGGTATTACCATCAAGCCTCATACACCGGTCAGCGCACTGGAGCCCTATCTGGAAATGGTAGACATGGTTCTTGTGATGACGGTAGAGCCCGGATTCGGTGGCCAGAAGCTGATGCCCAATTGCCTGGATAAGGTGGCAGAGCTCCGCAAGATGATTGAGGAAAAGGGCTTAAACATCGATATCGAGGTGGATGGCGGCATTACCACAGAGAATGTGGGAACAGCCCTGAAGGCCGGAGCCAATGTCATTGTGGCAGGATCCGGTGTGTTCAAGGGAAATCTGACAGAGAATGTGAAGATTTTCCTGGAGAAATTAGAAAGTGCAGACTAAGCATTGACTCTTCTGAGGATGTGTGATAGTCTTTAGTGCATACAAAGTTTTAAAAGCAGTGACGAAGAGAGTACATTTTGGAACTGATTTACAGAGAATGCTCCATTTGCTGAGAGGAGCAGATCGCGAAAAGATGGAAGATGGCTTCTGAGCAGCGCACCGAACCGGATATCCGGTAAGATTGCGACAGGTTCCGCCTGTTACAGCGGATAGGGTTATTGACCCGATGAGGTCTGACTTCGCGAGAAGCGGACGAAGAGAAGTGGTAACGCGACAAAATATCGCCTTCTCATAGAACGAAACGCTCTATGAGGAGGCGTTTCTTGTTTTTGAAAGGAGAAATGAAACATGGCAAAAACACCCTACTATTTGACAACCGCCATTGCTTACACCTCAGGTAAGCCTCACATCGGCAACTCCTATGAGATTGTAATGGCAGACGCTATCTGCAGACTGAAGAGACTGCAGGGCTATGATGTATTCTTCCAGACCGGTACCGATGAGCATGGTCAGAAGATTGAAGAAAAGGCAAAGGCAGCAGGCATCACTCCCAAGGAGTTTGTAGATAATGTGGCCGGCATCATCCGCGGCATCTGCGATTCCCTGAATATTTCTTATGACAAGTTCATCCGTACAACCGATGACTATCATGAGAAACAGGTACAGAAGATTTTCAAGCGCCTCTATGAGCAGGGCGATATCTACAAGGGAGCTTACGAGGGCCTGTACTGTACTCCCTGTGAGTCCTTCTGGACCGAGTCCCAGCTGGTTGACGGCAAGTGCCCCGACTGCGGACGTGAAGTAAAGCCTGCAAAGGAAGAGGCTTACTTCTTCAAAATGAGCAAATATGCTGACAAGCTGATCAAGCACATCAACGAGCATCCCGAGTTCATCCAGCCCGTCTCCCGTAAGAACGAGATGATGAACAACTTCCTGCTTCCCGGACTTCAGGATCTCTGCGTATCCAGAACCTCCTTCAAGTGGGGCATTCCCGTTGATTTTGATGACAGACATGTAGTTTATGTATGGCTGGATGCGCTGACCAACTATATTACCGGTATCGGCTACGACGCAGACGGCAATTACACTGAGCAGTAAAAGAAGCTCTGGCCCGCAGACCTGCATCTGATCGGTAAGGATATCATCCGTTTCCATACCATTTACTGGCCTATCTTCCTGATGGCGCTGAATGAGCCCCTGCCCAAGCAGGTATTCGGTCATCCCTGGCTGCTGCAGGGCGGCGAGAAGATGAGTAAGTCCAGAGGCAATGTGATTTATGCCGATGACCTGATCAATCTTTATGGCGTTGATGCGGTTCGTTACTATGTTCTTCACGAGATGCCTTATGAGAACGACGGTACCATTACCTGGGAACTCATTACCGAGAGATTTAACTCAGACCTTGCAAATGTTCTGGGCAATCTGGTTAACAGAACCATCTCCATGACCAACAAGTACTTCGGCGGTCTGGCAGTTAAGACCGGCGCAGAGGGAGATGTAGACGCAGATCTGAAGGCAGTGGTTACCGCTGCAAGAGACAAGGCTGCAGCAAAGATGGATGCAATGAAGATTGCAGACGCCATCGACGAAGTATTTACCATCTTCAAGAGATGCAACAAGTATATTGATGAGACCGAACCCTGGGTGCTGGCAAAGTCTGAAGACAAGAAGGATCGCCTGAGCGAGGTAATGTATAACCTGCTGGAGTCCATCGCAATCGGCGCAAACCTGCTGGCTCCTTATATGCCCGAAACCGCTGCTGCAATTCTGGAGCAGATCGGCGATGACGTTCGCGATTACGAGACTCTGAATACCTTCGGCGCAAGAGCAAACGATGTAAAGGTAACCGATGCACCCAAGATTCTCTTCGCTCGTCAGGATCTGGCAGCAGTGCTTGAGAAGGTTGCAGAGATTCAGGCAGCTCAGAAGGCAGAATATGAGCGTGAGAACGGTATCGTTTCCGAGCCTGCAAAGGAAGAGGAGCCTGTTATTGACATCGAAGCTAAGGCTGAGATTTCCTATGATGATTTCGCAAAGCTGCAGTTCCAGGTAGGTGAGATTCTTGCCTGTGAGGCAGTGCCCAAGTCAAAGAAGCTTCTTTGCAGCCAGGTTAAGATCGGCAGCCAGGTAAAGCAGATTGTATCCGGTATTAAGGCACACTACACACCCGAGGAAATGGTAGGCAAGAAGGTTATGGTTCTTGTAAATCTGGCACCCAGAGCCATTGCAGGTGTGACCAGTGAAGGTATGCTTCTCTGCGCAGAGGATGCGGAGGGTAATCTTGCTCTGATGACTCCCGAGAAGAAGATGCCTGCAGGCGCAGAAATCTGCTGATAACAGGTAAAAGTTTTATAAAATACACGAAAAATATTTTCATTTTTTCCGTGATAAGTTATACTCTAAATGTATGACATGAGATGGGAAGAAGGCTTGTGCCCTCTTCCCATTTTTAACGATTCCCCCAACCAAAGAGAGGATATATATGAAGAAGGAAGAATTCTACTACGATTCCAGAGACGGCAAGCGTAATTTGCATGCGATTCAGTATTTGCCCGATAATCCCGAGGATGTGCGCTGCGTAGTACAGATTGTTCACGGTATGGCGGAGTACTTTGAGAGATATGAAGAGTTCGCAAAGTTTCTTACCGACAGAGGCTGTGTTGTAGTAGGTAATGATCATCTGGGTCATGGCAAGTCAGTGGGCGAAAACGGTACCTACGGATATTTCTGTTCGCAGGATCCCGCTACGGTTGTGGTTCGCGATGTACACAGACTGAAGAAAATCACAGAGGTACATTATCCCACGGTTCCCTATATTCTCATGGGCCACAGCATGGGTTCCTTCATCGCAAGAAATTACATGATTCGCTACGGCTCCGGTATCAAGGGCGCGATTATCATGGGCACCGGCATGCAGCCCGGCGGACTTCTGGCAGTTTCCAAAGGTCTGACCAAAGTGCTGAAGCTGTTCCAGGGCGGACATCACGAGAGCAAGTTCCTGGACAAACTGGCCTTCGGAAGCTACAATGCGAAGATTGAGAAGCCCAGAACCAATTTCGACTGGCTGACCAGAGTGGATGAGTGTGTTGACAAGTATGTTGCGGACCCTCTTTGCGGCTTTACCTTTACCGTTAACGGTTTTGCTACTTTGTTTGAATTGCTTTCCAGACTGAACAAGGCAGAATTGCTGGAGAAGATTCCGAACGGTTTGCCCGTTCTGATGGTATCCGGTGATGCCGACCCCGTGGGCAATTACGGCAAGGGCGTTCAGCAGGCAAAGGACAGCATGGTCAAGGCCGGCCTGAACAATATCACCCTGAAGCTTTACAAGGGCGCGCGGCATGAGCTCTTAAATGAGACCAATCGCGAGGAAGTAATGCAGGATATTTTTGACTGGATGGAAGGAAAAATTCTTGATAAATAGCAGAGATTTTGATTCCGAACCGGTGATTCGTGAGGCGGAACGGACGGACTGGGCGCCCGCGATCAAGATGATCTGGTCTGTATTTATGCAGAATGAGGGACAGGAATATTCGCAGGAGGGTGTGGAGACCTTCTTTGAATTTCTCTCTTCGGACACACTGCATGAGATGTTCTTAAACGGTGAATATGAGATGCTTCTGGCGACGGAGAACGACAGGATAGTTGGAGCAATCAGCCTTCGAAACGGCTGTCTGCTTTCCCTTCTCTTTGTCAGGGAGGAAGCGCAGCGAAGGGGCGTAGGGCGCGCGTTGATTCAGGCGCTTTGCGGAAGGTTGCAGGAAACCGGCAGAAGAATGCTGGTGGTAAAAGCGGCACCCGGTGCGGTGGGCTTTTATGAAAAGTGCGGTTTCACTGTCTGCGGTCCGCTGCAGGAGACGAGAGGCATCCAAACGATAGAAATGAAGAAAACCTGGTAGAAAGGCTTGGTAACTGATTATGAAATTATTTAACATGGACAGCCCGCTGATGAGGGGCTTAAGCAAAATGGCGGATTTGATGTGGCTGAACATCCTGACGATGGTATGCTGTGTGCCCATCATCACAGCCGGCGCAGCCTTCACGGCGATGCACTACATGACCCTGAAGATTGCCCGTGACGAGGAAACCTATATTACACAGGGCTTCTTCAAGTCCTTTAAAACGAACTTCAAGCAGGCAACCGTAATCTGGCTGCTTATTCTGGTGGCTGCGTTCATTTTGGGAACGGACTATTTCCTTGTTGCGGATGTGACCGGAACTTTTGGAACCGTTGTCGGCCTGGCAGTCGGTGCGGCAGCAGTGCTGGTCATCCTGATTTTCCTGTACGCATTCCCTGTGCTGGCAAAATTTGACAACACTACAAAGCAGATTATCAAGAACGCATTTGTGCTCAGCCTGATGCAGTTCCCCAAGACTGTCTGCATTTTCTTAAGCTATGTCGTTTCCTTTGCTATTCTGTTCTTTGCCTTTGAGTGGTTTCCTCTTTTCCTGTTCTTCGGATTCTCAGGCCCCGGCTTTGTAACTGCGAAGATGACAGATTCCCTCTTCGGCAAGCTGGAGGAACAGATTCTTTCAGCTCAGGCACCGGAAGAAGGAGAAGAGCCTGAAGAGGATGAGAGAATCTTTAAGGACGAATCAGACCCTACCGCAGAGGTAAATCTGCTGCAGGATCATTCAGAAGAATAAATCAGAGTGCGGCCTATGTGCCGCACTTTTTTGCGCTTTAACTCAAATAATATACAACTTACCGAAGAATTGCCGTTTTGTTTGGGCAAGGTGACAAAGGAAACGGAATTGTTTTTGTTTTATGAGCAAAACATACAAGATGCTTGGAAATCTTTGTGAAATTGTGGCATGGCATGAAAACGGAAATTAAAGTATACTCATCTAGTAAGCGGGTGAAGCCCGTTATATTCGAAAGGAGAATTTCAAATGGCAAGTTTATCTTTGACAAACATTTGCAAGGTTTATCCTAACGGCTTCGAAGCAGTTAAGAACTTCAACCTTGAGATCGCTGATCAGGAATTTATTATTTTCGTAGGACCTTCAGGATGTGGTAAGTCTACTACCCTTCGTATGATTGCAGGTCTGGAAGACATCTCTTCAGGTGAACTGAAGATTGGTGACAGAGTAGTTAACGATGTAGAGCCTAAGGACCGTGATATCGCAATGGTATTCCAGAACTACGCTCTGTATCCTCATATGTCAGTATATGACAACATGGCATTTGGTCTGAAGCTGAGAAAGGTTCCCAAGGACCAGATCGATAAGATGGTTAAGGAAGCAGCTAAGATCCTTGATCTGACTCCCCTCCTTGATCGTAAGCCCAAGGCTCTGTCCGGTGGTCAGAGACAGCGTGTAGCTATGGGTCGTGCTATCGTTCGTAACCCTAAGGTA
>JAZLKR010000012.1:0-12446 GCA_045597705.1 Acetatifactor sp.
TCGGTTACGATACATCTGTACTGACGGCCGTTCAGGTTCTTGTCAGTAACAGTGAAGCTCATATTTGCAGTCTTCGCTGCTGCTACACCGGAGCTGGTCCAGGTAGATGCGGATGCGCTTCTGTACTGCCACTGATAGGTCAGGCCTTCGCCGGTTGCGGTTACGGAGAAGGTTACCTTCTCACCCACTGCTGCGGTCTGGTTTGCAGGCTGACCGGTAATTGCAAGGGTTCCTGTTCCTACAGTCAAAGTCACTGCATTACTGGTTACGGTATTACCATTCTTATCCTTCACGATACATCTGTACTGACGGCCGTTCAGGTTCTTGTCAGTAACAGTAAAGCTCATGTTTGCGGTCTTCGCTGCTGCCACACCGGAGCTGGTCCAGGTAGATGCAGATGCGCTCTTGTACTGCCACTGATAGGTCAGGCCTTCGCCGGTTGCGGTTACGGAGAAGGTTACCTTCTCGCCTACTGCTGCGGACTGATTAGCAGGCTGGCTTGTAATGGTAATGGCTGCAGCAGGAATTTCTACAGTCAAAGTTGCTGCATTACTGGTTACGGTATTACCATTCTCATCCTTCACGATACATCTGTACTGACGGCCGTTTAAGGTCTTGTCAGTGCCTACGGTAAAGGTCATGTTTGCAGTCTTGGCTGCTGCCGCGCCGGAATTACTCCAGGTGGTTGCGGATGCATTCTTGTACTGCCACTGATAGGTCAGGCCCTCACCGCTTGCCTTTACGGAGAAGGTTACCTTGTCGCCTGCTGCTGCAGTTACATTTGCAGGTTGGCTTGTGATTGCAAGAGCGGCAGTTACTGTCAAAGTTGCTGCATTACTGGTTACGGTCTTGCCATTCTTATCGGTTACGATACATCTGTACTGACGGCCGTTTAAGGTCTTGTCAGTGCCTACGGTAAAGGTCATGTTTGCAGTCTTTGCTGCTGCCGCACCGGAATTACTCCAGGTGGTTGCGGATGCATTCTTGTACTGCCACTGATAGGTCAGGCCCTCGCCGGTTGCGATTACACTGAAGGTTACCTTCTCACCTGCTTCTGCTGTTATATCGGCAGGCTGGGTTGAAATCTCAGGCAATGTTTCGCCAGCCTTAACAGGATCAAATGTGATGAATAACTTTCCGTCAGCAGCAACTTTTGTACTAACTGAAGAAGGACAGAAAACTTCCCCAGCATAACTACCATCGTCATTTGGCTCGAATCCATATCCATCTGCAGGAGTAAGAATAATCTCACAAAAATAGGCCGTGCCATTAACAGCTATACTGGTTTTTGTTTCAGGACGGCTCAAAGCAACCGACTTAAACCAGTTGATAGTAGTCTCTTCAATCGAATCAGAATATCTTTTCGGTTCCGTCTGAATCGTAGCATCGAAGTCGAATGTTTCACCTGCGACCGGCTTATCTAAATCCACAACACCTACGGACTCAATCGCATCAACAACCACAAAAGATTTACTGTAGATAATATAGCCATTTTCAAGTGTCACCTTAATACGATATTCACCCGATGTGACATCACCATTTTTACCACAGCTGAAGTCTATGTATGTATCTGATCCATAGGGCACTTCTGAAGAATAAAAAGTACCGAAAACATCATATTCTTTTCTTTCGACGCTCCAATCTTTTATAGCCTCCGAAACGGAAAAGCCATTATTCTCCACACGATCATTCTTGCTGTAAATATTTTGGGGCTGGCTCGTGAAATAACCGGTATAGTAAACTGTTTTTTGTGTTCCGCAATTAGCGCAGGTATAGATTACTTCTCCGTTTTCTGTTTCTGTCGGATACTTTGCGATGTAACTCTCTACCCATTCGTGATATCGTTGCCATTGATCCTTTCCGCACACACTACATACATTTCCACACTTTTCGTCATCAATTCTATACCATCTGTCATGTACGTGTTTCCCCGACTCTGTTTCCACACCGAATACGGAACTTTTGTAACGAACGTTATTTACCCAAATCTCGATTTGGTTCATCCCCACCCACATCCAGTATTTGTCAGATGGTACTTTAATCGTAAAAAGATTATCTTCAACTGTAAGACTATAGTACTCTTCCACGTCAAAGGATGGGCTCTGTACGGAAATCTTGTTTTGCCAGATTGTATCAATTTCTCCCGGCGCATTAAACCGGAAAGAAATCTGCATGCCATTCGATGCTGCACTATCACAACCTAAGGAAACACTTTTAGGCTGTTCCACAAACGGATCATCCATATAAACAGCTTTTAAATAAGGGGAAATCCCGTAATACTTCTCTTCATATAACGGGAATGTTTCTCCGCTTGCGAATTCGTATTTTTCACCGCTGAATTCCATTTCCCAGCATTTGAATACTTTTCCTGGCGGCGGTATCACTTTGTCTGCATCGGCGACCTTATATCCAACAGCATTCCCAACTATTTCGTCAAGAGGTTCTGTGAAAGTGCCTCCATTGGCATCGTAATGCACGTAAACAGACCGAGCAACACTAATCGCCAGGATATGATATCTATCCGGATCGTATTTCGATGTAACCACATAGTACAGTGTTTTCTGAGTCTCGTCACGTCCTATATCCACCTTGAATTTGACGCCATCTATTTCTACCTTGGTATCAGCACTTGTTGGGGTAACAAGCCATGGCTTAACCGTATATTCATCATAATTAATCCGTTCCATGTAGCCACCTTTTCCAACAATATAGCTGTAAACAGAAAACTCTCCAGTTCCATTAAGAGGTATGTACGCTTGTAATACATTCTTATTCCCTTGAATCTCAGGATACAATGGCGATCTATTCCATTGCAACATAAATCCGACAATGGAAGGTGCCGGCAAAATGGTAACTTTTTTAACTCTTGTTTTCGTAGGATCCGCTTTCGCCGCGGCAATCACATTAATAGTACCCGCCGGCTCGTCCAGTCCAACCTGCAGCAGACCGGTCTCATCAATCGTAGTTCCTGCACTTTTCTGGCCTGAAATACTCCAGATTACACTGTCATCCGTGTTATAGGCATACACATTTGCGTAAAATTGAGCAGAGTTTCCTGCTCCAACTTCACTAACTACTTCCACTCCTCTTTCAAATTCCACTAGTGCAACACGAGGGCTCTGATTGTAATTAAGATTTATTTCAGTTGCAAATGACATTGTTTTTTCAGTAGCATATATAAAATAATCGAAATTCCCGGTGCCGCTGTATCCCTTAAAGGAAAGAGTCGGTTTGTGATTCGGATCAAAACAACAACCTGTTCCTTCATCAGCCCTTACGACAAACACCAAATAAAACGCTGTATGGTGGATTCCAAACCTTGTTGATCCCCAACCCTTAAGTGTCTCCTCACTCATGAACTCCTGGGAAGAGAATGTGTTTTTAAATTCGATTTTATCTTTCCCCCACTCCTCAGTTCTTACTCGAGTGAAGATTTGTGCTTCCACAGAATATCCTTTCTCATCCTCCGAATCAGGACCCGTGAAAGAATTAATATCTTCAATAACTTCAGCAATCGTGTAAGCCGGCCCACACAGATCCCGAATTTTAAGCAGATCGGTATCAATCTCTATAGAATTAATAACCTTTTTCTCGGCTACCCATTCAATAGTGAATTCGTCGCTATAGAAATGGTGGCCATTATAATAACACAACAGTCTATACTTACCTGTGTAAGCCCTCGAATGCCCTTCGAAAACATATGGAGAAGTAATATAAGATACATTCTTCCATCCGCTTGTACCTGATGCCTCCTGCAATATGTAATCTGCCCTCTCCATAGAGCCCTCTGCAATTGCCTCCTCTGCATAATTTACAGCAAAAGTAATCTGGTGGTCCTCATTCAAAGAATGGCTTCCGCCAACAGGCTGTGTTGTAAAAGCGGGTGACAATGCGGTAAAATAACCGCTTTTGACAGTCAGTTTTTGAGCACTTGTAGTACTAAACAATGAACTGGTGTCAACCTTAGGTGTTACCGAATTTCCGTTAATCGAAACCTTAGTCGATGTTGTGCATAAGGTTTTGCCGGAGATAGTTTTAGTTGTAACCGGATAATAATATGTGAATTTTGTGTTTGTAGCTGTAAGTTCTATATTCAGATAATATTGCTTTCCAGCCACGAATATATCATCATTCCGCATAGTGCAGCCATCACTCTCACTATACCATGTTGCAGATAATTCACACTCCGAAGCGCTTGTCGAGATTGCAGCAATATTCGCTCCTGCAGTCTGATATTGCACCGGAGTCGGTACCGTTATCTCAACGTTTGTAATCGAGATCGCGGTTCCAGCTGCAAATGCTGTCAAAGGTGTAAGTATCAAGAACATAGCAAGACAAAACATCAGACTCAGCACTCGTCTTATACCTTTTCCCAAAAATACTTTTTCTTTCATTTTTCCCTCCACTCTCGGGCCAACAAGATTTCCTGCCCATTTTATCAATACTCACTATCCATTATACAAGGCTGAAAATTAATGCACATCGACAATATTGTCTATTTTTTAAGGGCTCCCCACCCCCGCCACCTCTGCTTCATTAACCGGTAACCAATATCGAAGGGCGTTATGATACCGTGGAAATCGTGATGGGCATAGGGATGTATCTATTTCGCTCTGTCCTACGCCATTTTTATCCTTTTAATCCGGTCCTCGGCATAGGAAATGAAGTTTGCAAGGCATCCCTATGCCTATTTTCTTGTTCGTTGTTCGAAAATGGCATAGGATTGCAGCAGAATCATAGTTTCCTATGCCTCGGCTGCGCAATAGCAAGGGAAAATGGCGTAGGAAACAAAGCCACCCCGGAAATCCTATGCTTCCTCTGCCATATTGACTTAAATACTTCCCACTTCAGCTTAAATACTCCCATCTCAGTCCAAAAAATACCCTTATCACCTAAAGAGAGCCCATTCCCCCTATACCCATGGGAAATGAACTCTCTTTCCACTTATCGCTGTGCGATTGTTCTTCTGATTTTGTTTTTCGCTCGTAGTTTGCGCCTATTCAACCTCTTAACACTGATTACCTTCCAAAACGCTCTTAATTTCCTCCGCCATAGCCAGATAATACTGATATTCCTGTATCTGTTTCCAGTTAGTTATTCTGTCAACCTTAAATCCATAGGAGTAATCCGGCAGGTTGTATTCTGTACGCAGAATCAAATCCTTCAGCGAATTGCCATTGTAAAAAGCGCTCTGATTTTCTATTTCAAAATCACGTCCTTTATATCCTGTAAGCATAGCCCTGACAGTATCTTTATACTCTGTTACTTTACGTTCACCCATATTACGAATCTGAATTGCCCCATTATTCAGGGGAACCGTCATGGTTTTGATAAATGGATGACCTTTTAATCTGATTGTTACACTAAACTGCGCCATATAAATCATATGTCTTGGTTCATAACTAACCTGATTTCCATCCACAGTTTTCTTTTCTTCTTTTGATGTCACAGTAACATTTACATCAACACCCGCAACCTGATTAAATAGAATCACATCCGGATTTTTATCTTTAATCTGTTCAATAGATGTAACCACCTTTGCATCTCCGAAAAAGCTGTCGGATGTATCAGGCAAAGCAACAAACATTCCATCTGTTTCATCAATCAATATGCATCCAAACTCACCGTACGCACGACTTACGATAAAATTCTTATCCAGCATATCCGCATCGGCTTTTCTGACTCCCAGCTGATTCTGTATCTCGAAAACGGTGGAATCACTCCTATCCTGAAACCATACAGACAACTTACCTGCACAGTCCTTGCACATATTTCCGTCTTTTAACTTCTTATTACCTAACAATCCAATTTTTGCTCCACAGATGGAACAATCTTTCTTGTCAAATAAACCCATATTTTTCCCCTCCTGTTGTTTTATACAAATAGTTTACCATCAGGCTTTTTCTCTTCATATCAGCAATACTGTCTATTTATTTCAATAATTACCCAAAAATGCCGCCGGAGAAGGAACTCCGACGGCATTATAATTTTTATATTTCCGGCACCACAATTCCGGTCTTTGCCACCAGTATGGCAAGCTCCGTGCGGCTGGTGCAGCCGGTCTTCTGAAGCAGATTGTTCAGGTGCACCCGGACTGTACTGTAGCTTATCACCAGTATCTGTGCGATTTCCTTATCAGAGTAGCCTGCCGCCACATAGCGAAGTACCTCCAGCTCTCTCTCGGTAAAATCGGTGCTCCTCGCAAGTCCGATGGAGACGACCGGTGCATCATCCGGGTAGACATGCTCTCCCGCCATTGTCCTGTCCATGATTTCCAGCAGCGGGACATCCTGAACTTCCTTGTACCAGAAGGAATCCACCTTTGCCTTTCTTGCCTTTTCCAGAAAGGTTCCGTCCGGCATGGATGTGACTACCAGTATCTTTATACTCGGATAAGAATCCTTAATTCTGGCTGCCGCCTCAATTCCATTGATTCCTCCGGACATTACCACGTCCATCAGGATTAAATCCACCTGCATTTTGGCACAGTACACATCCGCTATGGACGCCGAATCCACGCCGGCTACAAGGCTGTAATTGCTTGAATTGTTTATGATATTTTCAAACAGCTGTCGATGCATGGCCTGATCATCCACAACCAACACATTATATGACATAGTTTGTCCTCTCCTTCGGCAATTTCAATATCAGTTCAAAGTCCGGTTCCGACAGAATCTGCATGGTTCCGCCGCACTCTTCGGTAAGTGCCCGAAGCAGTGCAAGCCCGCCTCTGGCTTTGATTTCTTTTTCCGGTGCCTTACCGTTGTTCGTGAATCTGGCAATCAGACTTTCCGTCTCTTCCTCCAACGTCACGGTCAGTTCATCACCTCCCGCATGCCGGATGGTATTCGTCAGGCACTCATGGATTCCCGTAACAATCACATGGCGCTGGGGTTCGGTCTCCGTCAGTTCCCCATGAACCGTAATCTTCATGTCCAGCTTGGCTGCGGTATCCAGAATCACGGCATATTCGTCCATTTCCTTTACCACAGTTTCATTCTTCAGGTACTGAAGATTCTTGCGCAGAATGTTTTCGATGGCAATTCGCTCTTCTGTCGTGCCGCCGTTCAGAATGTATCTCTTGATGGCCAGCAGATTCGCTCCCAATTCATCATGGAGCTTTACCTTCGCATTTAACACTTCTCTGGCAGTGATGGAGGACACGATCTGTTTTCCGTATTCGCTCAGTTCTTCGTTCAGTTTTACAACCAATTCCTGCTGTGCTCTCAGTCGCTGCGTGTTTCTGTACTGCTCCGTTATGTCAGCAGCCGTCATAACGCGAAGCATCGGTTCTTCCTCGGAAAAGGGTTTGTCCGAAATGGAAAACACTTTATCTTCATTCAGAACAAGGATGGTCTCGTTTTCCATGGAATTTTCATCCCCGGAGTTCTCATCTGCATACACTGCCTGTCTGAAGGAAACCGCATTGAGCAAGGGCTCTCCTGTATAGGCGCGGCAGATATCCTCCATCCGGTTGTTTTTCATCATAATCTGACCGCTTGGTTCATAACAGCATATACCTTCCGGCAGGTCATCAATCGCTTCCTTGATGGAAACGGGGGTAATGTTTTCCTTCCCCCACTTTTGATTTTTGCTGAAAATAAGCAGTTCGATTGCGGTAATTCCCGGTATCGCTGCAGCAAAAACCCATACCGGTATCTGTCCAAAGCGATCTTCCATCCGGTTCAGGAAATCAATTTGTGTATTCATATGGGAACAGATATCACAGATCACCTGGAACGAACCGTACAAAACGACCGCAATTGCAGCAAGGCTGTAAACATATTTGAAATGGCGATGGTACATTTCCAAAACAGCGTTCATCACGGTAGCAAACAGTAAGAGGACAATACACAAACCGATCATACCCTGTACAAAAGCGGGGACTTCTATAAATGGCATCATACTGTCTCACCGCCCTTCTCAAAGCTTAATGCAATGACGGTATCCTCATCGTCACGGGTTATATCGATTTTTCCGCCACAAACAGACACTGCTTCCTGTTTCCAGCTTTCATCAAAGGGAAGCCCGGGTAAGTTAATGACAACTCGCAGGGAAAGGACGCCTTCTCTGTTTGCAAGAATCACCGACATCATTTTCGTCTCTTCCAAAATGATTTCCGCAATTTCTTCAAAGAACTCATAGGTCAGTATTGCAACTTCGGCAGCCACTTTTCCTGCTGCAAAGTTTGAAAACATAACCTGAATCTCATTCAGTTTCAAATATTCCGCTGATTCCGCAATTGCGGTTGCTATCTCAGACATCGGGAATAGTTTTTCGCTTTCGCCCAGGAGCTCCATGTTGCTTCTGCGCTTGATATAGGCATTGTATACCGCTATTTTTTTAAATTTATCGCCGGGTTCGGTCTTCGCATCCTCCAGAATTTCATCAATCTTTGCAATCTGGCTGCCCACAATTCCCGCGATACGGTCATACACTCTGTTTCTGGCATCAACACCGGCGCGCTCTTCCTTCAGACTGTTTTGTGTCTTCAGATAGTTATTTCTGACCTGAATCTGCTCCGTAACATCCGCGATTTCTCTGTTCAGCGCATTTACGGCAGACAGGTTGACCATCCAGCTTACGCTGCCGCCGGAAATAGGTTCCGTCTGCACAAACTCGTCTACGGTCGGCGCTGCGAACCGCGCCGCACCGGCAGATGTATAGACCAACTCGTCCTTGCTGTTCTTGATAACCGCCGGCAGTTCCGTTCTCTGGAAAAACTTTTTATAATCGGTATTTGCAGGAATCAGGCCGGTTTC
The DNA here is from genome assembly GCA_045597705.1 of Acetatifactor sp. GTDB lineage: Bacteria > Bacillota > Clostridia > Lachnospirales > Lachnospiraceae > Acetatifactor. The sequence goes on from JAZLKR010000012.1 coordinate 8,763, forward strand.
AATACATACGTCCAGTATGCTGATGACGCAAAACGCAAACAATTCACCTACATTCCACAGTTTTACGCCGTTTATCTGGGGAGCACGCCCGAGAAGATGCAGCAGGAATAATCCGATACTGACTGCAAGGGTAAGTGCCACAATACCGATTCTCTTCTTGGAGATAGAGATGCGGCACTTAAAAAACATAATTACGGTTGCGGCCGCTATCATAACAGCTACATACGCCCAGTAGGCATAATTAAGAACTCCCGCCTCCGATATTTTTAACTCATCTCCCGCTCCGTCAATTTTCAGGAAATACATGTGCCAATGATTCGTTATGATCATGAGGAAGAGGAACAACCCCGGAATCGTTGTCAGAAGCCATCGCCTGTCCGGTTTTTCCTGTCCCTGAAGGTTCATGTACAATGCGAGATAAAACAATAAGATTGGGATAATCAGCATTGGAATGTAATAATATGTCCAGACAGTCCTGCTGTTAAAAAACAACCTGTACTTACAAATCTGAAGTACAAAATACATTTCCAGAAAAACCACGATGCTATAGAGAATATGCCGAACCCTATCGTTTATGATTTTCTCACTGATGGACACACCCCACAGCAATGCGACGCATCCGAAGTAAATCTGGCTGAAACAATCTGTAAGGTCAACATTTCTCAAAAGGACATGCAGAATTCCTCCCAGAAGAAAGATTGCAATCAGATATAAAATACCGGAATATTCTTTTTTTGATATCATTCAGCTCTCCTCCTTCCGCTTTTCCCTCTATCTTATCATTTTCCCGAATCGTTTTCTATCCTGCGGTGCTCGTGAGTATTACCCTGTTTCCGCCGGACTCAAAAATGTCAAAGCCGCCAAGCCCCGTTACATCCGCACCCTCAATAAAATCAGTATAATCTCCATCCCAGAAACCATATACATTTATGGCCATGGTACCTCGCAGTTCCCCCTCTTCTCCAACAAGAGAGAAATAGAATACCATTCCCTTTTCGTTCATGCCGTTAAAGGTAATGTAGCCCGTCTGCGCGCCGCCTTCGTAATTGTCGGTTCTGTAGGATTCCCGAATAAACAGATGATATTGGTCGTCTGTAAATCCTATCAATTCTTCATATGCGATATTCTGCCCGGCTTTCTTATGGTTTACCACTGCGGAATATCTCGATACATTCCCTAAATTCAGCAGATTCTGTTCAAAATCAATATATTTACAGTTGAGTATCATATACAGAGCATCTTCCACATCAATGTTTGTTCCGGCATCATTCACGGCTGCGATTCTGTATTCTGAATCGGCACTGAAGGACTGCAAGCCCTGCAATCCCCACAACGGCTCAACAGCACAGAAATATTCCGAAGCAATTCCTGCCCACACATCTACATAGGATATCATTCCGTCATCTGACAGCAACAGTATGTAGGGCTGTCTTCCGTTTCCTACCCAGGAAATTCTAGCGTCCGTATAGTTTTTGTAAAGACCGTTAATTTTATATTCCTTGGCAAAATCAAAGGTGGGAAATTCCTCATGCATCTCATTTGACCAGTCTTCACGATAGATTGTCAGATAGATTCCGTCGTCCTTTGACTCAACGGTCAAAATATCCCCGCTGTAAGCCTTCACATCATTGTTTACCCATTCTTTGGGAGACAGAACACCGGTGACTTCGCCGTACATGCCCATGTTGTAAAGGTGTGTAACTGCCTGCAATTCCCCCTGCGCGTCCAGATATACGGGAAGGTATTCGTTAATGTTATCCTCATAAATGGTTTTGGCTCTTGCCTGCAGATAGTCTCCGTACATATGCTGGACAGATTCATCTACAACATCCGCATACCATAGCTCATCTTCCGTCAAAGGCATATCATACTCAAAGAATCCCTGCATCTCCCTATCCAGCGAATATGCTGCTGCCCTTCTCAGATTCTCCGCAAACTTCTCGCCGGTAATGCCCTTGCGCGCAAACAGTTCATCATTGCTCACCTGTTTGCCGGTCTCGAAGTCATAATTGTAGACATTATATTCTGTGTCGCTGTCATAGTAGCCGGTACTATAAATTACGATGCTGGCAAGGCTTCCGTTCCAATAGCAGTCATAGTTGGTCTGCAGCCAATCCGTGCTGTCAAATTCTTCCGCGGTTATTTTGCCCTCTTTTGCGGCTTTCTGCATGATGTCATGCATATCATGAAAGCGGTCTGCAATGAGGTCATTGATTTCCCTTGCATCCTCCGTGTCATCAACAATCTGAGGAATGCTGTAATTGAAGTAGAAGTCGTAAAACTCCTCATCTGAAATGTACATTTTGAAGGATCCCTTGTCCGCCCATCTGTCACAGACCAGACTATGATCGAATTTCTTTACTGTGCTTTCTTCTACCGCACCCTGAGGTTCGGTTGTACCCTGGGGTTCGGTTGTCTCAGGAATTTCTGACTCCACGGAAGCAACTGCTTCCTGCGTCACTGCCGCTGCTTCCGGCTCCTTGCCGCAACCACACAGCAAAACCAGGACTGCAGTTATTAATAATGCGATTCGCTTTCTATGCATGAATACTTCTCCTTTATGACCGGCTTTCTTCCACTGCCACAGTATAAATTATAGCAATTACAGGCGTCTCTCATATCAGCAATATTGTCTATTTTTTCGCAAGCTGAACGCGCCCAAATCTCACAACCAAAAAGGGCTACTTTTCCCCCTCTTTACGGTGCTTTTTTCTATATGGATACTTTCATCCGTAGTGTTTTTCATACTTTTACGGTGTTTGTTCAACTTGCTCTATTTTTCTCCGTAAATATTTCCAAATGATTACGGAGACTTTTCAATTTTCAGAAATATCAACCGTAAAATCATTGATTTTTCTACGGAGATTTTTTCTTTTTCTCTGCTATTCACCGTAATATCTTCAAATTTCCTACGGAGATATTGCCCCATTTCATTAATTCTCCGTAAACAAGCAAAAAAGGCTCCCGAGAAAACCTCGGAAACCTTGATTTCAAACCGGGTGCGGAATGCCAACCGCAACCTCGAAACCGCTTCGCGTTTCAAAATACGCCGAGCGCACTCGCAGGCATAGCCTGCTTCGTCGCGGGCTGCGCCCAATAAATAAGCAAAAATAAAAGCCTGGAAGAGTGCAAGCACTCTCCAGGCTTCATTTTTACTTATTTGCTCGGCTTATTGCCTACGCGCAATTACTCGATGATGGTAGCTACACGGCCTGAACCAACAGTACGTCCACCTTCACGAATAGCGAAAGTAAGACCCTGCTCCATAGCGATGGGATGGATCAGCTCGATGGTCATCTCTACGTTATCACCAGGCATGCACATCTCGGTACCAGCGGGAAGCTGGCAAACACCGGTAACATCGGTTGTTCTGAAGTAGAACTGAGGACGATAGTTGTTGAAGAAAGGAGTATGACGTCCACCTTCATCCTTGGTCAGAACGTAAACCTGTGCGGTAAACTTGGTATGGCACTTTACAGAGCCGGGCTTTGCGATAACCTGTCCTCTTTCGATTTCAGTTCTCTGTACACCACGAAGAAGTGCACCGATGTTATCACCAGCCTGAGCCTCGTCAAGCATCTTACGGAACATCTCGATACCGGTTACTACGGTATTCTTGGTCTCTTCCTTGATACCAACGATTTCAACAGTGTCGTTAAGCTTCAGAACACCACGCTCTACACG
>JAZLKR010000013.1:0-13486 GCA_045597705.1 Acetatifactor sp.
GGAAAGATCGGATAACTTACAAATCAGCGTCCGATTGGGTGCAAACCCCAATCAATTAGTAACAGGCACATCATAAAACGACCAAAGATGTGCAAATTTTGAATTCCAAAGAGAATTCAAGCAGTAATGCAAGAAAATGGAGGAAACTTAAATGGCTCGTATCGCAGGTGTTGATTTACCTAGAGAAAAACGAATTGAGATCGGTTTGACTTATGTCTACGGAATCGGCAGAGTTACAGCTAACAAGATCTTGGCTGAGGCAAATGTTGATCCCGATACCAGAGTCAGAGACATTACCGATGACGAAGTAAAGAAGATTACCGAGGCTATTGAAGCTCTTGGCGTAATCGTAGAAGGTGATCTTAGACGTGAGGTTGCTCTTAACATTAAGAGACTTCAGGAGATCGGCTGCTACCGTGGTATCCGTCATCGTAAGGGTCTGCCTGTTCGTGGTCAGAACACCAAGAACAACGCAAGAACTCGTAAGGGACCTAAGCGTACCGTTGCTAACAAGAAGAAGTAATTCTCTTAGGCGGTAAAGATGCGTAGCACGTGTAAATCGTGCGACCGTTGCTAATATAGAATATATTTGCGGCGAATGTAACTGTAAACAAAGAATTAGAAAGTAGGTTAGTTTAAAAATGGCTAAACAGGTTGCAAAAAAAGTAACAAAGAAGCGCGTTAAGAAAAACGTTGAACGCGGACAGGCACATATCCAGTCTTCTTTTAACAATACTATTGTTACATTGACTGACAGCGAAGGAAACGCTCTTAGCTGGGCAAGTGCCGGTGGTCTGGGATTTAGAGGTTCAAGGAAATCTACTCCATATGCTGCACAGATGGCAGCAGAAACAGCTACAAAGGCTGCTTTAGTACATGGACTGAAATCCGTTGAAGTATTTGTAAAGGGTCCTGGTTCAGGACGTGAGGCTGCTATCAGAGCACTTGCTGCTTGCGGTCTTGAAGTAACCAGCATCTGTGACGTAACACCCGTTCCTCATAACGGATGTCGTCCTCCCAAGAGACGTCGCGTTTAATCTATCGTCTCTTACAGTCGTTAAATACGTTGGAAGAAGGTGCGTGGCATAGGGCCGCAGCATTGTAAACAACATAAATAAGGAGAATAATAAAATGGCAGTAAATCGTGTACCCGTATTAAAGAGATGTCGTTCCCTTGGCCTTGAGCCCTCTTATCTGGGATATGACAAGAAGTCTAACAGACAGAACGCAAGAGCCGGCAAGAAGGTATCTGAGTATGGTCTTCAGCTTCGTGAAAAGCAGAAGGCAAAGTTCATTTACGGCGTTCTTGAGAAGCCTTTCCGTAACTACTATGAGAAGGCAGACAGAATGAAGGGAATGACCGGTGAGAACCTCATGGTTATGCTCGAGAGCAGACTTGACAGCGTTGTCTTCAGAATGGGATTCGCAAGAACCAGAAGAGAAGCTAGACAGATCGTAGATCACAAGCATGTTCTTGTAAACGGTAAGGTAATCAATGTACCTTCATACCTGATCAAGGCTGGCGATGTAATCGAAATCAAAGAGAGCGCAAAGACCATGCAGAGATACAAGGATATCGTTGAAGTAACCGGCGGCAGACTTGTTCCTGAATGGATGGATGTTAATATTGAGAGCTTTAAGGGAACCATCAAGAATCTTCCTACCAGAGAGATGATCGATGTTCCTGTAGACGAGATGCTTATCGTCGAGTTGTACTCTAAGTAAGAAATTCATGCCTCTGAGGTCATATTTACACTGGTTTTCCGGTGTATTTATGGCGTCAGAGCGCTTGTGTCTTTAACAAACATTCAAAAGGAGGGTATTCGCAGTGTTTGATTTTGAGAGACCTAATATCGAGGTTGTAGAGATTTCAGAAGACAAGAAGTACGGCAAATTTGTCGTAGAACCTTTGGAAAGAGGCTACGGTATTACCCTTGGCAACTCCCTGAGAAGAATTATGCTTTCTTCCCTTCCCGGAGCTGCAGTCAGCCAGATTAAGATTGAGGGCGTTCTTCATGAGTTCAGTTCTATTCCCGGCGTAAAGGAAGATGTTTCTGAGATTATCATGAACATCAAGAGCCTTGCTATCAAGAATAGCAGCGAGACCAATGAAGCTAAGACCGCTTACATCGAGTTCGATGGAGAGGGCACTGTATACGCTTCTGATATCCAGGCTGATTCCGATATCGAAATTCTGAACCCCGACCAGGTTATCGCTCATTTGAGTGGTAAGGATACTAAGCTTTACATGGAGCTTACCATCACTAAGGGCCGTGGTTATGTAAGTGCTGATAAGAATAAGCACGCTGATCTTCCTATCGGTGTTATCGCAATCGATTCCATCTACACTCCTGTAGAGAGAATCAATGTAACTGTTCAGAACACCCGTGTAGGACAGATTACCGACTATGATAAGCTGACACTTGATGTATTCACCAACGGAACTCTGGTTCCCGATGAGGCAGTTAGCCTTGCAGCTAAGGTTCTGAGCGAGCATTTGAACTTGTTCATCGACCTTTCTGAGAATGCTAAGTCAGCAGAGATTATGGTTGAGAAGGAAGACGACGAGAAGGAAAAGGTTCTTGAGATGAGCATCGATGAACTGGAGCTTTCCGTACGTTCTTACAACTGCTTGAAGAGAGCAGGCATCAACACCGTAGAAGAGCTGTGCAACAGAACTTCTGAGGATATGATGAAGGTTCGTAACCTGGGACGTAAGTCTCTGGAGGAAGTACTCGCTAAGTTAGACGAGCTCGGCCTTCAGCTGAACCCCAGCGAAGAATAAAGCGAAGCGTTTCAAACGCTGAGCAGGAGTCCCGTAAACGGTAAATCCAATGCGTTCGTTTGCGGTATCTCTAAATGGAACAATATTTGCACCCGGTAAGTAAGTCCAAAGCGCATGGCCGGATGTACCATGAAAAGAGAAAGGAAAATAAAACAATGGCAAAGTACAGAAAACTTGGAAGAACATCTTCACAGAGAAAAGCATTACTTAAGAATCAGGTAACCGCTCTTATTAACAACGGCAAGATCGTTACCACCGAGGCTAAGGCTAAGGAAGTAAGAAAGATTGCTGAAGGTCTTATCGCACTTGCTTGCAAGGAGAAGGACAACTTCGAGATGGTTACTGTTTCCGTAAAGGTTCCCGTAAAGGACGCTGAAGGTAAGAGAGTTAAGGAAGTAGTTGACGGCAAGAAGGTAACTAAGTTCGAGACCGTTGAGAAGGAGATCAAGAAGGATCTTGCTACTCGTCAGCATGCAAGACGTCAGATGCTCAAGGTTCTTAACCCTGTAACCGAGGTTCCTACCGAGGCAGCTGGTAAGAAGAGAAACACCAAGGAAGTTGATCTTGTTGCAAAGCTTTTCGATGAGATCGCTCCTAAGTATGTTGACCGTAAGGGTGGTTACACCAGAATCGTTAAGATTGGTCAGCGTAAGGGTGACGCAGCTATGGAAGTAGTTCTTGAGCTGGTTTAATCTAAATTGTTTTATCGGGCCGATACCGAAAGGTATCGGCTCTTTACATTTTCAGCAAATCGCAAAAAATGAGATGTAAGTACGAATGTGGGCGGGGAAGTTATGTTTGAGCAGTACAATAAGGACGATATCAAAAAAACAATAAATATGGCATGGCCGGCTATTCTGGAATCTTTCTTCGGCGCCTTTGTAGGCCTGATTGATTCCCTGATGGTAAGCTCCCTGGGATCCTATGCCGTTGCGGCAGTAGGTTTGACCACACAGCCGAAGTTTGTAGGTCTTTCTCTGTTCTTTGCGGCAAATGTTTCCATATCCGCCTTGGTTGCAAGACGAAAGGGACAGGAGAAGCGTGAGGAGGCAAATGAAATTTTCACGACCTTTCTGCTTTTCATCACCATTGCGGCCATTATTTTAAGCATTTTGTTTGTGGTTTTTGCAAGCCCTTTGATTCATCTGTGCGGATCGGAGGAGATGACCCACGAAGGTGCGGTGCAGTATTTCCGAATCATTATGGGCGGCATGATTTTTAATGTCATCCAGATGGGCGTGAACTCAGCACAGCGAGGCGCCGGCAACACAAAAATCACTATGAGAACCAATCTGGTTTCCAATACAGTGAATATTATTGCAAACTACCTGCTGATTGGCGGTAAGTTTGGTTTTCCGGCTCTGGGAATTCAGGGTGCGGCGCTGGCAACTGTTCTCGGTACAGTGGTAGCCAGCATTATGAGTGTGGCATCAGTTTGGAAGGATGATACATTTATCAGCATTCCATTGATTATAAAAAACAAAGTGAAGCCTGCCTGGAAGGCATTTAAGAATATTGTTTCTGTCGGTTACAGTGTTTTCGCCGAGCAGCTGCTGATGCGTGTGGGCTTCATGGCAACCGCGCTTATGGCGGCGGACCAGGGTACTGCGGCAATGGCAGCGCATCAGGTCGGTATGAATATCATGGGGTTGTCCTTTTCCTTCGGTGATGGACTCCAGGCAACAGCGGTGGCTTTGATTGGATTCAGTCTGGGAGCAAATGAGCCGGAGCAAGCGAAGAAATACGGCAAGACCTGCCGTATGATGGGTGCTGTGATAGCGGTTGTCCTGTCGGTAATCTACTTCGTCGGGGCAAGATTCCTTATGAGTATGTTCTTCCGGGAAAAAGAAATTGTTGATATCGGTGTAAGCATTATGCGAGTGATTATCTTCGTAGTCATCCTGCAGATTTCACAGGTTATTTACATGGGATGTCTGAGAGGAGCGGGAGATACCGCTTACACCGCGATGGCTTCTACCATCAGCGTAACCGTTATGAGAACCATCGGTTCTTATGTGTGCGGTTATTTGCTGGGATGGGGTATCGTTGGCATCTGGATGGGCGTTGTGGCAGACCAGCTGTCCAGATATATCTTTGCTTCCGTCAGGTTTAAAAAGGGAAAATGGGTCAATATTAAGATATAGAGACGAAAAAACAGCGCATGCTTTTTGGCATGCGCTGTTGTGTTTTCGGTTATTTCAGAGGTTTTTGGAAATGCTGATAGTCCTTAGAGGATTTCCAGGAACCACCCCATTCAAAGCCGTGCTCGATGAACAGTTGATAACACAGATCGTCAGCATCAATCTTGTGAGGGAACTCAGAGGTACGGTCCTCATAGATTTCGGAACCCTCGGGAGTGATGTGCTTTTCTCCGGTGGTATATGCAATGTAAGGATTATAGAACGGGTTGATGTCGATAGCCACGCCGTAAGCGTGATTAGACAGGCTTGTGGTATTTTCCACCACGCGATAGTTGAAGCAGGAGGTGTTGTTGGCTGCCATGGAGGCGTTGTCATCACCGCTGTAGTTCTCAATCAGTTCCACGCGCTCTAACTGGTAAGCATTGTCATACAGGACTTCGAAAATCTCCAGGAAATCGCATGCCACGGATTTATTGCAGATTAATTCGCCGCAAACTGCATTGCCCTCGAAATTAATATACATAATATGAAGGTATCGCAAATCGGCTAAATCTACACCGGGCGTTTCAGGTTCGCCGGCATCATTCACAGGAATGGAACCGCCTTTCATAAAGTCAATCAGTTCCTCTGACAGGGGTTCTGTGTAGAAACCGTCGGCGTATACCTCGCGCTGTGCCAGGACAGAAAGATTATGGCTTTCACCCGGCAGCATGGCAGGTGCAGCCGGTTCTTCGGGCTGAGCAATCACCTCGACAGTCTCAGAAGATTCCGATTCGGCAGTCTGTGTTTCAGGAGCAACACTTGCCTCCACGCTGTTGTCTGCAGGATTTTCTTCGATAGGAGCAGTGGATTCTTCGGGAATTGATTCCTCGATAGCCGGATGAAGTTTTTCCTGATACATGGGCAGGCCCTCCGTTCGCGCGTTTGTCAGTAAAAGGATTCCGCCTGCCAGCAGCAAACATGCGCCGGGAAGCAGTAATTTTTGTTTATTCATGGTTAATTCCTCGCTTTTGGGTCAATCCTACTGTATCACTTGCAAAAAGATTTGTAAATTGTTGTATTTTTTCCTTATGTTTACTATAATGGGAACATCGTAAAAAACAGGAATGGTGTAGCATGAGTATTTTAAAGACCGAGAATGTCACATTTGAATATGTCAGACATGATGAGGAAGGCAATGTCGAGGGAACCACTCTGGCTGTGGATCATGTAAATCTGGATGTGCAGCAGGGGGAGTTTATTGCCATTTTGGGCCATAACGGCTCCGGCAAATCCACATTGGCCAAGCACATCAATGTCATTCTTACACCTTCCGAAGGTACAGTCTGGGTGGACGGTATGAATACCGCAGAAGAGGATAAGGTCTGGGAAATCAGACAGACTGCGGGTATGGTATTCCAGAACCCTGATAACCAGATTATCGGCCAGGTAGTGGAGGAAGATGTGGGCTTCGGTCCCGAGAACATGGGAGTCCCCACGGAGGAAATCTGGCAGCGTGTGGAGGAGAGCTTAAAGGCTGTGGGTATGTACACCTACAGAAAGCATTCTCCCAACAAGTTATCCGGCGGACAGAAGCAGCGTGTCTCTATCGCAGGCGTGCTGGCAATGCATCCGAAGTGTATTATTCTGGATGAGCCCACCGCTATGCTGGATCCCAACGGCAGACAGGATGTCATCCGCGCAGCGAGAGCGTTGAACGATGTGGAGGGCGTTACCATTCTGCTGATTACACATTATATGGAAGAAATCATTTACGCCGACAAGGTGTTTGTCATGGACCACGGCAAGGTGGCTATGCAGGGAACACCCCGTGAGATTTTCTCACAGGTTGAGCGCCTGAAGGAACTGAGACTGGATGTTCCCCAGGTGACACTGTTGGCATACGAGCTGCAGAAGCAGGGCCTGCCCCTGCCTGACGGTATATTGACAGCCGAGGAATTGGCGGACGAGCTGGAAAAGATTCGCAAGAGCGGAAAGGAATAATGCCATGTCAATGGAACTCAAACATGTGAATTATATATATGGCGCCGATACTCCGCTGGCTGTGAAGGCTCTGGACGATGTGAATCTGACGATCCCAGACGGACAGTTTATCGGTATTATCGGTCATACCGGTTCCGGTAAGTCCACACTGGTGCAGCATTTGAACGGATTGGAAAAGGCAACCTCCGGTGAGATTTTGTACAACGGCGAAAACATCTACGAGAAGGGCTACAATATGAAGCAGCTTCGCAGCAAGGTGGGACTGGTGTTCCAGTATCCCGAGCATCAGCTGTTCGAGGTGGATGTGTTCAGTGATGTCTGCTACGGTCCCAAGAATCTGGGCTGCAGCAAGGAAGAGGCTGCGGAGAGAGCAAAGGAAGCGCTTGCGCAGGTAGGCGTTCCGGAGGAATACTATTATCAATCCCCCTTTGAACTGTCAGGCGGACAGAAGCGAAGAGTGGCCATCGCAGGCGTTCTCGCCATGCATCCCGAGGTGCTGATTCTGGATGAGCCCACCGCGGGACTGGATCCCAGAGGCCGCGATGAGATTTTGCAGCAGATTAAGAAACTGCAGAAGGAGACCGGAATCACGGTCATTCTTGTATCTCACAGCATGGACGATGTTGCGGAGTATGTGGACCGTATCATTGTGATGAATTCCGGTAAGGTAATGCTGGATGATGCGCCGAAAGCGGTATTTGCGCATATTGATGAGCTTGAGGCTGTTGGTCTGGCCGCTCCTCAGGTAACTTATATTTTACACGAACTGAAAAAGAGAAACTTCCCTGTGGATGTGAATGCCACCACAATTTCTGAGGCGGCAGCTACCATCCTGCAGGCAATGAAACAATAATCGGAGATCCCGTATGCTGAGAGACATTACCCTGGGACAGTATTACCAGACAGAATCTGTCATCCACAGACTGGATGCCAGAGTAAAACTGGCAGGTACTCTGTTATTTATTCTGTCCCTTTTCTTTTTTCACAATTTCATAGGATATGTGATTGCCGGGCTGTTCCTGGCAATGGTAATTAAGCTTTCTCATGTGCCCTTCAAGTTTATGGTTAAGGGTATGAGAGCCATTGTTTTTCTGCTGGTGATCACCGTGCTGTTTAATTTGTTCCTGACACCGGGTGAAGCACTTGTTTCCATCTGGAAGCTGACCATTACCAAGGAAGGTTTGAAAACCGCAATTACCATGGCCATTCGGCTGACCATGCTGATTATCGGTTCTTCCGTGATGACATTGACCACCACACCGAATAATCTGACGGACGGTATGGAAAAGGGCTTGCGACCCTTGCGTGCCCTGCATGTGCCGGTCCATGAAGTGGCAATGATGATGTCAATTGCCCTCCGTTTTATCCCCATTCTTCTGGAAGAGACGGACAAGATTATGAAGGCGCAGATTGCCAGAGGTGCAGACTTTGAGACAGGTAATCTGCTGCAGAGAGCGAAGGCACTGGTGCCCATCCTGATTCCGCTGTTCATTTCCGCATTCCGCAGAGCTAACGACTTGGCTATGGCCATGGAGGCGCGCTGCTACCGCGGCGGAGACGGCAGAACGAAGATGAAGCCCCTTATCTATAAGAAGAGAGATTATAACGCCTATTTGATTTTACTGGCTTATTTGATTCTTTCCATCGGTCTCGGAAGAATCGTGTTTTAATGAGGAGATTGCAGCTGCAATGGAAACCAAGCGAGTGAGACTTGTGGTGGCCTATGACGGAACCAACTACCATGGTTGGCAGATTCAGAACAATGGCGTCACCATTGAATCCGAACTGAATAAAGCATTGAGTGCACTGCTTGGGGAGCCTATTGAGGTCATCGGTGCCAGCCGTACCGATTCCGGTGTGCATGCCCTGGGAAATATTGCAGTGTTTGATACAACGGCGAGAATGCCGGCTGAGAAAATTTCCTACGCTTTGAACCAGAGACTGCCGGAGGACATTCGAATCCAGAAGTCCGAGGAGGTGGCAGGCGACTGGCATCCCAGACACTGTGACAGCAGAAAAACCTACGAGTACAGAATCTATCGCGGTGAGTTTGCAATGCCTGTGAAGAGACTGTATTCCTATCATACCTATCGTCCTTTAAATGTGGAAAAGATGCAGGAGGCAGCAGCTTACTTAGTAGGAGAGCATGATTTCAAGAGCTTTTGCCAGACAGGAGCTCAGGTGGAGAGTACCGTGCGGACACTCTATACCTGTGAAGTAGAGGAACAGGGAAGCGACCTGGTCATTCGCGTCTGCGGAAATGGTTTCCTCTATAATATGGTACGCATTATTGCAGGAACCCTGTTGGATGTGGGGATGGAGAAGCGCAGCCCGGAATCCATGAAGGAAGTGCTGGCGGCCTGCGACAGAAGTGCAGCGGGACCTACCGCACCGGCGCATGGGCTGATGCTGATGAAATATGAATTTTCTTAAAGTTCTCCTTGACATCGCAAAAACCATATAATATAATCTGTAAATGTGTGACAGTATTTCTATGCGCTGAAGCCAAAGCCCCGGCCACGCGCACTTATATAGAAACCATACAGTTCCGAGGAGAATCTTCTCATGGCCGGACATCTGTGAGATTGTTCAGAGGCGGAACACGAAATCCGAAGCTGCTGAAACTGATTCGGTACATTAAAGTTAATCGAATAATACGGAGGGAATATCATGAAAACATTTATGGCTAGTCCTGCAACCATCGATAGAAAATGGTATGTAGTAGACGCTACTGATATGACACTTGGTCGCCTCGCTGCTGAGGTTGCTAAGGTTTTAAGAGGAAAGAACAAGGCTATCTTCACTCCTCACATCGACTGCGGTGATTTCGTAATCGTAGTTAACGCATCTAAGATTAAAGTAACCGGTAAGAAGCTGGATCAGAAGGTTTACTATCATCACTCTGACTACGTTGGAGGAATGAAGGAGACCACCCTTAGAGAAATGATCAGCAAGAAGCCTGAGTGGGTTGTTGAGAACGCAGTTCGCGGCATGCTTCCCAAGGGACCTCTTGGAAGACAGATGTACACCAAGCTTCACGTATTCGCAGGCGCAGAGCATGATCATGCTGCACAGAAGCCTGAAGTACTGACATTCTAAGGGATAGGAGGATAATTGACAATGGCTAAGACTGAAAAATATTACGGCACTGGAAGAAGAAAGAGCTCTATCGCAAGAGTATATCTTGTACCCGGTAAGGGCGACATCACAATCAACAAGAGAAGCATGGATGAGTATTTCGGACTTGAGACCCTTAAGGTTATCGTTCGTCAGCCTCTTACAGCTACCGAGACCGCTGAGAAGTTCGATGTTATCGTAACTGTTAACGGTGGTGGTTACACCGGCCAGGCTGGTGCTATCAGACATGGTATCGCTAGAGCACTCCTTCAGGTAGATGGCGAGTTCAGACCCGTTCTTAAGAAGGCTGGATTCCTTACCAGAGACCCTCGTATGAAGGAAAGAAAGAAGTACGGCTTGAAGGCAGCTCGTCGTGCACCTCAGTTCTCAAAGAGATAATTATTTCTTTTCGAGATTGTATTTGCTTATTTATCCCGGAAGCATTTGCTTCCGGGATTTCTTTTTAACAATTCTTTTCCCATTTCGGGAACTTTATTCCTTTTTTAGTTTGTTTGGGGCAGTTTGGTGCCTGGTAATATTTATTTATGGTTTTAGGCAACCAATTTGACGACATTGGGTGCCTGATGTTAAGAATTTGGCGTATTAGGCAACCATTTCTGGTGGTTTGGATGCCTACGAGCGTAGAAACAGAAATATAGGCAACAATATTTCAAAAATTAGTTGCCCGCAGTACAAAATAATAAATTTTAGGCATCCATATAAAGAAAAGCGGATGCCTGGTTCGCCGTGTTTTAATATTCAGGCACCAGATGACAGCGAAAAGGGGTGCCTGATAATTGGATAATACAATTTTAGGCAAGAAATAATGGGGAGGAACTATGCTTATCAATGATTTACAGGTGTTAAAAGAGAAATATGAAAGAATCGAGAGTGAACTTGAAAGAAAAAAGGCAGGCTTGAGCAATATTCAGGGGACGCTTCGGATTTCGGTGAATGGGAAAAAGGTCCGATATTATCATCATTGGGAAGGTTATGAGGAAAAGGAGCGTTATATTCCCAAAAAAGATATTGAGTTAGCAAAGTCTGTGGCACAGAAGAATTATTATGACAAATTGCTTGCGCTGGTACAAAAGCGATTGAAAGAAATCAAAAGATTGTTGAAGGATTTTGATGATTTTGAAATCGATTATGCATTTGATCAATTGCTGCCATCCAGAAAAGCACTTATTATTCCAATTGAAAAGACTGTGCAGCAGAGATATGAAGAATGGTTACATAGTGAATATCAGGGAAAAGAATTCCGGGAAGGGATACCGTTGATACTGACTGAGAAAGGGGAACGGGTACGCTCAAAGACTGAAAAGATTATTGCAGATTATCTCTATCGGAACAAAATAGAATATAAATATGAAAAGCCGTTGTTTCTAAAGGGATTTGGGACGATTTATCCGGATTTTACATTCTTTTCAAAGAAATTGGGACAGGAGATTTATTGGGAGCATGATGGCAGAATGGACGACGAGGATTATGCCAGAAATGCGGTGCGCAAACTGGAATTATATGAGAGTAATAGCATTTACATGGGGGAGAGACTAATAGTGACATTTGAGACATCGGAAAAAATTCTTGGAACGAAGGAAATTGAGAGAATTGCGCAGAGATTTCTAATTTAGTGGATGAACAAACTTGGAGTTGTTTGACGGTATGCATGATTTGTAGGATAATGAATAGCAGAGATAAGTAGATTGGTCTCCGGATACACCAAAAGGAATCATTGAAGATATTTTGAATGAGGGTTAAATATGCGAGATTACAGCAAGCAAAACAAAGCAGCCTGAAATGGAACAGCCTACCATGAGTTATTTTTCCACAGAAGTATTTGAAGGGGAGATGGCTCATGCCAGATTTTACGAGGATGAAATCAGAAAGCAGATGCCGAAGTGCAGCTACCGCAAATACACAATCAGTGAGATCATCAATTCCGTGATTCGCTGCGGCTTTACTTTAAAGCAATTTGATGAACATCCGGCGTGGGACAATGATAAACTTCCCGGAGAATTTACTGTTGTAACGACAAAATAGGAATCACGAAAGCCGCCAGGGAATGAATGATATGTACCCCTTTTTCTGGACATCCAGAGAAAGGGGTTATTTTTATGCATTATTCTTATGAGTACAAACGAAATGCTGTTGAATTGTATCGGCAAGGTAAATGGCCTGAAACACCTTCATGGGTTACTAATACTAAAAATTTTCATGATATGATTGTACGCTGGTATTGGATTGAGGAAAAAAGTGGGCCAGAATCTTTACGTCACGGTTCGAATAAGTTATGGCCACCAGAGGCGAAATTGAACCTTGTTTCAAAAGTTTTAGCTGGAGAACCAATTAGACAGGTCGCTTATGATTCCGGTATTAATTCTGGACAATTATATCAATGGGTTCGCAATTATAAGATTTACGGTTATAATGGTCTTATACCGAGAAAGAAAGGGCGTAAATCAAAGAATCTTGATATGAAAAAAGTTAGTGCAAAAACCCCTTCAAAACTTAATGAATCTGAATATGAGGAATTAATACGCTTAAGAGCTAGAACCGCTTTTCTAGAGGCAGAAAATGAAGTAATAAAAAAAGAGATCGCCTTGAGAGAAGAAAGGGAAGCTGCGCGACTCAAGGCGAAAAAGCAGCAATCATCAAAGAACTTAGAGAAAGAGGATATCAACTAAAGTATCTTTTAAAAGCTATGCCTATGGCTAAATCTACTTACTATTTTGAGATTAGTAAGCATGATGTTGTTACGGAACGTAATCAAGAAATGTTGGATGAGATTAAAGATATTTATGAGGTAAACAAACGTAGATATGGCGTTAGACGAATTTATCAAGAACTCATAAATCGTGGATATCATGTTAATCACAAACGCGTTCAACGCATCATGCATGAAGCTGGCTTGGCAGCTAAACGATCAAAGGAGAAGTATCATTCATACAAGGGCGAAGTGGGCAAGATTGCTGATAACATAATAAATAGAGACTTCAGCACAACCGCACCTCTTCAGAAATGGACAACAGATGTCTCTCAGTTCAATTTCTCATGGGGCAAATGTTATATATCTCCTGTATTAGATATGAATACAAATGAGATTATTTCGTATGATTTATCAACAAGTCCTAATCTTGAACAAATTGAAAGAATGCTGGATAAGGCTTTTGATAAGTTCCCTTCAGTTGATGGTCTCGTCTTTCATTCAGATCAAGGTTGGCAGTATCAGCATGCCTATTTTAGAAATGTATTGAAGAAACACGGAATCATTCAATCGATGTCACGGAAAGGTAATTGTTATGATAATTGTATAATGGAAACTTTTTTTGGAAGATTGAAAAATGAGATGTACTATGGCTATGAAAAAGAGTATTCTTCCTTTGAAGAATTCTCAAAAGCAGTAGAAGAATACATAGATTATTATAACAATAAAAGAATTCAGGCAAAAACAAAATGG
>JAZLKR010000014.1:0-10848 GCA_045597705.1 Acetatifactor sp.
AACCTCAACTACTCGTCCTGTGGTCTTGACAGTATCGCCTTCGTTGATATTTCTGGAGCTTCCCAGAAGAACAACACCGACATTATCCTCTTCCAGATTCAGAACCATGCCATATACATCGCCGGGGAACTCAAGAAGCTCACCCTGCATGGCATTTTCCAGTCCATGGACACGAGCAATACCATCGGCTACCTGGATTACGGTACCTACATCAGATACATCCAGAGTCGATGCGTAACGCTTGATTTGATCCTTGATAACTGAACTTATTTCTTCCGGTCTTAAATTCATGGATCTGTCGCACCTTTCTTCCAGCGGGGATTAACCCAGCTGAATTTGTAATAATTGTTTCGTTAACTGATCAAGCTTGGTTCGGATAGTACTGTCAACCACACGATCTCCGATACGGATAATCATGCCGCCGATCAAATCCGGATCAACGCTGTAATGCATTTCCATTTTGCGATAGCCACTGGTCTCCAGCAGTCTGTTCTCAATGGCCTTCTTTTCCTCATCGGAAATGTCAATGGCCGTTGTCACATATGCAATGCCGATTTTCTGCAATTCCTTAACCTTTGCGGTGAAGTAATCGAAAATCGCAGGCAGCTCGCCGTAACGTTCCTTGGAAATTACGATGTTCAGGAAAGAAGCAAGTTCATCGCTGGTATGTCCGCGGAAGACATCCTCCGCAACCTGCAGTTTTTCCTGTTTGGGAACGCCGGGGTGCTTCATCAGTTCGTCAAAGCCGGGGTTCTCTTCCAGAACCTTTCTCACCAGAGTAATCTCCGTGAGCAGCTCGACGGGCTTGTCACCGCCTGCTTCCATTGCAATATCAAACAAGGCTTCTCCGTATGTTTTTGATACTAATCTAGCCATGTTTTATCACCCATTTCCTTCAGCGTGTCATCGAGCAGCTGCTTCTGAACAGTGGTGTCGATAGACGCCTTAACGACCTTGCCGGCCATAATGGATGCCACGGAGATGATTTCCTTTTTGACGTCATCGGACAACTTCTGCTTCTCCAGCTCTGCCTCAACTCTGGCTCTTTCCAGAATGCGGGCAGCCTCTTCCTTGGCCTGGGCAACGATCATATTCTCGTTGTTCAAAGCTTTTCTTCGAGCCTCGCTCAAGATGCTTTCGGCTTCCTTGTCGATATCCTTCAGTTTCGCTTCATATTCCTCTTTCAGCTTTGCTGCTTCCTCCATATCGCTTGCGGCGCTTTCCAGCTCGGTACGGATCTTGTCCTTACGGGCTGCCAGCATTGCGCGGGCGGGATTGAAGAGCAGATAGCTCATCAGCAGGAACAGTACAAAGACTGCGACGATCATCAGAGCGGCATCTGCGAACAGCTGCCAGTCCAGATCAAACAGTCTCGACAGGGAGGCCTGACCTTCTGTTAAAAGTATCATTCTTTGTCTCCTTTCTGCCTTTCTTTATGGAATTAATTAGGGCAGAAGGGGCTTTAAGAACAACAGAAGGAATGCGATCAGCAAACCATACAGACCGGTTGTCTCGGCAACTGCCTGGCCAAGAAGCATCATGCTTCTGATTTCGCCCTGTGCTCCGGGGTTACGGCCTACTGCAGATGCAGCATGTCCGGCTGCGATACCCTGACCGATACCAGGTCCGATACCGGCAATAACTGCCAGACCTGCACCGATTGCTGAGCAACCTAAAATAAAGTTTTCATTGAAATCCATTCTTTTTTCCTCCTAAGATTTTGTAATAGATTTTTGTTGTTATCGTCTTGTGCCATCACCGATTTCGTTAGAAATATAAGTCATGGTCAACATACAGAACACGTAGGTCTGAATTGCTCCGGAGAACAAATCGAAGTATACGTGCAGTGCCGCGGGCCAACCCATCGCTACCCACTTAAGCAGTCCGTAAACCAGGGCCATCATCGCTGTTCCGGACAATACGTTTGCGAACAAACGCAGGGAAAGCGAAACAGGAACCGCAAGGTTACTGATTACATTGATGGGAATCCAGATAGGGATCCATTTCGGCAAAGGAGAACAATAGTCCTCCCATATTGTCAGAGGCTTCTGGTACTTCCACTTGTTGACACGAATCAGCATAAAGGTGATGAGTGCCATGGGAAGTGTCACGCCGTAATCCGCTGTAGGCGGACGCAAGCCAAACAATCCTGAGATATTGCTAATCAGAATAAAGATAAATACCGTACCGATGTAATTGTAATACTTCGGTGCGAATTCCCCTAAGGAAGAATCTACCATTCCATCCAGCTTCTCGACGATCAGCTCCACAACATTCTGAAATGCACCCGGCACCTCGGAGCCCTTTTTCATTGCGCGGTTAGCGGCAATGGAAAATCCGATCAGAATCAGCATTACAATGAACACACATACGTGGGTGGTTGTAATCCAGACCTGATGGCCGAAGAACGAATACTGAAAAACGCCATGAATCATAAAATCGATGTCCGAACTGCCGGACAGCAAAATCCCATGCTCCATCTTCTTACCTCCTCCTTTCTCAAGTTATTCTTTTGAATTCCCCGCGGAGAGAGTTTCCTCTTCTCCGTTAACCACTCCCGAGGCATCCTCCTCCATGGGCTGAGCCACCGGGTCGGTCTCGTGAAACAGTTTATTGAAGAATTTATGAGTAAACGGCTGAAGATACGCCGCTACTTTCAGGCTCATGTAGCCGATAAACACGACTACGGTATCCAGCAGGCCTGTGAGGGCCGTGCCCGCAAGAATCACACCCACTGCCACATAGCGGGTCACATACCCGGCAGTGATCATCCTGGTCGCGGCATCTCCGCAGAGAAGCGCCTTGTCCAGAGTTCTTGCCATATGATAGGTTGCCAGAATCGCACAGAAAATGCCAAACCACAGACTCAGCGCATATCGCAGCTGATTGCTCACGAAAAAGCAGCCAATCAGCCAGGCAAGCAGTCCGTAAAGAATCATGCCCAGATGCATTTCCAACAGAATTCTGTCTCTTTTTTTCAGGAAATCAATCATGTTTCTCTTCCTGTTTCTGTTCTGCGGAAGGTGTCCTCCGCTCTTTCTTATCATCTCCGAAAATCTGCCGAATCATTCCGCGGGCACCGTTGATGCCGCCCAGCGCTCCGAAAAAGAAGCAGATGACCGTGAGGAAATTGGTCCCCAGAGTCTTGTCCAGCCAGATTCCCAGGGCTGTCATCATACCCACCGCAGAAATCATCACCAGCCCCAGCTGGGTGATTAAGGTCAGTGTCTGTGCGGTTTTTCTCATTCCGTTATCGCGTTTTTTCATAGGCAAAATCAGAACCTTTCACGAAAAATAACCGCCGGCACATTGACTTGTGAACCGGGTGGATGTAGTATTTTTATAGGCTGAAACAAAATTCTAGCCCATAATAATGACATCTTAAAAATTTTATACCATTTTATGGATTTACACAAGTAAAAAGGAGAAAGAAATCAAAGATTTTCAAACTTTTTCTTTCTTTTCAAGCAGCCAAAGACTGGAGGAGAATCGCTATGGAGATTTCAAAAATTTACCGCAGAAGAATTATTCCCGAGGAGTGCATCCTGTTAAAGGATGATGTGGTGGTGGAGTCCAACGACGAATATGTTGTTACCACCTGGAAAACACTCCATCCCAAGCCAAATTTCTCCCATGGCAGCTCCTGCTATTTCCTGCAGGAGGGCCTCAAGGTCAGCAAGATTTTTCGTGAGGACGGCTCCCTGGTTTACTGGTACTGCGATATTGTGGAATACGATTATAATGAAGCCGAGAAGGCTCTGACCGTTACGGATCTGCTGGCAGATGTGCTGGTTTACCCCGACAATCATTTCGAGGTGGTGGATCTGGATGAGCTGGCGGAAGCCCTGGAGCGCGGACTGATTACAAAAGAGCAGATGACCGTCTGCCTGCGCAATCTTGATCATCTGCTCTCTATGATTTACCGTGATAAATTTGACCGTCTCCAGGCGAGAATCAATCCTTACGCCTGAGACGAAGATTTCTTTTACTATTTCCTAATAGAAGATATGGTTGCCGATTGTGATACCTGTCAGTCCCGAAACGGGGCGTCTGAAGTATACACAGGTTCCCACATTTGTCATACCCTGCATCGCTTCATCCGCAGCCTGGTAACAGCTCTGTGTTGCCTTGTCGGATGCCAAAGCCAGTTCCAGCCTGCCGCTCTTCGCGGGCGTGAACTGGTTTTTTTGATATACAACTCCGGTGACACTGTCCGGGAATTTGGAACTGAGCACACGGTTGATAACAACGCTGCCCACCGCCAGCTTTCCGGCATAGGGTTCGGAGCCCGCCTCACAGTATATGATGTTGGCCAGAAGCTTTCTGTCTGCCTCGGTGAAGGTCACCTCACCGATGGCCCTCCAGGTCGCGTTGGCTGCTGCCTGAGACAGCGCCAGCTCCTCTGCCAGTTTTTTCTTCAGAGTTTTCAAATCTGCTTCCGCTTTGCGGATTTCTTCCTCATATTCCAGAGCCTTCTGCTCTGCCTCGGAAATTGCACTTGCATAAGAAGAGATTGAATTTCGGGTCTTTTCAATCATGGCGTCAACTCTTGCCTTTTCGGCTTCTGCCTGCTCCTTCAATCCGTCCAGCTCCGCCTTCTCGTCCCGCAGTCTTGCGCCGAGTTCCTCTATGGCTACACGGTTCTCAATATATGAATCCATCACCTTTCGGTCGTAGGCTGCCACCTTCTCCACATAGTCTGCCGTATTCAGCATATCGGAGAAATTGTTTTCCTTAAACAATGCACCCAGATAACCATTCTCCTTGTTCTCATACATGTAACGCACCTTGGTCACCATGTAATCGTGCTGTTGATTTTCTATGGAAATCGCATCGGCCAGGGCAATCTGTGCCTCAAAAATCTCCTGCTCCTTATCGCGGATCTGCGTGTCCAGCGCATCCAGATTTGCCGCCACTTCCATCAGCTGGCTGTTCAGATTGTTCAGTTCGTTCTTCAGGCCCTTCTGCTGCGCCTTCAGGTCATTCAGCTTATCTTCGTTCTTGTCCTGCTGCTTTTCCAGTTCTTTCTTTTCTTTCTCGGCTTTATCAATCTGCTCCTGGGTCTGAGACTTTGCTGCGGACACTACAAGAACGCCGGGAGAGAAACTCTCTCCGGCGTCATGATAATTCCCCGAGAAAACACTCGCGAGAAGCACTATGGTCATAAGTACAGCCACCTTGCTTTTCCTGTTCAAAACCGAAAACCTTACACTTTCTAAACCTGAATCTTAATCTCTCTGCCGGAGCGAGAGTAGGGAATGTAGGTCACGCCTGCCGCATCAAACATCTTCTTTGCGGCGATATTGCCCTTTGTCCCCTTGTACTTATCACTGTCATACACAACTGTTCTGATGCCGGCCTGAATGATTGCCTTTGCGCACTCATTACAGGGGAACAGGGAAACATAAAGCTTCGTTCCGTCCAGCGAACCGCCTCTGTAATTCAGAATTGCGTTCATCTCGCCGTGGGTAACGAAAGGATATTTTGTATCCAGCTCGTCCTCGGCAGATCTGCTCCAGGGAAACTCTTCGTCGGAGCAGCCCTTGGGGAAACCATTGTAGCCCATGGAAAGAATCTTGTTATCCTCGCTTACGATGCAGGCGCCAACCTGTGTGTTGGGGTCCTTGGATCGCATGCCGGAAAGGTGAGCCACTCCCATGAAATACTCGTCCCAGTTGATGTAGTCCTGTCTCTTGTCCATAATCTTTTTCCTTTATCGGTCTGTTCATAATTCCCTGCCGCTTCGCGTCAGTCGGCACTGCGTGCCTTACGGAATTATTTCATAAACCCTCGGGTGAAAACACGCCGGCGTGTTTTCCTTCCTCGTGTTTATTTGGTGCCGAAAATTCTGTCACCTGCACCGCCCAGACCGGGAACGATGTAGCCGTGGTCATTGAGCTTCTCATCCAAAGAACCGATATACATATCTACATCGGGATGTGCAGCCTTCATTGCCTCAACACCCTCGGGTGCGGCGATGATGCACATGAAATGAATATTCTTGCAGCCCTTGTCCTTTAACATCTGGATGGCAGCAACACTGGAGCCGCCGGTAGCCAGCATGGGATCTACCACAAATACTTCTCTCTCATCACAGTCTGCGGGAAGCTTGCAGTAATACTCAACGGGCTTTAAGGTCTCGGGATCTCTGTAAAGACCGATATGACCTACCTTAGCAGCGGGAATCAGTTCCAGAACGCCGTCAACCATGCCCAGACCTGCGCGCAGGATGGGGATGATTGCCATCTTCTTACCGCGGAGCTCCTTAACAGTAGTCTCGCAGATGGGAGTCTTGATGGTTACATCATCAAGCTTCAGGTCTCTGGTTGCCTCGTAGCAGATCAGCATAGCGATTTCGCTGATGGTCTGACGGAAGTCCTTGGTACCTGTGTCCTCTCTGCGGATAAATCCGATTTTGTGCTGGATCAAAGGATGGTCCATAACTACAACTTTTGCCATAATTGCACCTCTTTCTTTCGTTTTATTTTCCGATTAGTTTTCCAGCATATTGACTCTTCTGATATGCTTCTCTTCCTCAGAGAAAGGAGTATTCAGGAAAGTCTCTACGATATCGATTGCCAGGTTGGGGCCAATCATTGCGCCGCCCAAAGCAAGTACGTTAGCGTCATTGTGAAGACGAGTCATCTTAGCGGACAAAGTCTCTGAGCAAAGTGCGCAGCGAACACCGGGCACCTTGTTTGCAGCGATGCTGATGCCGATACCTGTTGTACAGATGACAATACCCTTCTCAGCGGTACCGTCAGCTACTGCCTGAGCAACTGCCTTACCGAAAATGGGATAGTCCACGCTGGACTTGTCGTAGCATCCGTAGTCCTTGTAAGGAATTTTCTTGGATTCCAGATATTCAATTACCTTTACCTTCATGTCGTAACCGCCGTGGTCACTTCCGATTGCTATCATGTGTATTCCCTCCTATATACATTATTTAAACAACGACTACTCTGTGGCCCGCAGCCTTCAGCAGTCTGTTCATAATAGCCTGTCCCAAACCGTCGCCGGCGAAGCTCTCGGAGTACATTCTCTCCACCTCGTCGTCGTCAAATTCTCTGAGCACCGTAAACAGATGTCTGGCAATTGCCTCCTCATCCTGACGGCTGCCCACGCACTTTACAATATCCGCGGTGTACTCGTCCAGAGTCTCAATCGTGCTGATGACTCCCGTGCGGAAGCCTGCCTTGCGGTCGAGGTCTGTCTGCTCATTGATGTAAGCGACCACATGCTCTCTGTCGCCCTCCACAATGGTAAGCTCACCCTTTGGTGCGTAATGTCTGTATTTCATGCCGGGGGCCTTGGGGGCCTGCCCGCTGTCATTTCGTAAAATGGTCACATCCGTGTCAACGGTACCAAGCACCTGCTCCAGCATCTGCCTGGTCACATAGCCGGGGCGCAGAATCTGGGGCGGGGTCACCGTCATATCGATGATGGTGGACTCCAGTCCGATGCCTACTTCTCCGCCGTCAATCACCATCTCGATTCGTCCCTGCATGTCTTCTTCCACATACTTGGCCACCGTAGGGCTGGGGCGTCCGGAAAGATTGGCGCTGGGCGCTGCCACAAAACCGCCTGCGTATTCAATGAGCTTCTGCGCTGTCCTGTGAGAAGGAAAACGAACCGCAACCGTGTCCAGTCCGCCGGTTGTCTCATAGGGCACGGCATCTGCCTTATGAAAAATCATGGTCAGGGGGCCGGGCCAGAATGCATCCGCAACCTTATATGCCTCCTTGGGAATCTCCTTTGCAACCCTGATCAGGTCCTCCATCCTGCAGATGTGAACAATCAGGGGATTGTCGGAGGGTCTGCCCTTTGCAGCATATATCTTGCGGGAGCTGTCGCGATTCAAGGCATCTCCGCCCAGGCCGTAAACCGTCTCGGTAGGGAATGCCACAAGGCCTCCGTCTTTTAAAATTTTACCTGCCAGACGAAGGTCAGCCTCCTCAGTTTCATTGAAGGTCTCCGCGTCCGGTCTGATTCTGACAATTCTCGTATCCATCTCAAACAACGCTTTCTCATATTCGCATACTTACGGGTAGTATAACACAACTTGCCAAAAAAACAAAGTTTTTCCCATTTTCTCACTTTTCTGCCAGGTATCGGAGGATTCCCATGGCCAGAGACCAGGCGGTTCTGTCCTGATATTCCCCTTCGGAAAGGGCAGCACACTCTGCTTCGTTTGACAGAAATCCGCACTCCGCAATGACGCAGGTTACCGGGCTGTTTTTCAGAAGATAATACTCCGTGTTGTCCTTGGCCGCCCTCCGGTTTTTCGAATCCAGCCTCCTCTTCAGGGAATCCTGCAGGGAAAGTGCAAGCCCTCGTCCCTCTTCGCTTCCTTTATAATAGAACACCTGGGCGCCGCGGACACTCTCTCCGGGGTAGCTGTTCTGGTGAATACTCACCGCAAACAGCGGTCGCGTCTCCTCCATAATCTGAATCCGCCGATTCAGGTCGTTTACCTTTTTGCTGCCGCCCTGCGGCACATCCTCCACGGCATCCTCCTCCCTGGTGAGAACAACCTCGCAATCATTTGCCTCCAGGTATCCCTTCAGCTTCAGCGCGATGGCAAGGTTGATATCCTTTTCCTTCACGCCGTTTCTGCCTACCTTTCCCGGATCCTCACCGCCGTGACCGGGATCGATGACTACCCGCACGCTCTGTTTTCCGGCGCCGGCTGCTGCCGTCGATTTCTTTTCGGCATTCAAGATTCGTGCGCCCAGAAGAAACAAAAACAGTGCCAGAATCAGCACCAGCCCCCGAACAATCCTGCGTTTACTATTTCTTTTCATTTTATGTTTCCATGCTGTTTTTTTCAGTATATTCTTCTTAATTTTTCTTTAAAACCCGCAATTACTATTGCAATACCATAATAATTATTCTAATATTGAGTTTGAAAGGCAGATGTTTACTTTTTATGGAAAAAGCAAGAAAAATCATACGAATTACACTGATTTGTATCGCGATAATCTGCCTGCTCGCCGCCTGTGTGGCAGTTCTGTTTGAGCGCAGGCAGACAATGGAGGCCGCAAAGCTCCAAAGGGAACTGCAATCCCAGATTGCTTCCTCGGAGCCGGTCGCTTCGGAAAGTGCTTCCGAGCCCTCCTCAGAGGAGCCGGAGTCAGTACCCGAGGCAGAATCCACCGAAGCTTCCCAACCGGAAGAGATCATCGAAGAAATCCGAGTGGAGAATCCCTACGGAGATATCTTCCGTTCCAACTCCGACATGATTGCCTGGATTACCATCCCGGACACCAACATTGATTATCCCGTCATGTGGACACCGGAGGACGAGGAATATTATCTCTACCGTGACTTTAACGGCAAGGACAATAAGGACGGTTGTCTCCTGTTGGATACCGACAGCTGTGTGGATCCTCTGACCACAAACCTGATTATCCATGGCCATAACATGAAATCGGGTGCCATGTTCGGCAGACTCACGAATTACGAGCAGGAAAGCTATTACAATCAGCACAAAACCATCACCCTGTACACCGAGGAGAAACAGCGCAGCTATGAAGTCATCGCCGTCTTCCGCTCTCAGGTCTACAAGAAATCGGATCAGGTTTTTAAATTCTACAAATTCTTCCAGGCCAATACCGAAGAAGAGTTTGAGGATTTTTATGAAAACATAAAACAATTGTCTATCTACGACACGGGGGTTACAGCCGAATTCGGCGATCACTTCCTCACCCTGTCCACCTGCGTCTACCATGTGAAAAACGGTCGTTTTGTGGTAGTTGCCAAGGAGATTGAGGGCGGGAATCTGTATTTGCCTGTACGAGACTAGACACAAATTTTAAAGGAGGCTTCACATTATGATGAAGAAATCAATCAAAGCTCTTGTAACTACGCTTGCAGCAGCTGCATGTGTTGTTCTGTTCGCAGGCAACGGCATCTCAGCCAAGGCAGCAGGCGACACCTTCTCTGTTAAGTATGTCGGCGGAGAAGTTAAGGAATGGCGTTATCAGGTAGGCCAGTCCTTCGATGATACCGGTGCTCACATGGGTATCTCCGTTCTTGTAAACGGCATGAAGGCCGGCGACAATGTAGTTGTTTACCCTGCAACCGGTGACAATGCTCCCGCTCTTGACCTCGGTACCGAGAAGAAGCTGGGCAGCCTGACCATCCATCAGGGTGTTACAGCTATCGTAAAGATGGCAGGTGCTGACAAGGTTTATGTTCTGGCAGGCTCCACAGCCGCTATCACCGGCGATGTTAAGAGTGCTGTTGTTTACGACAAGGCTGTATGTACCTTCAACAGCAATGTTACCGATCTGGTACTTAACACCTCAGGCAGCAAGGCATCCAGCCTGACCGTTGGCGGAACACTTGGCCGCTTCTGTGTATACTCTCTCACCGATGAGAAGAAGGAATACGAGTTCTTCGATGTTGAGAAGGGTGCTTTCGTAATGACCGACGGTGTGAACTACACTCCCGACAACAAGCGCAAGGCAGTTGCTTCCGATGCTTACAACAAGGAAATGAATGAGCAGACCACTACTACTGCTGCTACTTCTACTACTTCTACTACTTCTACCGATGCAGGTGACTACGACAAGGTTCCCAAGACCGGCGACAGCTATGTTGCTCTGTACCTTGTACTTGCTTCCGCTCTCTGTGCAGCAGGCGCTATGATGCTTCGCAAGAAGGAAAACTAATTTAACCGCAAACAATTAAAAGCCGCTGAACATTTGATATGTACCCAGAATCCTGGACACATATTTATGAATTAGGTGGAACACATGGATGCTATCCTGTATTGAACAGGTGGCATCCATTTTGTTTTTGCCTGAATTCTTTTATTGTTATAATAATCTATGTATTCTTCTA
>JAZLKR010000015.1:0-2404 GCA_045597705.1 Acetatifactor sp.
AAGACTTTGATTATTATGTGGCAATGTCAAACACCATGCGTTCTATTGCATCTCGCCTTTGGAAAGATAACAGTTTGTATACGGGAGAAAGTGCGCAGTTCTGCGTTTTGACGCTGTTACCTGAAAAACAGTAACAAAGTAAATAAATAGATTTGGTTGACCCTAAAGAGGTAGTACCTCAAAACCCGGTAAAATCAAGGGTTTTGAGGTATTTTTTTATTCTGAAGCAGCTCCAAGACCGGTAAAATCATCAGAACTCTTTCATTTGCCAAATTCGGCAGCTTTCTGTAGTGACGAAAAATTTTTGAATAATTCATAGAAAACCTATTGACATAGTATGAAATAAGGTGTAATATCCAAAACATCAAACGAAAGGAGACATGACAAAATGAGAAAGTTCAGTAGATTAACCGAAATGTGTATGTGCTGCTGTCGAATGCTATTCTCCCAGGCGAATGATTTGGCCGGGTGTATGGCTCATGTGTCATGCACTCATATACAATGATTTGTTAATACAAATTATGTAAGCCATTGCCTGGGAGTTATGAAAGAACATCCCGGGCTTTTTTATTATTAAAAGTCACCGGGACAGCAAGACAAAAGGCAAAGGAAAGAGCGTATGAAAACAGTTTTGTGTTATGGTGATTCGAATACATATGGTTATAAACCGGATGGAACGGGAAGATATCCCGAAAGCATCAGGTGGACAGGTATTCTGAAAGAGAAATTGAAGGAGAAGCAATCGGAAGTGATCGAGGAAGGTCTGGTGGGAGGAACAACCGTATTTGAAGACAGTTTCCGACCCGGCAGAAAAGGAATTGAACTTCTGTATCCATTGTTGGAATCACATGCACCTGTGGATGAACTGATCCTTATGTTAGGAACAAATGATTGTAAAACACATTACAAAGCATCAGCAAAGGTGATCGGTCTTGGTATTGAGAGAGTGATCAAAGAGGCAAGACGATTCAATGAGAACCTGGAGATTTTACTTCTTTCACCCATTCATTTGGGAGCAAACGTCTGGAAGGATGGTTTTGATCCGGAATTCAATGAGGAATCCGTAGAGGTATCCAAGCAGTTGAAAGAAGTCTACCGAGAGATTGCAGAAAAATATCGATGTAAATTCTTTGCAGCCAGCGATGTTGCAGAACCCTCAGAGATAGATGAGGAACATTTGAATGAAGCAGGGCATAAGGCTTTGGCTGAAGCAGTATATGAAATTATCAAGTAAAAAGGTATAGAAAAGAGGAAAATATTATGAAAAAGAATTTGTTGAAGAAGATTATTACAGGAATAGCCGCAGCGAGTATCGGTGTATTCGCATTAACCGGCTGTGGTGGAGCGAATGCAGGTTCCGCTGCAGATACAGGCAGTCAGGTATTCAGAACCTTAGACCAGATTAAGGAAAGCGGCACCATCAATATCGGTGTTTTCTCCGATAAAAATCCCTTTGGTTATGTAGATGAGAATGGTACTTATCAGGGTTATGATGTGTACTTTGCAGAGAGAATCGGTAAGGACCTTGGCGTTAAAATCAATTATGTATCAACAGAGGCAGCCAGCCGAGTTGAGTATCTGGAGACCGGTAAGGTAGATATCGTACTTGCTAACTTCACAGTAACAGAAGAAAGAGCACAGAAAGTAGATTTCGCACTTCCTTACATGAACGTAGCTTTGGGTGTGGTATCTCCCGAAAGCAAGGTGATTGAAAGCCTTGATCAGATTGGTGCTGATGAGCAGGTAATCGTTATTTCCGGAACTACAGCAGAGACTTATCTGGAGAAGAATTATCCTAACATCAAGCTGCAGAAGTTCGACACTTACGCAACCGCAAAGACCTCTTTCGAGAACGGTACCGGCGTAGCTTGGGCAAATGATAATACAGAGGTTATCGCATACGCAATTGAGAACAAAGGTTATGTAGTAGGTATTCCTTCTCTTGGAAGCCAGGATACCATTGCTCCCGCTGTTTCCAAAGGCAATAGCACTTTGCTTGGTTGGTTGAACAATGAAATCATCAGTCTTGGAAATGAGAAGTTCTTCCACGCAGATTACGAAGCAACCTTGATTGGCACCTATGGCGCAGATTACGAAGATACCTTGGTCGTAGAGGGTGGCATTACCGCAAATGCATCTGCAGGAGAAGTAACCGAGACTGCAGCGATTCCTCAGGGCACCGGTGAGACTATCAAGATTGCAGCATCTCCCATTCCTCACGCAGAAATTCTTGCGAAGGCAGCAGAGATCCTGAAAGAGAAAGGTTACACACTTGATATTGTAGAATTTGAAGATTATGTACAGCCCAACCTGGTAGTAGAGTCCGGCGAGTTCGATGCAAACTATGTAGAGCATGTTCCTTACCTTAACAGTTTTAACGCTGAGCAGGGTACTCATCTGGTAG
>JAZLKR010000016.1:0-5385 GCA_045597705.1 Acetatifactor sp.
CACTACCCCAACGACAGCCGCTTCTACCGCCTGTGCGACAAATACGGCCTGTATGTGATCGACGAGACCAACATGGAGACCCACGGCTCCTGGGCGCCCATGCACGACTGGTATCTGCCCGGCGACAAGGCCGACTGGCATGAGATGGTGCTGCACCGCGGCCAGAGCATGCAGGAGCGCGACAAGAACCATGCCTGCATCCTGCTGTGGAGCTGCGGCAACGAGAGCTACGGCGGAAAGAATATCTTCGACCTGTCGGAGATGTTCCGGCACCGCGATCCCACCCGTCTTGTACACTATGAGGGCGTGGCGAACGACCGGCGTTATCCGGACACGACGGACGTGTACAGCCGCATGTATTATAAGGCCGCGAACATCGAGGAGTATCTGAACAGCGACCCGGATAAGCCCTTCATCAACTGCGAGTATACCCATGCCATGGGCAATTCCTGCGGCGGCATGTTCAAGTACACGGAATTGACCGACAGAGAGCCGAAATATCAGGGTGGATTTATCTGGGATTATATTGACCAGTGTCTGGTGAAGAAGGACCGCTATGGCAAGGAATTTTTAGGCTACGGCGGCGACTTTGAGGACAGACCCAATGACGGCAATTTCAGCGGTGACGGTATTGTGTACGGCGACCGGTTGCCTTCTCCCAAAATGCAGGAGGTAAAATACTGCTACCAGAATATTTATGCAGAGATTCAGGAAGATTCCATCAGAATCATCAACAGAAATCTGTTCGCAGACACCAGCGACTTTGATTGTACCGTTCGTGTGGAAAAGGAAGGCAGACTGCTGGATGAATATACGCTGATGACGGATGTGGAGCCCGGCTGCAGCGGACCTTTTGCGGCACCGTTCCTGATTCCCGCAGAAGAGGGAGAGTATGTTGTCACGGTATCCTTTACTCTCAAAGAAGATACTGCCTGGGCAAGAGCCGGCCATGAGGTCGCTTTCGGACAGAATGTATTTACCAAGACAGACAAGAGGATTACAGACAGACCGATTTGCGTAAAGAAGCCCCTGCAGATTATCCAGGGTACCTACAATATGGGAATTCGTGGTGAGGAGTTTGAGGTACTCTTTGCTTATACCGGCCTGGTTTCTTATCGCTACGGCGGCAAGGAACTGCTTAAGAATATGCCGAAGCCTAATTTCTGGAGAGCGCCTGTGGACAATGACTACGGAAATCATATGCCTGCCAGAAGTGCACAGTGGAAGATCGCCAGCATGTATCTGGAAAACGGCGGTTACAGAGGTATCGAGCCCGGTGCGGACAGCGTGAAGGTGACATTTGCGTACAACCTGCCCACCACACCGAAAAAGGAGTGCCTTGTGACCTATGTGGTTTACGGAGACGGTACGGTTGAGACTACTGTTACGATGGAACCTACAACGGAGTTTGGTGATTTGCCTGAGTTTGGTATGCTGATGAAGCTGGATGCAGACTACAATCATCTGGAGTGGTACGGCAACGGGCCTGAGGAAACCTATGCGGACAGAAAGCACGGTGCGAAGCTTGGCATCTACAGAAATCTGGTAGAAGAGAACATGGCGCGTTACCTGCTGCCTCAGGAATGCGGCAACAAGACCGATGTGCGTTATGCAAAGATTACCGATGCAAACGGACGAGGCCTGCTTTTCGTAGGAGATAAGATGAGCTTTTCCGCCCTTCCTTATACTCCTCACGAAATCGAGAATGCGGCGCACGCAAACGAACTGCCGCAGGTGCATTACACGGTAATCCGTGCTGCCATGGCGCAGCTTGGCGTGGGCGGTGATGATACCTGGGGAGCTCCCGTGCATGAGGAATTCAAGATTCCTTTGGACAAAAAGCTGGAATTTACCTTTGCTTTCAAGGGTATTTAGTGCGTTTTGGAGTTTTTGCAATTTTTCGAAAAAAAGTGAAATTACGGCTTGCTTTTTCCCCGATGGCATGATATAGTAGTCCATGTCAACGGGGTGTGGCTCAGCTTGGTTAGAGCGCCATCTTAGGGAGGTGGGGGTCGCGAGTTCGAATCCCGCCACTCCGACGCAAAGAGAGTTCAGAAATCTGAGCTCTCTTTTTTATTGTTTTTCGCACAGAAAAGCACTTTTTCGAAGAATTTATGTTTTTTACATAAAAAGAACTTGCTTTTTGGAAAAGCGTGTGATATATTACTTTAGGTCAACGGGGTGTGGCTCAGCTTGGTTAGAGCGCCATCTTAGGGAGGTGGAGGTCGCGAGTTCGAATCCCGCCACTCCGATCAGAAAGAGTTCAGGTTTCCTGGACTCTTTTCTTTTTATATTTTGAAGGAATGAAAATTGTAGATAAAGTATACACACTTTACGCGAGGATAGAAGAATGGCACAGACAGAGCAGAAAAAGAATCCGGTTTCAAAGAAAAATGAGCAGTATAAAAAACCTGTAGAAAAGAGACCTGCTGAAAAGAAATCCTTATGTCCCGTTGCTTCCAGGTGCGGAGGCTGTCAGTGGATTAACAAGGAATATGCAGAGCAGCTGAAAATGAAGGAAACTCAGGTGCGCAAGCTTCTGGAGCCCTTTGTGAAGCCGGAGCATATTATCGGCATGGAGCATCCCATGCATTATCGCAACAAGGTGCATGCCGTATTCGGAGAGGATAGAAGACACAATATTATTTCCGGTACCTATGAGGAGAAGAGCCACAAGCTGGTGCCTGTAGACAGCTGTCTTTTGGAAAATCAGAAGGCGGATGAGATTATCGTGACCATTCGCGGTCTGCTTCGCTCGTTTAAAATCAGACCCTACAATGAGGATACGGGATATGGTCTGCTGCGCCATGTGCTGATTCGTACCGGACATGTGACAGGAGAGATTATGGTAGTGCTGGTACTGGCTTCTCCCATTATGCCCTCAAAGAATAATTTTGTGAAAGCACTGCGAGACCAGCATCCTGAAATTACGACTGTTGTTGTAAATGTCAATAATCGCGGTACCAGTATGGTGCTTGGTGAAAAGGAGCAGGTAATATACGGTAAGGGATATATTGAAGATGTGCTTTGCGGTAAGAGATTCCGAATTTCACCCAAGTCCTTCTATCAGGTGAATCCTGTGCAGACCGAGATTTTGTACGGTAAAGCATTAGAATATGCCGACCTGACAGGTAACGAAGTGGTAGTGGATGCTTACTGCGGTACCGGAACCATCGGTATGATTGCGGCTGACAAGGCAAAGCAGGTTATCGGCGTGGAACTGAACGGTGATGCGGTGCGCGATGCAGTCAACAATGCCAAGGGCAATCAGGTAAAGAATATTACCTTCTTCAAGGCTGACGCAAGTGAGTTCCTGGTGCAGATGGCAGAGAAGGGTGAGAAGGTGGATGTAGTGCTGATGGATCCGCCCAGAAGCGGCAGCACAGAGGTGTTCCTGGATTCCGTGGCAAAGATTGCGCCGAAAAAAATCGTTTATGTGTCTTGCAACCCTGAAACTCTGGCAAGAGACCTGAAGTATATCACCAAGAAGGGGTACAAGGCAGTGAAGGCAGTGGCAGTGGACATGTTCCCCAATACGAGCCATGTGGAGACGGTTGTGTTGATGTCAAAAACTAAATAGAAAAGTAGCAGAAATGCCGTAAATAAAGGCTTTGCAGACCAAAGGTTACATTTTCGGATGGTGCCTTTGGTCTTTTTTAGTTATCTCTGGAAACTTATCAGTGATTAAAGTGTAAGTGAAAAATACAGAAATGTGGTGGTTCGGATTTTTGCAATGGCAGTTGTGATTGGAATTGCAAGAGAGCAGATGGATAATATTAATGAACTATTGGTTCCAGAAAATGGTCTGATTGCATTGAATGTGCCATTAGATGAAACAAGAGTTGGTTCATTTAGTACAAGAACAACGCATCCATTTTATCTTTCCTTATGGAATGAGTTGCTAGAGGGATTGGGGATGAATTTGTCAGTAAAAAATCCTTATTGGAATAGAACAAAGGGTGAAATGGCAGAAGAGTGTAAAAACAAGGATGTTCTTTATGAGACTATGAAATTATCGTTTTCATGTTCCTCACCAGGGAAAGCAAGATGGAAACAACTCAGTCAGCAACATTGTGGTTATTGTGTTCCTTGTTTAATTAGAAGAGCTGCAATGCATAAGGCGTTTGGCAATGATGGAACCGTATATACACAAATTTCTGTTTATGAAATGCAAAATAAAAATTCAGAAGGAATTGGAATTCAATTACGTTCTTTCCAGTATGCAATTGATAAAATAAAACAAGATAGAAATCGTGCATTGCTTTATATACATAAGCCAGGACCATTGCCGCAGGATGATGAATATTTGCAAGAATTAGCCAACATATATTCGAGAGGCTTATTTGAAGTAGATAAATTTATACAGGACAATTTAGTTGAAAGAGGGTAGCTACAATGATTTATGATGCACATTGTCATTTGGATTTAATGGACAATATGGCGGGAATTATAACTGAGCTGCAGAATTCAGATATAAGTCTATTTGCGGTCGGAACCACTCCGAAAGCGTATGATAGAGAAGTGAAGTTTTGCAAAAACACCCCTAATATTAAGGTGGGATTGGGGATGCATCCGCAATTGACTTCTAGTGGCTATGATGATATGAGATTGTTTAAAGAAGCATTTGCCCAAAGCCACTATATTGGTGAAGTTGGCTTAGATTTTAGTAAAGAATATATTCAAACCAAAGAAACACAAATACAAGTATTTCGTGATATTGTCAGATTGTGTGAACAGCAAGGAGAAAAAGTGGTTTCTATTCATTCGCTTACGTGCGTATATTTAATATAAAATAAGCACGTTTATCAAAAAGATACTTATGTATTTAGTAAGATGGTACGCACTGGATAATGAAATAATAGGTTAAAATTCATTATTATAATCGTGCGAATAGAATGCTGGAAAATGCATATAATAACTCATGTTGACAACTGAGGTTAAAATGAGTTATATTGTAAATAACAAAATTTACCCAGTACAATAAAAATGCGTTAGAAGGTGATTTTATGTTGTTAGAATATTTACAGGAAAACTATAAAGTAAATGAACCAATTTTTGTTTCTGATATAGACTTGCCAGTTACAGATACTAATTTGCGTCAAATGTTTAAGGTGTTGTGCGATAGTGGTCAAATCTACAGATACGAAACAGGAATATATTATATGAAGGGTAATACAAGACTAAAGGGTGGAGTTCCTTTATCTGCAAGTAAAGTGGCAAGATATAAGTATATTGCTAGAAACAATCAGGTTAACGGATATTATTCCGGGTACACTTTTGCTAATCTTCTTGGGTTAACAACACAAGTACCTTATACGATTGAAATTGTAAGCAATGGTGCAAGTGCGAAATGTAGAGAGGTTAGTGTAAAGAATCAAAAAATAA
>JAZLKR010000017.1:0-8279 GCA_045597705.1 Acetatifactor sp.
AAGACAGAGGCATAAACCTCTGTCTTTTTATAAATGCGGGTGACAGGACTTGAACCTGCACGTCGGGGACACCAGAACCTAAATCTGGCGCGTCTGCCACTTCCGCCATATCCGCTTATGGTCGCTCCTCGCGACCGCTTCATTATAACCTCACCGGAAACCGATTGTCAAGGGAAGCTCCTCGCGTTCTATTGGCCGATTTTGGAGATGATATTCTTATTGATTCTTACCAGGAAGAAGGTACTCATCGCTACGCTGACCAACTCCGCAATGGGGAAGGACCACCATACATTGTTTACATTTCCGGTCAGAGAAAGCAAGTATGCTACAGGAAGCAATACGCACAGCTGTCTTGCAATGGAGATAATCATACTGTACACGCCGTTGCCCAAAGCCTGGAATACACTTCCCACAACAATACAGTATCCTGCGAACGCAAAACTCAGGCAGATGATACGAAGTGCGGGAACACCTGTCTTCAGTAAAATCTCACCGGCATTGAAGAAGCCCAGCAGCTGAGCAGGGAACACTTCCATCATCAGAATGCCAAAGAACATAATACCGACTGCATAAGCCACACTGCACTTGATTGTCTTGATAACTCTGTCCTTCTGTCTTGCTCCGTAGTTGTATGCAATGATGGGAACCATACCGTTGTTCAGACCGAACACCGGCATGAAGATAAAGCTCTGCAGTTTGAAATATACACCGAATACGGTCTGTGCAGACTCAAAGGAAGCAAGAATCAGATTCATACCGTATGTCATAACGGAGCCGATGGCCTGCATGACGATTGAAGGGATACCTACTTTATAGATATTGCCGATTAATGCCATATCAGGGCGGAACTTGCGGAAGGAAATGTGCAGTTCCTTATTGAACTTCAAATTAAAGATAATTGCCATAACGCCGGCCACTACCTGTCCGATTACGGTTGCAATTGCCGCACCTGCAATGCCCATCTCAGGGGCACCGAACAGACCGAAAATCAGAATAGGATCCAGAATCAGATTCGTAATGGCGCCGGTACCCTGGGTAATCATCGCAAGAACAGTCTTACCGGTTGACTGCAGCAGACGTTCAAACGCTACCTGGGTAAATACACCGAAGCTGGCAACGCAGCAGATAGTCAGATAGGTGACACCGTACTCTCTTACCGACTGAATCGGAGTCTGACTTGCATAATACGGAACACTTGCAAAAAAACCGATTAGTGCAAATACAATATAGCTCGCATACTCGATGAAAATACCGTTTGCGGCAATCTTGTTTGCCTTATCAAGCTCCTTTTCTCCCAATGTTTTGGACAGAAATGCATTCAAACCGACCGCGGTACCGATTGCCACCGCAAACATCAGACTCTGCAGCGGAAATGCCAGCGAAACTGCCTGCAGCGCTTCCTCACTGATGTTGGAAACAAAGATACTGTCGACAATATTGTACAAGGCCTGCACCAGCATGGAAATCATCATGGGCAGTGACATGGAAAGCAACAGTTTATTGACGGGCATAACGCCCATTTTATTCTCCTGAGCCATTAGTGTTTTCCTTCCTTACATAAAAAAAATCCCATGAACGAATTCATGGGTTCCGTGAGACATGGGGGATTCGAACCCCCGACACCTTGATTAAAAGTCAAGTGCTCTACCGACTGAGCTAATATCCCAAATAGGTAAAAAAAAGCAGGGCTAGCTGGATTCGAACCAGCGAGTGCAGCAGTCAAAGTGCTGTGCCTTACCGCTTGGCGATAGCCCTATAATTGACACCAAGCTGTCATTACCAAATAACTCGTAATGAAGGGTGGGTAAAGGGATTCGAACCCTTGGCCTCCAGAGCCACAATCTGGCGCGCTAACCAACTGCGCTATACCCACCATATATGAAATTCGTATGTCTAAACATACAAAATGTGCCCGAAGGGATTCGAACCCCCGACCCTGCGCTTAGAAGGCGCATGCTCTATCCAACTGAGCTACGGACACATAGCGGTCATCTACTCAAACCGACGAAAATTATCTTAATACAGAAGTGATAAAATGTCAACACTTTTTTTGTATAATTTTAATTTCCGAATCGGGGTGACAGGATTCGAACCTGCGACCCCCTGCTCCCAAAGCAGGTGCTCTAGCCAAGCTGAGCCACACCCCGATATACGCTAGCATTATACCTACTGCAACCCTTAAGTGTCAAGTCATACATCAAGATAATGCAGCTCAATAACAGGCTCTTTTCCCTCTTCAATCTCCATTGTCATGTAAGAAGGTTTGTGGTTCTCCTGACGAGGATAAGACAAGCTTCCGGGATTCAGCATCGGTATGGTATATTCCGTATTGATTTCCGGTCTGTGCGTATGGCCGAAGCAGATATAGTCTGCCAGACGGCGCTCACCCTCGTCCTGCAGTTCCTCTCTGTCGAAGGAAACATGGAAGGTATGTCCATGCACAATCAGGAAGGTATAGCCGCCAATCTCCGTTACATACTCAGAAACCAGTTTTGAGCCATAATCACAATTGCCCTTTACGATGTGCAGAGGACAGCCGATGGTTGCCTCCATCTCCTCGTCACTGCCTTCTGCGTCTCCGCAATGGATTACCGCGTCCGGTGTCAGGCGTTTTACCAGTTCATAGAAAAAACTGTCGCGTTTATGGGTATCACTGACGATTAATACTCTCATCTTTTCTTCAGTTCCTCTTTCATAAGCTCCAAAGCCTTGCCTCTGTGGCTTACTTCATTCTTCTCTTCTTCGGTCAGTTCAGCGGTTGTTTTGCCCTTCTCGGGGAAGTAGAAAATAGGATCGTAACCGAAACCGTTTTCACCCTTCTCCTCGTAACCGATTCTGCCCTCGATGGTCGCTCTGGTGGTCAGCTCTCTTCCGTCGGGAAGCACTGCGGCGATGGCGCATACGAACCTTGCGGTTCTCTGCTCATCGGGTACGCCCTCCAGTCTCTCAATCAGGTTGGCATTCTTGATGCGGTAAGAAGTATCCTCTCCCATATATCTTGCAGAATAAATACCGGGCTCCTTGTTCAGATAGTCAATCTCCAGTCCGGAATCATCAGCCAGAACAATATCATCTGTCAGCGTTGCTACTGCACGAGCCTTAATCAGCGCATTTTCTTCATAGGTTGTGCCGTTTTCATCGGGCTCCACCTTCACGCCTGCCTCCTTCATGGAGAGAATCTCCATACCGAGGTCAGCCATAATCTTTCTGATTTCCTTCATCTTACCGGCATTTCCGGTTGCAAAAATAATTCTGCTCATTCTTTTACAAACTCCTCTATCTCTTTTCCTGCTTGGGAGGCTTGGGTCCCAGGAAGGAATAAAAGTATGTCTTCATCATACCGTTGTAAATCTTACGGTTCTTGTCCGCCTTGCGGCCGATGTCATTCTCCGCATTTTCATACGCGGTAATCATATACATACTCCAGGAATCCAACGCACGGTATCTCTCGCCGATTACCTTATACAATGCAGGCATTTCCTGCTTTTCCTGCAATCTCTCACCGTAGGGAGGGTTGGTAATGATAAAGCCATATTTTTTAGGATGGCTCAATTCCTCCACGCCTCTTCGCTGGAAATGAATCAGCTTCTCCACACCTGCCAGCTTTGCATTTTCTCTTGCGATGCTCACCATGTGGTCATCAATATCAAAGCCCTGAATATCGGGTCTCACAGACAAATCCATCAGATCATGGGCCTCGTCCAGGGTATCGTACCAGTTTTTCTTTCCGATAATGTGAGGCCAGGTCTCCGCAGTGTAATGACGATTCATACCGGGTGCCATGCCTGCTGCCATCATGGCTGCCTCAATAGGGAAGGTTCCGCTTCCGCAGAAGGGATCCACCAGAATTCTGTCCTTATTCCAAGGGGTCAGCATAATCAGGGATGCCGCAAGGTTTTCCGCAATGGGTGCCTTCGCCGTCAGCTTACGATAGCCTCTCTTGTGCAGAGATTCACCGGTTCCGTCCAGGCCGATGGTCACCTCGTCCTTCATCAGAAATACTCGCAGAGGAAAACTTGCACCCTCCTCCGTAAACCAGTTGGTCTTGTAGGTTTCCTTCAGACGCTCTACCATAGCCTTCTTCATAATGGACTGAATATCGGAGGGGCTGAACAGCTTTGACTTCACGCTGGCTGCCTTAGCCACCCAGAACTTGCCGTCCACGGGAATGTACTCTTCCCATGGAATCTGCTTGGTACCCTGGAACAGTTCCTCGAAGGTCTCCGCATGGAAGGAGCCCACCTTGATGAGTACTCTCTCCGCACTGCGAAGGAAAATATTGGCTCTGCAGAGCGCTTCCTCATCTCCGAAGAAGGTAACTCTTCCGTCTGCCACCTCAGTGATATCGTATCCCAGGTCATCAATTTCTCTTTTTAATACAGACTCCATTCCAAAATGGCAGGGAGCTATCAACTCAAATCTACGCATGGTAATCGAATGCCTCTTTATTTCTTAGAAATATCTCTTTATTTCTTAGACAGATTTTTATATACAAAATAAATCAGTGCAATCAGTGCAATGGTCGGACCGAAGATTGCCAGAAGTTTAAATACCAGTGAGAGAATGGCAATCAATGCCACAACACCGATACCGGTCCAAACAATTCCGGGCAAGCGGAAACCAATCTTGCGAAGCCCCGTCTCGCCCTCCGGGTCAGGATAATTGGGCTGATCCTGCGCCTGCTGGCTTGCTCTCTCCGACTGTGCGGATTCTGCATCCACAATGGATCTGGCAATCAGTCTGGGATCTCCCAGGCTGTTCATGACCTGTTCCATGCTGCCCTCCGCAGCCTGTGACTCAATATACTCATCATAATAGCGCAGCGTGTCGGTAATGGTCTGCTGAGACACCTTCCCGTTCAACGCCAGCTTCAGTTTTTCCAGAAATTCATTTTTATCCATAAGCGACCTCTCGCCTTTCCGAAACGGACTACCATTTCTTGCGGGGGCAAGCGTTTTTCAGTGCTGCCGCACGCATTTCCACATAGCAGCCGCAGCTTCGACACATCCCCTCCAGAAGCATTTCACACTGAGTACAAATCGACAGCCTGTCCTCATACAAGGCATCGGGAGTCCTCACATCCGTGTCCAGATTGTCGATATACTCCCTGACGGTCCGGAAAGCAGCTTCCATATCCATCATCTCTCTGATCAGACATTTTTTGCAACGAATCGGCTGTTCTTCTGCGCCCATAACAATCCCCATTTACTGTATTCTGTTCATTAGTATATCGTATCGGCAACAGTTTATCTAGTACTTTATAATCATTTAAGATTCTGCCGCCTGCTCCTGCTTTGTCAGGCTGAGCACATTATAAACAATCGCGGAGCCCAGAACAATCACGCTGCCCACAATGCCGAGAGGGCCGATAGTTTCTTTATAGACGACAGCCACCAGAATCGGATTGATGATAGGCTCAATCATGGAAATCAGGGATGCCGCAACCGGCGGCACCTCATTCAGTCCTATATTCAGGCAAACATAGGCCATGCCGAACTGCACTACACCCAGCAGAATGACGGTGGTCCAGTTCATGACGGTAAACTCTCCTCCTGTCACAAAGGAAGGCAAACCGACAGCCAGACTGATACAGAAGGAAATCAGCGCTGAAGACTCAAAATCCGCGCCCGGCATCTTCTTAATCAGAAATACAACCGCATAAAGCACTCCCGAAAAAATGGCAAGACAGTTTCCGATCATGCCGGTGAAGCTGATACTCTCTAAGAAAAAGCAGCAGATTCCCGCAAAGGAAATGCAGACCGTCAGCACGGAAAGCCTGTCCGGCTTCTTTTTCCAGAACAGCCACAAAAACAGAATAATATAAATCGGCATGGTGAACTGCAGCACGATGGTATTGGCCGCCGTGGTCAGCTTATTGGCCATGACAAAGGTCAGTCCCATACCGAAATTGGCAATTGCACCGCCAATGACCGTGGCATTCACCTTGAACCTGTGCTTGGTCACTCGCATATAGGTCAGCATGACGAAGAAGGCAAAGAAGCTACGCACGCCGTTAATGGTCAGTGCAGACCAGGTATTCAGTTTGATAAGCAACCCGCCCAACGCAAAAAACAGTGCGGACAGTATGATACAAATCAGGCCGATTTTTCTTTTCATTTACTTTTGCCTCTAACCCTCAAATAGTTTCTTTAGTTTACCGATTACATAGAAGTAACTGCTGATTAACACCACATCGGCACCAATCCAGGCCAGCACTTCCGCGTAAAACACACTGCTCTCCCCAATCAGGGCGGGCAGCGTTATGGCCGCACCGGTTCTCATGACAAACTCCATAATTCCGGAAAGCATGGGCAGCACGGAATTGCCCATTCCCTGAATGCAGGCTCTTACAATATGCAGAATATAAAGTACCGGCAGACAGATTGCCATAATTCGCAGATAGTAAACTGCGAAGTACATGGACCGCTCCGCCTCCGCCGTGTCTCCGGCAATGAACATCGTCAGGGCAGCCCTTCCGCCCAGTATCATCGCACCCGCAATCACAACACTGGTGACGATACCAATCAGGCAGGCATCCCATGTCCCTTTCCTGATGCGGTCCAACCGCTTGGCTCCCACATTCTGCCCTGCATAAACCGACATGGCAAAGCCGTAAGAGGTCGCCGCAATCTCCAGAATACCGTACAGCTTGTTTGTGGCAGTATAGCCTGCCAGCAGTGCAACGCCAAAACCATTTACAACATACTGTAAAATCATGCCTCCAACGGCAATCAGTGTATTCTGAAGAGCCATGGGAATGCCGATGGCCAGCTGTTTCAGGCAGTAATCCATTCGCAGTTCCAAATGCTCCGCTGCAGGTTTCACCGCTTCAATCTGCATCGTTCTGTACAGGCAGTACAGTGCGGAAATACCCTGGGCAATTACCGTTGCAACGGCAGCACCCTCAATACCGGTTTTAAACCCTACCACGAAGAGCACATCCAGTCCAATGTTTGTCAGGCAGGAAATCACCATAGCCTGCAGGGGCGCCTTGCTGTTGCCCACCGCTCTCAGCACACAGGCAAAGAAATTGTAAGCTACAATGACCGGAATGCCGCCGAACACAATTCTCAAGTAACTGTGCGCCAGTCCAAACACCTCTGTCGGTGTCCGCAAAAGTACCAGCATGGGCTTTGCGATTGCGTATCCCACCCCGGTGAGCAGCAATGCAAAAAACAGTGCCATATAGCCTGCATTAACAACATTTTTCTTCAGGCCCTTCTCGTCCTCAGCTCCGAAAAACTGAGAAAGGACCACACCAAAGCCCTGAGTCAGTCCCTGCACAATGCCAAGCATCATCCAGGTCAGCCAGTCGATGGAACCGATAGCCGCCAGCGCTTCCACGCCCAGCACCTGCCCCACCACTATGGTATCCACTACCGTATATAATTGTTGAAACACATTGCCCAGCATCAGGGGCAACGCAAATTTGATAATCAAACCGGAGGGCTTCCCCTCCGTCATTTTCATAGTTTGCATAAAACAATCCTTTACATGTTGCGAAAATAAAAGGGAGATGCAATTGCATCTCCCTTTTATTTTCCTAGCGTGTGTTAGAGGATTCGAACCCCCGACCTTTTGGTCCGTAGCCAAACGCTCTATCCAGCTGAGCTAAACACACATCTTACAGATTCATCACCTGCAACATTAGATAATATAACGCCCCACACCCAAAAAGTCAAGTACCTTTTTAACCTTTTTAAATATTTGTGAAATATAGTGTAGAATTTTCAATTTTATGATATACTGTCCTTTAGGTTTCGCTTTATTGCGTTCTACCCTACATTACTTTATGCAGGAGGCTTGTTATGTTAGAATTACAGCATCTTTCTTTTCGTGTTACCGGGGAGAATGGTGAAGAAAAAACAATTATCAAAGATTTAAGCATTACCTTTGAAGACCATACATTTATCGCTGTCACCGGTCCTAACGGAAGCGGCAAGTCCACATTGGCCAAGCTTATTATGGGAATCGAACGTCCCACATCCGGACGCATCCTATATAATGGAAAAGATATCACTGATATGAATATTTCCGAACGTGCAAAAGAAGGAATTAGTTTTGCCTTCCAGCAGCCTGTTCGTTTCAAGGGCATAAAAGTCAAAGATCTCATTACTTTGGCTGCAGGTCCCGATGTAAAGAATCCCAATGTCTGCGACTACCTTTCAAAAGTAGGTCTCTGTGCCAGAGATTATATCAATCGTGACATTGACGCCAGTCTTTC
Organism: Acetatifactor sp.; assembly: GCA_045597705.1. Classification (GTDB taxonomy): domain Bacteria; phylum Bacillota; class Clostridia; order Lachnospirales; family Lachnospiraceae; genus Acetatifactor. The sequence continues at coordinate 8,225 of JAZLKR010000017.1, forward strand.
CGGCGGTGAATTAAAGAGAATTGAGATTGCATCCATTATGGCCCGCAATACACCT
>JAZLKR010000018.1:0-24957 GCA_045597705.1 Acetatifactor sp.
CATCTTGGATGAAATCGTATGGCTTTATATCTAAAGCCTCTCGCATTTCATGATATCCCTCATTATAGATTCTCTTATATTCTTCTTGGTATTGAGAAGAATATTTAATCAATTCAATAACGGTATCTTCCTTTGTAGGATGTATGTATTCCATTTTATATGCCAATCTCATCAGATTTCACCCCCAAAATAGCCCGTATGATCAAAATCATAATATCTTTTACACTCGTTCCAGTACTTCCATGAGATTAGTGATATACTCAACGCCCTCTGGTACTTCTTTTCCAAATCTATTGAGCCAGAGTGCTCTTATTCCAAGTGCAGCTGCGCCCTTTACATCACTGCTTATAGAATCGCCAACATGAATCACCTCACTCGCTTTTAGTCCTGTTTTTAGAAGAGCTAGCTCAAACAATTCTTTACGAGGTTTATATGATTTTGCATCCTCTGAAGTAAAAACTCCTGCCGGATTAAGATGATGATAGTTGATGGCTTGTATTACATCTGCAGTATCGATATTGGACACTACATAAATAGGAACAGGACACATGTCAAAGAAATCTTTGGCTTCTCCGAAAATAGGCGGTTTTACCCAATGTTCAAACATCCATCGACTCAATTCTTTTGCATCCAGTGTTGCACCATACTTTTCTATTGTATGAGCAATTGACTGTTCTTCCAGAGTTCTCTGCGTTTCAAAGTTGTCTCCGTAGGCATTGTTAAACATATTTTGAAAGTCTCTCCACCAAAATCCATCGACCTCAGCTGCACTTTGAGCTTGACCAGATTCATAAATCATTTTTGATATTTTGCTTACTATTTCACCATCTTCATGTACGATAGTGCCATAAAAATCAACAAATATAGCCTTTATCATTTTATCCCTCTTACTTAGATAAACGCTGCAATTCAGATTGAATCTTTGCTATACGCTCCTCAGCGTCCGCATATTCCGATAGAACATTAACAATTTCTTCATCATTTTCAAAAGTAGGTCTAGCTGGAAATTTGCTGTGAATCAGAAATGATACTGCCTTATCAGAAAAATTAACAGTAATCTTATTTTTTTCTTGCGCTATTACAATACCTCGGCCATATTTTCTATGATTAACACTAACATCCAATAACGAAATATCCTCGTATTCCGTTATCTGATCTTCCAACTCTTCAAGCTCTCTTTGGAGTGCAGCCATTCGTTCAGCGCGCTCTGCATTATCTCTCTCTGCTTTTTCGATTTTCGCACGCGATGCAGAGACTTCCTTTTTGGGGATGTAATGCATGCCTTTATAAAAATGATAACACTGACCGCAGTACATTAGATCATACGCCAATAGGTGAAGTTCTTCATCTGGATACAGCTTTTCAGTCATAAAACTATTATGTTTTTCTATTAACGAAGGATGTGCTTTCAATTCTTCAACAATTGTTTCACACATCTGGTAATATTTCTTTAGGCTAAAATACTGACCAGATCCAATATCCAATCCCATTTCCATATATTCACAAAACAGCTCAGCATCTTTGAATCTATATATAAAATTATGTTTTGGATCAAAAAGTGTCAAATAGCATATAGCTGCATGTCTATCCTGTTTATACTTCCAAAAGCTAGGGAATTCTTCCTGGCGTAGCCTTTCTATTTCAGAAAGGAAGGTATTTATATGGTCATTACGCACATCTAAATCGCCGTTATCATCCGCATATAAAATATCCCTAAATAAGTGCTCTACTTCATCAGGCCTTTTTTCTGCCAATTTCACTATACCGTTTGTAGGAGAAATGCGTGAATTATTAATCATGATTGAAGTTCTGTTTGTTGCTTCTGCAAATAATTCAGCAAAAGACATACTCTTTGCATCTTCAGAAAACCACACTTCTTGAAAATGCTTAACCGCTGCCCACTTAAAAAGTTCATAACGCTCGCCATCATTTAAAAAATCCTGATTTTCCTCATATATACTGATCAGTTCCTCAAAATTCTTTGTATTCATAATTAAGCACCTCTATCTTTTCGTTAAAACATTTTACCAATAATAGCCCACTTCATACTTCCAGGATCAAGGCTTAATTTAATCATACAAGCTTGTTCCCCAATCGTACCAGTACACTCAAAGAAATATGTATGAATTCCATTAGCACCAGATTTCTTTGTTCCTGTGATATCTATTTTCTGAAGTTCACCATCATCATCAATAAAACGTACCCACAAAGGAGTGAGCTCTCCTTTTGTACTTGTCACAGAACAGACCTGGCAAGGAATATGCATTGAATCCATCATAGCATTAATACTCCTTCGTTATAGCAGCTAATTCATAATATTCCATAAAGGCATCCAAATCTTTATCATCCTTTATGTAGGCAACTTCAGTAAAGTGGCCTGTTGCCTTATCTTTGAATCCTGCTACTTGTTCGCCATTACAGATGGAACACTTCAATACCGCCTTCTGCTTATTTGGATCGTATTCAACAGAATATAGTTTTGATCGCTTCTTTTCAAACATGCAATATCATTCCTTCCTGCAAACATACATTTATTATAACGAAAAAAGCCATAGGGAACAACCAAAATGTCCCCTATGACAAACTCAGTTATCAGATAAGTATATTGTCGAAAACAGCGAGTATTGTAAGATATCGCGATGTCTTTGTTTTGCTATTTTTCATTCCTAGTCTATAATGAGATTAACACACAAGATACAAAACGGAGGATTACAAATGAGCCAGTTTCAGATTACTTTACTCCTGTGCCAAATAGCTGCTAATAACAATGTATCTTATCACGAAGTATATAGCGAGATTAAAAAGACAATAGATTACGCTTATAATCACCAAACCCCAGATTCCAAAGTATTCTGGGATAAAGTTTCACATGATAATACTGCTCCGTCAGTCCATCAGTTTCTCAAAAGCATATTATAAAATAAGATTTTTTGCCCCATTCAAGCAAACGCTTCTGTCGCCATATCATGATTTACTTCAGCCATATAATATCCATCTATGGTTACAGGTGCGTTATAAAGCGCAGCTAATATGTATTTCTTTATGTTGTGTATTTTAGATGTATTATCGCGCAAACAATCCAAAACATATTGAAGATGTGAGGCATCCAATCGCAAAAATCTTTCTTTTACAATATCAGCTGGATACTCATTACCGGCAATTAGAATTGTGTTGTTACTGAACAGGCATATCTCAAGAATCAGCTCATACATTCCTTCAAGCAATTCCTTCTGTAGCGGATTACTCTGCATAAGAATATCCATATCCAGTTTCATCCAAAAGTATTGTCTACGCTGATTGATATCTTCCAATCCCATCAAATCGTCCATAAAAGATACGATATGATTTGAATCAGTCTGAATCATATTGGTATTGTTATTATTAGTATTATTCTGTGGTGACGTTTTCGACACCTCTTGAAGTGCGATTTCGGCACCTCCAGAGGTACCCATTTCGACACTTCTTGAGGTTCCCAAATCGACACTTCTTGAAGTTCCCATTTCGACACTTCTTGATACTTTTTCAGCAAATGCCTGATTATAAGTGGCTGTCTTAGCTGATTCGCCGCTCATTTTTTCCCCGTAATTCTCATAGTTAACAATAACCGGCCTACTTTCGTTCTTTTCAGAAGTTCCCATTTCGACACTTCTTGAGGTTCCCATTTCTCCTGTTATGAAATTCTTCACATATAAAATTGTAGGAAGTCCAAGACCTCGTCTCTTTTTTTCAACAAGTCCCAGTGCCTCCAGTTCTCCAAGATAATCTATTGCCTTCTTTTTGGAAAAACCCAGATCCTCTTGGATCTCTGAAATTTGATAAATAATATAAACTCTGTTCTCTTTATCAAGCCAACCATTCTTTGCAGACAATCCCATACGATCCAATAACAATCCATACAACAATTTTGCCTGAATTGACAGAGAAGAGAATCTCTCCTCCGTCAACAAGGCTTTGGGAATTCTGATAAAACTGAACTGATCGGCTTCTGTTCCATAATAATAATCAAATCCCATTAGAATCCCCCGTTTTTCTCCTGCTCATGCTTCCATTTTTCTAACAACGATACTATAACCTTCTCCATTTCATCTGCAGTATAATATGCCGGAAAATACTTCTTAAGCTGCTTACCTGAGAATGCCACACGATGACTAGGAAGTCGCCCCGGAAGATTCTCATTTAACACGCTGATCACTTCAGATTGCGTATAATGATCTACATTTTCTATATATTGCCTTAAGGCTGTTACCTGGTAAGATTTTACAACGCCGTTCTCCTTAACATACTGATATATCCATTTCTGAACATCAGCCTTTAAATAAGAGATATCAACACCAGTCATAATTGCAATTCTGTCTTTATCAATCAAATCAAGTAATTCAGGGATAAGTTCCGTCAATCGTAAGTATCGATGTACTTGGTTTCGGCTTTCGCCAACTTGAAGTGCCAATTCTTCATCTGCGCGCAACTTCGTCCCAAGTTGGGACGAAGTTCTCTGTCCATACAATGGCATATCAATATCTCCCGGATCCACAACTGCACGCTTGCCCTGATGCCTCATCGCTTGATATCGCATTTTATAAGCAAAGGCCTTTTCACTATGAAGTATCTTTTCTCTTTGCAGATTGGAGTCAACCATTGCTATAGTTGCCTGGTCATCGTTCATCTCTTTAACAATTGCAGGAATTGTATCCAATCCAATTGCTCTGGCAGCAAACAATCTTCGGTGACCAGAAATCATCTCATACTTTCCATCATCACAGACACGAACGATAACCGGCGTAAGGATACCATTGGCCAAAATGCTTTCTATTAATTCACGCATCTTGTCATCGTTCAAAACCTTAAATGGATGATTCGCAAACTCTCGAATATCATCTACTGGAATCTGTTCTGAGAGTTCACCTTCCGGAACCTTAAGCAGCTGATCTACAGTCATAAGTTTTATTTTTTCACCTGGTCTATTTTTCATGTTCGAGTACCTCCTTTGTTAACGACATATATGCCAATGCGATCTTCCCTTCAGGATCATGTTCATAAATGCTCTTTCCTACTGCACTTGTTTCTGCAGCTCGAACGGACAATGGTATATATGTTTCAAATGTTCCAACTGTATCGCCATAAGTTTCATGGACTTTGAAGAAAATATCTTTAGCATAAACTGTTCTAAAATCTACCATAGTCATCAAAATGCCCTCTGTAGTCAATTTCCTGTTCAACTGCCGCTTAACCTTAGAAATAGTCGTTAGAAGCTGTTCGAGACCTTTTACCGGTAAATACGCAGTCTGCACGGGTATCAGAACGGTATCTGCCGCTGCAAGTGCGTTAATTGTCATCATTCCAAGGGACGGCATACAATCAATAAGGATATAATCATAGTCTTTCTTGATAGTGTCGATGTAACACTTCATAATGGTTTCCCTACTCATAACATTAATCAATGCCACCTCAAGCGCTGACAATTCTATATTGGAAGGTACCAAATCTACACCTTCTGCATGATGCAGAATTCCTTCAAAAGAATCTGTTTCTTCTTCATTGATAACATCCATCATTTTGGTTGCCAGCGTTATTGTGATATCATCCGGTTCCACAAACCCAAGGCTGGCGGTCATACTGCCCTGAGGATCCGAATCAATCAGTAAAACTTTCTTGCCGAGCCTTGCAAGACCTATTCCAAGATTTACAGTTGTTGTTGTCTTTCCAACACCACCCTTTTGATTTGTCACCGCAATCACTTTACACATTTCCTAATCCTCCTAATATTCATCATCCGTTTCATCACGGAAGCACTCAAGGTATTCATCAACAATATCTGTATTAACGAGAGCAATCTTCCGCACGTGATAAACAGCTTTTGCTTCTCGCGCTAATTCCATAAAGCTATGTATTCCCATAGAATACAAGGCAGCGCCCTCATCATACCTAACAAACTTCTTTTTTCCCACTTGCTTCAGCAATGCAATATCATCAATCTTCTTCCTCTTGTACGCCATTTTCATCCTCCTTGACAGAATTTAAATACTCTTCTAATACCTCCAAATCTACAATCGCTCTCTTTCTAATCTTGATGTTGGCCTTAGCTTCTCTGGCTAAACGAGTAAATCTGTAATAAGGCATTTTCATTATTCTTGCCCCTTCATGATAGGTTACATATCTCTTTTTCTTTCCTTCCAAGTATTTGTCCCAATCTGGTTTGTTTAGTTTCGGCATGCTGACTCCTTTTCCGAACAGAAATATTTTTAACGCAAAAAAGGCACCTTCGATTCAGTAGATAATCTACTAAACGAAAGTGCCTTAAGCATTCGGTTTATTGCTTTCTCGCAATTTACTAAATTATGGTTTTGTTTGCATTTACAATCCAACAAGCATCGTCACGCATATATGATATTCCACATACGGCTCCATATACCCCCGTCAGGAGGTTTAGATTTTTGCCTTAAAATATGCAGTACATCACGTTGCATGATCTGTCGTGGTCTGTCGTGTTGCGTCGTGGTTGTCCGTAGTTAGCCCTGGCGCATCGTAGGGAACAGCAATACATCTCTGATCGCAGGACTGTTCGTCAGCAGCATAACCAGTCTGTCGATACCGTAACCGATACCGCCTGTAGGAGGCATACCGATTTCCAGTGCGTTGAGGAAATCCTCGTCGGTGTGCTGTGCTTCGTCGTCGCCTGCTTCTGCATTTGCATCCTGTGCCTTGAAACGCTCACGCTGGTCGATGGGATCGTTCAGCTCGGAGTAAGCGTTGCACATCTCCCAGGTGTTGATGAAGAGCTCGAAACGCTCTACCTTCTCGGGATCGGTGGGCTTCTTCTTGGTCAGAGGAGAAATTGCAAGAGGATGATCCATTACGAATGTAGGCTGAATCAGATGCTCCTCGCAGTATTCCTCGAAGAAGAGGTTGATGATATCACCCTTCTTGTGGAATGCCTCAAATTCAATGTTATGCTCCTTTGCAAGAGCCTTTGCTTCCTCATCGGTCTTAACCTGATCAAAGTCGATACCGGAGTACTTCTTGATGCAGTCAATCATGGTGATACGCTCGAAGGGCTTGCCGAAATCAAGCTCTACATCGCCGTACATGAACTTGGTGGTACCAAGTACGGTCTGAGCAAGATATCTGAACATGCTCTCGGTGAGCTCCATCATGCCTTCGTAGTCGGTGTATGCCTGGTACAGCTCCATCAGAGTGAACTCAGGGTTGTGACGGGTATCGATACCCTCGTTTCTGTATACACGGCCAATCTCGAATACTCTCTCAAGGCCGCCGACAATCAGTCTCTTCAGATACAGCTCCAGGGAAATACGAAGCTTAACATCCTCGTCCAGAGCGTTGTAGTGAGTATCGAAAGGTCTTGCTGATGCACCGCCGGGGTTGGAAACCAGAGTAGGGGTCTCAACCTCCATGAAATCACGGCCTGCAAGGAAGTTTCTGATCTCTCTGATGATCTGGCTTCTCTTGATGAAGGTATCCTTAGAGTCAGCGTTCATAATCAGGTCAACATATCTCTGACGATATCTGGTGTCGGTATCGGTGAGTCCGTGGAACTTCTCGGGAAGGATCTGAAGGCTCTTGGTCAGCATGGTCATCTCTACTGCATGGATGGAAATCTCGCCGGTCTTGGTTCTGAAAACATAACCCTTCACACCGTAGATATCACCGATGTCAGACTTCTTGAAGTCTGCGTAGGAGTCCTCGCCGATAGCGTCTTTTGCAACATAAACCTGAACATCACCCTTCAAATCTCTGATGTTGCAGAAAGATGCCTTACCCATAACGCGCTTGAACATCATACGGCCTGCAATAGCAACCTCGATGGGGCTTGCATCCATGATGGCTCTTCTCTCGTTATAGTCGTTGTTCTGCACTTCTCTTGCAGCAGCCTCGTCCAGCCCGGTTACATCGGGAGCAACTCTGCCTGCAAGCAGTTCAGCCTCATGTACCTCGTAGAGAGCCTTAGCGTCTACGGTATGATGAGTCTGGTCAAACTTTGTAATCTGAAAAGGATCCTTGCCTGCCTCCTGGAGGTTAGCGAGCTTCTCGCGTCTTACCTTCAGCAGCTGGTTAATATCCTGTACCTGGTTATTCTGTTCTGCCAATTTCATTACCTCTTTTCCGTCCGTGCCTGGCACGGGTATATCTTAGTTGCTTCTCTGGATCTCAAGTACCTTGTAAGAGAAGATACCGGCCTGGGTCTCAACCTCTACAACGTCGCCAACGGTCTTGCCGATCAGAGCCTTACCTACGGGGCTCTCGTTAGAAATCTTGCCCTTTAAGCTGTTAGCCTCGGTAGAACCAACGATCTTGTACTCAAGCTCCTCGTTGAATTCGATGTCAAGGATTTTGATTCTGCAGCCGATGTTGATCTTGTTCAGGTCTACTTCTTCCTCAACTACAACTTCTGCGTTCTTCAGAATCTTCTCAAGCTCTTCGATTCTTGCTTCGATGTCTCTCTGCTCATCCTTAGCTGCATCGTACTCAGCGTTCTCGGAGAGGTCACCCTGCTCTCTAGCTTCTTTGATCTTCTGAGCTACTTCTTTACGCTTGTTAACTTTCAGCTCATGGAGCTCGTCTTCATATTTGCGGAGTCCTTCATAGGTCAAAATATTTTTCTTTTCCTGCATTTTGGTATCCCTTTCCGTTTATGCTTATTTGCCAAAGAATTTTATGTTAAAAAAGTGCCGTTTCTGTCCGAAAATAGGCGCAAAAACGCACACTTTCCCACCTTCAACGATGGTATTATAACCACTTTGCAACCCACTGTCAACCTTATCCACACCAATTGGGGGAATTAAGGTTTCTTACGCATCTGCAAAAATCTCGTCCACACCCTGAAGCAGCTGGTCCATGGTCTCCATGGAGTTAATCATGCCGCGGAATTTTGCGGAATGGGGCATGCCGTAGGTGTACCATGCCAGGTGCTTGCGCATCTCGCGGATTGCGGTGTACTCGCCCTTGAACTCCTGCTGCAGTGCCGCATGGCGCAGGATAACCTCCCGCTTCTCTGCTGCCGTAGGTCTGTCAATCAGTCTGCCGTTGTCCAGATATTCCACCACCTCGCGGAAGATCCAGGGATTGCCCTGGGCGCCTCTGCCAATCATGATGCCGTCGCAGCCGGTCTGCTCCATCATGGCCTTGGCAGTCTGAGGGCTGACCACATCTCCATTGCCGATGACAGGAATCTTCACCGCTTCCTTCACCTCTCTGATAATGTCCCAGTCGGCCTCGCCGCTGTAGTACTGTGCTCTGGTTCTGCCGTGCACCGCCACTGCTGCCACGCCGCAGGCTTCCGCAATCTTCGCAATCTCCACCGCGTTGATATGGTCGTCATCAAAGCCCTTGCGGAACTTCACGGTAACAGGCTTCTTCACTGCCTTCACTAGCTTGGTCAGGATCTCCTCCGCCAGCTTGGGATTCTTCATCAGGGCACTTCCCTCGCCGTTGCCCACAACCTTGGGCACGGGACAGCCCATGTTGAAGTCCAGAATGGCAAAGGGGCGCTCCTCGATGCGCTGTGCCATGGCAGCGATAATGTCCGGGTCGGAACCGAACAGCTGCAGGGACGCAGGCATCTCGCCGGGGTGAATGGTGAGTAGCTCTTCTGTATTCTTGTTGTTGTAATAAATGGCCTTTGCACTGACCATCTCCATGCATACCATGCCCACGCCCTGCTCTCTGCAGAGTAAACGAAATGGCAGCTCGGTTACGCCTGCCATGGGTGCCAGTATGACTTGATTGTCCAGTGTTACATTGCCAATCGTCAGTTTGCTCATGTAAAACCTCTATTTCTGGTTCTTCTCGTAAATCATGCGAAGGCCGTCCAGGGTAAGGGTGCTGTCGTAGGTGTCGATCAGCGCGGTTTCCTCCGCAATGAGTCTGCCCAGGCCACCGGTAGCAACTACCTTCAGATTGGCAAGCTTACTCTCTTCCTTGACCTTGTTGATGATATATTCCGTCTGGCCGATCTGGCCGTACACAAGTCCTGCCTGCATGCTGGAGATGGTCTCCTGTGCCAGAATGGACTTGGGCTTCTTAATCTCGATATTGGGAAGCTTTGCCGTCTGGGAGCAAAGTGCCTCGGAGCTGATGCGAATGCCGGGAGCGGTAATGCCCGCTGCGAATTCGCCCTTTGCATTCACCAGATCGTAGGTGGTAGCTGTACCGAAATCGATGACCAGCACGGGGCCGCCGTATTTCTCATAGGCTGCCACAGCGTCCACGATTCTGTCCGCACCGATGGCTCTGGGGTCCTCAGTGATAATGCGGATGCCGGTCTTCACGCCGGGTCCTACCACCAGAGGCTTTTTGCCAAAGTATTTGGTCAGCGCGCCTGTCAGGGAGTGCATCACATCAGGCACAACGCTTGCCACAATGGAACCCTCGATGGCTCCTGCGGAGAGGCCCTTTGCCTGCAGCAGGGTCATCATCAGCACACCGTACTCATCGCTGGTTCTGGGTGTCTTGGTCATGATGCGGAAGGTAGCCTGCATCTTATCCCCTTCGTACACGCCGAAGGTCATATTGGTGTTGCCTACATCAATTACCAGAAGCATGGTCTGTTCTTCCTTTCCTACTTTTCGTCGTCAATGAGACCGCTCACATCTTCCTTCAGAACGAAGACCTTGTAGTAGAGGCTCAGGGATTCAAACAGCTCCTGGCGCTTTCTGCGCACCTCGGATACCATCAGACCGCTGGAAATCTCATCGTAGTAGATGTCGTCGTCATCCGCGTTGGTCTCGAGAACAATCTGTCCGTCCTCCTCGAAGGAGATGGTGAACACACCGCCTACCTCCTCGGTGAAGAGCACACAGAGAATGTGCAGCTCCTCCTTGATGGACTCGGGCAGTCCCTCGAACTGCTCGTTAAAGTAATATTTCATTTCATAAGCATTTGCTCCGCAGAGCACTGTCTTCTCTTTGTTCATTTCTCACACTAGTCTTTCTTTAGGTATAGCCGTAGATGCCGCGTACGCTCACTTCTCCGGCGTAGACATTCTTCACACTGCCGTCCTCTATCTGTACCAGAAGCTCGCCTGCGGCATTGATGCCTTGGCTGACTCCGGTGTACTCACCCTGAGGGTCCAGCACGCGGACCTGTCTGCCGCGGTTCACCAGCATCTGATTATATGCTGCCAGCAGTCCGCTCATGTCACAGGTGGTCAGAAATGTCTCATAATATTTCTCAAAAGCCTTCATCACATTGGCAACCAGTGCGGCTCTGGGAATCTTCCGTCCGCAGAACTGCTCCAGGCTCGCCGCCGTTGCCGCAATCTCGGGCGCAAATTCCTGCAGTCCCACATTGATGCCCACACCGATGACGATATGGTGAATGTAGTCACGCTCCACGCTCATCTCCGTGAGCATACCGCAGACCTTCCTGCCGTCCACAACGATGTCGTTGGGCCATTTGATGGCGGATTCGATTCCGCAGGTCTCCTTGATAGCGTCAGCCACTGCCATTGCCATGACCAAGGTCAGCTGGCTGGCTGCGTCCGGTGCGAAATCGGGCTTCAGAATCAAAGTAAAATAAACATTGGTGCCTGCCGGGCTGTTCCAGCTGCGGCCTCGTCTGCCGCGGCCTGCCGTCTGCATGTCCGCCACGACCAGAGCTCCCTGAGGGGCTCCTTCGTCCGCATCCAGCTTGGCCCGCAGGTTGGTGGAATTGATGCTCTCGTAGAAGCTCACCGGATGTCCCGCCCACTTGGTGTCCATGCGGCTCTCCAGCTCATTCTGACCGAACACATCCGCAGTTCCTTCCTCGGGAACCAGCAGGTAGCCTTTATTGGTCACGGCTTCGATTTTGTAGCCTTCCTTCTTCAGTTGATTGATTGCCTTCCACACTGCGGTGCGGGATACGCCGAAATGCTCGCACAGTTCCTGTCCGGACACATAGTCGGCCCGCTCGCGCAGCAGCGCCAAAATCTCTGCCTTCATATCAAAAACCTTCCTCAATCTGCAAACTTTGTGCCGTCGGCACAAAGTTGCGAGTGAAAATTTATTTTCACTCTTTTACAAGAGTAGCGTACATGATTGCCTTGATGCTGTGCATACGGTTCTCAGCCTCTTCAAATACCAGAGACTGCTCGGACTCGAATACCTCGTCGGTAACCTCCATCTCGGTGATGCCGAAACGAGCGTTGATGTCGCGGCCGATCTCGGTGTCGAGGTCATGGAATGCAGGCAGACAGTGCAGGAAAACTGCCTTGTCGCTTGCGTTGTCCATAGCTGCCTTGTTTACCTGGTAAGGAGAAAGCTCCTTGATACGCTCAGCCCAGATTTCATCGGGCTCACCCATGGATACCCATACATCGGTGTAGATAACATCTACATCCTTGGTGCCTGCCTTTACATCCTCGGTCAGAGTGATGCTGCCGCCAGTGGTCTTTGCGATTTCCTCACACTGTGCAACCAGTGCGGGATTGGGGAAGTACTTAGCGGAGGTACATGCAGTGAAGTGCATACCCATCTTTGCGCAGGTTACCATCAGGGAGTTACCCATGTTGTAACGGGCATCGCCCATGTATGTAAACTTAATGCCCTTCAGATAACCGAAATGCTCTCTGATGGTCAGCAGGTCGGCAATCATCTGAGTAGGATGAAACTCGTTGGTCAGACCGTTCCATACGGGAACCTTGGAATACTTAGCAAGCTCCTCTACGATTTCCTGGCCGTAGCCGCGGTACTCGATACCGTCGAACATACCTGCCAGAACTCTTGCGGTATCGCGGATGCTTTCCTTCTTACCGATCTGAGAGCTCTTGGGATCCAGGTAAGTGGTTCCCATGCCGAGGTCATGTGCAGCAACCTCAAAGGAGCATCTGGTACGTGTGCTGGTCTTCTCAAAAATCAGGGCAACATTCTTGCCTCTCAGTACATCAACAGGAAATCCCTTTTTCTTCTTGTCCTTCAAATCAGCGGCAAGATCAACGAGATAGGTAATTTCTTCGGGAGTAAAATCCAAAAGTTTCAAAAAATCGCGTCCGTATAAATTCATGATATTCATCCTTTCTATAAGCTTAAAACTGAATTTTAGAAAATAGATATCAACATCTTACCGCAAATTTTCAAACTTTTCAATAAGTTTTCTGTCAGGTTTCTGACAAGTAAAAAAGCGCAGCCTTCCGACTGCGCATATCCCTAATCCTTCGTGATGACAATTCTGCCGTCTTCCACGGCAATTTTGACCTTATTGTCCACAATACCGGCCTCCGCCAGCATCTCCTTTTTCAGCTGGACGCGGTTCGCCTTGTCCATGACAAAGTAGTGGCTGTCCTCCACCTGCTCGTTGCTGATCTTACCGTCGTTGATCATGATGGTACGGTCTGTCTTGCGCGCCAGGTTCGGGTCATGAGTTACGATGAGAATGGTCAGTCCCATCTCCTCGTTCAGCTTGCGGAACAGCTTCTCCAGTGCATCCGCGGTCTTGGAGTCCACCGCACCGGTAGGCTCATCCGCCAGCAGAATCTTCGGGTTGTTGGCAAGCGCCACCGCAATGGAAACTCTCTGCTGCTCACCGCCGGACATCTGGCTGAGGTAAGCGTCCTTCTTGTGGGCGATGCCTGTGAGCTCCAGCAGCTCCAGTGCTCTGGCTCTTTTCACTTTGGAAGAGCCCTTGAAGTCCTGCATGGCCAGTTCCACATTCTCCACACCGGTCAGGTAGGGGAAGAGGTTGCGCACGCTCTTCTGCCAGACAAAGCCGATGGTCTTCTTGCGGTAGTCCATCATTTCCTTCTCCGTGAAGCGTGTCAGGTCTTTGCCGTCCACATAAACCTTGCCGGCCGAGGGTTTGTCCAGACCGCTGATAATGTTCATCAGGGTACTCTTTCCGCTGCCGCTCTTGCCGACTACGGCGATGTACTCGCCCTCCTGAATGGTCAGGTCCAGGCCCTGCAGCGCCATGACCTCAATCAGCGCCGATTTGAAGATTCTGACCAGTCCGTCACAGACGATAAAGCCGGTCTTTTCAATTTCCTGTGTTTCAGTTTTCGTATTTTCCAACCAGCTCACCATCCTCTATCTCATAAATGATATCGCCCATCTTCATCAGATTGGGGTCGTGGGTGGTCATGACAATGGTCACGCCCTCCCTCTGAATCAGTTCCCGGAACAGCTGCATTACCTGCAGACCGTTCTCCGTGTCCAGCGCTCCCGTAGGCTCATCCGCGAACAAGAGCCTCGGTCTGTGGGCGATGGCTCTGGCAATGGCAATTCGCTGCTGTTCACCGCCGGACAGCTGCCCGGGCATGTGGTGAATACGCTTCTCCATGCCGACCAGCTCCAGCACCTGCCTGATACGCTCAGAGTGGTCACCCTTAATCTTCGCCAGTCGCATCGGGAAATCAATATTCTCGTAAGCATTCATAATGGGCACCAGCGCCACGGACTGGAAGATAAATCCAATCTCCTCCCTGCGCAGTCTCTCCTTGTCCGCCTCGGTCATGGAGCCATAGGACCTGCCGCGGAAAATGATTTCTCCGGAGGTAGGCTTATCCAAGGTACTCAGGGCATTCAGCAGCGTGGTTTTACCGGAACCGGAACGGCCCTTTAATATGGTCAGGGACTGTTCGGGCACATCGATGGAAATATCTTTAAGCGCCCAGAACTCTCCGTCTCCCACGGGGAAGGCGCGCTTTACATGCTGTGCCTGCATAATCAAGTCATTCATCGCATTTCCCTCCCTTAATCTTCTCCAAGCTTCAGCGCCTGGGTAATGTTCATCTTCTTGATCTGTCGTCTCAAAATGAACAGGCAGATCAGAATAATCGTCAGAACTATCGCAAACAGTCTTACAATATCTGAGAGCTCATAGCAGGTGTAAATCTGCAGCATGGACTTCTCCGGCAGGAATACCACGCCGAACAGGGGTACAAACAGGTAGGTAGCCAGCAGTCCCACAACACCGCCGCCGATGACGGATAGGAAGGTGCTGAACAGATGCTCCAGAATCAGCATTCCGTTGATGCTGCCCACGGAAAGTCCCATCGCGCGGTAGCTGCCCAACAGCAGTTCTCTCTGCTTCATGGAAATCAGCCAGTAAATCAGGAAGCCGATACCGCAGAGGCTCATTGCAATCAGGAAGCTTAAGGTGAAGATACCGTTCAGAATCTGAATCTCCGGCGCACTCTTTCGGTCGGCATTTCTGGTCTCCAGGCCTTCAAAATCGATGATCTCAATGCCTTTTTCATTCTTCATCGCATTGTAAAGCTCTGTGTCGGATACGCCCTCTGCCTTCTTCGCCCAGATTTCATAAGGCTTTAACTCCATGCACTGAGTCATGTAGTTGATGTTGATAATGGACAGGAAGCGCTCCTTCATTTCTCCGTTCACATAGTAATACTGTTCATATCCGGGCCAGGCCGATACGATATCCACTACCTCCAGCACATAAATTTCGGTAACATAGTCTCTGTTGTCGCGCAATAACACAGTATCGCCCACCTCAGCGTTCAGGCTTGTCGCCAGATTTTCGGAAAGAATCACACCACGCTTCACCTTGGAAAGCGCATTCAGAGAATGATACCAGTGGCGTTCTCCGTAGAGCTCCTCCTTCAGGCTTGTGGTCTCACCGAAAGGTTTTGTCTCAATTCCCATAACATCCACAAGGTTCTGAGACTTGCCGTGGTTGGATGCAACCATCTTGTCAACCGTGAAAACCCTGGTAATCGATTCCAGAAGCCCCTGGTCCACAAAATCCTGATATTTGACATAGTCCGGCTCCAGATAGCGATATCGGATACCGGTAGCATCCATGTAGTTCTTGATATACCATTTCTCCTTCAGGTGCACATCAGCGCCCATTTCATAGCGGTTGCGCTCTTCCATGTTGCGGTTGATGGTACGGTCCAGGTTCGCATCGAACAGGCCGAAAGCAATAGTAAGTATCATAAATACCGTGATGAAGGTCTGCTTGCGGAAGGAGCGGATAATCTGCAGGAAGGCAGCGTATGCCACCGGCTTCCAGCGCTTTCTGCGCAGAGAGTAAACCAGCTTTACGAAACCGTGCATCAGACGGAAGATGAAGAAGCCTGCTGCCAGAATAAACAGGCACACATTTAAGAACATCAGAGGGTCCATCTTGTTGCCGCTCAGCGCACTGATACGCAGCTTTTCCGTAGACTGGTTAAAGGTATATAGAAAATAAAGGGACAGCGCCAGCAGAATCACATCCAGCCACGCCTTTTCCCAGAACATTTTCTTGTCCTCGTGATTGTTCGCCTTCAGTTCCACGATGGAAACATTGGAATGGCGCAGAACGGGCAGCATGATGCAGATGAGTGCAACCAGGCCCGCTGCCAGCGCATAGACGATGGAGATGCTCGTGAAGGGGAATCTCCTAAGGTCGGTTTTGCTGAACACGCAGAAGTCCGTAGTCATTGCAGCCAGTCTGCACAGCAGAAAGCCTGCGGGGACACCGATTACCACCGAAATGCCTGTCAGAATGCCGTACTCACCGAGATACATTCCGAAAATCTTGCGTTTGCGGAAGCCGCGGCTCTTCAGTGTGGCAATCTGTCCCTGACCGGTCATGACAATCTGGTTGGATACCATATACAGGAATGCCAGCATCATGCCGATGATGGGAAGCTCCAGTACGCTGATCATGACATTGATCTGCGTGCGCTTCGCACGGAAGTCAATCAGTGCCACTGCCAGATTGGTAAAGAGGCGCGG
Source organism: Acetatifactor sp. (assembly GCA_045597705.1). Classification (GTDB taxonomy): domain Bacteria; phylum Bacillota; class Clostridia; order Lachnospirales; family Lachnospiraceae; genus Acetatifactor. The sequence goes on from JAZLKR010000018.1 coordinate 16,674, forward strand.
GTTCGTCACCTGAAGCTCCTCTACCAGCTTGCACAGGTCATCGGTGGAGCTGTTCTGAATCTGTGTGTAGTCCGGCATGATGAAATCATAGTACTTGTAGCTGCTGAAATCGTAATCGGTAATCATCAGATTGAAGACATCCTTGGCTACATACATGCCGAAGGGATTCTCCTTCTCCGTCATATACCAGTACATGTCTTCGTCGCTGCTTTCCGTGAAGACACCGGCGATATAGAATTTAATTTCTTTCTCCTGGTCACTGTAGTCCTTATAGGTGATTACCTCTCCGGGAATCACCTTATTGTGGTCCAATGATGCTTCGGAGATGATACAGGGGTATGCTCCATCCACCACAGGTGCATTTTCATAAGTTTCGCCCTGGGTCAGCGTGATATGATTCAGAATATCCGGTGCATACTGCACGGAGAGATTGCACATCTCACGCTTGTAATAGCTCTCGCCGTAGGCACTCATGAAGCTGTAATATTTCTGCTCCGCCGTCAGGTCGATTCCCGGCAGTGCTGCCATCCACTTCTCCCGATTTTCTGTCAGATGAGCATCCATCTCGTCCGTGGTGCGGATGGTATGCCAGAAGATATTGTCCTCTTCCGTATCATTAAAATTGGCGAAATCGGGGCTGTTGCTCTTCTCACCGATAACCAGCGGGTACCTGTTATTTTCCTGAATACAGGTGTCAAACATGGTACGCATCAGCTTGTTCTGACAGCCGTTCTGGAAGCCCGGCTGGCAGGCAGCAATCGCCGTCAGCAGCACAATACCCAGAACAAGGCTTAGGGACAGCCATTTCTGATTCCATATTTTCTGTTTAATATATCGTATCATGGATGAACATGGCCCCCCTTTCCACCGCAAGTTCGTCGCCCTCTTTCAGGCCGTTCGTTACATAAATTGTCACTTCTCCCACATCGGGCAGGAACATGAATTCAGGCGACGGCATGGAAGCCTCGTCATATTCAGTATAAACCTTATACTGCTCGCCGTTTTTGACACACCAGACAAAACTGTAATTCTCTCCTTCAATGGTTTCCCAATTCAACGCATCAAAGGGAATCTCGAATCCGCCGTACTGAATACCCTCCTGAACACATACCCGGAAGGATTCCCCTGTCAGGTTAAATTCCTCACCTTCCACGCGGACATAATAAGTACGAAAGCCTGTCTCCTCAGCCTCTTCGGTATAGGCAACCCTCGGTTCGCCGTCCACCTCACTAAGGAAGGTGCGGCCGTCTGCCTTGGTGCCGACTATCTTGCCCTCATACACATTGCCGGTGGTTTTTCCGGTGAAGGACACAGATGTTCCCAGGGGGAGCAGTATGGTTGATTTCACCACCACGATGTCCCTCTTCTCAGATTCAATCACATAGGTCTTCTCGTTGGCCTCCAGCATATCTCCCGCTGCAGCCTTGTAATGCTTCAAAACGCCGCTGTGCTCCGCGTAAACACTTACCACGCCCTGACCGTCATTGTTCTCCTTTGCCTTCTGCAGAGTCTTCTTCGCTTCCTTTAACTGATAATTATAGTTGGCCTTCTCCAGCTCGCGGGAATACTGCATCTGCTCCAGCATTTTCTCCAGCTGAGCGGAACCATAAGGATCCACAAAGGAGAGATAGTCCGGTCTGATGACGCCGTACTCGGCTGCTCGTCTGGCCGCTTCGCTTAATGGCGTCTCCTCGTCCTCTTCCTCCTCTGCATCTGTGCCGGTCTGCGCCTGTTCTTTGGCTGCGGCCTCCAGATCCAGAAGCTGCTGTCTGCGCCATGCCTCCAGAAGCTTTGTCTCCTCGATTGTCTTCTGCATGTCTTCCACGCTCTTGTTGTATCGCGCTTCCGCCCTGCTCTCATTTTCCTGCAGACTGTTAATGCGGTTCTGCAGACTCTGCAGCTCTGCTCTCGTATTTTCCGTGCGAATCGAGTAGAGCAGGTCGCCCGCTTCCACGGTTTCCCCCACCATTCTGCCCGCAGTAATCACAATACCGCGCTGTTTGGCGTAGTCTATTTCAACAGCTTTTGTCACTAAGTTGTAAATCACATCATCCCCTATGTAAGGGTACTCCGAAGAGGTTAAGGTCAGAATATCATCCGCTCTTACCTTGGAATAATTGGTGGTATAGAATACCCACTCTCCCTCGGAGAGGCCTTCAAGCACCTCTGTCTGACGCAGAGCATTGTCCGTTCTGCCCGTCTTAATGCGACGCACTTCCCTGCCTTTTTCGGTTCTCACATAGACAAACTCACCCTCGTTATCTGCCATCAGGGAATCCAGACCGATTACGAGGACCTCTCTGCGGTCCTGCTTGTCACCGTACAAAGGCAGCCAGGTTCCGTTTTCGGGAAGTTCACCGCCATCCTTACGCACAAATCGTGCGTAGCCCGTAAATGCCTTCTTCAGATCAAGGACCGTTTTTTCCTCCTTGGTATACTCCAGGGCTTCCAGCTCATACTCCCTGCCGTCAATCCCCACAGAGTAAGTTCTGGTGCCGTACTTCAGGTCAGAGATGACCTGCGGGTTCTCTACCTGCAGATATCGCTCCCCTTCTCTGGCCACAACAACGATACCCTCATCCTTGCCGGCCATATTGGAATTCTCGTAGTTCTTCACATAAGTAACATAGCCGGAGCGTTTTGCCCGCAGCTGTCCGTCCTGCTGCAGCTTCTCCAGTTCCGCAATGTTTTTCCGCACTACAGTTATTTCGCTGTCACGCATCTCCTGCTCATATCGCATGTCTTCCTCGAAGCGAGCCAGGCCTTCCATTGCCTTCTCGGCGCCCTTCTTATCGCCCATGGCGCTCATGCCCGCAATTTCAAATTCCGTCTGCTCGTGAGAGGATTTTGCTATTTTTTTCTCCAGGTCATCCTGCTGCTGTAAAAGCTGCAGATAGCTGCGCTCTGCTGCCAGACGGTCTTCCACATCGCCGTTCTCCGCCTCGGCCAGCACATCGCCCGCCTGCACATATTGCCCCACTTCCACCGTAACGCGCTTGATCTGCACATCCGTTTCCCAGAAATAGGGGTCCTCCACCGGCACTACCACGATTGAGTAATTGACTCTTGCCCCCATATCGCTTCTTGTCACCGGTCTGTAATTCTCGCCGCCGAATTCATATTCAATCAGTTCCGGAGCTTCCACCGGCACGCTGCCGCAGCCGCCCAGGGTCATTGCGGCGGTCAGGAACAGTATCAGAGTTTTCTTCCACATCTTTCTCATTCCTTTACCACCTTTTCCCCTTCTTCCAGACCGGACAGAATGGCTATCATTCCGTTGTCGGTAGGGCCGCAGGTAACGGGAGTTGCCTTGCGGTAGCCCTGCTCATTCAGCTGGTACACATAGGCCTGGTCATCCAGATAGAAAATGCACTCTTCCGGCAGACTCAGTGCCATATCCAGAGGCTGCCCCGCCAGAGTGAGATTCAGTGTATCCCAGGGGCAAAACTCTCCGGCCTTGATTTCATTCTGGAACACAAGCTTCTTTCCCGCTTCATCCGCGGCGATATCCAGCAGTGTGACCGCATAGGAGGAATTACCGAAATCGGCCTTGTACTCCTCCCCAACCTTGAAATCATACTGCTCGTTGGTCACTCCCTTGTAGATTCCGTCACCGTAGGACAGGTAAATCAGGGTCTTCGTCGACTGCACCTCTGTCCCCTTCAGTCCCGGTGCCACAATCGTTACCATACCGGGCTGTTCCGCGCGCAGAGAGTAGCTCTCCATCTGCGTCTGCAGCTCCGAAATGCGCAGCAGCTTTGTTTCCAGTTCTCTGGTCAGCTGTGTCAGCGCTGCTCTGGTTCCCTCGTCCTCGCCGATGGCCAGAAGCTTCTCATAATGGTCCTTTAACAGTGCGTCCTCCACAGTCGATTTCTGCAGCTCCTTGATTTCATCCTCAATTTCCTTGCTCTCAAAGGACAATAAAATTTGACCCGACTGAACCATATCCCCCTTCGCCACATAGACTTCCTTCACACGAAGGCCGTCAAAGGGCGCCGAATAGTACCTTGTCTGGTGATTCTCACTGACAAGTTCTACCGTAAATTGCGGATTAAGATTCATTCGGGTCACTTCTGCAAGCTCGTACGCCTGCTTCTCGTATTGGTCAATTCTGACCGACACCGTATTCAATTCTTCTGCACTGCCGCAGCCTGCCAGAAGGCATACTACTGCCGCAAGCATTCCCCCATAAATTCTTCTGTTCATAAGTACCCCCATTTGTACATATCAGGGTAATTATAACATATCGGCAAAATTTAGCCACTATTTAAAACTTAATTTTTCCTTACGATTGCTTTGCCCTGCCACTTTTTGCTGCGCCAGCGCATCATGGTGATGATGCCTCGGATACACTCGTCGGAAGCAGTGCCCATGAAGACACCTGCAACGCCCAGGCCGAAACCGATACCCATGGTATAACCTACCACAGCACCGATGCCCCACATACAGAACACACCTGCAATCAGAGGGAACATGATGTCGCCTGCCGCCTTCAGGGAGCTTACAAAGGTCATATTCAGACATCTGCCGATCTCAATGAAGATATCAACCAGCATGATGTAGAAGGCCAGTGCAATAATCTCCTCATTATCGGTGAAGACATGCAGTGTAAATCTACACAGCAGCCAGTTGATGGTTGCCAGACCGATGGTTATTGGCAGGCTGGTTCTGAGGGTTGCAAATACTCTCTTGTACGCTGCATCGCTCTTGCCGGCACCTACCAGATGTCCGGTGATAATCTGGGTTCCCATTGCGCAAGCATTGGAGAATACCATCGCAAAGGAAATCAGGGAGTTACAATATACTCTCGCGTTAACCGCGTTGTTGCCCATGCTGTTGATGAAGGAAAGCAGTACCATCTGGTACATATTGTAGCAGAGGTTCTCGCCTGCGGAAGGAAGACCGATCTGAATCATCTTCTTCAGCAGCTCTGCGGGGAAGGGATTCAGCAGCTTCAGGGAAATGGAACCGATCTTGGACTTGTAGAAGAACACAAGAGCCACAGTCAGCGCTACCACTCTCGCCACAACGGTGGAAATTGCTACACCGGCAACGCCCAGATTTAAGAACTTCAAAGGGCCGTACAGGAACATATAGTTGCCGAAGATGTTAATCAGGTTGATGATAACGGAAATGTACATACCGATTTTGGTGAAGCCGTTGCATCGCAGAATCTGCAGCATTACATTGTAGCAGGCCTGCAGGAACAGTCCGCCGCCTACGATATTGATGTAGGTCATGGCGTGTGGTCTCATTTCCGGCGAGACATGAAGCATGGTCATCAGTAACCCCTTGCCGGCCACCAGAAGGCCGCTCAGCAGGATACCGAATACCAGGTTGAAGATAAGCGCCAGGGTGTAAATCTTGTTCATCTCGTCGTATCGCTTCGCGCCCAGATATTGGGAAACAACAACCGAGGTCGCTGTCGCGATGATATTGAACATAATGATGACGAAGAACATAACCTGGTTCGCATTACCTACCGCACCAACCGCAAATTCTGAATAGCGGCTCAGCATAATGGTGTCGATGTTATTCAGACAGATATTTAAAAAGAGTTCCATGAACATAGGGCCCGCAATCAGCAGAAGCGGTGTATGTTCATCAATCTCAAATGTTTTCTTATTTCCCTTTTGGAACATTCCAAGTAACTTACTCATTGATTTGCCTAATCCTTTCAGCAGCCTCGCTGCGAGCAAAAACTACTCCAAAACACTTGGCATTATATCACTGTATTTTTGCAAGTACTATCGTATTATTTGACAAGTTATAATCATATTTTGCCTTTTTTCATTCAAAGAGCACAAAAATAGGCCGACATCCTTGTGAATGTCGGCCAAAAAATGACTGTTATTTGATTAGCTTCTCTTGTTAACCTCAGTCCAGGTAGTTGCAAGGCTTGCGATACCGGAAAGCTCTGCGGGAAGGAGAATGGTATTTGCCTTACCGTCAGCAACCTTCTCAAATGCTTCCAGGCTCTTAATCTTAAGAACTGCGTCATCAGCACCTGCTTCCTTCAGGAGACGGATACCTTCAGCGCTAGCCTGCTGAACCTTCAGGATTGCTTCAGCTTCACCTTCTGCCTCGCGGATCATTCTTTCCTTCTGTGCTTCTGCACGGAGGATTGCGGACTGCTTATCAGCTTCTGCACGAAGAATTGCGGATTCCTTTTCACCTTCTGCTGAAAGAATGCTAGCCTTCTTTTCACCTTCTGCACGTGTAACAGCTTCACGTCTTTCACGCTCTGCCTTCATCTGCTTCTCCATTGCGTTCTGGATTTCAGCAGGAGGAATGATGTTCTTTAACTCTACACGATTTACCTTGATTCCCCAAGGGTCAGTTGCAATATCAAGCTGTGCTCTCATCTTTGTGTTGATGGTTTCACGGCTAGTAAGTGTCTGGTCTAATTCCAAATCACCAATGATGTTACGAAGAGTTGTTGCTGTTAAGTTCTCGATAGCCATCATAGGATTTTCAACACCGTAAGTAAAAAGCTTAGGATCAGTAATCTGATAGAAAACTACGGTGTCAATTCTCATGGTAACGTTATCCTTTGTAATCACTGGCTGTGGTGGGAAATCCGCAACCTGCTCTTTTAAGTTAACTCTTCTTGCAACCTTATCAACGAATGGTAATTTTACATGGAAACCAACTTCCCATGTTCCCTGCCATGCGCCAAGACGCTCCATAACGTATGCCTGAGACTGAGGTACAATCTTAATACAAGATACTGCAGTCCAAAGGATCAGTACGATAAGTACGATCAAAATAAATGTTCCAAAATCACCCATTTTTTCCTCCTTATGCTTTTCAGCAAATTAAAAATTATTTTACTCTGCAGTTACTTCTGCAGCTTCAACAGGTGCAACCTGTTCTTTTGTAGCTTTAACCATTAGCTTAACACCGCTGATACTAACAATCTCAGCAATGGTTCCTACCGGAATAACTTCATCGGCTTCAATACTTCTTGCAGTCCAATCCTGACCTGCTGCTGTTGCATGACCGGTTCCCTTAATACTGTTGATCTCTTCGGTAACAATGACTTTTGTTCCTACAAGACTGTCTACGTTCGTCTTACTTCTGTTCTTGTTGAAGTACTCAACCGCGATAGGTCTTGTAAATACCCAAAGAATCAAGGAAACTACTGCGAATACTAAAAGCTGTATTCTGAAATCTACCCCTACCAAAGCTAAGAGCATGGATACCAATGAACCACCGACAAACCAGATGCTCAAAAGGCTCATGGTTATCACTTCAATCACAAAAGCTAAGATTAAAATCCCTAACCAGATTAATGCTTCTGTCATACCCGTCCCTCCTTTATTCAATTATCGATGTATGATACTAACAATATACTATGCTTTCCATAGGTTTGCAACTGTATTATGTGTACGGACACATATCCATACATGCAAAAACCTGCACGATAGATTCTTCCATCGTGCAGGTTCATTTTACCTGAATATTTAAAATTAATGGAATACGTGGTTACCGATTACGATACCGTCTCTTCCGTCATTTACTCTAAAGTGAGTTAAATCACCAACATTTGAAGTACCGGCCAACGCTTCCTTCGCTGCATCGATACAGCTCTGTCTTACCTGACCTGATGCATATACTCTGTCTACCTTACCACTCATTGCAGGAGTAAACTGACCTGATGCATAGATAACACCCGGGATGGTGTTAGGGTAAGCACTACTTCTTACACGGTTCATTACAACCGCACCAACTGCTACCTGACCTTCATAAGGTTCTCCACCTGCCTCACACTGAATAAGTGCTGCGAGTAAGTAAAGTGTTTCCTCATCTGTCAAATATTCACCGAAGGTTACATGATTCTGATCATATACAACCTGGTTGTGTTTTGCCTGAATCTCTTCCAAGGTTTCACCATGGTCAAGCTTACGTTCAATGGTTACAAACTCAGCTGCAACATATCCTTCCATACCTTCGTAGCTGATACATACCCATTCGTCGGAACACTCGTCATTGGGAACAACATCTACCATTTCCCCCTTAACAAGAACCCCGTAAAATTCAGCTTCTGAATCCGGCTCTACTCTTACACAAAGTGCATCGGCTTCGTTGGTTGCTACCATAACGCCTACAAGATCTGCCAGCTTCTCAGCATCTTCGCCAAACAAAAGATACTCATCTTTTGTCCAACCAATTAAATTTCCGGACTGAATCTTTGTCCATCCGTCTTTTCTTTCAAGTACAACTCCCGCACAGTCCTTGTAAATAACTCCGACCTTCTTGGAATTGTTCTTAGCTTCTTCTC
>JAZLKR010000019.1:0-21119 GCA_045597705.1 Acetatifactor sp.
TATCCAAGACAAACCTCATCAAAGTTTGTAGCACGTACTTTTGCATCCTGTTCTCTTACAGGGATTTTCTTTAAAACGTCCATCTTAACCTCCAAATTTTTCGTATTAGTTACAGTTGCCGCATCCGCCGTGGTGAGTATCACCCTCCTGCAGCTTCAACATCGCTCTGCCCTCAGCAGTCTTATAAATCTGCTGACGTCTCATAGCCTCATCAAAGTTAACAGCATGTCCATCGAACTCAGGTCCATCTACACATGCAAATTTAACCTTGCCATCAACTGTAACACGACAAGCGCCGCACATTCCGGTACCATCAACCATGATAGGATTCAGGCTGACAATTGTGGGAATATTTAACTCCTTTGTAAGGAGGCATACGAACTTCATCATAATCATAGGTCCGATTGCGATACAAACATCATACTGCTTGCCCTCTGCAACAAGATCCTTGATGGTCTGGGTAACCATGCCGCTGCGTCCGTAAGAACCATCATCGGTTGTTACATACAGGTTACCTGCAGCTGCTTCCATTTCTTTTTCAAGAATCAGAAGATCTTTTGTCTTACTACCAACGATTACATCAGCATCTACGCCCTGCTCATGCAGCCACTTAACCTGGGGATATACAGGAGCAGCACCTACACCACCTGCAACGAAGAGAATCTTTTTCTTCTTCAGTTCGTCGATAGGCTCGTTGCACAGCTCTGAAGGACATCCAAGAGGTCCTACGAAGTCATGGAAAGCATCTCCTGCCTTCAAATCAGCCATCATAGTAGTTGCAGCACCAACAGTCTGGAAAACAATAGTAATTGTACCAGCCTCACGGTCATAGTCACAGATTGTAAGAGGAATACGCTCTCCGTCCGCTCCCATACGAACAATGACAAACTGGCCGGGCAAACAGGATTTTGCAATTCTCTTTGCTTCCACTTCCATCAGGTAAATGTTTGTGGTAAGTTCTTCTTTTTTGATAATCTTGTACATAATTCACCTCTTAATAATTTATATTCACCCATCGGGTAAAATTCATCTTTAGAACAGACCGGTAATTACACCGTCTTCATTTACATCAATTCCAAATGCGGCAGGCTTCTTGGAAAGGCCGGGCATTGTCATAACATCACCTGTCAGAACAACAACAAAACCTGCACCTGCGGAAACATAAGCCTCACGAATGGTAATATCAAAGCCTTCGGGACGACCAAGCAGCTTGGGATTATCTGACAGAGAGTACTGATTCTTTGCCATGCAGACAGGCAGGTTTCCGAAACCAAGTTCGGTAATCTTCTGCAGCTGCTTCTTTGCTGCGGGAGTGAAGGTACAACTGCCTGCGCCGTAAATCTCCTTTGCAACAGTCTTTACCTTGTCCTCAAGAGGCATCTCATCAGGATACAGTACATGGAAGTCGCTCTTCTTATTCTCAAGAGTGGAAAGAACCTTCTCTGCCAGAGCGATACCGCCTTCGCCGCCCTTTGCCCAAACCTCAGAAAGAGCAAATTCACAACCTCTGTCCTCACAGAACTTCTGAACAAATTTAAGTTCATCCTCTGTATCGGAAACAAATGCATTCAGGGTAACTACGATGGGAACACCATACTTCTGAATATTCTCGATATGCTTCTCCAGGTTTACAATACCCTTCTTCAAAGCATCGAGATTCTCAGTGCTTAAGTCTTCCTTAGCAACACCACCGTTATACTTCAGTGCTCTGACAGTCGCTACCAATACGACAGCATCGGGCTTCAAGCCTGTCATACGACACTTAATGTCAAAGAATTTTTCTGCACCAAGGTCAGCGCCGAAGCCTGCCTCTGTAATGCAGTAATCAGCCATCTTAAGGGCTGTCTGAGTTGCACGAACAGAGTTGCATCCATGTGCAATATTAGCGAAAGGACCGCCGTGAACCAATGCAGGTGTATGCTCCAGAGTCTGAATCATGTTAGGCTTCAAAGCATCCTTAAGCAGTGCTGCCATAGCACCAACTGCCTGCAAATCTCCTGCGGTTACGGGCTCGCCTGCATAGTTGTAAGCAACAATAATCTTAGCAAGACGCTCCTTCAAATCCTTCATGTTCTGTGCCAGACACAGGATAGCCATAATCTCACTTGCTACGGTAATAACGAAGTGATCCTCTCTTACAACGCCGTCCAGCTTGCTGCCAAGGCCTACCACAATATTACGAAGGACACGATCGTTCATGTCCATACATCTCTTCCAGACAATCTGTCTGGTGTCAATCTGCAGCTCATTACCCTGCTGAATATGGTTGTCCATCAATGCAGCCAAAAGGTTATTTGCTGATGTAATTGCATGAAAATCACCGGTAAAATGAAGGTTCAGATCCTCCATGGGAACAACCTGTGCATATCCACCGCCTGCAGCACCGCCCTTAATACCGAAACAAGGTCCCAAAGAGGGCTCTCTCAAAGCGATAACTGCCTTCTTGCCAAGCTTACCGAAGGCCTGACCAAGACCTACGCTGGTAGTGGTCTTACCCTCTCCTGCGGGCGTAGGATTAATTGCAGTAACCAGAATCAGTTTTCCGTTAGGTCTTTCCTTTACACTCTCAATGAACTCATCAGAAATCTTAGCCTTATACTTTCCGTAAAACTCAAGATAATCCTGAGAAATTCCAATCTTTTCGGCAACCTGACCAATATGCTCCATGGTTGCTTCCTGTGCAATCTGAATATCTGTTTTCATAATAACTCCTTAAAACATTTATGCTTAAAGTATTTCTTCAATTAACTGCTCGAACTGCTCCGGGCTCATGAGAATCTTTCTGGGCTTGGTACCCTCTTCTTCTCCGACAACGCCATATTCACAGAGCTGATCCATGATACGAGCCGCGCGGTTAAAGCCAACGCTTAAGACACGCTGCAGCATACCGATGGAAGCCTTATCCTTTTCGATAATGAAACGACCTGCCTTCTCAAACAGTTCATCCAGCTGGCTGTCTGACTTACCGGAACCGCCGCCTGCGCCTCCGCCGCTGCCAAAGGCTTTCAGTTTCTCTTCCACATCCTCTGAGTATACATTTCCAACAATCTGATTCTTCAGGAAATCAACTACATCGGATACTTCCTTATCGGATACAAATGCACCCTGAATACGGGCGGGCTTTGTATAACCCTGAGGGTAAAACAGCATATCACCCTTTCCAAGCAGCTTTTCCGCACCATTCATGTCCAAAATGGTTCTGGAGTCTACACCACTGGAAACCGAGAATGCTACACGGCTGGGCATATTTGCCTTAATCAGACCGGTAATAACATCTACGGAAGGTCTCTGGGTAGCAATAATCAAATGAATGCCGGCCGCACGTGCAAGCTGTGCCAGACGACAGATGGACTCTTCTACCTCGCCGGGAGAAACCATCATCAGATCGGCAAGCTCGTCTACAATAATGACAATCTGAGGCATCTTCTTGGGAGCCTCTTCATCACCACTTTCCTGCATCTGCTCAACCTTCTTGTTGTAGCCCTTCAGGTCACGCACATTGAAATCAGCAAACTTTCTGTATCGGTCTTCCATCTCCGAAACGCCCCAATGAAGCGCTGCGGAAGCCTTCTTGGGATCCGTCACAACAGGAATCAACAGATGAGGAATACCGTTATATACACTAAGTTCAACAACCTTAGGGTCAATCATAATCAGCTTTACATCGTCGGGATGTGCCTTGTAAAGAATACTCATAATCAGAGTATTGATACATACAGACTTACCGGAACCGGTAGCACCTGCAATCAGCATATGAGGCATCTTACCGATATCGGTAACAACAACCTTACCGGCAATATCCTTACCAACCGCAAACGCAATCTTGGAATCGAAGTTCTGGAACTCGGGAGCCTCCAGCAAATCGCGAAGGGCTACTGCCATATTTTCCTTATTGGGTACTTCAATACCGATAGCGGCCTTTCCGGGGATAGGTGCTTCAATACGAATATCGGTAGCAGCCAGATTAAGCTTAATATCATCTGCCAGGTTTACAATCTTGGAAACCTTGACACCCTGCTCGGGCTGCAGTTCATATCTTGTAACACTGGGACCCTGACTGATATCTGTAATGGTAACGCGTACACCGAAGGTATTCAGTGTCTGCTGCAGACGCATTGCAGTTTCCTTCAGTTCCGCAGTGGAATCGGTAGTGCTGGCCACACCCTTTGTCAATCTTGACAGAGGAGGGAACATGTAAGTCTTGGGAATTGCCTTCTCATTATGGGATACTGCCTTCTCCATCTCACTCTTGGGTGCCGATACAACAGGTCTCTCATGCATGGCGGAATTCACGGGAACTGACTTTGCAGGCTCACCGGTATGATCGGTAATACCGTCCTTATGAATCTTAATATTCTGCTCAACGGAAGGATGTAATGTGGAAGCTCCTGTACGCTCACTTCTGGCAGTTTCAACCGGTCTCGCGTTATGAACTGCAGGCTTAACAGGAGCAGCTGCAACATCCTCTCCATCACCAATCCCCTTGACCATTGAGGCACTCAGGTTCTGACGAAGCTCTGCTGCATTCTTTTCAGCAGGCTTATGTCCTGTATGAATTCTGACTTTATCAAAATCCATGGCAGGCACAGCAGCGGAAGCGGGCAATTCCTCCTCGGGGATATCATCACCCTCTTCATATGTAATCTCATGAATATCGTTTCTTCGAATCTTTTCGGCAGGCTTTGTCACGGTAGGATTAACCATAACGCCGGAAACCTTTTTCTCCATACGAAGAATTCTCTCGTTTTCCAGCTCCTCTTCTTTGCGCTTGCGCTCTTCCTCACGGGCACGGCGTTCCTCTTCGCGCTTGCTCTTTTCATCAGCGCGTCGATTGCGGAGTTCCTCCTGTTCAAGCGCTCTTGCTCTGTTGAGTTCTCTGCGGCGCTCCGCATCTTCACGAGACAATTCCATTACACGATTGCTGCCGTCTTTAACAGTGTTCAGAATGGACTTCTCCGTCATCAGAATAATACTGATAACCGAAAGCAGGAACACAACAAGAACGGTTCCGATTGTCTCAAAATAGTGTCTCAGGAAATAACTGATGGAACCTGCAAGTATACCTCCGCCTGCGCGGTCCTCCTTGCTGGCCTCATAAACTGCCTTCAGACTGTAGCTGTAAATCTGGTCTGTCGTATGTGACAGAAGATCACAGACAACTCCAAACATCAGGAACAATACAAAACCGGCAATCATTTTACGCACAACCGAAGGATTTCCTTCATTCGCGAACCAGAATGCCAATGCAAAAAAGATCAGAATCGGAGCAAAATAAGCAGAAAAACCAAACACACCAAACAAAAATTTGCTGATGCTGTTGCCTACAGGACCAATCATGCCAAAGTTGCAGAAAAATAAAAGAACCATAACAACAAACAGCACAATAAGCCCTATTTCATGAAAAAGGGCGCTGTCCTGTGCTGTATTTCTGCTATTGGATCTTTTGGATTGTGTTGATCTATTTGAAGTTTTTGTTGTTCTCTTTCGATTAGTGGAAGTTGATGTTTTCCTGCGGTTAGTACCTGCCATCTCATCTACCCCTTTTTCTTTCATAATTAGTACTTAAAAAATAGTACTCATACTTTGTAAAGTATAACATTTTTCTAAACTTTTGTCATTCATTTTTTATTATTTAGGCGAATGAGCTCATAGAGCTTGTCAAAAGCCTGATTGATACCTCCCACCCGGTCCACAAGTCCTTTTTTTACCGCTTCTTTTCCAACCAGAATGGAGCCGATATCCTTCGTCAGGACTCCCGTCTTCATCATCAGTTCCTCCAGCACATCTCTCTTGATTTTGCTGTGTTTGCATATAAAATCATTAATCCGGTCCTGCATCAGACGAAAAAAGTCGTAAGACTGCTCTGCGCAGATTACGCAGCCTGTGATCCGTACCGGATGAATTACCATAGTACCTGTAGGGACAATAAAGGAAGCGTCACAGCTTACAGCAATAGGGACACCAATGGAATGACTGCCTCCCAACACAAGAGACACCGTAGGCTTTCCCAGAGAAGCAATCATCTCCGCGATGGCCAGTCCTGCCTCAACATCTCCTCCCATCGTATGCAAAATTACCAACAATCCCTTAATGTTCTCATCCTCCTGCACTGCAGCCAATGCAGGCAATACATGCTCATACTTTGTAGTTTTAATGCCTGCTCCCAGGGCTTCGTGTCCCTCCACTTCGCCGATAATGGATAACAGCTGTATCGTAGGTTTATTCTGTGCTTTTATCGTTCGTTGTCCGTCGTCCTCCCGGATGACTGTCGTCTTCTCTTCTTCCGATTCCATCGCTTTTACCTCCAAAGAAAAACAGAGAGCAATTTGCTCTCTGTTAGTATTTACGACAGTATGTAAAAATATACCGACATGAATTATTGAATATCATAATCATCGTCTTCCGCAACCGCATAATCAAAATCATCCTCTTCGGCGGATGCAATAGGAAAATCTACAGTTCTTTTCTCATGCTTTTTCGGTAAAGGCAAAGGATTTTCCAGGAACTTAATCTCCTGCTTCTCAGGTTCTGCAGCCGGCTCCTCTTTCTTCGCCTGTTGAACGGGAGCTATCGGTTCTTCATTGTCAGCAGCAAGCACTGCGTCCAGTTCTTCCTCCAAGGGAATCCACTTATCAATATCATCCATCACAGGGATCTTTGTTTCTGACGCTTTGTTCTTTTTCTTTTCCTTTTTCTTTTCCTTTTTCTTCTTAGGCTTTTCCTCTTGCTCTGTATCCGGCTCGGATACTGTTTCAGAAGGTTTGTTTTCAACTACCGCCAGAACGGAATCCAGTCCGATACCGGCAAGTATATAAAGCATAATTGCAAGAAATACCTCTCCTGTCACTCTCTCTGAAGAAAATCCGCAGGCGAAAAACACAGCGGCGAACATCAGTCCTGCCATCCAGCCTTTGAAGGCATCCTTGTTTTTATCTCTCCAAAATGCAAACGCACCAAGACAAATCAGAAAATATACAGGAATAAATTCCAGACCTGTTACCGCAACATAAAGCTGCTTAGGAAAAATTTCTCCACCCGGATAAGTTGTGAACCATACCTTTAACACATCCGCAAAAGGTTTCTCACTGAGGGAAGCATCCATCGCGATACAAAGGAAGAAAGCAGCAGCCAAAGCAACGGCACCGACTGCGATTCTCAATAATATTTTCTTTTTGGAAGCACTTACTCCATCAATGTTCTTTTTGCAGGACACAAGTGCTATGTATAAAGGCAGCAGTAAAATACCGCTCAGGTCAAAATAGATGCAAAGACCTATCAGGAAACAGCTGATACCTGTTACTATTTCTTTTTTACGGAACCTTTCACTGAGGCAAAGCCATGCAAAAACGGCACTCCAGCACGCGAGATACAGCATTATGGGAGACAGTTTAACAGCCTCTTCTCTTAATGCAGGAATAACCGCTGCACACATCATAGCAACAAAGGCTGCTTTTTTCCCCATAGCAAGCCAAACACCAGCGCCAAGGAAGAGAATCACTGCCATCCACAGAACAATCTGCGCATAAATACCCATGATTGCACGGTTCCCAAAGAAGAAAAACACCTTATTCAAGAATGCCACATAGGTATTCGTGGCTCCATGTACAAAATACGGTGCTCTGCATCCCGCCTGAACTTCAGCGGCATAAAAATACGGTGAAGTGAGCTCCTGAGCAGGTATATTCATCACTGCCATTGCAATGCCGCCTGCAATACCACCAATCAGTACCAGACCAAACAATGCATAAACCCATATGGGATACTCATTCTCATAAGGATGATTTGTCTTATAAATATGCAGGAAATAAGTCCCGCTTCCGGCAATGGTCAAAAGAACAACACAAATTACTGCACCTACTACTTCGTTTGCCCCAAAGGCAAAGGATGCATTGATGGTAGACAAAACCAATCCAACAACACCGATCAGAATCATAAGACCCCAAAACGGATAGCTGGAAATGTTTCTTTTCCACTTCATATTACAAACACCTCCGAAGGAATCTTACTCTCGGTCCAATACTTTTTCAATGTTATAACGAGGTCTGTGTTTTACTTCGATGTAAATCTTTCCGATATATTCGCCCACAAGACCGATGGCCAGCAGCTGCAATCCACCCAGGAACCAGATGGAAATAATCAGTGAAGTCCATCCGGGCTCAACATTTCCTGTAAAGTAAGAAACCAAAGCATAAATCAAGGCACAGAAAGAAGCAAATACAATAAAGACACCCAAGCCAAGAATAAAGCTGATCGGCTTTACACTGAAGGATGAAATGCCGTTAAAGGCAAGCGCAAGCATCTTCTTCAAAGGATATTTGGATTCACCCGCCACGCGCTCTTTTCTGTCATAATATACCGAGTCGGTCTGATAACCAATCAAAGGAACCATACCACGAATGAACAGATTTGTTTCCTGATACTTGGAGAATTCTTCTACCGCTCTCTGTGACATCAGGCGAAAATCTGCATGATTGTAGACTGTCTTAACACCCATGAGTTCCATTACCTTATAGAAGCCCTGAGCAGTCGTTCTCTTAAAGAAGGTATCGGTCTTACGCTCCTTGCGCACACCGTAAACAATATCACAGCCACCGATGAATTTATCAATCATCTCCTCAATCACGGCAACATCATCCTGCAAATCTGCATCAATAGAGATAGTTACATCAGCCATATCCTTTGCGGTTATCAAACCTGCCGTGAGCGCGAACTGATGGCCGACATTGCCAGCCAGTTTCACACCGCGAATCTGTATCGGATAAAGCGCATGCTCCTCCTCAATCAATTCCCAGGTACGATCCTTACTGCCGTCATTTACAAACAAAACAAAGCTGTCCTCTGCAATCTTGCCTTTACTCACAAGATCATCCAGGACTTCACGCAATGCCTGCGATGCAATTTTCAAAACTTCCTCTTCGTTATAGCAGGGAACCACAATTGCCAGTCTGTTCATCTTAACCCCCGTATTGCCTTCTTTAAGTGTTTTCGTATAAACGAAGCACCACCGTTTTCAGGTGGTGCATCACTGAATTCTTATCAAATATTACTCGTCCCAGTTGTGATATACATTCTGTACATCATCATCCTCGTCAAGCATATCCAGAGTTCTCTGCAGATTCTTGATTGCAGTCTCATCGGTAAGTTCAACATAATTCTGAGGAATCATGGTAACCTCGGCACTCATCATGGGAATTCCCTGTGCCTCAAGAGCAGCTCTTACTTCCTCAAAGGAATCGGGATCGGTATATACCTCGAAGCAATCCTCTTCCTCTGCGAAATCTTCAGCACCTGCATCCAGAGCAATCATCATAAGGTCATCAGCTTCCATCTCGCACTCTTCCTTGTCGATGATGATCTGACCCTTCTTATCGAACATAAATGATACACAGCCGGGAGTACCGATATTGCCCTGTCCCTTTGTAAAGTAGCTTCTTACATTAGCTGCTGTACGATTCTTGTTATCGGTCAGGGTATCAACGATAATAGCGATACCGTTAGGACCGTATCCTTCATATGTAATGTACTCGTAGTTTACACCGGTTGCATCGCCGGCAGCCTTCTTAATACCACGCTCAATGGTATCATTGGGCATGTTGTTTGCCTTAGCCTTAGCAATAACGGTAGCAAGCTTGAAGTTATTAGCGGGATCGGGACCGCCTTCCTTAACTGCTACTGCAATTTCTCTGCCGATAATGGTAAAAATCTTACCCTTTGCAGCATCGTTCTTTTCCTTTTTATGCTTAATGTTTGCAAATTTTGAATGTCCTGACATACATAAACTCCTTTTTCGTAAAGTAACTTTTTAACATATTTTTTATCATATCATTTTTTTGCATCCGCTTCAAGCCCTAGTTTCGGTGTTAAGTAAAGAGTTCAAGGCTTATTTTCAGCGCTCTGTCCACTCGATTCATAGTCTCATGATCAAGATGACCGACCTTGTCCTTCAATCTTGCTTTATCAATGGTGCGCAGCTGTTCCAAAAGGACAACCGAATCCTTCTCTATATCATTATGATTTGCATGCAGTTCGATATGTGTAGGCAATTTTGCCTTGTTCATACGCGAAGTAATTGCAGCACAGATTACTGTTGGGCTGTGCTTGTTCCCCATATCATTCTGCACAATCAGAACCGGTCTTACTCCACCCTGTTCAGAACCCACCACAGGACGTAAATCCGCATAATATACATCTCCTCGCTTCATAATTCCTCCAAATAAATATCTTTAGAAAAAGTATTGCCGAGAAGACAATTTTTATTCATAAATCTCGCTAAGAAAGCATCTCAAAAGGAATTGCCGTCAGGTCCTCCGCCATCAGCTGATGCTCTCCGATTGTTTCCTTCAGATAATCTCCAATCTTTCCATGGAGATATGCGCCGAAACAGGCTGCCTTAAAGGCTTCCATATTCTGTCCGAGCAAGCCACCGATAAAGCCCGCCAGCGTATCTCCGCTTCCTGCGGTTCCCATGCCGGAATTGCCGGAGGAATTGATATAATATGGCAATTCATAATCGCAGACATAGGTGACAGCGTCCTTGGCCACAACAATAACGGACAAATCCCGTGCGAGTTCAATTGCATTGCAGCTGAGCTGTTCCAATACCTCCGAAACCTTCTTTTTCTGAAGTCTTCCCAATTCGCCGGGATGAGGCGTCAGAATCATATCCCGCTGTCTGTCCCGATTCGCAATGCGGCTGCGCAATTCTTCATCTTCCGCGATCAGATTCAGAGCGTCTGCATCAATGACCAAAGGCAAATCGCAGCCGCACAGAACAGTCTTTAACAGTTCCTTCGATGTTTCACTCTTTCCAAGACCGGGTCCCACAACACAAACCGTAGCCCACTCCAAAGCTTCCTGCAGGTCAGCAGGAGTCCCAAGCAATGCTTCCGGAACCTTCGTCTGTACAATCACTCTGTTTTCTTCCGGAGTAATCACTTTTACCATGCCTGCTCCAGCGCGGTATGCGGCCTTTGCACAGAGAACTGCCGCACCTGCCATATTCACACTTCCGGCAACAACCGCAACCTTCCCAAAGCTTCCCTTGTTTCCTTTTGATTTTCGCTTCGGCAGCAGACTCATCACCGGTTCGTCATAGGTAAAGGCCTCCGGTTTCTCTTCCCCGAAAGCAAATTCGGGAATACCGATATCAGAAATAATAACCTTTCCTGCATACTCTCTTCCATTCACTGTTACAAGCCCTTTTTTGCAGAAGCCCAGCGTTACCGTCAAATCTGCACAAACAGCGCATCCTAAAACATTTCCTTCCTCTGCGTCAAGGCCTGAGGGAATATCTACAGCAATTTTATAGCCCTTCTTTGCATTAAAACGGTCAATGGCATCCGCATAGCTTCCCGTAACCTCCCTTGTCAGTCCGGTTCCAAACAGACAATCCACAAGAACGGAATATTCTTTCTGAGGGAGCTCCTTCTGCAATTCAATTCCATAACAGGATAAAATCTGCTTCTGCCTGAGGAAACTTTCGGAAGCTTTCTTCTCATCTCCGACACACCAGATATCTGCTTCTATTCCGCTGTCCTTCAATAATCTGGCAAGTGCAAGGCCGTCGGCACCGTTGTTTCCGTAGCCAGCCATAATCAGAACAGTGAATTCGGATTGTGTCCCGCAATACTCCAAAACAGCCTTATGAACCGCAAGTGCTGCCCGCTCCATCAAAACCAGTTCAGGGATTCCAATTGTTTCAATTGTATATCGGTCTACACGCCGCATCTGTTCTCCTGTTACCAAATAATGCATATTCTGCACCTCCATGATTCTTACAAAAAGGGATACCAACAATCTGTCGGTATCCCTTATATTTTACAACAATTTTTCAAAATCTTCCACAGGAACAGGCTTACTGTAAAAATATCCCTGGATATAATCACATTTCCATTCCTTCAAAAGTGACAGCTGGCCCTGGGTTTCTACACCCTCAGCCACACAGTGAATATCAAATTCCTTGGTAATATCAATCATATTCTGAACAATATATCTGGACTTACCGTCCTCATCCTTCTCGATGTTATCGATAAAGCTCTTATCAATCTTCAGGGTTGTAAGAGGCATACCCGACAACAGGCTCAAAGAAGAATAGCCGGTTCCAAAATCATCAATGGAAATCTGGAAGCCCTGTTCTCTCAGCTGGCGCATAACCTCAATCATATAATTGGAATCATCAAAGGCTGCGCTTTCCGTCAATTCAAAATCAATCATACTCTTATCCACATCATACTTATTGACGATGGAAAGAATATTGGAAATCAAGCTTGGACTGTATAACTGTGTCCTTGACATATTGACGGAAACAGGAAGAACCTTCTTTCCTTCATGCTTCCATTCCTCAAGCTTCTTGCAGACATATTCCAAAACAAACTGATCAACCTTGCCGATAGTTCCTTCTCGTTCAAAGAAGGGAACAAACTCTGCAGGAGATAACATTTTTTCATGGTGGTGATACCAACGAATCAATGCCTCTGAACCAATCAGGGAATCGTCAATGGGATTATACTTCGGCTGGAAATAAACCAACAATTCTCCGTCAGCAATTGCGTGATCCAGCTCGGACTTTAAAATTTTGCCTCTGATCAGACGCTCCTTCATCTGTTCGGTGTAGAAGTGAATCTCTGTCACATTGGCCTTGTTTCCCATCTTCTGGGCCATCTTTGCAAGATCGGTAATGGTAGCCTTAAAATCAAGAACATTCGAAATGGAAGCAACGCCACAGCGATAAAAAACAGGATAATCATATACATCATCCAAAGAAGATAATCCTTCAAACAGAGCTGTCAACTTCTCTTGAATTTCATCGTCAGGCAACTTATGTGCCATCATCGCGAAATTGTCGTTATCACATCTGCAGGAATAATAAACCCAATCACATTTGCTCATGGCATCGCAGACTCTGCAGAGCAATCTGTCCGCAGTGGCATGTCCAAAGATTTCATTAATCATTCTGAAATCCTTGATATCAAAATGAACAAACGAATATTCCGACACACCGTATTTCACGGAATCATCCAGAATCTGCCGCATCCAGTTCCAGTTATAGTACTGGGTGACAGGCTCAAAAAAAGCCATACGATATAACTGTTCCTTTGAATAATCATCAATGGTACCATTCATCTTACGAATCTCTACAGTCATACGAAGGCTCCTTTCCGGATACAAATCCACAGTATTACGATACCACAAATATCCAACAGTTTCCAGTTATTTTTTGAAAAAAGCAAAATCCGCGGTAAAAAATACCGCGGATAACAATTTTTGATTATAATTCGTTGTTTTCTTTGTTATATCGATTGATATTGTATGACAATTTCATCAGACTATCGGACAAATGAACATTTTCAACCTGGATACCATCCGGCAAATTCAGGTCGACATGCGCGAAATTCCAGATTGCCTTAATACCATCTTCCACAAGCCGTTCTGCCACTTTTATGGCCCCCGTCTTCGGAATGGTCAATACTGCAATATCGATATCGTTCTCGCGAACAAATTTATCCAGTTCATCCATGTGCATTATCTTAACGCCACGAACATCTCTTCCAACCAGATTCGGATTTTCATCAAACATACCCTTGAACAGGAAACCTCTTCTCTCGAAGTTCATATAATTACCAAGTGCTCGTCCCAGGTTACCGGCACCGATAATAATGAAATTGTGCTTCTGATTTAATCCTAAAATCTTAGCGATTTCGTTATAAAGATATTCTACATTATAGCCGTAACCCTGCTGTCCGAATCCGCCAAAGTTATTGAAATCCTGGCGAATCTGAGATGCAGTTACTTTCATCAATTCACTAAGTTCCTGAGATGATATTCTCTCAACGCCATCATCCTTCAGCTCTCCCAAATATCTGAAATATCTGGGCAGACGACCGATGACCGCCTGTGAAATTTCTTTCTCTTCCACAATGAACCCCTCCAATTAACTATGTGATAATATTTTAACATTTTGTTAAAAATCTGTCAATCGGTGTGATTCCCTTTCGGCAGGAAATTAGAGCAGCTCATCCAAAGTGCCTCTGATTGCCTTAATGAAATCAAGGCTGTTCAGAATCACAGGATTTTCGCAGGTTGAAATCAGAGAAAGGCTCTTTGTCATCTTACCGTCTTCTACAGTCTTGACACAAGCTCTCTCCAAAGTCTCAGCAAACTTTACAAGCTCATCAATACCATCCAGTTCGCCTCTCTTCTTCAGCGCGCCGGTCCATGCAAAGATGGTAGCGATAGAGTTGGTAGAGGTCTCCTCTCCCTTCAGATGCTTGTAGTAATGTCTCTGAACGGTTCCGTGAGCAGCCTCATACTCGTACACACCGCTGGGAGAAACCAGAACGGAGGTCATCATGGAAAGGTCACCGTAAGCGGTAGCTACCATATCAGACATTACATCACCGTCGTAGTTCTTACAAGCCCAGATGAAGCCGCCCTCAGAACGAATAACACGAGCAACTGCGTCATCGATCAGAGTGTAGAAATATTCAATGCCGAGTTCTTCAAACTTAGCCTTGTACTCGTTGTCATAAATCTCCTGGAAGATATCCTTGAAGTTATGGTCATACTTCTTAGAGATGGTATCCTTGGTAGAGAACCAAAGATCCTGCTTGGTATCAACTGCGTAAGAGAAGCATGCTCTCGCGAAGCTGGTGATTGACTTATCGGTGTTGTGGATACCCTGAATGATACCTGCACCCTTGAAGTCATGAATCAGCTCTCTGATTTCAGTTCCGTCCTCAGCAGTGAAAACAAGCTCAGCCTTTCCTGCACCGGGAACCTTGATTTCAGTGTTCTTATAAACATCACCGTAAGCATGACGGGCAATTGTAATAGGCTTTGTCCAGTTCTTTACATAAGGAACAATACCGTTAACAAGGATGGGCGCACGGAATACAGTACCGTCAAGGATGGCACGAATGGTACCGTTAGGGCTCTTCCACATCTCCTTCAGATCATATTCCTTCATTCTTGCACCGTTGGGAGTAATGGTTGCACACTTAACGGCAACACCATACTTCAGAGTTGCATTTGCGGAATCAACGGTAACCTGGTCGTTGGTCTCGTTTCTGTACTCAAGGCCGAGGTCATAGTACTCAGTCTTCAGATCAACATAAGGAAGAATCAGCTCGTCCTTAATCATCTGCCAGAGAATTCTGGTCATTTCGTCGCCGTCCATCTCAACAAGAGGGGTTGTCATTTTAATTTTTTCCATAATTTTTCTCCTTTTCGTATGCTTCATGAAGTCCATTCTGAACCATATTTTCGTATGCATTAATCATATGTCTGTGAGCCAGCTGTTCCGCCAGATCGGCATCCTTAGCTTTAATTGCCTCCATGATGAGCTTGTGCTCTTCATTGGATTTCGGTCCTCTGTTGGCGTTTGAAAGTGTCTTTCTTCTGACCCTCAAAACATATTCATGGAAATCCTTTAACTGATGCTCCAGAATTTTACTGTCGCAGGCTTCGTAAAGAATTTCATGAAAACGATTATCAAGCTCTGCCAGCTGCTCAAGATGGCCTTTGCCTGCATGGAATTCTGCAAGATACACATTCTCTTCCATTTCATCCATCTGTTCCGGGGTAATGTGCTCGGTTGCCCATCTTGCACACAGCCCCTCCAGGCGTGAACGAATCATATAAATATCTTTTACGTCTTTTTCGGTTATGCCGGTTACATAGGCACCTTTATTCGGAATAATCTGAATCAGTCCCTCCAGCTCCAGCTGTCTGAAAGCTTCACGCACCGGAGTACGGCTGACACCCATCTCCTCACCGATTGCAACCTCCTTCAGTTCCTCGTGTTCTCCATATTTACCGCTCAGAATATCATCACGAAGCTTGTGGAAAACACGTCCTCTTAAAGAGTACTTATCGGTAACCTCTTGTTTTACATCGTAAGTCCCCATATTTGCTCCTATCAATTTGCTGCGTTATTGCTGCCGATTTTGATATTGCGCTCCTTACAGATTCTCTTCAGACAGGTAATAATCTCATCATCGGTAATAACGGTAACACGACCATCCTGATACTGTGCGTCAACCCATTCCTTAATATCCTTTACGAGGTCAGAGTTCTTCTCAATCATGTCATCGCCCTTAAGCTTAAAGTAGCTGTTAATCCAATGTGCGATGCCTGCAAGACCGGAGGTATTGGAAATTGCGCAAAGAACAGGTCTGTTCAGGAACTTCTCTGTATCGAAGATATTGTAGATTTCCTCATTCTTAAGCAGACCGTCCGCATGAATACCTGCTCTGGTTACATTAAAGTTCTTGCCGACAAAAGGAGTCCTGTCGGGAATATGATAGCCGATTTCTCTCTCGTAGTACTCAGCCAGTTCTGTGATGACCGTGGTATCCATACCGTTCAGATGACCGCGCAGCTGAGCATATTCAAATACCATTGCCTCCAGAGGAGTATTACCGGTTCTCTCACCAATACCAAACAATGAAGTATTGATACCGGAACAACCGTAAAGCCATGCAGTGGTGGAGTTGCTGACAGCCTTATAGAAATCGTTGTGGCCATGCCACTCAATCAGCTCATGAGGCACGCCTGCATGTGTATGAATTGCATAAATGATACCCTGTACACTTCTGGGAATAACGGCACCGGGGAA
This sequence comes from Acetatifactor sp., assembly GCA_045597705.1. Taxonomy (GTDB): domain Bacteria; phylum Bacillota; class Clostridia; order Lachnospirales; family Lachnospiraceae; genus Acetatifactor. The sequence goes on from JAZLKR010000019.1 coordinate 16,616, forward strand.
GTTTACACCATAACCCATGGTATCGCAGGCACGAATCTTGATGGGAATCTTGTACTCCTCCATCAGTTTCATCAGTTCCAGACAGAAAGGAACAACATAGCCGTAGATATCGGCACGAGTGATATCCTCCAGATGACATCTGGGGCTGATTCCCTCCTCCAGGCACTCACGAATAACACTGAGATAATGATCCATAGCCTGGCGTCTTGTCATCTTCAGTTTCAGGAAAATATGATAGTCGGAGCAGCTTACAAGAATACCGGTCTCCTTCATACCAATCTCTTTTACAAGTTTAAAGTCTTCCTTACTTGCACGAATCCAGCTGGTAACCTCAGGGAACTGATAGCCTCTCTCCATACACTTATATACAGCATCTCTGTCCTTCTTGCTGTAAAGGAAAAATTCGCTGGCACGAATCATACCGTTAGGACCACCCAGCTTATGCAGGTAATCAAAAATGGTTACAATCTGCTCAGTGGTATAGGGTGCTCTGGACTGCTGTCCGTCTCTGAAGGTTGTATCGGTAATCCAGATTTCCTTCGGCATGTTATGCGGAACGATTCGATCATTGAAAGGAATCTTGGGAATCTCGGAATAAGGAAACATATTTCTGAAAACATTGGGTTTTTTTACATCATCCAGAATATACATATGCTCTTCAATGGAAAGAAGGTTATTCTTCTCATTCATTGACACCGCACGATTCTGGAAAGTATCATCATTCATCATCATAAGGGCATTCTCCTCCTTACATTGTATATCTCGTACTATTGTATACAATAATACCACCGCTGTCAAACCTATTTTTTAAATGTTTTTTTCACTATCAACTTTGACAAGCTCACCCGCATAAAATAAACCATAAATAATCAATGGAGGCTTTACCTATGAGTGATTTTTCAACATCCGGCTGCGGATGCAATGATACCTGCGGATGCGACCGCGACCGTGATCGTTGCGGCTGCAATAACAACACATGGATTATCCTTCTTCTCTTATTGTTCAACAACAACGACAGAGACGGCGGATGCGGTATTTTCAACGGCAGAGGCGGCAGCGGTTCCTGCAATATTCTGATCTGGATTCTCCTGATCAATTGCTTCTGCGGTTCTAACTTCTTAAGCCTTGGCAACAACGGCTGTGGTTGCGGCTGCAACTAATCTCCTGCTGCAGGCTCCCTCGGGAGCCTGTTTTTTTGTCTTCATATTTTCCCTTTGCGTGGAATAAAATGCCCTATAGAGAAAGGCGAAACCATGCAGACAAACGATTCCTCCGATTATGTCAGACAATACGATTCCATGACAACAAATAATTCTCTGCGGGAAGCAAAAATATTGCTTTTTCATATGCCGGATTCTCTTCAAGCCCTGCTTGCGCTTTCCATCAAATGTTCCGAATTACAGCTTATGCTGCGCAAAGAATCACCTGCATTTCATCAGGAAACCACATTTTCACCGGAAACCCTTATCAATGAACTGCTTCCGTATGCATCTCCCTATGAGAGGAATGTTTATCATGATTTACTGGACAAAATCAATCAGTTCATGCAGTTGAAGGATACCATGGAATTTATGCAGGCCATGCAGGAATTCTCGACTGCTTCCGACAGTGAAGGTAAAACTAATACATCAAATCCCTTCTCCGGAATCAGTCCGGAGGATCTTATAAATTTGTTCAGTCAACAATAGGAAGGAGGCTTTGTCCATGGATACCCCTGAATGGATGAACGATGAACTGGTAAAAGAAATTCCAAAAGAAAAGCTGCAGCTGCTTTACGACATGCAGACCGTCAGTAACGGTAAAAACGGAAAACAGGCACTCTCTGCTCTTCTCCCCTTATTAAAGAAGGCAAAAGAACAGAACCTGACCTTTACGAGAGAGGAAATGAATGCTGCCATCAATGCCATCAAAAGGCATACAGCAACCGAAGAACTGCAATCCCTGAATCAGGTACTGCAGTCGAAAGGATTGCATGTGGATTTCAATCAGGAAAGTAATTAAAAAAGCCTCCTTACCGATACGGTAAGGAGGCTTTCCTTCATTTAGCTTATTTTGCAACAATATTAACGAGACGACCGGGAACATAAATTTCCTTTACAATTGTTCCGGCAAGTTTATCGCCCAAAGCAGCCTTAGCCTGTGCGATAACATCATCCTTCGCAGCATCTCTTGCAATGCTCATGGTCAGCTTAATCTTTCCGTTAACCTGAACTGCAATCTCGATGGTGCTCTCTACGGTCTTTGCCTCATCATACTCAGGCCATGCGGTCTGGTAAACCTTACCCTCAAAGCCTGCAATCTGCCAAAGTTCCTCGGTAATATGAGGAGCAACAGGATTTAAGAGTGTTAACAGAGTCTTGTACTCGCCCTTGGTAACTGCCTTCTTGCCGTAGAACTCATTAATCAATGACATCATGGCAGCAATTGCGGTGTTGTACTTCAGATTCTCGAAGTCAGAGGAAACCTTCTTGATGGTCTGATGCATCTTGGTCTCGAGATCCTTGCTGTAAGCATCACCGTCAACCAGAATATCCTGCAGTTTCCATACTCTCTCAAGGAATCTGCGGCAGCCCTTAACACCCTCTTCGCTCCAGGATGCTGCAAGGTCAAATGCACCGATGAACATCTCATAGGTACGAAGGGTATCAGCACCGTAATCTCTTACGATATCATCAGGGTTAACAACATTACCTCTGGACTTGGACATCTTCTCACCGTTGGAACCGAGAATCATACCATGGCTGGTTCTCTTCTGGTAAGGTTCGGGACAAGGAACATCTCCCTGATCATACAGGAATTTGTGCCAGAATCTTGAATACAGAAGGTGAAGGGTTGTATGCTCCATACCACCGTTGTACCAGTCAACAGGCATCCAGTAATTCAGAGCTTCCTTGCTTGCGAGTGCCTCTGTATTGGTAGGATCTGTATAACGCAGGAAATACCATGAAGAACCTGCCCACTGAGGCATGGTATCTGTTTCTCTCTTAGCGGGACCACCACAACAAGGACAAGCCACATTTACCCAGCTCTCCATTGCAGCAAGAGGTGACTCACCATTGTCGGTAGGCTCATAAGACTCTACCTCAGGAAGCATCAGAGGAAGCTCGCTCTCTTTCAGAGGTACGTAGCCACACTTCTCACACTTGATAATAGGAATAGGCTCACCCCAGTAACGCTGTCTTGAGAATACCCAGTCACGAAGCTTGAAGTTGGTCTTTGCATGGCCGATACCCTTTTCTTCCAGGAACTCAATAATCTTAGCTTTTGCTTCAGCAACAGAGAGACCATTTAAGAATTCAGAGTTAACAAGTGTACCGGTTGCAACATCAGTAAATACCTGCTCAGTAACATCTACAGGGCTTCCTGCAACTACTTCAATAATAGGAAGATTGAACTTCTTAGCGAAATCCCAGTCTCTCTCATCATGTGCAGGAACTGCCATGATAGCGCCGGTACCATAAGTCATAAGTACATAGTCGGAAATCCAGATAGGGATCTCTTTGCCGTTAACAGGATTGGTAGCGGTAAGACCATCGATCTGAACACCGGTCTTATCCTTAGCAAGCTCTGTACGCTCGAAGTCAGACTTCTTAGCAGCCATCTCTCTGTATTCAACCAGTGCATCATAATTCTTAATCTCTGCCTTGTACTTCTCAATAAGAGGATGCTCAGGAGAGATAACCATGTAGGTTGCACCAAACAAAGTATCAGGTCTTGTGGTATAAATGCGAAGCTTATCTTCTTTGCCTGTAAGAGCGAAATCAACCTCAGCACCGGTAGACTTACCGATCCAGTTCTTCTGAGATACTTTTACTCTCTCGATATAATCTACAGACTCAAGTCCCTCGATAAGCTTGTCAGCATACTCTGTAATCTTCAGCATCCACTGGCTCTTAACTTTACGAACAACTTCAGATCCACAACGCTCACAAACACCATTTACAACTTCCTCATTTGCAAGGCCAACCTTACAAGAAGTACACCAGTTAATAGGCATCTCAGTCTTATATGCAAGACCTGCATTGAAAAGCTTTAAGAAAATCCACTGTGTCCACTTGTAGTATTCAATATCAGTGGTATTGATCTCTCTGTCCCAATCAAATGAATAACCCAAAGAATGCAGCTGATTCTTGAATCTTGCAACATTGTTCTTGGTTACAATCTTGGGATGAATGTGGTTCTTGATAGCATAGTTCTCGGTAGGAAGGCCGAATGCATCCCAACCCATGGGATACAGAACATTATAGCCCTGCATTCTTCTCTTTCTAGCTACAATATCAAGTGCGGTGTAAGGTCTGGGATGACCTACGTGAAGGCCCTGTCCTGAAGGATAAGGGAACTCAACCAAACAATAATACTTGGGCTTTGTATAATCTGTGGATGTTGCAAATGCTTTCTCAGCATCCCAAATGCCCTGCCATTTTTCTTCCACTTCGTGGTGGTTGTAAAGAATAGCCATTTTCATTACCTCCTTAATTCTACTATGATGGAATGCTTCTCCATC
>JAZLKR010000020.1:0-4967 GCA_045597705.1 Acetatifactor sp.
TCTGATTCCTGAGAAGTACGATTACAATGAGCAGGAAATCATCAACCACATCATCGAGAGCCGTAAGAAGGGCAAGAGCCATCACATCATCATCAACGCTGAGGGCATCGGCCATTCAACCTCTATGGCAAGAAGAATCGAAGCTGCAACCGGCATCGAGACCAGAGCTACCATTCTTGGTTACATGCAGCGTGGTGGTAACCCCACAGCAATGGACCGTTACTACGCATCTATCATGGGTGCTTACGCAGTAGACATTCTGCTGGACGGCAAGACCAACCGAGTTGTTGGATACCGTAACGGTGAGTTCGTTGACTACGACATCGAAGAGGCACTGAAGATGGAGAAGAGCATCGACGAGTACCAGTTCGAGGTTGCTCAGCTGTTAACTGTATAATTTTTGAAATTAGAGCAATGCGGCTGCCCAAGCAATTGGACAGCCGTTCTGTGTTAGTGAGGAAGGAAACCGATGATTACCAGCAGTTCCAACGGAAAATACAAGCAGGTAGTGCAGTGGCAGAACAAGGCCAAGGAGCGACGCAGCGCAGGCATCTTCCTGGTGGAGGGCTTCAAGATGTTCCAGGAGGCTCCCGTGGAAAGCGTGCGAGAGGTTTATCTGGCGCACTCCGCTGTGGAGAAGGCACTGTCCAATCCCGAAATCAGCGACAAATTAAAGAAAACCGGCTACGAGGAAGTGGCGGATGACCTGTTCGCAAAGATGTCCGATACCCAGACCCCTCAGGGCGTTTTGAGCGTGCTGAAGCAGCCCGCTTATCGTCTGGAGGATTTACTGGCTGTGGAAAATCCGTTGCTGGTCATTCTGGAGAACCTGCAGGATCCCGGCAATCTGGGAACCATTGTCCGCACCGGAGAGGGCGCAGGGGTGACCGGCGTCATTATGAGCCGACAGACAGTGGACATTTTCAATCCCAAAACCATTCGTGCCACCATGGGTTCCATTTACAGAGTTCCTTTTCTCTATGTGGACAGCCTGGAGGATACCTTAAAGGCACTGCATGAGAAGCAGATTCACACCTACGCTGCCCATCTGAACGGCAAGCAGTACTACGACAGCTTCTCCTTCAAGGGAGGCACCGCTTTCCTCATCGGCAATGAGGGCAACGGTCTGACCAAGGAAACGGCAGACCTTGCGAAGGACTACCTGAAGATCCCCATGGAGGGTCAGGTGGAATCCTTAAATGCGGCAATCGCTACCACGCTGCTCATGTATGAGGCACACAGACAGCGTCACACGAATTAATTAATTGAGTATCTACTATATATAATAGAAGAAAGGCAACAGAAATTATGAAAATCGGATTTATCGGTCTCGGCAATATGGCAACCGCTATGATCGGCGGTATGCTCGGCAAGAAAATGGCAGCACCCGAGGATATCATCGGCTGCTCCAAGACACAGGCAACCATGGACGCGGTAGCTGCAAAGTATGGCATCACCATCGCGGCAGACAACGCGCAGGTGGCAAAGGAAGCAGATGTTCTCTTCCTGGCAGTAAAGCCCATCATGTTCCCTGAGGTGATCGCACAGATTAAGGACAGCGTGGATGAGAAGAAGCTCATCATCAGCATCGCAGCAGGCAGAACCCTGGATTACATCAAGGGCGCTTTCGGCAGAGATGACCTGAAAATCGTTCGCTGCATGCCCAACACACCCGCACTGGTTCTTGAGGGCTGCACCGGAATCTGCGCAGGACCCGAGGTCAGCGCCGAAGAATTGAACACCGTTGTTGAGCTGATGCAGTCCTTCGGTAAGGCAAGCGTTGTACCCGAGAGACTGATGGATGTTGTGGTCGGTGTCAGCGGAAGCTCACCCGCTTATGTGTTCATGTTCATTGAGGCAATGGCAGATGAGGCTGTTGCTGCAGGCATGCCCAGAAAGCAGGCCTACGAGTTCGCGGCACAGTCCGTTCTGGGAAGTGCAAAGATGGTTCTGGAGACCGGCAAGCATCCCGGCGAGCTGAAGGATATGGTTTGTTCACCCGGCGGAACCACCATCGAGGCAGTGAAGGTTCTGGAGGAAATGGGCCTTCGCGCAGCGGTTATGGACGCCATGGAAGCATGCATAAACAAATCCAAAAACATGTAAAACAGACAACGAAATACTGATAATTAAACGGCAGAATGTCCCGAAAATCAATGGTTTTTAAATCGATTTACGGGACATTTTTTGCGCCTGTTTCATTATGCAGGAATGTATAAAATTACGAAAATAAGTAACATAAAAATACGAAGAAACATATAAATTAACAGCCTTGTAACAACTAAAAATCGCAAAAAATGCTTTAAATACGGGAAAAACCGCCCAAAATATGCTCAATTTAGATAAAAACTTGACAAAAAAAGTGCTATCTGCTATTATGGCAACCATAATCTCTTAACAAATTTAATAATTCTGTAACATATTTACAAAAAGTTGTAATAAATATAGTTACAGAAAAAACTTTTGGAGGTAGAAAAAATGGCAAGAAGCAATAGGCTGTTTGCCGCAGTGCTTGGGTTGGTACTTTCCACAACCTTAATCCTGCAGGCTGACATGACTGTAGCGGCTGGCAGCAATGATACCATGAGAGACCTGCGAGGCGGTGTTGCAGCACTGTTAAATCCCGGCGTGTCAAACACAACCGAGATTGTAAGTGAACAGGCACAGCAGCTGAACGTTCAGTTTGTGGACAAGACAGAGGACAATTACGAGTCCCTTGTTATGGCAAATGTTGAGGACGTTCTTGATGTTAGAAGCGAAGCAAACGAGGATGCCGAGATCATCGGCAAGGTTTATAAGGATTGCGGCGGTACCATTCTGGACCGTAGGGACGGTTGGACCCAGCTGCAGTCAGGCAATGTAGTAGGCTGGACCAAGGACGAGAATCTCTTGTTCGGTGAGGACGCTTACAAGCTTGCAAAGGATGTAGGAAGAACAATTGCGACTGTTACTTCCGAGTCCATTCGTGTTCGTAAAGCACCCGAGATGGATGCAGAGGTTCATGGCCTGCTCCCCAAGGGTGAAATCGCAGAGGTCGTAGAAGACGAGGATGAGACAGCGGACGATTCCAAGACCAAGTCAAAGTCCAAAAAATCCAAAACCAAGGCGAGAGTCGTAGAGAAGACGCCTGAGGGATGGGTTCGCATTAACTACGACGGTAAGGAGGGTTACCTCCAGACTGAATATGTCTCCCTGAGATTCACTGTTGACGCCGGCGAAACAATCGCTGAGATCAAAGCCCGTGAGAAAGCAGAGAAGTCATCAAAGACATATGTAAACTATGGCGAGTATACAGCTGATACAGATACCATGGTTCTTCTGGCAGCACTGATTCACTGTGAGGCCGGCGGAGAACCTTATGAAGGACAGGTTGCTGTAGGTGCGGTTGTTCTGAACCGTGTAAGAAGCAGCGCTTACCCTGATACCATTCATGGTGTTATCTATGCATCCGGACAGTTTACACCTGCTATGACAGGTAAGTTAAACCGAGTTCTGGAGTCAGGCAAGATTTACGAGAGCTGCTTCAGAGCAGCAGAGGAAGCACTTTCCGGTTCTTCCAATGTAGGAGACCGTACACACTTCCGTACCGTTAACGGTCACGAGGGTATGATTATCGGTAACCATGTATTCTATTAACAGGAAACACAGAGGCGGCAGGACAAACCTGCCGCTTTTTTCGTGCAATGAAAATGCAGAAATTGAACGATAAACTTTTCTATCGTGTGCTGATATCGGTTGATTGTCAAAAGAAAATACTCTATAATGATGACTATAAGAAACGCAAAGCACTATTTGCTGATATGATGAGAGGAGGGGGATCACAATGACACAAATGGTGATTATCTGGTTGGTGATTCTGATTGCTGCAATCGTAATTGAAGTTGCAACGCTCGGACTTACAACAATCTGGTTTGCCGGCGGCGCACTTATCGCATTGCTCGCAGCAGTTGTACACGCACCAATCGCGCTGCAGATTCTTTTGTTCCTGATCATTTCTCTGGTTCTGCTGTTCTTCACACGACCTGTTGCAATGAAGTACTTCAACAAGAATCGTGAGAGAACCAACGCCGAAAGCCTTGTAGGAAAGCAGGCAATCGTAATTTCCGAGATCAACAATCTTCAGGGAATCGGTACCGTTACCGTAAACGGTCAGGAATGGAGTGCAAGAAGCCTGGATGACACGGCAATTGCAGCACAGAAGATTGTGGAAATTGTTTCCATCAACGGTGTTCGACTGATTGTTAAACCAATCGCATAGTAGTGAAGTAAGAAAGCAAAATAAAAAAGTGCGTACTGTCACACTACAGTACAGAAAGAGGTTTAGAATGCCCGTATTAATTACAGTATTAGTTATTATCGCATTATGGATTGCAGTTTCCTGCATCAAGATCGTGCCTCAGGCACAGGCTTTTGTTATCGAGCGTCTCGGCGCTTACCAGGGAACCTGGTCAGTAGGTTTCCACACCAAGCTTCCCATTGTTGATAAGGTGGCAAGAAGAGTTAACTTGAAGGAGCAGGTTGCAGACTTCCCTCCTCAGCCCGTTATCACAAAGGATAATGTTACCATGAGAATTGATACCGTTGTATTCTATCAGATCACCGATCCTAAGCTCTTCACCTACGGTGTTGAGAATCCTATGATGGCTATCGAAAATCTGACCGCTACAACTCTTCGTAACATCATCGGTGACCTGGAACTCGACCAGACACTGACTTCCCGTGAAACCATCAACACCAAGATGAGAGCTCAGCTGGATATCGCAACCGACCCTTGGGGCATCAAGGTTAACCGTGTTGAGCTGAAGAACATCATTCCTCCCGCAGAAATCCAGAATGCGATGGAGAAGCAGATGAAGGCAGAGCGTGAAAGACGTGAAGCTGTAACTCGTGCAGAAGGTGAAAAGAAGGCAAGCATCCTTTCCGCAGAAGGTGAAAAGGAATCCGCAATTCTTCGTGCAGAAGCTGAT